>JAQSXR010000042.1 GCA_029256575.1 Clostridiales bacterium | reverse complement strand
TAAAAATATTTAACAAATTCTCCTGGATCTTTTCTAGCTCCTCTTACTTTATAACTAGTAGGATCAATTTTACCCATCGTAATCATCAACACTGGTGTTTCGTTATCCGGTATATTCAATATTTCACTTACCTTTTCTTTATCAAAATAAATCATCGGGCAGGTATCCCATCCATTATCCTTAGCTAACAGCATAAATAACATGGCTGATAGCGATGCATTCCGAACTGCTTCGTCATACTGGAAGGTTTCCCCCCAGCCCTCATAGAGATCATTTATCATCTTAATCGTATTATTAAATTCTAACTCATCTAATATCCCAATCATTAATGATCCTTCATAGATATTAGTTGCATTTTGATAAGCTTTTTTATCTCCAGTAACAATGATGGTTGCTGATGAGGTTTTGACTTTATATTGATTGAAAGCTGCTTTATATATTTCTTCTTTTACATCATTCTTCTGTACAACATAATAATTAGCATGTTGTAGATTGAAAGCGGAAGGTGCTGAGGTTAGTTCACTAAAGATATCCTCAAAGGTTTTTTTTGGAATTTCTATATTTTCTATGAATTTGTTAGCTGATCTTCTTTCTCTAACTACGTTTAATAATTCGCTCATTTATATTTCCCTTTCTTTTGTCAGCCTATGCCATTTAGTTTCTTTAATAGTTTAAATAGTTCCTTCTTTTCGTCAAAATCAAGATTATTTAATGTATTATCTAGTTGAAGCAAATGCTTTGGAAAAATATTATTAATTAAATTTTCTCCTATATTGGTTAGTCGTATCATACACACTCTTGAATCATTGGGTGCACGGTAGCGTTCTATCATTTGATCTCTTTCAAGATTCTTAATTACTACTGTAATATTACCACTCGTCGATAATGTCTTCTCAATGATATCGTTGATTTTTAAATCCCCCAAATGGTACAGTGCCTCCAATACACCGAACTGGGCTATCGTCAACTTATTTTCATTTAAGATTTTTTGTGTCTGTTTATTTAGATTTGCACAACTTCTGTATAAACCGATTACTAACTTTAAATTCGTTGTATCATTTTCGTTGTATTTATAATTTTCATTCTTCATGTTTACAATATATCACTAATTAGTGATATCGTCAAGATTATAATTTTATTTATTTTTTATATGTATCATACTACTTTTCCAATATAATTTTACCCCATCATTCAAAAATTCGTTGTAGTTAGATAAATGCGAAAAAATCTCCTATCCTGCCTAGTTGGGCGAAATAAAAGATTTTATTTATTTATATATAATTATTGTTATTTTGTTATTTAATTTTTATTTTTTACTTTTTACTTTTTACTTTTCATTTTTTAATTTTATTTTTATTTAGTTACTTTTTATTTCATTTACTATCTCAAGTCAATATAAACACCATAACTACCCATGAAAATAACCTGTTCTCGAATTAACTACTACATAAGGTACTTCAGAACCTTCTATTTTAACGTATACCTGATATAAATCGTCTTCCAAATACTCAAGTTTGCTAATTTCCACATCATAAGAATTTAGCAAATCAATTGCCACTAATTCCTCCCAATTATCAGGGATTGGTGCATTTAAAGATAAATACAGAGCAAAACTTTGAATATCATCTTCTGCACCACCCGTCAATAAATACTCTTGATATATGTCCTCTATATTAACTTGGTCTAAGAATGTTTTACTCCATTTGATTTTTTCAGCTTCCGATTTATCAGTTTGCCCATTCAAAATGTAATCTTTCGTTTTTTGTGCAATATCGTTGCTTGCATTGTCTTCCGGATTACTTCCCTCTTTTTGCTGACCATTATCGATAGTCGTTTCTTGTAAGGTATCCTCTATTTCCTCTTTTCCTTTACTATAACATGCAGTAAGAAGAAGAATTGTTACTACTATAAGTGAAAAACACTTTATTCTTTTCATTATTCTTTTAGTCCTTTCTAATATAAATATCATCATATATTTATAGGAAATTTATTATACTATAGTATATTCAAAGAATTCATAATTCAACCTAGTTCCCTCTGCTATCTCCGATGGTAATATAGCGCGTGCAACTAATTTAAAATCATTTTCTATTACATCATTTCTTCTAAGATGTACGTAATCTCCGTCTATTTTGTCTACTACGTATTCGCATTTCTCCATTATTTCACCTTCTCTTCACTAATTTTTCAGAAAACCCAACGATCCGAACGAAAGATTTATAACCATATCCGCCATAAAACGAGGAGATTTCTTCAAATCTTCATCAAGCCACTTTTGAACTATTCCAACGCAACCTGTTATCGTAAATGAATATATATATTCTGCATCTTCCTTCGATATTTTATTATTCTCTGTAATATTAGTTACGATTCTATCATATACTAACATCATTACTCGTTTTTGAAAACCAAAGTTCCCGCGTTCACTCATTAATAACTTACAGAGCTTTGCGTTTTCTTTTATATACTCAAAAATATTTTCGGCCAATATAACAGCACTCATATTATCGCTTTTTACATCAAGCTCTTTAAGATGTGCATCGATATTATCAAGTAGTTCATTTTCTATTCTTTTCAACAAGTCGTATTGGTCACTATAATGCGAATAAAAAGTCGAACGATTGATGTCTGCAACTTCACAAATTTCCTTAATGGATATTTGCGAGATATCTTTTTTTTCTAGTAGATTTATTAAACTCTCTTTTAAAACCATCTTGGTATATTTGATTCGTCTATCATCATTGTTACTTCTCATATCTAAACCTCCATTTTAATAAAATATGTAAGTTATTAAACACTTTTTCAATTAATGTTTAACAATTAACATTTACTAAGTTTCTGTTTGTTGATTTATTACCATAGTGTCATTAAACTATACATATAATTATTTGTCAACACATTGTACAGTAAACAAGGAGGTAACTTAGTGGATAAGTTTTCACAAGCAGTCATCAAACACAAAAAAAGCGTTTTAATAGCATTTTTAATAATTGTAGTGTTAAGCGCAGTCTTGTCAACACAGGTTTTAATTAACTATAATTTGGTGGATTATCTACCAAAAGATGCACAATCAACAATAGCAATAAAAATAATGGAGAAAGAATTTATCGGTGAAATGCCGAATGCAAGAATTATGATTAACAATGTTACAATACAGGAAGCATTGGATTACAAGAGTGAAATCGCAGCAATCAGTGGGGTTACTTCCATTAGCTGGCTCGATGATATTATAGGTTTAGATACACTCAAAACAACTCCTATTGAATTTTTAGACACAACTATAATTGAAGGATATTACAAAGACAATAGCGCCTTAATGAGCATTTCTATTGAGAGTGGAAAAGAAAAAGATACTGTAAATGCTATTTATGAAATCATTGGTGATCAAAATGCTGCTACTGGAGAATCGATAAATACTGCAGAATCTCAAGAAATGTCAGTTTCAGAAGTAATGAATGCTATGATTATTTTAGTACCTATTATTATCTTGATTCTTATAATTTCAACAATATCATGGGTTGAGCCATTGTTATTTATGCTAACCATAGGTGTTGCTATCATTATTAATATGGGAACAAATATTATTTTTGGTAAAATATCTTTTATCACACAAACTGTAAGTCCTATTTTACAACTTGCAGTGTCTTTAGATTATGCCATTTTCTTGTTGCACAGCTTTAATGACTATCGCTCTTCACACGAACCTCACGAAGCGATGGTGCTTGCAATGAAAAAGGCCCTACCAACAGTTGCAGCAAGTGCTGCTACTACGGTAATTGGTTTTGCAGCTTTAATTTTCATGCGTTTTGGAATAGGTGCAGATTTAGGGCTTAATTTATTAAAAGGAATCATATTCAGCTTTATCTCAGTTATGGTTTTTTTACCAGTTATTACTCTTATGTTTTATAAGTATATTGATAAAACGAAACACCGTAAACTAATACCTGACTTTAAGAAATCTGGTAATTTATTAATGAAGGTAAGGTTGCCATTTTTAATAGTTGCACTTATTGTTGTTATCCCTAGCTTCCTAGCTCAATCAAATACTCCGTTTACGTATGGTATGGGTAGTATTACGAACGCAACACGAGTGGGTAAAGACACTGCAAGTATTGAAGAAAACTTTGGACGTCAAAATGTTCTAGCATTACTTGTTTCAAAGGAAAATGTGGGCAAAGAGGTTGAACTTTGTAATGCTCTTTCTGAAATTCCTCACGTTACAAGTATTATTTCATACGCTACCGCTGTAGGAGCGGAAATCCCACCCGAATTTGTTCCAAAAGAAGCAATAGACCAGTTCTATTCAGAACATTATACACGAATAATAATAAATACAGATACCATTGATGAGGGCGATGTTGCTTTTGATACTGTTCAAACTGTACTAGACACTACTGCATTGCATTATGATACTTATTATCTCACTGGACAAAGTGCAACACTTCTCGATATGAAAAACGTAGTTTCAGCTGACACACAACGTATTAATCTCATTGCTGTTATCGGGATATTCTTTGTATTACTTGTAACTTTTCGGTCCTTGAGCATGCCACTCTTTTTATTGTTTGCTATTGAAACGGCAATTTGGATTAATCTTTCATTTCCGTATTTCACTGGACAGCCATTGAGTTTTATTGGTTACTTAATAATCAGTACTGTACAGCTTGGGGCAACCGTAGACTATGCTATATTATTAACCAATGCTTATTTGGATAACAGAAAAACACTTCCAAAAAAAGAAGCTATGCGCGTAACCATTGGGGATAATTTAGTGGCAATTCTAATCTCTGCTCTCATTCTTGCTACAGCAGGATTTACATTGGCATTAACATCTAGCAACCCAATTATTGGAGAACTTGGTACATTACTAGGCAGAGGAACGCTGTTGTCGTTTGTAATGGTTACCTGTGTGTTACCTGCTTTGATTGTATTTTTTGATAAATTCATTCAAAAAAGTACTATAAAACATGATTTTCATAAATAAGTACAAAATAATAAAACTAAAACTACAACATTAGCAAGAACAACAACAAATAAAAATAATAAAATAATAGTAATTTAAAATAAAAAGGAGATTATTAAATGAAGAAGATATTATCTTGCGTTTTGGCATTTACAATGTTATTTATTTCGGTTATTCCAGTATCAGCCGAAGAAGCTCCTTCTCCAAAAGAGGAAGTTGTTTACGGTTTACTTAATCTAGATGGAAGTGTGAACGATCTTTATGTAGTGAATATATTTAATGGTGGTGCAATAATTGATTATGGGAATTACTCTGAAATAAGAAATATGACTACTTCTGAAAAATTCAATCAGAATGGGACTCAAATTAATATTAATACCCTTGCGGATAAGTTTTATTATCAAGGGGTTCTTGAAAGCAAGGAATTGCCTTGGGATATTGCTATTGATTATTACTTGGATGCTAAAGAGATATCAGCGAATGAGCTTGGTGGAGCAAGTGGTAAACTAAAGATTAGTGTGTCTGTAAAACAAAACACTGGTATAAACGAAACTTTTTTCAATAACTATGCTCTGCAAATTGCTCTCTCTCTCAACAATAAGTTATGCTCCAATATAAAAGCGGATAATGCGACTGTTGCAGAAGCCGGTAGCAATAAACAGCTTACTTACACTGTTTTACCAGGTACCGGGATTGATTTTAATGTGACTGCGGATGTTCATGATTTTGAAATGGACGCAATATCAATAAATGGTATTAATTTAACTCTTGGTATATCTGTTGATAGTAATGAATTTACAGGACAAATATCAGAACTTACCGATGCCATAAAAGGTCTTGATGATGGTGCTGGTGAATTATTAGATGGTCTTAATCAGTTATCAATTGGTATGGAAAAGTATAGTGCTGGTATGAAAAGTTTTAATGACGGCCTTCAACAGTTTTCTGACGGTGCAGATAAGTTGAATATCGGAGCGAGTGGATTAAAATATGGTTTATCAGAACTAACAAAGCAAAATGATGCTCTAATAAGTGGAGCTTTAACTATACAACAAGGCACCTTTGATTCTGTTAATGTTCAGCTTGGCGAAATGAAATTAGGTATACCTGTTCTCACTCCTGAGAATTATAGTACGATATTAACAGCTATTCCTGATCTTGCTTCTGTTAAGATTCAGCTTGATGGTGTCGTAAAATTCACGCAAGGATTGAAAGGATATATGGATGGTGTGAAGCAGATTGAGAAAGGAGCTTCTGAACTAGCTATCGGTACATCCGAATTCAAATCTTCTTCCAATGTAATTGCAGCGTCGGCAAATGAGATTTTTAATGCTGGTGTCGAGTTAAACTCTGCAGTAAAAAAACTTAGAGATGGTTTATCTATATATAAGGACGGCACAAAGACATTAAAGAATGCAACTTCGGGCATGGGATCTGATATAAGTAATAAGGTTGATGAAATGCTAGATAGTATTTCCGGCAAAGGGGATAAAGTAGTTTCTTTTGTATCGGATAAAAACACAAATGTTTCTGCTGTGCAATTTGTATTAAAAACTGACTCAATCAAGCTACCAGAAGCACAAAAAATTGTTGAAGCAAAGCCAGTAGAGTTGACATTTTGGCAGAAATTAATGAAATTGGTTGGGATTTTATAATAAAATGCTACTCTCCATTTGTTAGATTTGCTTCTTAATTCGTTTGCTTTTATGATTTGTATTTGGTATCATGTGAATTGTTACAATATTACAGAAAGATAATATACAGGTGGAGGAAAGTATGCGCCGAACATTTTATAAAAAATCTATTTCTAAAAATGCAAACTTAATATGGTTACACAATGACTAATCAAGAACAAAACCATCAACGACGTGTTCGATATAAAGGAACTCATCCAAAAGCTTTTAATGAAAAATATAAGGAACTACAACCAGAAAAATATACAGATGCCGTGGAAAAGGTGATTCAAAAAGGAAGTACTCCTGCTGGTATGCATCGTTCAATTTTAGTTAATGAAATATTAGAATTCTTACAAATTACTCCTGGTCAAACCGGATTAGATGCTACATTAGGTTATGGCGGTCACACACTTGAGATGCTCAAATGTTTGGATTCAAAGGGGCACTTATATGCTACTGATGTTGATCCAATCGAATTGCCACGAACTAGGGAACGTTTAGAGAACTTAGGTTATGGTTCTGATATATTAACGATCAAGCAAATGAACTTTTCGAATATCGATCAAATTATATCCGAATCTGGTGCTTTAAATTTTGTATTAGCAGATTTGGGTGTTTCATCTATGCAAATAGATAATCCGGAAAGAGGTTTTTCATTTAAGAGTGAAGGTCCTCTGGACTTACGTTTAAATCCAAGCAAAGGTGTTTCTGCTGCGACTCGATTAAAAACAATTTCGCAGGATGAATTACAAGGTATGTTATTCGATAACTCAGATGAGCCTAATGCCGCTGCTATCGCTCGTGCTATTATTTCCGCAATTAAAAAGGGTAAAGATATATCAACTACAACACAACTCAAACTAATTATCAAAGAAGCTCTACAATTTATTCCTGATAACGTTAGGAATGAAGAAATCAAAAAATCATGTCAACGATGCTTTCAAGCACTCAGAATTGATGTCAATAATGAATATGAAGTACTATATGAATTCTTGGAAAAGCTTCCTGCTACTCTTGCCGAGGGTGGCCGTGTGGCAATCCTTTCATTTCATTCAGGAGAAGATCGACTTGTAAAAAAATCGTTTCAACGTCTTCTAAGAGATGGTGTTTATCGTGAAATTTCTCCCGAAGCCATTAAACCATCATCAGATGAGTGTAACACCAACGGTCGTGCCCGTTCAGCTAAATTAAGATGGGCGATAAAAGCCTAATTATTACTCATTCAAAATCACTTAAATATTCATGTTTTCGTTTAAATGACTGAAATCCTCTATCTCTTTTATAAAAAGAGTAGAGGATTTTATTTTATTATAAGATTACGTGATTTTTGACTACATAAAATCCGTTACTCCATTTACATTTGCATGTTCATTCTCATCCATTGGAATGATAATGCATTTCCTACCATTAATAATTTGTGATTCTATTTGACTCATTTTCTCAGGTTTTACATGAAGAACTACGTCATAACTTGCGTTTGTGTTTTCATCATACTCAAATACATCTTCCGTCTGATTTTCTTTCTCGTCATTGGATTGCGCAGAGCTGACTGCTTTCGTTGTTTCATTGAGTATCTCTTGTAATTTTTGTACTTCTTCAGAAAGTGCCTTTTCAACTTTTCTTTTTTCGTTTTCAGCCAATAACTTCTTATCAATCAAGTAATCGATTACAGGTGGTTCATCACCGAAATTCTCTTCATAAGAGGTTTCAATTTTGGAAGTAATATCTTCCGACAAGCCACTATCCATCAAGATCTCTTTAACAGATTTTTTACTTAGTACTACTTCCTTCGATGAGTCAGAAAAAATAGTTTCATCTTCTGCAAGTTGTCTAAGGCTTTCTTGAATATCGCTAAAGACTTTACTACTTTGTTCAGAATCATTGACTGCATCCGTAATAATTTTCTGGAAGGTGTTTTTCTGTTCCGTAGCAGTTGTCTTGGCAGGGCAACCCAATGCTAATTCCATCAATTCTTTGTGAGGTTCTATCGCATTTTTTGTATAAAATAAAACAGAATCTATATCGGTGCTACGATCTGTAAAAGCAGGAAAGATAAAACCGGTGTCTGGTGCACCAACGGCCCAGTCTCGGTTACGTGGTCCAATTCTGTTTTCGTTTTCTAAATATCCAAGTCCTGGTTTTGTTAACGCTACCGGGCAAATAGCACATAATAAATATTCATAGACTTCTTCCGATTCATCTAACTTAGAATTATCTGTTGTTTTTGTCATTACATCATAAGCGTCATGAAAGATTAAGATCAAATAATTTCCTACATAATCGTAACTATCAATAATAAGCTGATAGAAGGCATCAAGAAGTCCCTCGCTTTTTAATTTACTCTCTCTTAGTCCCATAAAAAATTGTTGCTTGCCATCTGTTTTTTCTTGATCGAGTGGAAAATTTAGTTCAATCAGATTATTCCCTATAGTTCCGGATAGCGTTTTCTTTGCAATCTCTAAATATTTGTAAAATTCATCATCTTCTAGATTTAGAAATGTCTCACTAAAGTTTACCAAGATTTCTTTATGCGCATTAACGTAGCACCCACACACTTTAGTAAAGGTGCAATCCGCTTTTTTAAATCGGTTTTTTATCTCAAAAATTTCTTTTTTGTTCATTAAGTTTTTCTCCTCAAATGTTTAACAAATGTATGTATGAATGGGCTATGTTTACTCTCCCTTATTTACAATATCATAACATTTCTCTTTTTGCACTATTATCTTGATAATACTTTTCTAGCATATATGTCTTTTTAAAAATTATAAGAAGGCTTTATTATTTCCTATTTTTCAATACAAGTATATTTTTATAGCTGAAAGCAAAGACTATCAATTATTATATAAATTAAATTAAAGGAGATTAACAATATGAATAGAAAACGTGCAAAAGAAATTGCGTCTTCACCTGAAATGATGGCTGTAACTTATAATGGAAGTCCTATATATATTGAAGATGTTAACCCTACCAAAGATTCTGCAAGCATCCATTATCTTGACCAACCACATAACAGTCAAGAAGTTTCTTTAACTCAATTAGTGGAAGTTACTTCTATATAAAACAAAATGGACTTCCATCTAAGGAAGTCCATTTATATTTATTATTCTTGAATCTCTTCATCTCTTTTGTATTCTAAAACATCTCCAGGCTGGCATTCTAAAGCCTTACAAATCGCCTCTAATGTCGATAAACGAACAGCTTTTGCCTTACCATTTTTTAATATAGAAAGGTTAGCCATTGTTATTCCAACTCTCTCTGTAAGTTCTGTTACACTCATTTTTCTTTTTGCCAGCATCACGTCAATATTAATTATAATTGCCATGTTATTCACCTCAAATCGTTAATTCATTTTCTGATTTTATTTCTATGGCATTTTTTAATAGCTTTTGAAGGACAGCAGCAAATACTGCAATTACGATTGATGCAAAAATTACAATCAGCCCGAGTAATATAATACCTGGGGCATCATCATCATCAGCAACGATAAATAGGAGTGGCATCCCTGTTGAACATAAAATACTGATAGTAATTGCACAATATTTTATATATTTCAAAGCTTTTACCGATAAATTTGAGAAGGCTTTGTTCTTATCAATATATCCTAATATTTTAATGGTCTGATATAGAGCAAAGTAAAATGGTATCGCTGTTGCATATAAACAAATAATAAAAAGATATTGCAAATAAGCCAACTCCGGATTAAGTTCTACCGCTCTACTTACCATCCAAGGAAACAAAAATATATATGGAGCAAGTATTGGAATTCCCATTAGAAAAACTACCACTTTTAAAAAGATTGTTTCTTGTTTCATAAAAATCACCTCACTTAATATTTGTTAAATTGATTGTATCACATTATATATCGTTTTACAATATATAATTATTAAATTACATTATATTTTTATTGAACCTACTGTTTGTTCTACTTCTCACTAGCATTTTGAATACTTTCTCAAGTTTTTATTATTTCTTATTCATATTATATCTTAATCATATTTTCTCATATATTATACTTTTCATTCAAATAAAAAAAGCCTTCACAATTCAGCTTATATTGCTGTTTTGTAAAGACTTCATTTACTAATTTATTTTTTGTTCTTCACTTTTAGTTTCATTAACATCTTTATCTTTATTCATAAATCTTACAACTAACAAAATTAACAATCCTATTACAATACAACCAATCTCCACGTAAACCTTTTTTTCTCCTAAAAAATTAAAGGCTTTAAATTGTAAATTTACTAAAGATAATAGAAAAGAAATAGCACCTATAAACAATAAGCCTGCACCAACATTCGATAATTTCTCCATCTTTTTTTTACCCCCTTTAATATATTTCTGAATTATTGTACCAAATTTCGAGTAACTTGTATACATAATTTTCATAAAATGATATATTTTTACATATTATTCTACCGTTTTTTTCTTCGTTTAATTCATAAAAGCTTTAATGTTGTCTTTTGCAAAAGCCTCGAAAGTTTTAGGTTGCTTTCCAGTAAGATTATAAAATTCATTTGTTATCGCTTTCGCTGTACCCATTCTTGTCATAAAATAGAGTGCTACTGTGACATTCACATACCCTTTATCAAACCCGCGTTTTTTAATATAATACTTTCTATATTTTAGAAAGCCAGGCTTACCATAAGTTATTTTTCTTCCTGTTATATTACTTAGTATGTTAGCTACTTGATAGTAGTCTAATGCTTCTGACCCAGTAATCGTGAATGCTGTATTTGTATATTTCATTGGTTCATGTAACACAGTTGCCACCGCAAGCCCAATATCAGCAGCGTCTATAAAACTAGTTTTACTTTTTCCAGCAGGTATAAATATTGTATCCTTTTCTTTAATCTCTACCGAATGTATGCCTGACACATTTTGCATGAAAAACCCAGGTCGTATGTGAGCATATGGAATACCCAACCCTTCAATAAACTTTTCTATTTTATAGTGGGGTGGTATTGTATTCTTCTCAATTCCCATTAAGGATAAAAAAGATAAAAGTTTAATTGAATGTTTTTTCGAAGCCTCTATAAAAGGATACAAATCTTCAGGCTTACCTAAATGTGGTGGCCTCATTAAAAATATTCTATCTACCTCATTAAGCGCTACTTCAAACGTTTCTGGCTTAGTAAAATCGAACTCGACAGAGTCGATTTTGTCACCAAACATTTTTTGTAATTTTTTTATATTTGTCCCAGCAACCACTACATCTTCGCCCATTTTTATTAATTCATTCACCACATAACTGCCAACATTCCCTGATGCTCCAGTAATTAATATTTTCATTTATTTCACCTCTTCTAATATTCCATTTGCTATTTGTATTAATTCTATAAATTGTTTAAATTTATGTTCACCCATCTTTTCTTTCAGTAATTCCATTGTTTTAAAGTATTCTACAAAAGTAACTTCAACAAGATTATTGCCCTTTTGTGTACTTTTTAGAGTATAGCTTCTTCCATCCGCTGCAGACGGTTCTTTCGTCAAATATTCTAGCTTCACTAGAGTATTTACCATTGAAGTCACCGACGGTTTAGCAATCTTAAAAAATTGACTGATCATCAACGGTGTTACTGGAGCGCTTTGCTTTTGCGTGTAAATAAGTACTCCCATCTCACTTGGTCGAATAGGTATATCTCTTTTGGTCTTCATATGCAATCGACAAAACATGCCTACTGCGTCTGCACTATTTATAAGGTCAATGTACATTTTATCCTCCATGTAGTTAGTCTATCTAACTATATCGTACATCTACTTTGCCTACTTGTCAATTAAATAATTAAGGGAAGTCATAAAATGATATTTCCCTCCAAAGTAGCTTTGGTTATTTACCTTGTCTACTTTAGAGGGATCCTATCAAAATGACTTCCCTAAGGATTAAAATAATTATTTTTATAAGCAAGCTTATGTCGCATATTTAAGTATTCTTAGTAAGAATAATAAATCACTATCTTTTCTTTGCTGTTACTGTATACAAGTCTTTTTTTGCATCGTAAGTTAAGACTGCTTTTATATCAGGATCCGGCCATACATATCCAATATCTGGCTTAAAGCTTTTATTCGCCACTTTGAATGTTACTTTAAATCCGTCCTTCCAATAAAATTCTCTAAGAAGATAAACTCTTAGCTCATCCTGAGATTTTATATTCATTCCATCAATCACAGGGTATAAATACTCAGGTGGAATACCCATTTTAGGATTATGATCCTTCATAAAAGTAAATTTATCTTTCAAATAATACTGATAGGATATTTTCTTGTCATTAAAGTCATCCCATCTGGTATCTACAAACTTCCATTCACCATTCAGGTAGACAGCATTCCACCAATTATTAGAATAAACTTGATTTCTGATATCGGTACCAGAATCAAATACACATGGAATTAACGCTCTGTTGCATAAGTACTGAAATAAGTATGCATAATGCGCGCTTATTCCCTTACCTTTATCAATTGCCACTAAAGTCATTTCAGGACTAAGAATACCTTTTTCAAAATTATTATCATATGTCATATGATTGACCACATAATCGTGGATAACCTTTATTTTTTGCTCCGTTGTCATTTTAGGTTTTATTATCTTAGCTAAAATGGCATCTAACTTTGGGTTAAGTTTTTTATAAAAGGAATCAACCTGCATATTCATATCAACTTTTTCGTTTGCTTTTAATATCTTGGCTTCTACTTTATAGGATAATTCCGGTCCATAAACATCACTCTTAAAATCAGCAAATTTTATCCCCTTCTTAAAGGTAAACTTAATACCTTTTTCAGGTGTAAATAATTCTACCAGAGCACAACCCGTATCAATCCTCATATAACTTCCATTTCTTTTAACGTTACCTATTGTGGTATCTTCAAAATTTTCCTTTAGATACTCCTCAAGCTGTATATTACTTTCAAACAAAAGATGTACTGTGCTTTCCCCAACTATTACGCTTGATAATTCATCTAAATATAGAGGAATACTAACCCCTCTTAAATTTACAAATTCGTATGCATTCTTATCGACAATTGCTTCTTGTTTGGTATACATACCTTGTGGCTCAAAATTTATTCCTCTTTCCTTCATAGCGGAATTAGCAACCGCCATCATATCGCCAGCAGGTATCTTTGCACAGTCATAAATCCTTAAAATATTATCTGGATCTGAGCGCTGGTATATAATTCCCTTTACCAACTTCCTCGAAGCCTCGAGTCTAGTCAGTGATTTCTCTAGGTTGTCTTTCCCATCTATCAACCCGTAAATATAAGCCAATTTAATGTAATCAGGCGCATTGGGATCAATTGTATTTGCTTCAAACTGTAACCTCTCGTCAAGTTCAACCGACTCAAATAAAAGTTTTGCCAGTTCTCCAAGGGTTATAGCATTGCTAAATCCAGAAGTAAAGGAATCCGATAATTCACCTTCTAGAATCTTTTTTATAAAATCTTCCTTAACTTCAGGTGATGGTAAGTCAGCCGGAAATATGTAATCTTCAATTTCCCTTTCAAAATCCCGATCTTCTTGAAGCATCTCAATCATGATTTGATAAGTTTCTATAATTGATTCAATGGATTCTGAACCATCGAACATGTCAACTTCTGATTTATAAATTTCTTCATGTATTATCGACATAATCTGTGCTGTAATAATTTTTGATAAACCTTGTTCTATAAATAAACTTTCCAATTTACTCGGAAGATTCTTCATTATTTCAGGACTTACCTTGTTCCCAGCTTGTATGGACTGGTTGAAGTACTTATAAATTCTTTCTTCAACTTGTTGTAAAACAGCTTGATCTACCAGATCTTTTTCTTTTCCCATACTCTTAAAGTTACCAAGAATAAGAGTATCAAATTCTTCAAATTCACTATCGAATAAGCCAAACGTCAACCATACCGTTTTGTTTCCTGATTCCCAGTAAAATTCTCCGCTTTTAACGATACTTTCCTGAAGAAGCTCCTCTGAAATCTTTTTATATTCCTCTTTTGAGAATCCGCCTAATCTTTCTTCCATTATTTCGATTGAAACTCTAATATCATTAAGTCTTTTGTTGACTGCAGCTTTCATTACCGCAGTCGTCATCCTAGGTAAAACTTTATTTACTACTGGCCCTGTTATCACATCAAATTCGCCCTCTAAAGGCATGTAAACCTGTTTACTTTTTAAAAATGTTTTTTCAAGTTGTACAAATGTTGCATCCAGTGCGCTATTATTCGTGAAATATGCTGCTGCATAAGTAGTCGAGCAGTTGAGTAATGATACTAAAACAATTAATACTACGAGTAATTTTTTCATATTTCCCTAGCTTTCTTTTATAGTTTTATATAAATTCTGTTCAATAAGTATATAACAAAATTTCTGATAATTCAAATACATTGTCAATTTATGGCGTTAGGTGATAAAAGTAAAAGTTAGTTTGCTCCCCATTGTTGATAATATAAATTTACCTACTGTTTTAAAAACAACTATACTTCCGGGTGACTCAACTGAAAGATTATTTATTGCAACCCAGATAGGTGAGATCTTTTACATAGGAAACGGAGTTATAGAGACTTTCTTAGATATTCGCCAACGAATTATAAAACTCGGTGTTTCCAGTGGTGGATATGATGAACGGGGATTGCTAGGACTAGCGTTTCATCCCGATTTTAATTATAACGGCCTGTTTTATCTACATTATTCATTAGCTGGAACACAGGGTCCAGGTGCTCTCTCCGGATCTTTTAAGCCTAACCCTTGTGACCCTAGAACATTAAACCTAAAGTGGAATAATAGAGAAATTCAATATGA
This sequence comes from Clostridiales bacterium, assembly GCA_029256575.1. Classification (GTDB taxonomy): domain Bacteria; phylum Bacillota; class Clostridia; order Lachnospirales; family JAQSXR01; genus JAQSXR01. The sequence continues at coordinate 22,483 of JAQSXR010000042.1, read as the reverse complement.
TCATATTGATACCGTTGAAGAATGGATTCTACAATCGAATAACCAACCTCAAAGACGGCGGGCTTTACTTAATTTAAGAAGACCATTTTCAAATCATAATGGTGTCAACAGCTTAAACTTTTCACCTGAAACAGGAAATCTAATTTTAACAACCGGAGATGGTGGCTCAGGCTTTGATCCATTTAATTTAAGCCAAGATAATATGGAAATCGCCGGTAAAATAATTGAAATTGATATTGCCATGAATACTTTTATCGATAATCCACCCGTAGTTACGCGTTTTAATGAACTTCCCTCCCCTATTCAGGAAACACTTACGGTAATTGTCAAAGGAGTCCGTAATATACCCGGTATTTCATTCCATAAGTTTTATAATCAATATATAAAATACGTGGGAAATGTCGGTCAACGTCTGGTAGAGTCGATTTTTTCATTTATTCAATATAAACCTATCCCGGTCACACAGCTTATTCAAGATTTATCTGCATTAGACAATGATAATTTTATTAATTTGGGTTGGCGAGGGTGGGAAGGCGCTTTACCTACCTCGATAATAAGTGGCTGCTCTGCAAATACGACTTTGGATGAGAAAATAATTGCTTATTATGATGAAGCATTAAAAACTTCAGCACAGCGTCTTCCACCTCTAATTAGTTATTTTCACAAAGATCCCCGTCCCGATAAGTTTGGAGCAACTGCACTTACAGGTGTGCAAGCATATATGGGGACTGAAATCCCTGATTTAACAGGAAGCGTTGTGTTTACTGATCTAGCTCAAGATGAAGAATCTAAATCTATAGTTAGAGGGGCTTTAGCTTATACCAGAGTTGGAATAGATTGTAATCCAAATGATTTTAGTGTTATTGAAACCGATTATAATTTTGGGCCTCGATCATCTTACTATGTTAGTTTGGGCACAAATTTAGATCAAACCAAACTATACCTAGGAGTTTATGGGTCCGTAAAGGTTACTGATTTTAGTCAAGGTACTATTTTCGAAATTACACCTTATTCATACTAAAAGTATCAGATAGGAGGCAAATAAATTGAAAGTTACTACTTCTATCTCTACTCGTCGGCACCGTAATCATTTTGCAATCTCTTCAGTGCATTATTGAATTCTTTTGCAGTTCTTTCATCGTTCATCCACAGCACAAGATAGACAGTTAAATCGATTATAAATATAGAAACACCAAGGGATATTGCCTTAGATATGCTCGTAAGCATTTCTCCAAAATAGAGAAAAGACATTATTCCTACTTCAAGCAAAACAAAATGAATCACGTTTCTTATTACTGTCTGCTTAAAGGATAGTTCCTTTTTTGAGTACTTTACTAATAAAGGAAGAGATGCTAGTGCACCAAAGAAAAAAGGTGATAAGAACACTTCATAACCAAAACGGGTATTGGGTTCAAATATCATTCCAATTACAGCCATAGCTGCGGAAATGCAGGTTATCGATACAAAAAAGCTCATCATAACCTTTTTAATAAAAAATGTTTTAAAGTCCATCTTATTTTCCTCCCAAAACAGCGCGTTTCATCTCAGGTACATAATGCCTTGAAATAATTATTTTCTCACCGTTCTTCATGTGAGCCGTAAACCGGCCATTTAGAGCCGGACTTATACTATCAAGTTTCATCAGATTGATAACAAAGGATTTGGAGCATCGGATAAAATGCTTATCCGAATATGCTGTTTCAAGTTCATATAAACGTATCTTGAGTTCATATGATTTGTTCTTTGTGTAAGCGAATACTCGCTCGTCTATCGCCTCAAAATAGAAAACATCAGACAGATTGAACTGATAAATTTGTTCATCCATGCTTCCCGTCAATGTTGTCCCCTTCGTGAGGGCATACGATCGTATGCTCTCAACATCGGGTGTAACCTCAACGCATTCTATAATGAGACACTCGTTTGCTATATCACTGATTTGCTTAATGTAAACTTTCATAATTAATATTCCTTTTCGATTAATGGCTCTCCTGCGTCCTTTAAATAAGAGTTAAAAAATTCTAGTACAACTTCGTTCATTGTTTCAATGCAATACTTCTCATCTATCGTTCCCACACCAAGCATCTTTGCGAGTATCGGTGAAAACAAAGGTAAATCTGTAAAATTTAAATGTCCCGATTTTAGAAACACAGTTTCATATGCTTTAACAGCGTTTTGTGTCACGTAAAAATTATTATAAGTGTCTCCATCTAGTTCCTTAGATTTTGTGTAATGATCTTCTGCGTAAACATTTAAGAGCGGAATCGGATATGGCGTATCATTAAGGACAACTGCATTGTTTTCAAATGCCACTTCTTCTCCTAACATTGTTCCATCTAGGACGATAACAGCATCAATATCGTCACGATCTCTGCCTATTTGTGCAGATGTGGCGCCTCCAAGAGAATGCCCCATCAACCCTATCTTTTCTGTATTAATCATAGAAAAGAGTTTATCTGCGTTATCATTGTTACATTCAGCAAGTATTGTATTTAGTACAAAATTCTCATCCTCTGTACGAAGCTTCATCCATTCTTTTGTAGTGTTGTAAATTTCTTCTTCGTCTTTTATTACACTATCGTCACTGATTTCAATTGCTTTATTAATAAAATCATTATTTACAATAGTAAGATTTCCCTTTGTATCCATCGTGTAAAATGCTTGGTATGTATGACCGATACTTGCTACCACATATCCGTTCGAGGCAAGCTCTGCAAAAGTGGAGTAATTGCTTCCGCTGAAGCCAAATGCACCGTGAGAAAATACAACAAGTGGATATGTATTATCTGCATTTTCTGGATACCAGAATTCAACCGTTAAGGCTCTATCTTTGTCGGATTTTGAGTATTGATCTACCCTGTTGTTATCAATCCAGGTGTATTTTGTCGTTGCTACTTTATTATCCCCAGTTATTTTTGGTTGTTGATATTGCGGACAAAGAATAGCAAGGAATAGAGCAAACGTAAATATAAAACAGTTTCTTACGAAACGATTAATCGTTTTTCCTAACTTATATACTTTTTCCTTTTTTCTATTAAGTATAAGCGCACCTATAATAGCCTGTACAACTAGTACGAGCGAAAGTGCCACATAACGGAAGCTCCATTCATAAACTCCAGTGATAAGTAAAAATACGAAAAGTGCCAACAACGATATACTAATAATTCCTTTTTCTTCTCTGTGATTATTCTTTGTTACAAGAAAAATCGTCTCCAATGTAAGTAATAAAACTAGTGTAAGTATTCCCATAATTATGTCCTCCAAATTGATTTATATCTTAATTATAAAGCAATTTATTATGGAAGCAATCGATATTGGATAAGGTGCATTTGAGGTGGATTAGTTACATAAATACCCCTTTGCGATGTACCTTTTGCTGAATTCTTGATACAATCTCCTCAATTAATTTATTGTGACTATTTTACTATTTTCAACTTACTACTTACACCATTCTGCTTTCAATATAGCATATTCGTAAGTATCAAGCCATATAGGACTACACATAGCTATAATACGTCTTGCATCCAAATGTGTAAATGTATAGTCAAGTAATGCTTTCGCACCTTCTGCTGCATAACCTTGTCCTTGATACTTCCTATTAAACACATATCCTAATTCCCATGTATCGAATTCTCCTTTACCAAGATACAAGTTTCCTATTAACTTCCCATTTTCTTTTAAACAAACTGCATAGAATGATTCATTTTTCGACCTATTAATCGCTTCCTCTTTCGCCTGATTTTCCGAATAAATATCATATGGTTCAAATCTAACAACTTCTTCATCTGATAAGTATTCATATAAATCCTGCCAATCATTCTGTTCAAATTTTCTAATAATTAATCTTTCTGTAACTATGTTTTCCATCTTAATCTCCTTAATATGTAGTAATGTGGTAACCGATCAAAATTGTAATACCTGCATATTTCATTATGTATCAGGTCGTGCTACACATTTTGAGACAGTATTATCTTATATAATAATATTCAGCTACTTCACAATCCCTCCATGAAAATAACACTCATATATTTTCTCATCACAATAGAATATTTCTTCATATCCTTGATACCAAATAAACTCGCCATCTACTTTACAATGATAACTGTAATCTCCTTTTTTATAAATAGCTGGACCTCTATATGGCATTTCTTTTGGTACATGTGATAGCACTTCTTTTAGAAAGTCTCCATTAAAATTCTCCCCAACTACTCTTCCCGAGTAATTCATGCACCAAACCGGAATTCCGTGATGCCAAATTGCTTCTTCACCAGAAAAACATTCTCCTCCGAGATATGTATCATAGTAAAATAAATCTTCTTCTTTATATTCTAAATCATGAGAAGCTACTCTAGAAGATACTATTTCTGGACCATGCCCTGCATAAGTTCTAAGTTTAGCTTTTATCAAAAAAGCTATTGTTCTCTTAATATCTACTCCCTCTTTACTAGTAAATCTAATATTACATTCATCATCTTCTTTTACAATTCGATCAATTGTTACCCCATATAAATCGCTTATTTGGAGTATATTTGGGAGTTCCGGGATTGCCTGTCCATTTTCCCATTTACCTATAGTTTGTCTGGATACTCCCAACTTATCTGCTAGCTGCTCCTGCGAAAGGCCATTTTTCTTTCGCAATAATTGCAACTTTTCTTCTAACTTCATAAGGCATCACCTCAATTGCTATTATAATATCCAACCGATATTTAATCCACCAAGTGCAACTTGCAAAAATGCAAACTATTAGTAACAGAAATCTTTTCATGCTATCTTTTGTTAATTCAAATCCCATAAATGCATCGAAATTTTTACCATCAGCAGTTGTAATATTAAAATTGTCACAGGTTTTAAATCCTATTCTAGGATAATAATCAGGTTCTCCAAAAATCACAATCCCTTTATAGCCTTTATTTGCTGCTAAAATCATTGTTTCTCTTAACAGTAGCTCCCCAACTCCACATCCCTGCCATTTAGGCTCGATACAAAGTGGTCCAAAGGTTATAATTTCATGTGTTTCAGCCCCATCAACAACTCGTGCCTTGGAATACATAATGCAACCTATTATTTCTCCATCTTTTACTGCCACCCTGCTTATCTCAGGCAAATAGTCTTTATCCAGACGTAATTTATGCACAAGATAGTGTTCGTCACATCCAGGATTATGCTTATTCCAAAATGCATGCTGTGTCATTAATTCAACGTTATGCCAATCCTCCGTTGTTTCCATTCTAATCTCTATTTCTTCATCACTTAATCTTTTCTTTTTTTCTAGAAACCATCCAAATTCTAACCTTACTTCTTTTCTTTGTAAATCATTATTCTTGTAGCAGCAAGTATCCATACCAATCAAACTAAAACCTTCATGTTGATAAAAATCTACTGCATTTACATTACAAGATTGTGTTTCTAATATAATAGCACGACGACGTTCTCTTCTTGCCTGTTCCTTTACTATCTCAATTAGTGCATGACCTATTCCTTGCTTTTGATATTTCTCTGACACCCAAAGTTCAGTAATTCTAAGACGATTAGACCATAATTCTTGATTCGTTTCAATTGCAGCAACCAGTTCATTATTAACTACCACTCCCCAAGCATAAGCATTCTCATAGTGATCTTCATATAACTTATCTGGAAAATTATTTTCTTCTGGTGTATGGGTTACTGGCTCTATAAAGTCTTTTTTTTCTATTTCAACTGTAAATCCTTTATCTGTGTTATTTACTACAACATCATAATACTTATCTGTTGTATACTTTATAGGAATAACTGTTCCCTTCCATTCCTCTTTACTTAAATGTATAATTTCATATTCCATAGTTTTATCCCTCTTTCTTATACTATTATTTTCTTTACATTATATTCATAGCTCTGATTTCTATTAACTTGGCAAAATACGCTTTCTGCTTACTATTTCGTATTAGCTAGATTATTAGTACCATTTAATATATCGCTTTTAATGATTTGAGTAATTTTAGTTGGCTCCTCAAATATAGGGCTATGTGCTGAATTTTCAAAAAGATAAAATCCTTTAATAGGGGCTTCTATCTGCTTCAAATATTCCTCTGCCATTTCATAATTTACTGTATAATCAAATGCACCGGAAAAAAAGTATATAGGAACATCTAATTTTGTGACGGTTTCCCTTAAATCGATTTCCATTTTGAGCTGTGTATTTTTATTAAGTAACACTTTACCACGCCATAGATTAATTTTTTCGGTAAGAGTATATTCTCTATTTTTCAATGAAGAGAAGAATATCCCTGTCATAACCGACTTCATTTCATGAGTCGTTCCTATTCCAGCGCGATGCATAACGTCATCCCTTATTTTACCATATTCATCTGATGAATAATTAGTTTTTTGTAACTTTTCTAAGGTCTTCACATCACCACTTTTTGAGTAATAGTCCAACATATATTGATAGGCCAGTTTCTCAGACTCATTTTGATCGGTAACCTGTGCTATTGCTATGTAAGCATTATAGAGCTGGGGTGCTTTTTGCACAGCTTGAATACCAAAATAAGTTCCCCATGAATGCGCCATAAGATAGATCTTTTCCTGTCCAAAACGTTCTTGTAAATAGTTTGTTACAGCAATTGTATCATCGATATATTGCTCTACTGATATTGTGCTTTTCTCAATTTTTTTGTTATAGGATAATCCAGCACCTCTCTGGTCCCAATAGACCACCGTGAAATAATCTTCCAAACCTGTGGGATAATCTTCTGTAAGAAAATATTCCGGCATTCCTGGGCCACCATGAACAAATAGCAAAACAGGATTTGATATATCCTTACTCTTGATCATCATCCCCATTTTAACGCCGTTGATTTCTACAAAACACTTTTCTGCCATGCTATTTTTTATTTTCCTTCCATTTTGGTCTGTAAATTGTTTTATCTTACCAGGACTCATTATCAGTAAAACTCCTACGCAGACAGTAGTAATTGCTATAATTGAACCAAGTAGAATAAAAATCAATGTTTTAATTTTTCTCTTTATTCCAAATGATGTCTTCAATTTTACTTTCCCAGGTTTTGTCATAAATAATTCCTTTCATCGTAGCAATAGCGGCTAATCCGTGAACGGTTGCCCATGCAGAAATAATTGCATCCTTTATCTTTTCGTCGGTCAATCCTTGTTGGCGCAAAATTCTAAAATGCAGCTCTTTTAAGAGTTCAAACGGAGGAAAGTTACTCTCATTGTCATTATCTATATCCAAATTTATTCTTATACATGACTGCGAAAATAGAAATTCAAAGTATTGTTTATTTTTTACAAAAAACATAACATAGCTTTTTCCCATCTTAACCAAGGTATATGGATTGTCTAAATCTTCATCTTTAATAGAGTTGGTTAATTCCTCAGTAAATTGCTCGGTTACATAGTTCTTCATTGCTTCCAGTAGATCTTCCTTATTCTTAAAATGGCTATATGGAGCTGCATTGCTTACCCCGCACATGGTTGCAACTCTACGCAAAGAAAACATGATGGTATTGTTTTTCAATCATAATTTTCTCCCAATCTTAACCATGTAAAGATTATATCACTCCATCTTTACATTGTAAAGATTAGATATAAATTGCAACATCCTCCGAGATGTAATTTAGTTTAGTTTAGTTCTCTTTCCACCTACTGAAAATCAACTTTCTTATTTATAAATCTGTGAGAAAAGTTCTAACTGTATCTGTTGTATAAGATAATAGCCGAGGAGTGAACTACCCCCTGTCAAGTATACAGGAGGCAGTTCAGTCCTCGGCTATTTTTATTTATTCTTCTATTTCTTATGGAAGTTGTAGAACTCCTTAAGCTCTGCTTTTCTCTTCTCTGGCAGCAAGGTTTTCTTGATGCCCCATATAGCCCCTTCTAATGCATAAAGTCTATGAATACAAGCCGACTCATCTCTTTCCTGAATCTTAAGCCAAGCTGCTTCTGCACCCAGCAATTTTAGTTGCATATAAGTTGTTATTCCTACTTCGTTTAGTTGCCTTTCTACTTCTTGACCAATATTCAGTAAATTTGATAATTTCTCCATAGTGACCTCCATTTACCTTTTGTTTAACACCAAATTTATTCAACGCTAGACAACAATTCCATTATCTTTAATATCTCAATCATTATAAATCTGTATAATATCTGCACAATCTTGTTTTATACGATTAATAAGTTCAGGTGGGTCAATTACTTTTACATTTTTTCCAAAAGAAAGTATAACCCCATACCAAAACTGTTCATTTTCAGGAACCACCATCTCATATTCAAAATCCCCATTCTCAAATTCATTTGTAATTTTCCCATTTAAATATTCACGACATTTTGATTTCAGCTTTTCTTTACAATGCAGAAGAATTACAGTCTTTTTCCTTTCATCTTCCTTGTTTTGGAGAATAATATTTACTTCGTTAAGGTCATGAGTTTTTGTATTTTCTTTTTTTGATATTTTTAAATTATCCATTCGTATCACTTTATACATTCGATAATCCTGATATTTCAAATTGTATCCAATCAAATACCAATTGTACCATTTATAAATGGTGGCAACTGGTTCCACTTCCACTTCCTTCTGGTTATCATTACTATTTGTATACGAAAATTGAATAATGTGTTTGTTCTGTATGAATTGATTCAGTATAAATAACATCTGATTGGTATCTCTATTTTCATGAACGACACTCAAGTCCATGAACATGGTATTTTCAATATTAGGACTCAAACTTTGCATTTTCTCCAAGGTTGCTTCAACATCCTTATTTGCATAAGCTGAGGCTAGCCCTTGCAATGCGCAAATCACATAGCTGTAATCTACCCCTCCTGCAACCTGCCGTTGCATCTCAAAGGTGTCCAATATCTCATAACCACCATTAGTTCCACAGTTTGAAACTACAGGAATTCCTGCTAAACACAATGTATCAATATCTCTCACAATCGTTCTGGTTGAAACTTCAAATTTTTGTGCTAATAAACAAGTCAATTTTCATACTAATCCTCCTCCTGTCATAACCATTATAACAAAATAACTACGACAATTGTATGTCATAGTTATTTTTTGGTTCTAATACCTTATTCTTATATTCAACTTCTAAACATACCTATTTTATTTGTTATTGTACATTTCCATACCTTCTTTTACCAATCTTTCTTCCCAAATCATTTTTAATATTATTAACTCTTCACTATAATCTGGTTTAGATTCATCTTCTTGATATTTTAGATTTTCAAGTATCTCAACAATAAAACTTGTTTCTCCAAGTGCTTTCCATTCATTTTGAAGCTCTTTGTTCATATGGGTTCCTAACCCTAACTTAAATTTTGTGCTATTTATTGTCCCCTTCAAATCTTGGGTTCCTTCAATATAACACTTATTTGTAAGATTAGACTTGATTATAAACAACCCCATATCTGGTTTCATATGCTTATATTGTTCTTTTAGTTCTTTTCTTTTATCCATAATTAATACCCCTTTCCATAATTCTTATTTAAGCCAATATTCGCTGCAATCATTGGTTCTTTCCATAAATCCATAGTCAACTAAATATCTTCTAATAACTGCATAATCTTCGTAAATTTCATTTATTATATGATTTACCTCTTTTTCAGTGTATCTTTTTTCTCGCTCAAACTGCTCCACTATTTTTGCTAAGATTACAATTTTCTTCTTTTCCTTTTTCGGAAATGTTTTTAACCTTAAAGGAACTAGACTTTCAAATACAGTCTTTAATATCTGCTCTTTTTCTTTTTCTGTGGTAACATAGCGATCATCTACCATGGTTGCATTACTATGAACAGGTATAATCATTTCTTCCACTAATGTCTTCTTTTCAAATGCTTGTTCATAGATAGCTAGATACATCTTTGCCTGTTTTGCTTTTTCACGAAACATAAATCTCTGATGTCTTACAGTAGACGTTGAAACTTCAAGTTCCTTGGCAATTTCTTTGTCCGTTAAATCTGAGTAAATCAAAGATAATAATTTCTTCTGGTTATCTGTGAACGTATTGTACTTAGAATCTAAATAAAGTAATTCATCGAATTTGCTTCCATGCTCCATATCGATATGAATCTTGATTGCTCGAGCAGCTTCAAAAAAACGATTATCAAAGGTGAAAATCTCACCTGTTTCAAAAACTTTGCTACATGCATTGCAGATGTATGAATCTGTTCCAGAATCAAATCTATAACCATTTTTCAGTTCTTCTACAGTCAGTTTATCAACTTCCATTTCATTACACCTCTATGTTTATATATTTTATAAACATATATTACATTGGTTTATATTATATGTCAACACTTTCATGCTTTCATTGTCTCATTTTCTAATTAATCGATAAAAAAACTCACCTGCAATTACTTTTAAAGCAATCTAAATGAGTTTCGAAAATGCTATACGTATAGTATCGTAATATATTTACAAGAAATTAGTTAAAGTGTAGAATAAAACTTATGATAATTTTGTAATAATAACAGAATAATATACAAGATATAGGTTAACTGAAGTGATGAATCCGCCATTTCTACTAATCGTATTCAAATTTAAGGGGTGAAAACATGTGTGGTAGATTTTATATCGATGATAAAGTTTATAAGGAAATAGAACAATATATAAATGAATTGAATCAATTGATGAAGCATAAAAAACTGGATCCTCGAGAATATTCCGATAGTCCCCGTCCCCGTGATATTTATCCAACTAATTTCGCCCCTATCTTAATGGAGGGTCCATCATCTGGGCTTGATGTTTCCTTTCAACAGTGGGGTTTCCCTAATTTTTCTAACAAGGGGGTAATCATTAATGCAAGAGCCGAAACCGCTCTAGAGAAAAGAACATTTAAGGAAAGTGTTCTTCATCGTAGATGTGTTATTCCTACTACTTGGTTTTATGAGTGGACCCAATCAAAAGAAAAAGTTACATTTCTACCAATTGATGACAAAATATTATTCTTAGCTGGATTTCATAATAAATTTGACGGGAATGATAACTTTGTTATTCTTACAACAGAAGCAAATGAGTCCATGATTGAAGTTCACGATAGAATGCCATTAATTATTGAAAGAAACCAAATAGAAGAATGGATCTTAGATGATAAAAAGACAGAAGAATATCTTCATAAAAACAACATTCAATTAAAGAAGCGAATAGAGTTTGAACAACAAACACTCAAATTTGAATAAGCATCTGTTGGTTTTTATCACCTAACACATATTAATATCCTCAGTACAATTGATATTTAAAGCATTAAAATGCCCCTAAGTTGTTAGCTTAGGGGCATTTTTAATGTTTTTTCTTACAATGTACTCTCCCCTATTTTTCTACTACAATACACATTGTATTAGATGTATCGAAATATGCTTTACCGGTTACATCTGAATATATATCAATCTTATGAAAACCAGCCCTCTTAACTTCATTAATTATGGTATCCTTCGTATATCCTTTAAACCAATTTCTAATTACATCAGCTTTCCCATCTTTATCAATTATTACATACTGTTCTAAGCTCACATCTCCTTCATAAATAAAACGAGATTCTAAACAAATATGTTTTTCCGGTTTCCAAAAACCACTTTCTTCACTTATATACCATGTTTTATTTTCTTTTTTGTCTTCAAATTCCTTTAATGTGAAAACATCAAATACAAACTTACCTCCTGGCTTTAGAGAGTCATAAATTTTCTTTAATAAAACCTCTCGATTACTATCTGATAAAACTGCAAAATCACAATAGATTAATATCACTAAATCGAATTCATTTTTATAATCAATCTCCATATAGTTTTTATAGATGTAGTTTATATCTTGATTTCTTTCCTGTGCTTTCTCCTTAGCATAGTTAATTGATCTCTTCGAGTAATCAATACCAGTAATTATATAACCTTTGTTATATAATCTTTCGGTATACATACCGGGACCACAACCTAAGTCTAAAAGAATTCTATTTGTAGAGGATGGTGCTATTTTGCAAATCCACTCTACCGATTTGTCTATAAAATCATGACATCTACTGGCAGCTTCCCAATTAGGATTCAAATGAGCTTCTAACATTCCTTTAGAAATATGTTCATCATCCCAAAATTCACTTGTGCTCTGTTCATATAAATCAGGTTTCTTTAAATACTTGAATAATTCATTTAACATTTTCTTTCTTCTCCTTCAAAATAATATATTATAACAATATGATTCTATAAAATTGGAGTAAAAAAAGAGCCATAGACTTTAATCTACGGCTCCTAAATAAAGGAATAAACTATGCCGAGAGATAAAAGATCAAAATCCAAATTGAAATTAGGCACAACAAATAACTGTTAGTCAACAGCAGTATTGTTCGTCTATTAAATTCAACTTAAGATTTTATCCTTCATCTCCGAGCTTCACTTATGTTATTTGATTTGTTAACATCAAGTGCTGCCGGATAGCATTCCTCCTTTCATAATCATATTGTTATGGTTATACTTTACATTGAAATTATACATATGTAAATAAAAATAATTTTTTTTTAATGGGTCCTTCTTATTAGCGGGGTACCCAAAAGCAAGTATTCAAGCGCACCCTTTCTAAGAAAACACATATAATAAAATGAAATAGAGGAAAGGGGTAAAGCTTATGTACAACTATTCTAATGAAGATTGCTCTTTACAACACCCAAACCAAGCTGCTTATATATATCCTAATACAAAAGGTTATTACGAACAAAATCAAAGATATAGTCAATATTGTAACTATCTTCAACCTTCGATAAGTAAGCCAACATTGGACTATACCGTTTCCGTACCAATCAATTTAGCTAAATCCTTGGAAGGAAAATACTTTGTGGGCTATGCTGATAATCTGGACTTTGGGAATGGTACAAGTGCCTGGGCAAGACTATTCAACCCTACAAATTCCAGAGTGAATCTGCATGTAACAGTTTGGACTGTCACGGATATATCCGAATCTCCCTTCCGAGCCCAAATCTGGTTTAACACTATTCCTCCTGGAATACCTCAAGATTCCACGCTAGTAACTCCTGCTAACTTAGCATTTTGTCCTTTACCGCAATCTAAGATAAATCTTCAGTATGCAACAAATGTGAACGGAAATCCATCAGGAGGCATTAAGGCTTTCGTCCGCCGCGGTCAGCCTGAAACTACATTGGTAGATGATGAACAAGGAAAATTTATCTTTCCACCCGGAGGCTCTTTTCTCATCTTTTTATCTAACCCAGAGGCGCCCGATATAGAAGCTACCGGCAGAGTGGCATTTGGTTGGTGGGAATAACCTATATGCCAATCAGAATCATATCGAGTATGATAAGAAAGCGTTCTACTTTGTCGTAGAACGTTTTCTTTTAGCAATTGGGGATTAAGTTTTTTATATCTCTTTTGATTACTATGTCCCCTCCTGCCCACCCTTGATAATATCTATTAATTAAGTTATAGTAATAATATCCATAAAAAATGAGGTGACTACTTTATGAAGCGTTTTTTACTAGTGGAAGATGAAAAGATAATGGCGAAGAATATTGCTTTTTTCCTTGAAAGAGAAGGCTATCTTGTAGAGATTGCCTATGACGGGGAAGAAGCTTTAGTGCGCTTTGCCGAGAATAAATATGACTTAATATTACTTGATTGGACGTTACCTAAAAAGGATGGACTTGAGGTGTGTAAGCAGATTAGAAAAGAATCTACTATCCCGATTATCATGATTACAGCAAAAGGTGAGATTTATGATAAAGTAATTGGCCTTGAATTAGGGGCAGATGATTATATTGTAAAACCTTTTGACCAACGGGAATTATTAGCCAGGGTTCACGTATTGCTAAGGCGACAGGAAAGTAACTTAGAAGGAAGAATGATTAGTCCAGAGTCAACCATACACTTTGAAGATATTATATTAGATCGTGAGAAATTACTTATTATCTATATGAATGAAACCATAGCACTTACAAGCAATGAATATAAATTAATGGAGATATTGATTAAGAAACCATATAACGTATACTCCCGTGAATATCTATACGAAGCAGTATGGGGAGGGATGCTTATGTATAATGAACGAACAGTAGATGTAACTATAAGTAGGCTCCGAAAAAAGATAACGGATTTAACAGGTAAAAAATACTTTTATTCTATTCGGGGGATGGGGTATAGCTTAGGGGAACGCTTATGAAAATACAGTATAAATTATGGTTACTTTTATCCGCTGTATTTATTATTACTAGTTTCACATTATTTATAGTGCTTTCTAATAATTTTAAACAACATTTGCAGAGTGGCTATGAGACAATCGCCCTCAATCAAGGAAACCGTGTCCTAAAAGAAGTAAAGGATACTTATCCAGATTCGCCTATTCGAAGTGTTGGATATCTTCGTATCGCTAACCAAGAATTTGATGGTAGAATTATTATGCTAGATCAGAACAAAAGAGTATTTGCAGATAGTTTTAGCCAACTTAAAGAAGACACCGTGTTAGAATTGGACATCTTAAAAACAGGAATAAAAACTGGATCCTTATTTTATCATACGGATGAATATGGTTATGTTCAATATACCCTTATTTCATTTGAAGAACAAGAAATTACAGGCTATTTGCTATTAATTGAAGACGCAAATCAGTTATCCAATGAATTAAAAGCACTTCAGAATTGGATGATCCGTGCATTAATTCTAGCCCTTTTCCTTTTCTTCTTTATCTCTTATTTTGTGTCGACTTGGTTTTCAAAGCCTATTAAGCAAATTATTTCTAGGCTTAAGGGGATAACTCCTCAAAAAAGACAATTTTCATTAAATTATAAACGACGTGATGAGATCAAGGAATTAATTGATACCATTCATAATATGGTAGAGGAACTGAACTTATATGATGTTCGTCAAAGGCAATTTATCAGCACTTCTTCCCATGAATTAAAGACTCCATTGACAACCATGCATCTAATCCTTGAAAATTTACCTTATGTTCGAGAAAATGAGGATACTTATAAGGAATATGTACAAGATTTATCCTATGAAGTGGACAAAATGAAAACCATGGTGGAACAGCTATTACAGATTAACCGCCTTTGGGACAAAAAATTAGAAAAAGAGTCCATTACCAGTTCAGAGTTGAAAGAACATTTAATTCAGTCTTTTCAATACCTTCTCCAAGAGAAAAATATAAACTTAGAATTCAAGATGGATTCAATTAGTTTCCAAGTAGATAGGACCTTGTTTTTACAGGGAATCGATAACTTAGTATCCAATGGGATTCGATATTCCAATCAAAATGGAACCGTTTTGATAATACTAAAGTCGAATAAGCTTAACAATAATATTGATATAAGTATTCATGATCAAGGAATCGGAATATCATCCAATGACTTATCACATGTTTTTGAGCCATTTTATCGTTCCAATGATGCTACCGCTTGGAATTCAGAAGGTAGTGGACTTGGCCTTTTTATTGTTAAAAAAATGATTGAATTGCATAAAGGATCAATTATGATTGAGTCAGAACCAAACATAGGGACCGAAGTGCGTCTTACTATTCCAATGTAGCAAAAAGGACCCCAATTCACATGTTGATAATGCATCAAAAAAGGCGCTAAGGTACATCTTGTTATGCCAATGTAACAAAAAAGTTACATTTCTTATATTTGTGTGATACAAATATTCTCTATAATAAACATATACCGATTAACTAGATTGAAAGACACCAGTCATTCAGTACCAATTAGTATCGTTATTTATTTGAATGAAAGAAGATGGCATTAGTAAATTAATTTGGCATAGAAAGTGGAGGAATTGTAATGAAAAAAATAATAGCATTGATATTGATTTCAGTAATAAGTATGAGCTTATTTGCTTGCGGGAAAAAGGATACAACAATTCAAGATATTGATAAAAATGGGGTTATTATAGAAACAAATAACTCTAATCCAGAAGACAACAATCAAAATACCGTTGATGAAGGGGACCTATCCCCTTCACCAACTAATGACAAAATAACTCAAGAAGTTGTTCTTTATTTCCCTGATAGTGATTTAATAAGTACTTACCGCGTTAAGCAAGTAATCGAGGCTGATTCATATGAAAGCTTGCCCAAAGCAGCCCTAGAAGCTTGGGTTAGAGGTACTGAAAATGAAGGATTGACTAATTTAGTGAAACCCAATGTAATTATAGAATATGTGGAAGATGTAGATGGCATTGCTCATGTTAGTTTCTCAAAGGAAATTAAAGAGAGCAACTTAGGCTCTACTGGAGAATTGTTGTTAATTGAACAAGTCTCAATGATTATGCAGCAATTTGGTTTCGACCAGACTCAATTATTAATCGAAGGTCAAATAGAAGAATCTTTATTAGGTCACTTATATATTGCAGATCCAATCACTGCGAATGATCCTTCGGATTATACTTGGCTAGAAGATATGGAAAAAAGTGATATCGTAGTACAAAACGTTGCGTTTCGTATTTTTGAACCAGCACCAGATGCTATTGTAGGAAATCGAATTGTGGTAAAAGGCGTAGCTAGAGTATTTGAAGCCTCATTAAATTGGGAATTTGAGGATGGGCACAATGTATTGGCTTCCGGTTACGTAATGGCTTCTGAAGGTGCTCCAGGTTGGGGCGAATTCGAGATAATAATCGAGTTTGACAAAGTAACAAATGATACGGGAACCATTATTATTTACGAAACCAGTGCAAAAGATGGATCAAGAATTAATGAAATCATTATTCCGGTAAAGGTAGATATCAATTCAAATTAAAAGCAGAGCATGAAAAAACATCAGAAAAGTGATTCCTTTTCTGATGTTTTTTATATAATTAATTGTATTTTGTGTGTTACAACAGTACTATTCCTCAACTACTATAATTTCACCTTCATCAGCAGTTGGTGGTTGAAAATTATCATAATAAAGAGAGGCCGTTTGATCAGACAGCATAATATCATTGTGATGATTTCCACTTCTTTTTCGAATTCTCTCCATAATAACTTCTTTTGGTGTCTTAATATAATAGATTGCAGGTTCAATGTTATAGTTTTTCAATAACGAGATATATTCCTTTCTCATTTCTCTTGACCAAAATGAATAATCAAGAACAATATCAACCTTTCGCTCAATTAGTGAAATTAGCTCTCCATCTAGGTAAGTTTTTATTTCCTTTGCTATCTCCTCCGGTAAAGGATGTACCGTTAAGCCTCGTTTGAAGGATTCTTTATCATAAGAAAGGATTGTCATCCCTAACTTTTGTAATTTCTTTGCAAAGGTTGATTTCCCTGCTCCTGCAGGTCCACACATTAATATTACTTTACTTTTTGAAAATTCATCCAAATATATAACCCCCTTCCAATTCCATATACCAATGGAGTCAAACTCTTTTCTTGAATAGTTTTGTTCTTTTACTTGTCATTTATGTTTTTATTAATAGTTCTTCTCATAGACAATAACATAGGACTAAAATACTTTATCCAAAATTTATTAGCATATAAGTTTGCTGTTTCAAAATCTACGTGTATGTATTTTGTTTCAAGTTGTTTGCAATAATCCATTGCTTTCATTAATAATCCTAATCCAATATCCTTATTTCTATACTCAGGTTTTATAAATATACCTATTTCATCAAGTAACCCATTACCTTCTGTAGTTAAATTTATAAAATCATTTTCATTACATATGCTTATGTTAAGAAATCCTATTGGTTTTTCTTGATCCATAGCGATTAACACATTTTTCTTTCGTATAAGTTCTTCTATCTCCTCACCTGATACCTCTTCTCTCTTTAGAAATAAAGGAGCAGTAGCGTAATATTCATTCGATTCAATTACAAGTGAATGTAAAGCTTCCTTATCTATGATGGTAGCTTGTCGGATATCATTATTCCTCAATTCTCTACTATAGTTATTATGGCAATTAGTAAATGCATCGATTAAATAAGATCCATACCCAAGATCAAATAGTATTTTTTTCAGTTTTTCGTCATTGATAAATATGGTCCACATATGGTTGAAAATATTTCTATTAACCCATTTTTGTGAAATACTTTTATACAACTCTAAATATACACTTTCTTTGTATTCTTCAACAGCAGAATGCCCGATTGCTGGGCAGAATACAGAATCTTCCCCATTAAAAGGAAACTCATCAAAAGCCAAGAAGCCCACTACCTTACCCCCTAGCTTCGCAACAATTGCTTTTTCATCTTTTACCTTATCACTAAGAAAACCCTCTAATAATGAAGTGTCTTCCTTCCAATAGGTTGGAAAATCTTTTTGATTGCAGTGTAGTTCATATTGTCTTACCCAGATTTGTTTTGCTTCCCCGATATCTGTATCTTGCATATTACCTATTTCTATCCCTCTGATCATACTTTGTTCTCCTCTTTTTTCGCATCTTTGTACTATTTATTTATAATTATATATTGCTAATCCACCTAAATCAAGTGTCGATACTTCTATTTCTTTTGTACCTGCACTTAATTCTAGTAGGACAATGCTACCGCTATATAGAAATCTTATTTAGTATGTTATTTAAAATTGCTAAGTAAAATACTTAATATTAGCGTTAATAAATCTATCTGATATAAGTGATGTTAGATAATTCTTGATTTCTTCCGCTTGCTCTTTGTGGTATACGTATTTATATCTTCCAAATCTACCCCATTTTAAACTTCTATTTTCTTCATCCATATCCAGCTTCGTATTAGGAAATCTTTCAAGAATAAGCTCTTTTGCAACTGCTGTAAATCGATGTTGTATCAGTTCAAATGTTAGTTCTTTTCGACTAAGTTCAGGCCCCAAACTATTGTTTAATTTTTCAAAAAGCAAATTATACTCTTCTTTCCAATTCTCATATTGCATGATTGGTGCAACTATAAAACCAATGGGATAACCAGCCTTGCTTAGTTTCATGATTGCCTCAATCCTCTCGTCTAGGCTTCCCGTATTGTGTTCAAAATTATCTATTATATAATTAGTATTTATACTGATGCGAAAGTGGGTATGTTGATTATGATTTAGATCTAAGAGCGAATTCACATTTTCATATTTTGTCACTACTCTAAGTCTTCCTTTTTCAAGATTAGCGAAAAACTCTATGGTCTTTGCAAGGCTTCCTGTAATGTGCTCTAAAGCCAACGGATCTCCTAAACTAGCAGCCTCAAAAGTAGTAATTTTGTCATCATTCTGTTTGATATGGTCTTTTATAACGTTAAATGTATCATCAAGATTTACAAAGATTTTTAAATATGGCTTCGTTCCTTTAACATACTTTTCGGCATTGGTCGATCCTGGTATATAGCGCGCTGTATTTCTAGCTGAGGTATTTATTATTTCTACTGGTTTGTCTTTAAAATATTCAAATATCTCTTTCCCTAATGGATATTCTAGACTTGCAGGTTCAAAAATTACCCGATGAGGCATAAATAGTTTCATTACATCACCCTTTCCGTTCGTTATTTAATATGATGTACAAAAACATATTTTTAATTAATAAGAAAAAAATAATTTTTAATTTTGTCTAAACATAAAAATACCACCGAACCATTTTTATGATTGGTGGTACTAAAAAATCTATCATAGATTAGTTTTATATTCAAAAATTTAATCAGTTGGTATCCCTCAAATTTTTGCCTTACATTTAAATCTTAGGACCGTCTTAAGCTTGTCAACTTCCGTCTTACGAGGATCTGAAAGGTATATTTCTCGATGTTTATGGGAACTTCTCTCATACCCGTTATCGATACAGAATTGTTTCATTCTTTCAAAGCTTGCAGGTTCATCATCATATCCTCCTAAATGAAGCATCTGACAACACAGCCCCTCGGTTATAGTATTGTATTTAATTTTATCAAGATAAATACTAGGTTTTTTCTTTTTTGTTTCATCGATAAACCTTTCAAATAATTGAACGGTTAAGAAATCCGGTTGACGAATCATAACGGAGTATGCAAAATTACTTTTATCAGTAGTTCCCTTACTCTTGTCAACCAAATCCCACACTCCCTCGAGGGGGAATACTGTGTAATCATAAAATCCTTCCGGAATTACCTTGCTTTTGTAAGACATCTTTACTGCATAACTGAAGCTATAGAGTGCGGCCATTACCGTTGCAAACTCTTCACCATTGGGGTCACCCTCCCCATCAATTGCAACAAAACTCATAGATGGTACTTCTATCATACAAGGACTATTCTTTGGTAGGTATAAATTCTTAAAATCTTTTTTGTAATCCAGTTTGTCCATTATTTTCCTCCGTCATCGGTTGATGTCATTTGTATAATTCGTTTGAAATGTATTCAGTTTATCACTCTTAATTTGACAACTATATGTCATATTTAAATACTTTTTATTGTTTTGATTGAAAAGTTATTTGCAATTTTCCAGAATTATTGGGAGGTTATTTATCGGTACTTCTTTCTTGAATTGTTACTTTAATTACATCTCCTGGTTGCTTTCCGATTTTCGCTCTTATTTCCTTCCGAATTCCTATAATATGACATGGTGTTTTCATCTTCACAAGACTGCCTAAGTACAACTCTTCATCAAATGTTGCTCTTACAGGCACTCTTCCTTTTCCAAACTCTTCCTTTACGTCAAAAGGAATCTCTATATAAGCACCATCAATATCTGGAACTTTTTTTATTTCTGCTTCAAACTCATAGACTTTATCATTCACTAAAATACACCTCAGTTTTTAAATTTTTAATTTCTTCATCGTCTTTGCCTGACTTGAGTAGACAATATATCTATGTCGTTAGGCCCTTATTTATTATTTTCTCCAAAAAGTTGAACATTCTGCCTTATTCAAAATATTAAACTCGATTATTTTCTCAAGTAAAGACAAAATAAGCGGACTGTCCCACCGGATACGTATCAACTCCTTGGTATGGTCATATCCAGCTTGCTCAATTTCATCTGAAAATTGATTAATACATACTCTTTCAGGAGCAACCGCCATATGTTGTTTGGATACGCTAAATCCAATAATAAATGTTTCGTGATCGGTAAACATTGGTTGATTCCATGCAATTTTGGGTACTAATTTTGGAAACTTCTTTGTTATCCAATCCAAAACTTCTTCCACTTGGGCTTGATGTTGTGGGTTATCGATACGTGCTAAATATTCTGTAAAAACTTCCATATTGTTTGCTCCTTTAGTAGAATTTTAATATGGTCTCATATACTATAAGTAACTAATTTCCATACAAGTTAAAATATTCTCTCAAAGTGTAATCTGTTACTTTTACATTTGGTCTTCCGAGGGCTGCTAAGATTTCATAACACCCTCCTATATCTGCTAAAAATTTAATATCAACATTCGGGCCTACTACTTCTACATATTTATTTTTTTGAAAAGTGCTTTCAGGTACATCTGTTACATCAACTGTAGTTATTCCTAAAGAAACCTTTCCCATTAGTGGCAATTTATATCCATCCATATACATATAGGCCCCTTTGGGGTTTTCATCAGTTTCACTTAGTAATCTAAGGTATCCATCTTTATATCCAATATGTACCAGAGCTAATTTTGAATCTCTTTTTACAGTATAGGCCCCACCGTAACCAATCGTTTCACCCTTCTTAACATTTTTTATTTGCGATATCTTAGCATAAATTTCAAATGTATGTTTCGCATCAACAGAAATCGGGCTTTTGGCATCAGGTGCTCCACCAACTAGTCCAATCCCGGGTCTAATAATACCAAAGTTAAAAGTCTCATTATCTAATAATATAACACTATCTGTACATGCAAAAGAAACAGGAAAAGATGGAAGCACATTTAAATACTGATTTAAAACATCATATTGCTTAAAACATTGTGTATGATCCGTTCCTTTAATGTCATAAAAATGGCTCATATAGAATTCTACATTAACTTTTGAAGTTAATTCCATAAAATTTTTACTTAGAATTTCTACTTGATCTTCCAATAATCCTAATCTATTCATATGTGTATCGAGATGTATAACAACCGAGGCTTTACCATTTTCATCACAAAATTTATTCCATCTTTTAAGTTGCTCAATACTATTAATACAGGGAATTATGTTGAAACTTTTGAAATATTGTTCTTCTCCATGAAGCAAGCCTGCCATAGCAAAAATTTTAGCATCTTCATATGGTAATATCTTACGCAATTCTATTCCTTCACACAGTTCTTCGATGAAATAATATTTGACCCCCACATTATATAAAGCTGGCGCAACATCTTTCATTTGAAGACCATGAACATCCGCCTTTAACACCACTCCACAAATAGTACTCGTTAAATCAGCCTTTTGCTTAAACAATTTATAATTATGAACTACTGCATCAATATCTCTAATGCGAATTATTGGCTTTGCTCCAAACGCTTCATCCGGAATTATTCTAAATGTTCCCATTATTCTCTCCCATTTCTCTATAAAAAATTATATTGCCATACTCTATCTTCTCCTTGATGCAAATAACTCTCCATGCACTTTCCATGTGGTTCCATCTTGCGTTCTTATTTTTCGCCAATGAAAAGAGTTTTCAGTGATCTCCGAAAATACC
>JAQSXR010000009.1 GCA_029256575.1 Clostridiales bacterium | reverse complement strand
TAAGATTACACTAGCATATTAAAAATTTTCTAATTTGCATTCCGTATATTCTTTACTGTTGTTGGGATTAATTTTTATACTCAAAAGACTTGAAATAGGATATTTAAACCTTGTTCTATTTCTTGGTGTATAATTTAATCTTTGTTTCATTATTCAGTTTCCAAGGTTCTGTTTTTCGATTACTTATTAGCTTTCCCGACTTTTTATTTATCAGGGGCTGTCATAGGCAACTTGTATATCTTATAACATTTCGACTTAATTGTCAAGCAGTTTTTTTACTTTTTTTTAATGTTTCGATTTATATTTACAAACTAAATATTAACATTAAATTTTTGTTCCTGTCATTTAAAGTGACAACTTTTATAATATACAACTTTTAAACTTAAATGTCAACAATATTATTTCTTTTTCTTCATAATATATTATTTCTTTTTCTTTATAATATTTAATATGATCATTCATTCGTTAAACTAAAGTTTAATTTTCCATTCTTTTTCTATCTTTTATCTCTAACACTAAATACAGGATTCTATTCGCAAAATGCTGACTATTGAGTCAAACTGCTACGAACAAAACCCTGAACTTTAATTAGTATAATGCTAAAATAACAACAAAAAACTCTTAAGAAAATAAAACTATATTATTTAGATAAGATCTGTAATTCTTTAATTATTTTTTCTACAGATTTCTCAACAGTTTCATTTTCACATCTAATATTAATATCACAATATTTTTCATATATTGGTGTTCTTTGATTATAGATATCTAAAATAGTTTGGCCCTTTTTTGCAGCAACTCCACGTGTTGTAATATTCTTTAATCTTTGAACAATAACATCATATGGTAAATTCAAATAAATGATAATACCATTTTCTTTAAGATATTCCATTGCTTTATCACAAAAGATTGCACTTCCCCCAGTTGCAATAACTTCACCAGTGAATTCACTTGAAAGTATAGCTGCCTCTTCAATCTCTAGAAATTTATTAATACCATCCGTATCAATAATCTCCTGTAATAGACGTCCTTTTTGTTTCTGAATTATCAAATCTGTATCTACAAATCCAACACCTAAGGTTTTTGCAAGGATAACCCCTAATGTACTTTTACCCGAACTTGGCATTCCAATCAACACTATATTTTTCATACTTTTCCCTTTTTCTATTTAAATGCCTTTTTAATTGTATTAATAACTCTCTCTTGTTCAATTTGAGTCATAGTAGTGGAGGAAGGAATACATAATCCTTTTGAAAATAATTCTTCCCCAACAATATCGCCTTCTTGATCTGCATAGAATTCACTATCTCTGAAAAGTTCTTGCATGTGCATTGGTTTCCAAAATGGTCTTGCTTCTATATTATACTCTTCCAAAAATTCCAACATTTTAATATAATCTACTCTAGCTCCATTTTCAATTTGTATGACAGTAAGCCAAAAGTTTGGATCAGCCCCATTAATAATTGGTTCGAACACAATTGGTAAATTAGCTAGTTCTTCTCGGTAAAGTTTATTAATCTCTTTTTTCTTTTGGACATATTGATCTAAGGTTTCTAATTGTCCTCTTCCAATACCAGCACAAATATTAGACATTCGATAATTATGTCCTACTTCTTTATGTTCATAGTGGTATGCCTTTTCTCTTGCCTGAGTAGCCCAAAATTTAACTTTAGATGTAACTTCATTAGATTTTGCAATAAGCATCCCGCCTGTAGAGGAAGTTATTATTTTATTTGAATTAAATGATAGAATACCAATATCCCCAAATTTCCCGCAAGGAGTGTTCTGGTATTTGCTTCCCAATGCTTCTGCGGCATCTTCAATTACCGGAACAGCGTATTCTTCACAGATAGGCATTATTTTATCATAATTTGCTGGAAGTCCATATAAATCTACTATAATTACAGCTTTAGGAAGTTTACCTGATTTTTTAGCATCATGAAGTGCACGTTCAAGTGCACGAGGTGACATATTATAACTTTCTCGATCTGCATCAATAAAAACAGGTTTAGCCTTTTCATACATGATTGGATTGCAAGATCCAACAAAGGTTACATCAGAACAAAATACTGTATCCCCAGGTTTTACATCACAATATTTCACAGCCATATGCAAGGCAGCTGTACCGCAAGATAATGCTGTCGTATGTTTAGCCCCTAAATATACTCGCATCTCATCTTCAAATTTCTCAACATTTTCACCTAAAGGACCAATCCAATTTGTTGAAAATGCTTCATTAATATATTTCATTTCATTTCCGTTAATATTTGGTGCTGCCAATTGAATTCTATCTTCCATAAATTTCACCCCTATTATGTTTTAAAAGGCGGCACAAAGCCGCCTCTAAAATTTAATATATTATTAGCTACGTAAAACTAAACAATCTTCAAATAAATCTTTGGTGACAGGTTTGCTAAATAAAAAGCCTTGTCCATATTGACAACTTTTATCTTTCAAAAAATCTAGCTGTCTAACGTTTTCTATTCCTTCTGCAACAAGTTTTAAGTCGAGTGCCTTACCAAGAGCAATAATCGATGAAACTAATTCAGTTTTATCAACTTCGTTTAAATCATTAATAAAAGCTCTATCAATTTTTAATTTATGGATTGCCATAGCTTTTAACCTTGCTAAAGAAGAATATCCTGTTCCAAAATCATCAATAGATATTTTAATTCCAAAGTTTTTAATTTGTTCTAATACAAGTAAAATTTCATCGTAGTTTTCAGTAGATATACTTTCTGTAATTTCGATTTCTAGATAATCAGTATTAATCCCTGTATCTTCAATAATTGCTTTTAATTTATGAATAAAATCATTGTGCTCTAATTGCTTGATTGAAACATTAACAGCAAGTGGTATTCTCTCATAGCCCTTATTATACCACTCAACGCTCTGTTTGCAAGCCTCTCTTAATACCCATTCTCCAATTTCAAGGATTTGACCGCAAGTTTCTGCGATTGGTATAAATTTATCTGGAGGTATACTACCTAATGTTTTATTGTTCCATCTAAGTAATACCTCAGCTCCTACCATCTTCTCAGTATTAATATCTACAATTGGTTGATAGTTTAACGATAGTTCGTTCTTTTCGATAGCTCTTCGTAAATGATTTGATATATTAAAGTATTCATCCAAGTTATTTTTCATGACATTCGTAAAACGAACAACATTTTTATCTTTCTCATCCTTTGCATTATACATTGCAATATCTGCATAATGTAAAAGCTCTTCACCACTTTTCGTATCATCTGGATATATACAAATACCTGCAGAAAAAGTAATAAAAATTTCTTTTTCATTAATAATAACTGGCATATTTAGTTCTTTTATTAATCTATCCGAGACAACATAAATATCATCAGCATTTGAAATGCGAGGTATCATAACAGCAAACTCATCACCACCTACTCGTGCAACAATAGCATTTTCCCCAGCACTTTGTAATAGTAATTGAGTAAAGTATTTAAGTACTTCATCACCAACATAACGACCTTGTGAATCATTTATCGTTTTAAAGCAATTTAAATCGAAGTAAATAACAGCTAATTTATTTAAATTCTTTGAAGCCTCAAGTATTTTATTCTCAAGCTCTAAAGTAAAATATTCTTTATTATACAGATTTGTTAATGAATCTATGTACGCAAGTTTATAAATTGTACTATCTTTACTCTTTTCGTCCGTAATATTTTTGAAAATCCCAGCAATTTTATCAATTGAATTATCGCTTTTTCTCATTAGAAACATATTTAGAAAAATATTCTTAATATGCCCTTGCTTATCAACTAGATATACATCTCCTGCCCATTCGCCATCTTTTAACGTGTTTATCATAATTGTTTCAAAACAATTCGTATAATTTTCTTTTTCATAATATAAAATCACATCTTCACTACTTATTTCATGTCGTGATTTCCCAATAATTTCTCCAAGTGCTGCATTAGCCCATAATGTTTTACCATCAACACTTGTAAGTATAACACCTTCGGAATTTCTCTCAAACACACAAAAAAAGTTCTTTAATTGTTCAATGCATTCAAGATTACCAATATCATTATTGCTTTCAAACTCCATATTTATCCTCCAATGTCAAAACATCCTGCATATCTTTATTATAATTCCTAGGCAATACCCTGTCAACAAGAATACCCACACAATACCATGATTTTTACAAAGATATACAATATATTTCTAAAAACTTGCAAATAAACCATTTGAGTATTAAAATAATATTTAGGAGGTGTCCATATGAAAGTTACTATAAATGATATCGCACAAGTTGCTGGTGTATCAAAAGCTACTATTTCTAAGGTAATTAACGATTCTCCATCTATACCCCTTAGTACAAAGGAACGTATTAGAGGTATCATAGCTGAGATGAATTATATACCGAATGCGCATGCTACATTATTAGCAAAAAGAACTACTAATACAATATCATATATATTATGCGGAGATAATGAATCCGTTTTTAAGGATCCCTTTGTATTTAGCATAATTGGTGGATGCAATAAATTCTTTTATGATCATAACTACGAGTTAAACTTAAGTAGTCTAGCAAAAAACATTGACACTGAGAGTTTTGTAAGAAAATATATATACAGTGGTTTATATTCTGGAGTTGTTCTTTCAAGTGAATTATGTTCTCCCGAGCTTCTTATAAAACTAAATGAATTAAATTTTCCTTATGTTATAATCGGATATTATCCTAGTGAAATTCCTGCAGACGTTGTTGAAATAGACAATAAAACAGGAGGTGAAATAGCTACTAATTATTTAGTTCGTAAAGGATTGAAAAAGATATACTACATAGGGGCTCAAACATCTCTTCCTTTTGCTATTAATCGTATCAATGGATATAAAAAAGCTATTAGCGAATCAAATTTAGAAGAAAATATTATTCTTATAAATGAAAGATATAGCAAAATATCTTCAGATGTGCTTTTCAGTAAATATATACCTGCTGACTTTGATGCAGATGGAATCGTTTGCAGTGACAATTTTATTTCAACCATTATCATGAAATATCTAAATGAAAAGAATATTCATATTCCAAACGATATTAAATTAATAACATTTGATAATACAATGATTGCACAATACTCAATACCTTCTTTGTCAACCGTGGATATTGATACTTACAAGTTAGGATTTACGGCTGCTGAGGTTTTGTTTAATAAAATCACTACCAAAAACTCAGATAAAAAATCCATATTTATTAAACCAAGTATAATTGAACGTGAATCATCCTTATAATTATATTATTCAATTTAGTATTATCTTTAAAAAATGAGATCTACAAAACCAACTTAAGTTACTTGGTTCTGTAAATCTCATTTTTTATACTAAATTATATTTTCAAATGCTTTATATTGAGCTGGCGTTAGCATTGATTTAAAGTTATCTAACTTTAAACTACCACTAATTAATTCATCTAGTTTATTCCCAAGGTCACCTTTAAAACTTGTCTCAAGAGGCATTGTTTTTATTAAATCATATGCTTTTTCTTTTCTTCTACATCTTATTTCAGTCACTTTGTTTCCACTCAAATTGACAATTAAAATATCTTCATCTTTCTTATCCATTACAGAAATGATATATGCTTCCATTGTGTTATCGTAAACTATTTCTGCATTTATTTTAGAACCATTCATCTCAACATCAATAACCACATCTTTATTTACACCAATTACTTCTAAGCTTATATTTCTTTTTCCGTATGAATTTGATGTTGGAGATATTGTAATCTTTAAGTTTTCAGAAGAATTTTCTTGTGAAATAATTGTTGATTGATAATCTCCCTGTAAATAATTATTAGTAATTCCATCATCTTCAAATAATTCAAATGAATTATCTTTTCCTGCAAATATTTTTACAAGTAAGTTTTCAGGATTAGCAACTTCTTTCCAACCTAGATCCTTATCCATTGGTACTATAGCTCCAGATTTTGCAAAAACTGGTATTTCATTTAGTTTGCAGTAATTTTCAATAATAGAATTCCCATTATGTTTTTCACCTGTAAAGAAATTGTACCATTCGCCTTCTGGTAACCAAGTAGTATTATAGGATAATCTTAAATCTTCAATTACTTTCGTAACGATTGGAGCTACTATTAACTCAGTTCCAAAAAAGTATTGTTCCTTAGCATTATAAGCCTCTTGGCATTTTGGATACTCATGATACATTGGATATATAAACGCTTGATCTTCTGTTTCATTTTTATATGACATCGTATATATGTAAGGAATTAATTGATGTCGTAGACGCATTGCGTTTTCGATATTCTCACATATTGTTTTACTATATGCCCAAGGTCTTCTATCCACAAATTCATTTTTTGAAGAATGTATTCTCATTATAGGACTAAATATACCGAATTGAATCCAACGAAGATTTAATTCTTCTTCTTCAACTCCATGATAATGCCCACCGATATCGTGACTCCACCAGCTGTAGCCTACATTTGCTGCAGTAGCAGTAAAGTAAGGTTGGAACTTTAATGATTCCCATGATACGATTGAATCTCCTGAGAAGCCAATTGGATATCTATGATTTCCTAATCCTGCCCATCTTGAAAAAATAAATCCTCTTTTGTTATCACGTTTTGAGTCTTCATAATGTGCTTGATTTAACATCCAAAGCGGATCCAGCCCCTCTACCTTTGAAAGAGAACCTTGTTGCCAGTCAATCCACCAAAAATCTACGCCTTCTTCTTCTTTTGGATGATGTAACACTTCAAAATAAGCTTTCATAAAGTTTGGATCTGAACAATCAAAATAAACTGGTTGATTTGTCGAAGGATCAATTCCCATTGCAACTGCCATTTTAGCATAATCTTCTTCATGAGGCTGAACTCCATCTGCTGGATGAAGATTTAATGCTGTTTTTAGCCCTAAATCATGAATATTCTCTATAAATTCTTTGTGGTCAGGGAAAAACTTCTTATTCCAAGTATATCCTGTCCATCCTGATGAGTATTGGTTATCGACAACATGCCAGTCCATATCTACGATACAGACTGAAATCGGAACATTTCTTTCTTTAAATGTATTCATAAGTTCTAATAATTCTTCTTGCGTATAATGCCAATACCTGCTCCACCAATTTCCCAATGCCCAACGAGGTAACAAAGAAACTTTGCCAGATACCTTGCAAAAATCCTTGATACATTGTTTATACTCTATTCCATATCCAAAAAAGTATAAATCTTTTCTATTTAACTTTCTATTTTCCAAATAATTATTTTCATTATATACTAAGGAATTACTATCATCGACAATGGCCCATCCATCACGTGAAATTAATCCAGGATCTATCTCTGTTTCACCATTTATTCGATCAAGTGTTCTAGTAGTTCCTTTTAAGTTATTCCAAGAACTATCACCTAATCTCCAAAGTCTATTGTTGTGATTTTTTTGAATAATAGATAAATTGCTTCTATTAAATCCTTTTTCTGCATTTGAATAAGTCAGATGCAAATCTTTCGTTACTATTTCTAACATATGATTATTTTTAATAACTGAAAATTCAGGGATATCTATGTTTCGTTGAATAAAAGCTTGACTTGGTCTATCTTCAAAAGCTCCATCCTCACTATATTCCATTCGTATTAGTTTATCCGTTAGTACTGTAAATCTCGCATTACCAAATATAACAATTGAATCTTGATTTGCTTCTCCCGTAAACATTTTGTTTCCTCCTTATTTAATCGATTAACAATAGATAGTGTATCATCTTTTCTAATTTATTGCAATAAAAAGGAACTACTTAAAATGAAATAAATAGCTCCTATCATGTATCTATACTGCAAGTAATTCTTTCTTATTTGGTCTTGTAACAATCAAAAGTAAATCATTCATATTCTTTGCTACTAAATCTTGAATTTGAAAAACAATAACTGCCTGTTTCGTTTCTCCAGGTTGCAAGCTGATTTTTCCAGTAATAATATCTGTATCAAGCAAGGTGCTTAGTGGAGAATATAAGTATTTATTATCGATTAATAATTTAAAATTTGTTATTTCTGCAAAGTGTTTTATATCTTGTACTACTTTGTTATTATTGGTTAAGTTAAATTTCAAAATAATAATTTGTGCTTCATCAACTGCTTCGACATATGCATATACTTGTTCAGAACTCTCATTTGGGTAGCTTTTACTTAATTCATACCCTAAATACTCGATATCTATTATATCATCACTAATTTCCGCAACTACTTCAGAATTACTAGTTTCATCTTTTACATTTGTATCCTTTATAATTTCTCCCGGTTGAGTTGTAGTAACTCCTTGCGTGTCTGTAATTACTTCTTGAGTACCCGTGGTTACTTCTTTCGTATCTGTGGTAGTTTCTTTCGTATCTGTGGTAGTTTCTTTAACTTCTTCTAAGTTTATCTCACCTTGTGAATTATTGTCATATTTTTTTAAAACTCCTGCCATACGAATTCCAACTGTTTCATAATCTTCATCGGTTACTTCTGTTGTTGTTGCACAAGAAGTTAAGAGCATTACGACACCTAACAATAATATAATTATTTTCTTCATATTAATCACCTTCTTACAATTATTTCTCTACACTAGTCTATAACTATTATTCTTTCAGTAATATTCTATTAAGCATACTAGGATCCGGAACAACAAAATCTTTTCCTTGAATTATCTTATACATGCACATTCCTTGAAAAGTTGACCAATATAAGGTTGCTAATTTACCAGATTCGCCTTCACAAAATTCGCCTGTTTCACGACCATTTTTTATAATATTTGCTATAATAATAATTGGTTCTCCCGCTACCCGAAGTTCATTTGCTACTTTCTCACTCACCTCATCTGTAAGTCCTGCCTGCATCATAATCATAAAGAAACTTGATGTTTCATTATCATCATTTATCGTTTCCAACATGAATCTTGATAAAAATTTAACTTTCGTACTTGGTGTTAAATTCATTGTGTTTAATTTATTGATTGCTCCTGAAAATCTTTCTACTGCTTTTTTTAATAATTCAGCAAAAATGTCATCCTTCGATTGGAAATAGTGATATGCTAAACCGTTACTTATATTCGCTTTCTTAGCAATATCTCCTATCGAGGTTGCATACAACCCACGTTTTGCAAAGATATCAAGTGCTGCATGTAATATATTCTCTTTGCTTTCTTCTTTAATTTGCTTTAATTGTTCACTTGTACGAGGCATGTACAACCTCCTTATTAATCATATTAGATTAAGTACTTCTTTATGTATATATAGAAATAATACCACTATATTACAAAGTATGTCAACATGCACCTATTTATTTAATTTTACATAAATATTTCATTGACATACCAACCTTTTTGGAATACTATTACATTGATTATTTCATGCAAAGGAGCTCATTTTATGCTTAATTTAGATAATTTTAAAGATGCAAGAGACATTTTACAAAACGTACTTTATAAAACATCTCTAATACATAGTAAACATTTTTCTAAAATAACAAATAATAATATATATTTAAAACCTGAGAATATGCAAGTTACTGGTGCATATAAAATTAGAGGAGCTTATTACAAAGTTAGTAAATTAACGGATGAGCAACGTAATGTAGGATTAATAACATCTTCTGCTGGAAACCATGCGCAAGGTATTGCCTATGCAGCCCAGTTAAAAAATGTGAAAGCTACAATAGTAATGCCTACAACTACGCCTTTAACCAAAGTTAATAATACAAAAGATTATGGTGCTGAAGTTATTTTATATGGAGACTGTTATGACGACGCTTATAACTATGCATTAAAATTATCAGCTGAAAAAGGATATACTTTTATTCATCCATTTAATGATTTAGAAGTTGCAACCGGTCAAGGGACAATCGCTTATGAGATATTCAAAGACCTTCCAGATGTAGATATTATTTTAGTACCTATCGGTGGTGGTGGTCTTGCAGCAGGGGTATCTGCTCTTGCCAAAATGATAAATCCTAATGTAAAAGTAATTGGTGTAGAACCAGTTGGAGCTTGTTGCATGTCTGAATCTGTTAAGGCAGGAAAAATAGTTACTTTGAAAAAGGTAGAAACAATAGCTGATGGGGTTGCGGTTAAGACTCCAGGTGATATTATTTTCCCTTATGTACAACAAAACATTGATGATATTATTGAAATAGATGACCATGAATTGATTGATGCGTTTCTTGACATGTTGGAAAATCACAAGATGCTTGTTGAAAATGCAGGTTTACTAACGATTGCTGCGTTAAAACATTTAGATGTTAAAAACAAAAATATTGTATCTATCTTAAGTGGTGGTAATATGGATGTTCTTACTGTAGCTTCTCTTGTTCAACATGGTTTATTTAACAGAGGACGTGTATTCACTTTCTCAATACAGTTACCTGACCGACCAGGCGAACTTCAAAATGTTGCAAAAATCATTGCTGAACTGAAAGGAAATGTAATAAAGTTGGAGCATAACCAATTTGTGAATATTAATAGAAATAGTGCTGTTGAACTTATTGTTACACTAGAATCTTTTGGACATGATCATAAAGACAAAATAATAAACACATTCCTTGATCTTGGTTATGCTGCAACTTTAGTATTGCCAAAGAGTAGTATTTTCTAATTTAAAATAAGCCTTGCATAGATATTCCATGCAAGGCTTATAATTATTTATAATACATTTTGTTTTATAAGTCTCTATAGAAAATAAGATTTTTTTCTAAAGCTTCTGGTAACTCACCTTTATTATGAGTCCTGACTTTCGCATACTTATTTTCTAATTCTCTAACCTTTTTATCTGTTTTCATATTCCATTTCAAGATATAATCTCTGAAAATATTCTGCTGTGTAAGTCTTTCCCTATATTCTACTGATGGTGTACAATATTTCACCATCATCTCTCGAACAATCTTATTGAGCCTAACTGCACCAGAAACTTCATATTTCATCCAAGATACATAGTCTTCTGCAAAAATTTCCTTGTTAATATTGCGATTACTTGCAATTTGTTGCTTTATTTTTTCTTTTACTAACTCAGATAATGCTTGATTCTTTTTATAAAATTGTAAATAGTCACAGTATTCAGATGTTAAAGATTTGACTTGTACATTATTCCAGCCCACTCCCATAACACTTCTACACAAATCCCATCTATATTGCCCTAAAGCATAAATCAATAATTCATAGAAATTTTCTCCCGAAAACATCGGTACTACAATTCTACCAGGAAGTGCTCTATTTCTAGAAGAGATATCTTGCCATGCTATC
Organism: Clostridiales bacterium; assembly: GCA_029256575.1. Classification (GTDB taxonomy): domain Bacteria; phylum Bacillota; class Clostridia; order Lachnospirales; family JAQSXR01; genus JAQSXR01. Next base: position 82,190 of record JAQSXR010000009.1, on the reverse strand, counting down.
ACCCTTGTTCCAAAAGTTGGTACAATTATAATATCTGGTCGTACTTCTTTCATAACATATTCTCTCTCTATTAGTCCATCTTGCGTATAGAATAACACTTCTCTATAAAAAATCGAATAATCAATCTTTAAAATATCCTGAATATATCCGCTAATTTTATCAGCTGTATTAGTACTTCGTTCAATATCTCCATAAATTGAATCTTTGCATAGTACTGGTACAAATGAAAGAATCTGACCATTACAAGTTTTCATAGTGCTTTTAATCATATTTTCAATTTCATATTCAACTTTTCCAAGTACATCATTCATATATTGTTTTTGTTCTTCATCCGTATATTTGCGCTTTTTTCTTAATTCTCTAAGGGTATCAACATAGTCTAAGTCGAATTCATTAATAGAGGGCATTCTTTTATCTTCAAATATCGTATCAATCCACTTTGTAATCGAGAATATTTGATTATTATTATCATTTATATTCTTAATATCAAAATTATATAGATAAGTTAATTGTTCCGTTTCTAATAATCTTTCATCTACATATGCAAATTCTAAAAACATTTCAATAACACGATCAAGAGGTTTTTTTTGTTGCTTTGATTTTATATACACCTTTGTATATAAATGATAAAATATATTATTAATGACTTTTCTAACATCTTTAGCAGCTGAATCCAAAGAAAACTTATCTTTTAATTTCCTAAAATTCTCTATCGCTTCCAAAAATAGATCACCTTTCACTTTATCTATTTCTGAATATTCGACTATCTTCCTTGCACTCCCTCTTAAGTGTTCCACTATCTGAAGAATGTTTTCTTTCTCTTTTATTTCATTTACCAAAGCACTTTTCTTCATCTCATTTACAAACAAAGTTTTATAAAGATCAACAAAAGTAGTATTCCCAAATGTAATATCTATACATAAATTCTGCTCAAAATATACTTTTATGTCTTCATATATATTTCTTGCATGCTCAACTATTTCTAAAAGTTTACCTGGTATTTCTCCTTCAACTTGAAATCTGGCAATATGGTTTACAAATTCTGAATAAGCATTGTTTTCATCGTTGCAATTTATTGATTCAATCAATCCTATGGTTTTTATCACCAAACTAATTATTTCTTCTCTGACTTCATTTAGAATGTTAGCGGATTTCTCAAGATGAACATTCGCAATATAAGGGCTTTCTCCAAAAAACTCTTTGCACCCCTTCATTTTAACTTCTGCTAAAGCTTCGAAATATTTAACATCCATATCATTGGATAATTCAGATCCCGTAGTATTCTCTGTACAATATTCAATTAAATCAGAACAAAAATACGAGTAATCAATATTCTTTGGTAACGGGACCCCTGCATTATTAATAGCATCAAGTATTTTTTTCCCATTTTTAAGAATAGATAAGTTGATAGGTTTGTCAAAAGCATATTGTTCTTGATAAATCGTACAACTCATTGTTAAATATAAATTCAAATTACGTAGTTCATCATTTATGGCATATATTTTCTGGCTAATCTGCCTAATATACTGAATTATTCTTGCATTCGTTGCGATTGAGTATGTATAATAATCCGTTTCTTTATTAAAATAATTTTCTAACTCATTCTTCTTATCAATATTCGTCAATAAAATAACACAATCAGTAGCTGCAACATAAGTATTTAAATACGTCCCTTTTATCATAAGATCTTGTACACCAATTATATAACCCTCTGCTAAAGAACTTATTTTAAACTCTTTGTTAAGATTTTTTTTAGTAGTAAGGTTTTCAAGCAAACTAAACATATCTACTTTCCCTTTTAATACTAGGGCTATATCATTTACAATGTCGCCTTCTTTAAAGATTGGCTTTCCTTTTTTAATAGAGATCGTTTCATTTCGCATAATATTTTCGTTACTCAAATTGCACCTCCCGTATACTCTTCGGTTTTGCTAATTAACTAGATATTTAGTATATTATATCATAATTTGCCCTTTCTTGTATATAAAACTTTACTTCGGTAAAATTAATAAATACGCCTTGTTTTTTATAACTTTTTCCACTATAATAACATCTATTGGATGTAAAATTATAATATTTTTTATTAAAAAATGGACTATAGTCGCAGAGTTTATCTGCTTTAATTTAATATGATGGAGGGAAAATATGTGCGGATTTGCAGGTTTTACAGGAACTGATGAAAATAGTGATCTAGTTCTTACAAATATGATGAATAAAATAATCCATAGGGGTCCAGATAGTGAAGGAAAACATATAGACTCTAACGTTGCTTTTGGATTTAGAAGATTAAGTATTATTGGTCTTGAGGATGGGTCTCAGCCAATGTATAACGAAGACAGAAGTATTGTTCTTGTTTTTAACGGTGAAATATATAATTATCAAACTCTTAAAGCAGAGCTTATTGAAAAAGGTCATATCTTTAGTAACAGCTCAGACTCAGAAGTACTAATTCATGCCTACGAAGAATATGGTACTGGTATGTTAGAATTTCTAAGAGGGATGTTTGCATTTGCTATATATGACACAAAAAACGATACCTTGTTTTTAGTTAGGGATTTCTTTGGAATTAAACCTTTTTATTATTCTTTTGTAGATAATCACTTAATCTTCGGTTCAGAAATCAAAAGTATTTTAGAACACCCAAGTTATGAAAAAGAAATGAACTTAGAAGCACTTGAAACATACTTGAATTTTCAATGCTCCGTTCTTCCTGAAACATTTTTTAAAGGTATATTCAAATTACCTCCTGCACATTATGCAATTTATAAGGATGGTAAATTGGATATCAAAAGATATTGGGAACCTAAATTCGAAGAAATTGACAAACCTTATGAAGAATTTGTTGACCAGATTGATGAAACAATTCAAAATTCGATACAAATGCATAAAATTAGTGATGTTGAAGTTGGTTCATTTTTATCAAGTGGTGTAGATTCGAGTTATGTAGCTGCTTGTTTTAATGGTGATAAGACTTTTACTGTCGGTTTTGACTATGAAAAATATAATGAGATTGATTATGCAAAAGCTCTCTCAGAAAAGGTTGGAATCGATAATTTTAGCAAAATAATAACAACTGATGAATATTGGGAAACGCTACCTAAAGTTCAATACCACATGGACGAGCCTTTAGCTGATCCTTCTGCAGTTGCACTTTACTTTGTTAGTCAAGTAGCAAGTGAGCATGTAAAAGTTGCTATGTCTGGCGAAGGTGCAGATGAACTCTTTGGTGGTTATAACATATATCAAGAACCTTTTGCACTACACAAAATACAAAAATTACCGAAACCAGTACGAAAAGCAATGGCAGGAATTGTACGTGCCCTTCCTTTCAAATTCAAAGGCAAAAACTTTTTGATAAGAGCTAGTAAATCACTCGAAGAACGTTATATTGGAAATGCATTTATGTTTTCTGTAAAAGAGAAGAATAAGTTAATGAAAAATGCTCCAATGGCACATACCCCTAGAGATATCACTCAACCAGTTTATGATAAAGTAAAAGGTAAAGATGATATTACGAGAATGCAATATTTAGATTTACATGTATGGTTAGTTTCTGATATTCTTTTGAAAGCAGATAAGATGAGTATGGCTCATTCCCTCGAAGTTCGTGTTCCATATATGGACAAAGAAATTTGTAAATTAGCTACTACTCTTCCTCTCAAATACAGAACAACACCAAAAGTTACTAAGATTGCAATGCGTGAAGCTGCAAACAGACATTTACCGAAGGAAGTCTCCGATAAGAAAAAACTTGGTTTTCCAGTTCCAATCCGTATTTGGTTAAGAGACAAAAAATACTACAATATTGTAAAAGAAGTTTTTACATCAAATGTTGCAAATGAATACTTTAACGAAAAAGTACTTCTTAAATATTTAAATGATCACTTTAATGAAAAAGCAGATAACAGCCGTAAAATTTGGACCGTATACATGTTCTTAATTTGGCACAAAATATATTTCGAATAAAAAACTACAAAAATACAGATCGTCCCTTTTGTATCAAAGTGATACAATGGGGACGGTTCTTTTTGTATCAAAGTGATACAACGGGGACGGTCCTATTATCAATATAATGTAAAAATAGACCCTATAAAATGAACTGTTTTTATAACTGTCCATTTTATAGGGTCTACTTCATTTCAAGGACCGTCCCTCCTGTATCAAAGTGATACAAAAAGAACCGTCCCCAATGTATCATTATCTTTTTTTAACTATTTCATTTTTATTTTTATAGATTGATTTTTCAGGAACAATTCCTCTTACCATTGAAAGTGGATATATATTAGCTTGTTTTCCTACAATTGTACCAGGATTTAGGACACTATTACATCCAACTTCAACATTGTCACCCAATATCGCTCCTATTTTCACAAGTCCTGTTTCTATGGTAATTTCTTTTAATTTTATTACAATTGGAGTTTTATCTGATTTAACATTCGATGTTATTGAACCAGCTCCCATATGCGATTTATATCCTAATATTGAATCCCCAACATAGTTATAGTGTGGAACCTGTACATTATTAAAAAGTATGACATTTTTAAGTTCTGTTGAATTTCCTACGACGCAATTTTTTCCAACGATAGCATTGCCTCTTATGAATGCGCAATGTCTGACTTCAGTATTCGCATCTATTATAACTGGCCCATTTATATATGCAGTTGGTGCAACTTTTGCAGTCTTATGTATCCAAATTTGATCTCCCTTTTGCTCAAACTCCTCTTCTGATAATGTACTTCCCAATTCAATTATAAAATCTCCTATTAATCCAAGCACTTCCCAAGGGTATTGTTTATTATCAAAAATTCTAGCTGCTAAGGTTTCTCTTAAATCAAATAAATTCTTGTTAAAAACTTCTTCAATATGCATCATAATACCTTCTCTTTCTTACTAATTATTAAAATCAATCTATATTCTCATGTTAATCTTATATTAATTACAACTCAAATATTCATATCATATAGAATTCAAATTATATTCTTGTTAAAATCTTATATTATTCGTTCAAGCAAGTTACTGTTATATAACAGTTCTATTTCCTCTACTTTTAATGGCTTACTAAAAAGGTATCCTTGTATATAATCACATCCACCATCTTTTAATCGATTATATTGTTCAACTTCTTCAATTCCTTCAGCAGTAATCTCAAGATTCAGGCTATGAGCAAGTGCAATTAAACTATTCATTACTTTAACATTTTCAAGACCTAAGAATTTTTCACATAAGGATTTATCTAATTTAATTTTATTTACTGGAATAAATGTTAAATAATTGAGTGAAGAAAAACCTGTACCAAAATCATCAAGAGCTATTTTTATTCCTATTTCTTTTAGTTTGTTAAGAAATTTAATGCTATTATCCGTTTTTTCTAATAGGAAACTTTCTGTTATCTCAATTTCTAAATATTTAGGATCAACATTGCTTTCATACAAAGTAGTTTGTAAAAAATTGAAATAGTTTGAATCTCTTAATTGTTTACTTGAAAAATTAATAGCAACTGGCTTTAATTCAAATCCTTTTTCTTTCCACTTTGCTATTTGCTCAATCGCTTCTCTTGTAACCCATCTTCCTATTTCTATGATAAGTCCAGTCTCTTCTGCTACAGCAATAAATATACCTGGAGAAATATTATGTTCTCTTAATCGAATTAGCGCCTCAAAACCGATAACTTCCCCAGTATTTACATTTACTTGTGGTTGATATACTAAGGTAAACCCATCTGTTTTTATCGCTTTTCTTAAAATAGCCTCGATTTCAGTTTTTTCTTTTAGTTCTTCTTGCATTTCATCTCTATAAAACATATAATTATTTTTTCCAGAGTGTTTTACCTTATACATTGCAGTATCAGCATTCATTATTAATCGATCTACATCTGTACTGTCCTTAGGAAATTGTGTTATTCCAATACTAAAGCTTACATAATTTTCTTCATAATTTAATATTAGTGCTTCTTCAAATTGTCTCATGATTTTCTTAATACATTTTTCAATCTCTTCTACATTATCTTCGTTGGAAATAAGTATTAGAAATTCATCCCCGCCAAATCGAGATACAAATAATTGCTTATCCGCTATAACTGATAACTTATTAGAAATCTCTATAATCATTTTATCGCCAAACACATGTCCTAAAGTATCATTAATTCTTTTAAAATCATCAATATCTAACATAACTACTGTTCCTGAATTACCAGCAGAGATTTCTTTCCTGAGTCGATTAATAAAATTCATTCTGTTTGGCAAATCCGTTACGTAATCGTGATTTGCAAGATGCTCATACTTCTTATTATATATCTCTATTTCATTTGCATGTTTCTGAATCGTATCGTATTGAGTCCTTAATTCTAATTCTGAAGCTGTTAATTCTTCATAAATTTGAGATAATTCCTCATTACTATCCTTTAATTCCTTTTCTATTTTTCTTCGTTTAATATTGTCAATCGAAAGGGTTATCGAAATAGCTAATAAAAATACAATAACAACAAGCGTATTTCTTACAAGTGACTTATTTTGTTCGTAAAAACTTATATTTTTATTGATTAATATAGAATCCTTTGGGATTAAATCTTCATCTATTTTATATTTTTTTATTATATTATAATCAAAAACATATTCATACGGTGTATTTTCAACCATTTCAATTGATTCAATCGATGTTCCCTGAAAATACTCTAAAACCATTTTCGCAGCTATTTCCCCTGACTTAACATAGGAAACCATCTTACCACCTAATACTCCTCTACCGACTCCTCCAACTCCCGCACGATACACAGGTACGTTAGTATATTCTCGTAAAATATCTACAGCTTCATTAATTGTAAGATTATTATTTTCTTTATCCTTGTACATACTTAAGTAAAAAAGTATGGTATCCTCATCAAGTTCTTGAAACACTTGTTCAAGCTCTTTAAATGTATATTCTGACACATTAATATCAAAAAAATCTAATTTTTCATATTCTTCTTCATATTGATAGAATTGATTTCTATCACCTATTCCCGTTAATGTATCATCTACTATTGCAACTACTTTTGTAGCGTTCTTATTAAATTTCATACCAAGCTCAATATTTTCTTTAATAAAATACTCCTCAATAACACCCGTGATATATTTATTATCAGATGCTAACTTTGCCCTATTTAGGTCATTAACTCCAAGAAAAATGATTGGAATATCTTTAAACAAGTTATCTTGGTAGTCCATTGCAAATTGGAGTGCATTGTCATCCCCTACTATAATTGCATCATATTTATTTAGTCGGTCCAGTTTATGATTTAAAATATCATAAAATGCTTTTTCACATTCTAAGTCATCAAATCTTTTACTATCCATAAATTCAACATCGAGTAATATATTATTAGGCTCTAATACTGATCTAATCCCCTCTATTTGGTCGGGAACACTTAAGAAACTAATATTATATGAACTAATGAATAATACACTTTTTTTATCCTCATCACCATATACATTTGAACTAACATAAGAATAAATCAAAACACTCATAAAAAGACCTATTAGTAGTTTACTACAGTTTAATATTACTTTCTTCACAGGTAATTCCTCCTAGCTATATAAAAGTATATTTTCATGTATTATCTACATATTATACCATATATTTACACAAGGTGGCTAGCCTATTCCTATGTTAAAATCGTCATTCTTACTTACTCTTGATTTATTTTCATTAATTTATATATCTAATTGGAAGTATTCTCCGTTCACTTTATTGAGTTCTACATTCTCAACCCACTCTTCAAAGGAATTAATCCCACTAGAGATATTCTCTACATATACTTTCAAATTTTCCCTAACACTTCTTAACGTATCTTGATAAATCATCTTTATTCTACCATCATTTGCAAACCCCAAAGCTACAGCAACTAAAATGTCATCTTTCATTTTAAGCCCGTTTTCTTGTCCGAATTTTTCATATAACGGCTCATATATCTCATCATGTGTAATTGTATCTCTGATAACTTTTATAAAAATGGTGAAATCTTCTAAGTTATTGCCAGGTTCAATCTCAAATAACATTTTAAAAAACAAATGCCACTCGAAGTCAATATTTATAAGCTTTATTAAACTATTACCAACAATTTCACTAAATCTGTCATCACCAATATATTTACCTTCAAAAACGATTTGTTCTTCAAAATTTACTTTTCCATATTCTTCATCACTAAATTGATTTGTTATTTGCATCATAAGTTTACTCATAGAACTGCCTGAACGTTCCTTAAGTCTCTCCATTATGTATACTCCAAGTATTTCACATGTCTTCTTAAAATCAACTGTAAACCCTATCGATTCAAGCATTTTTTTACAAAAAAAGTCACTAATAATTTTTGCTACAAAGCTTGAATAACCCATCGTATTATTTAAGTCAGTTCTATCTACATCATGCTCTTCAATTTTATTTGCTAACAATTGTAGCATTTTATCAATACCTTCTAGGTTTCCTTTAATTGCAAATAGTAATTCTGTAATTAAACTACTACTCGGTACATATTGGTTATTTTTATAAACAAGTTCATGTTCTACCTCAGACCAAAATGCGTTTACTAAAGATTTAAGTTGAATTTCAAATTTTATTTTTTTTTCTTCAAATACAAAAACACCATCCACACGATATACTGTATAACCATTTTTTTGCATTTGTGGTTGAGTCATATCTAAGTCTAGATATAAGTTCTGCGTTTCCTTTGAAGTATAGAGTTTTTCATTTACTTTAATATTAAAATGTTTTCGAAGTAAGTTAAATATCTTTTCTTCATCATCAATAAATTTGCATTCTATCATTATTCCAAGTGTATCTGAAAGGTTTTCTAGTATTTTCTCTGCTGTATTATACTTCTTATATAATTGACGTCTTATTATTTTTTCTTTTAGACTGTCTGCTGACTTTATTCTAGATTTTATTCCAACTAAACGACTATTTTTTTTGTATAGCATCGGTGTCAAAAGTTCTATAATCCTTGCTGCCGCCGCTGCATAAATAGGCTTATTATCTAATAACAACCAAGTTGTCTCATCGATTAATTCAAACAAGTCTAATCTTTGTACTTCATTATGCATATCCACACCTCCGCAATTATCATATACTTTTTTGCAATAAAATGCAATAAAAGTCACTTAAGTTAAAGTGACTTTTATGTGAACTTATATTATTTTTTTGATAAAGTTGATTCTATATATTGATTAACTGAATCTTCAATTATTGATAATGGAGCTGGACCAGGATCTAATATTGCTTTATGAAAATCTATGTCTTTATACAAAGTGCCAAGTTCTTCAATGGCAGTATCCTTTAACCTTTCTATTTCAAATAAGGTGTAATAGTAAGCCATAAAATTAGTTGGTACTTCTATCATTTGCTCATATACCACTTTAGCATCTGCTCCAATAAATAACTCATCCAAATAATGTTGAACAGTTTCAAGATCCCATCCTTCATAGTTTATTCCTATGTCAGTTAAGCACAATACCGCATACTGCAATTGTGTAATTATTCTTCTATATTCAATTGCATCTTTGTTTCCGTCTGCATATTTCAAAACATAATATTCAACATAGGTAGCCCAACCTTCAGCATATCCTGTGTAGTTTAGTAATTTTCTAATATCCGGTAACTTACTGTTCTTTAAATATACATGTTGATATAGGTGTCCTGGATAACCCTCATGACCTAATGTAGTAAATAAATAATTTGTATCATCCATACTTAATGGATTTAAATATATTCTTTCGGTTACATCATTATCATCAATAGGTGATAAGAAATACATTGCAGGGCTTGCATTTCCCTGTAAAGACTCATGAATATTATATATTTCAAAATTTGTTTCAGGAATTTCTGGGAAGTCTCCTACTATTAAATCTTGGTAATTTTCAACGATCGTTTGAGCATCATTCGTTGTCATTGATAAATTTCCCACTTCATCATACAAGGTAGAATTACTGCTCATTAATGCAACTAATTCATCTATTAATTCATTTTTTTTAGTCTCTAATAAAATCTTAGCTTCTTCGATTGTATCATCAGACCCTGTGCTATCTGCAAATAATGCTTGATAATATGCTTTTCCTTCTGGTAAGTAATACATACTCTTCTGATTCGTACCTTTACCAACAAGTAGCTTACATTCATCTCTTAAATATATATATGCATTTTTGAAATCTTCATTTATTAATTTTACATTTTGTGCTTTAAATTCTACCTTTTCATCATCTGCTAAAAATGCTGTGGCATCAATTTTTTCGTTAATTAGTGGTATCAAAAATATCTCTTCTGAATTATCAATAAAACTATTACATTGTTCAACTACTTTTTCTAATACAAAATCTGGCATAGAAGTTCCAAATTCAATTTTTTCTTTTTCTAATCTTACGCAGGATTCAAAACACTCTTTGGTTAATGATAATGCTTTAAAGTAGTTTTCTATATCATTTTTAGTATCAAAACGCAATTCAGACAAGAGCATCGGTAACTGTGAATTAATTCCTAAGTACGAGCCTAATGCTGTTTGATAATAGTAAAAATCCTTAAGAAATAGGGATCTACTTAAATTATCTGTTACAATATCAAATGTCAATTGTTGATCCTTCGTTAATTCTTCATATGTAAAGTTGTTCTTTATGTAGTCTAAAGTAGTTAGTGTATCTGTATAGCTCTTATCATACTCCTCTTTCGTAAGAGTATTTAAATTAATCCCTTCATTTTCAAGTCCATATACATTGGGATTCTTCAAATAGAAATTTACGCTTATCGCATCGTCTTTAAATTCTTCAACAAATAATTGATCCATATATTCATTAAAGGATTGCTGTAATTCTTTCTTTTCGTTGACCTGTTTACATGAAACCAGTAAACTAGTTAAAACTACTACGATGAGCACAAGTGATATAATTTTTTTCATCTTTCTTAATTTCATTTTTTCCCCCATCGATTTCCTTTTGATATATTATTATATGCATGATAATAAAGTATATAACTTGATTCTAAATATTTTAGATAATCGAATAATTATATCAAATATGGGTATATTTGTATACTAGTAGAAGCATAAAGGAGGTTTAAAATGAGCGAGTTCATAAATAATCGTGAATACAGACAAAAAGTTCTAAAAGAACTAATCACCGAACTTCACAATGGAAAAAGTGTAGAATCTGTAAAGGCTAGGTTTGAAAAATTAATCGAAGGTATCTCAGCCATGGAAATATCAGAGATGGAACAAGCACTTATAATGGATGGTATGCCCCTTGAAGAAGTACAAAGGTTATGTGATGTTCATGCTTCAGTATTTAAAGGTTCTATAGAAAAAATTCACAAACCAATTCAACAAGAAGATTCCCCAGGCCATCCCATACACACCTTTCGGCTTGAAAATATTGCAATCGAAAATTTAATCAATAATAAAGTAATCCCCAGTATAGAATTATTCAAAAATCAAGATAATCAAGAAAATATAAATAATATGTCAGCAGCTTTTCATACTTTATGGGAAATTGATAAACATTATTTAAGAAAAGAAAATCTGTTATTTCCATACTTAGAAAAATACGGTATTACAGGTCCTCCGAAAGTAATGTGGGGAGTTGACGATGAAATAAGAGATGCTATTAAGGATGTAAGAACCCTCCTTACCAATTACAAAGAAAACCATGATGTGGTGGTATCCACAGCTAGTGAAGTAGCAAATAGGATCATTGAAATGGTTTTTAAAGAGGAAAAGATTCTTTTCCCAATGTCTTTAGAAACGCTTTCAGAGGATGAATGGGTAAAAATTGCTAACGAAACGAAAGACTTAGGTTTCTGTCTAATTGAACCGCAAGGGAAGTGGAAACCTACCAAAACAAATATAGTCGATAAAGAAAAAGATCTTGGAATCGTTCCTGCTAGTGAAGGATATGTTAGTTTTGATGCAGGGTTATTAACTCCAGAAGAAATTAATGCGATGTTAAACACACTTCCTCTCGATATTACTTTTGTAGATAAGGATGGGGCCGTAAAGTATTTCTCCCAAGGTGTTGAGAGAATATTCCCACGAACAAAGGCTATAATCGGAAGACAAGTACAGAATTGTCATCCACCCGGAAGTGTGCATATCGTTCAACAAATAGTTGAAGATTTGAAATCTGGTCTAAAGGAACATGAGGATTTTTGGATTAAGATGGGTGATAAATTTGTATATATTCGCTATTATGCAGTTAGAAATAAAAATGGAGAATTTCTGGGCACTCTAGAAGTTACACAAAACATCAAACCAATACAACAACTTGAAGGTGAAAAAAGACTTGTATCTTTTAGCTAAATAGATTTATTTTTACACTAAAAAGAGGCTCCTATTCTTTTCGTAGAACAGGGCCTCTAAATTTATTAATACTAATCATATAGTTTATTTAATATTTTGACTTTTTTCATTAACTTATTTGATTTTGATTATTTCTTATCTTTTTCACTACTTATATATGTTTCAACAGATTCTGAAATGATAGAAAAAGGTGCTGGTCCTGGATCTAATATTGCTTTATGAAAAGCTACATCTGTGAACTTATCCCCTAACTCATCTTCTGCTTTCTCTCTTAATTTCTGTATTTCATAAAATCCATAAGTATATTGTGCTTGATTTGAAGGAACTTCTACTAATTGTTCGTAAACTGCTTGTGCATCAACACCAGAGAAGTATTGAGCAAAATAAGTACTTAGTTGAGAAACATCCCATCCCTCATAATTAATTCCGATATCCGCTATACATAATGTTGCATTAACTAAATTATCAAAACTATCATTATAAGCTAATACATCTTCATTGCCTTCCGCATATTTCATTACAAAAGTTTCTACATAGGTTGCCCAACCATCTGCATATCCGTTGTAGCTTAAAATGTGTCTAATTTCTGGAATGTCAGTATTTTTTGTATAAACATGTTGATATAAATGTCCTGGATATCCTTCATGAGCAAGAGTGGTAAACATATAATTCTTATTATCAATTCGTAGTGGATTTATTGTTATTCTCTCAGTTGTATCATTTGAATCTAATGGTGATATGAAATACATTGCAGGGCTCATGTTCTCTTGAAGTGATTCATGAACATTCTTTATTTCAAAGTTAGTAGTTGGAATTTCTGGAAAATCAGTTTTAATTAATTGGGAAAAGTCTTTAACAATGTCTTCAATATCTTTATTGGTCATCTGAAGAGTTGACACATCTGTTACTACAGATGCATTTGCTTGCACGATTCCTGTAAGCTCTTCAATCAACTGATCCTGATATTTTTCAAGATTTTTCTTAGCTTCGTTTACTGTAACATCGGCACCTGTATTTCGTGCAAATATTGCTTCATAGTATTCTTTTCCATTTGGTAAATAGAATATACTTTTTTGATTTTCGCCTTTTCCTACTAATTTAGCTACTTCATCACTTAAATACTGATAAGCTCCAATGAAGTCATCTTTAATAAGTTTTTCATTTTTTTCTTTATATTCTGTCTTTTTCGCTTCATCTAGAAAGCTCGTAGCGTCAATTTTATCATTCATAATAGGAATTAAGAAATTTTCTTCTGTTGAATTAATATAATTTTCACATTGTTCTATAATACCTTCTAGTACAAAATCAGGTTCTAACGTACCATTTTCTAACTTTTCATTTTGAAATTCAATTAACGATTCAAAATATCCTTTTGTTTTCGTTAATACTTCTAAATAATTCTCAATATCTTTTTCGGTGTCAAATCTTAATTCTGATAATTCTATTGGTAGATTCGCATTCGTACCAAGATATGAACCTAAAGGAGTGTTGTAGTAATAGTAATCTTTAAAAGCTAGAGTTCTATTAAAGGAATCTACTAAAACATCATAAGTTAGCTGTTGTTCTTTGCTAAGTTTCTCATAAGAAAATGTTTTCTTTATATAGTCCAGTTCTTCTTGTGCTTCCTTGTAGTCTTCTTCATATTCCTCTTTGGTACCAAAGCTTAAATCAACTGTTGCATTTTCAAGTCCATAATTTTCTGGTTCGGTAATTAAAAAATTTACCGATAACGCATCTTCTATTAATGCATCCTTAAACAATGTTTCTGTATACTTATCGAAGCTTTTCTGAACCTTTGCTTTTGACTGATTCTGTTCACATCCTGTAAGCATCGTTACTGTTAAAACTATTATTAATAATAGAGATACCAGTTTATTAATTTTCCCCTTTTTACAAATAATTTTTCTCATGTTATACTCCCTTCATTTCTAAAAAATTGTATAAAAATGCAATAACAAGTTACTAAGCTATGTTATTAATTCTTCATTGTTACCGTTATTGCAATGTTATTACTTTTCATTGTTAACTTTATTTCTAAAGAAACAATAATGTTATTGTATTTGAGTATATAGTGTATATATACAGTTGTCAAGCATTTTTATTTATCCACGGAATAATGATTCCTGCTTATACTCTGCTTTGATATATTCAGTTGCTTCTGTATCGATTTCACTTCTATAGTCAGCCGATACAACTGTTTGTTGTTTCCCATCCACCATTTTCTGAACTAATATATAATTTACATCGAAACGTCCAGTTATTGCTGGTGTTGCTCCACGTGTAGGTACAACGAGTTGTACTTTATTCGTTTCCAACATATTAAATATAGGATCCCATATATAAGTATCTTTAGCAGCTCCAAATGGATTATCAATAAATATGACCTTTTTAAGCCCAGTTGTATCTTTAAATGAATTAATATTTGAAATGTAGTTTATAATTGCAATAAGAAATTGAATATAAATACCTTGAGATTGTCCGGTGCTTCCAACTGCTTCTTCATATCTAAAATGTCTACTATTTTCTTTTATTCTTTCCCTTTTGTATAGCTCTAAGGAAATTCTATTCATATCTGTTACAATTACCGAGAAGAGCTTCTTTAAGGATAATTGAGACATGATATGTTTTTTCTTGTCTGAATCAGTAGTGAATTCATCCGTTTTCTCAATTAAATTATCAATATATCTTGATATTTGATACTTTTGTTGTTCCTCTTTTATATATGGAACTTTAAGCTTGATTACTTGAGTCTGTTCATCATCTAATATAATACTTGATAATCGAGCAAACTTATCTAAATCAACTTTTACATTATTACATCTTTGCAAACATTGATTTTCAAAACTATCTTTTATTGCTTCAATATCCCGAATACTTGATTCGATATTATTTCTCTCAATAATTATAGTTTCACAAGTATGTACTAACCGTTCTACAAGTTGAGTACATTCCACTGTATCTCTTGGAATTAATACATCGTCTTTTACCCCTTTTGCCAAAGCATCTGCTTTTATAATTTCAAGTTCATTTATACAGCTTATCTTATTTTTCTCAAAGTTCTCAAATGCTTTATTCGCTGAAATTTCAGCTTGTTCTAGTTCTGTTTTTACGATATCAAAGTGCTTTGCATAATTTGTATTTGATAATTGTTGTATGTCATTCATAATAAAAAATATAATTTTATTAAATTCAATTAGATCTCGTAATTTACTAATAACACGTTTAATATCTTCTACTTCATCATTTAATTGCTTATGTGTTCTTTTTATGATTTGGTATGCATTTTCTAGTGATTGTCTCTTCTTTTTACTATCATTTATTACATCTAGATAACGATTTGGCTCAATATTAACATACTCTAGAATTCCAAACCTGGCTTTAATTTGCTTTTGTTCAATTTCTAATTTACCGCAAATATTTGATACTTTATTTTTAAGATTTTCTAACATCAATTTTTTTGAATTTCTTAATCCTAATACATATGTTCTTTCTTCCTTTTGTTTTGCAATATCTTCAGAATTAGTTCGTAATAATGTATTATTTCTATGCATTAATTCAAGATTATTTAGATCACCTTTTTTATCAATAATAACTTCTTTACTTTTCTTAATGGCATTTTTATAGGATTCTAATAAAGCGTTCTTATCCTTTATATCTGTATTTTTATCTTCAAATGCTTTTTTTGCACCTGATAAATGTATATCTAATTCATCATCTGTAATTGATAATATTTTCATTTCTGTATCTTTTAAATAAATTTTATAATCTTTATTCCATTCTTCTTCAATTATTCTTAACTTCTTTGTAATATTATCTCTGTATTGTTTCTTTACCTCTCTTGTATCAATATGACTTTTTATAATCTCAGACAAATCCGATTGCCTTATTTGAATATTATCAAGTTCTATTTGAGTAGATTTTATGTCTTTTTCATACGATTCAATATTAAAAACTATACTTTTTAATGTTTTAAGATTTTGAATATTTTCTTGATACTCTTCTATTAATTGGTTAAGTGTTAAATCATTCAAAGTAATAAATTCAAGTCTTTCATTACGAAAGGTTAATTTCTTATTGTAATCTTCTTTTATTATAATAGTTTCATCTAAATCTTTCGTTATTTTATTATAATGTAAATCCCATTCACTTATATATATTTCATAGTTACTAATAAAGTTATCGATAAAGGATGCATTGTCCTTAAACGCTATTTCATTTGCTAATAATGTTTCTATTTCTTTCTCAATTATAGCAAGTTCTTTCTTAACTCTTAGTTTTTCTTGTTGCAGCTTTTCTGGATTAGTAAAGCACTCAATATCTTTGCTTGCAAAGATAATACCATTTGTAAAAGTGGTTTCTTCTCCATCTAATAAGCTCTTATTAATAATCGGTATGATAAAGGAACTTTGCACGATATCAAATAGTTTTGTATCATGTTCCATTTTCACATAGATATCATTTGTGACTACAACCGAATATGGTAACAATGGAACTCTAGCAAGTACCTCATTAAGTTTATCATTCGTAAACTTTTTCATAATGTCTAAGCCAAGCGCACCATTTTTATATTTTTTCTCAACATATTCAAGCAATTGTCTAGTTTCCGGTGTAACTTCTAATGGAATATTTAATTCCAATTGTTCCTTGTATGCCACTAGTCTATCTTTTTGTAATTTCTTAAGTGAATGCTCGGAAATAACTTCTCTATATTTTTCGTTTAATAACATAAGTAATTTATTTGTATTAGGTTCCGCATAAATGAATGCTACTTTATTTTTTCGTTCTTCTAAGGCCTTATATTTCGTTATTTTACCTAGCACCTCTTGCTTTTGGCTTGCTAAGCTTGTGATATTATAATTTAACTTTTCTAACTCAATTTTGATATTCATGATATCATTTTGAACTTGAATTAACTCTCGATTGTTTTGAATTATCTTTTCTTTACTTTCCTTTAACTCAAAGTCAGATTTTTGGATTTCATTATCAAGATCTTCTAACAAAAGTACATTTACCTTTTGACGTAGGATTGCTAATTCTGATATTAAATCATATAATTTTGTAGTAAGTTCTTTAATCTTATTTTCTTTTATCGAAAATTCACCAAATAATTTTCGTTCTTCCTCCGAAGTATTTTCAATTATTGTTTCAATTTTTGTTATTTCATTTATTAATATTTCATGTTCCTTATTAAAATGTTCAATTTTCATTTGATTTCTTATCTTTTTATTGAAAACATAGGTTTCTAACTCATTCAATAAATCTTTATTTTCATTTTGAATATTCATTATTACTGAGGCTGTAGTATCATATGATTTTTGCAAAGAAATATAATCTAAATATTCATTTGATGCCTCACTATGGTTTAATTTATCAACTATTTTATTGGCTTGTTCCTCATATTTTTGAACATTTTCTTCTAGTGTAGCTATTTCTTTTTCTATACTTTTTTTATCTTCTTCGCTTACTTGATATTCTAATGTTGCAATTTTTCTTGATATTTCATTTTGCTCTCGTTCATTTTCATTGAGACTAAGCGTTGTTTGATTATACTGTCCCTCGAGTTCTTCAAACCGATTATTAAGAGCATTTAATAAAGATATCGCATTTTTTTGTGCTTGATTTTTGCGAATATAAACCTTTTCCAAAGTCTCAGCCTTTTGGGATAGTGTTCTAAGGACATCTATCTGATTATCATAACTACTAATTTCTTTTTTTCTCTTTGATAATTCAAATAATTTATCTTTTATATCTAATAATGTTTGTGCTAATTCACTTTCATCATCTTCGCGTTTGGCCTTTAAGTTAAATGATTTTTGTATTATTTCTTCAATCAATAAATCTTCTACTACTTTTCTTGTAGTTCTATATTTCGTTTCAAAATATGTTCTAACATGGCCTTCTGTTTTATTAATCCCACGAATAATCTCCCATTCGCTTTCGTATATTCCATATTCTGATAAGAAATTTTGATATTCATACTTTTTATCAAATATCTTAACCAATATAGAACTTGTATTTTTCTGTGACAACTCAACTAAATATTTTCTAAGCCCTTTATATGTAATACGTTCTTTATCTTTTACTAAGGGTAGATTACGAATATCATTATCGTTCGCATTTTTATAAAAAATACAATAGTTAAAATACTCTATCGCTGCAGTCTCTTTTTGAACTTCATCCAAATTATCACTAGAATCTTTGCCTTTCTTAGCACAGAAGCCCGTTGTCATATATTCATATCCTATATTATTAGTATAATACTCATCTAAATTCCACTCAATTAATGAGTGAATAACATTACTTCCCTCGTTGGTTCTGAATAACTTTTCTATCGGCTGCTTATCATCAAGAGTACTATTCGGAATAATATTTTGAAGTAATAAGAGCATAAGCACACTTTTACCGCCTCCATTTGCAAGGTCATAAAGAGTATTTTTACCTTGAAAATTCATATTAAAATCATCATAAAATTGTGTTCCGTTATTATATTTAACATTATTTACTCTAATTCTATTAATATTTGGCACAATTACTCACCCCTTGTCATTAATATATCGTATAGCCTACCTCTTGCTTCTTTGAAGTAATTTTCAACAAGGGCTTTAAACCTTTGCGTTGGATAATACCCCTCTTCTGAACTAATAAATAATTTCTGATCAATCAGGAAATTAAAAACCATTTTCACAAAACTTACCCTTGAACTTTTCCCAGCTCTTGTTTGCCCATTATAATCAGTTGAAGTTAAAGGCATGTCATCCCATAACATAGCCAAAGTATTAAAACTATGCTCTTCTATCTCACTGATTACTACTGTTTCTATTTTATCAGTAATTTGGTATAAAGCTGTTGAAACTTCTTCGACTGTTTCTTGAATATTTATGTATTCTCGAAACGTGTAGTTAGAAGAATCTTTATAAAATTTAGTAATTATATTATATATTACAAAATACGATAAATATAATTCCTTATTAAGTTTGATTCCAAGTTCTTTTTTTAACTCATCATTTGTAAATCCGAACACCCTATTTTTCTCACCTGGTGATAAATGTAATGATTCATCGTGCTCATATACCTTTAGATTCATGCCATTCGTTAGTTTCTCAACTAAATCAAACACTTCACTATAGGAATTATAATGCTCATATAATTCCGTATTTTTTTCTTTGCTTATGCTTTCACCTTTTATGAGTAGTGAAAAAATCTCAATCGCTCTATCTATATTTTTATTATCCATTACATCACCACCCTTTCAAATCTAATGTTAGTTACGCTGAAGCTTGAGGGTAAATCAAATTCTTCCTCTGGTAATGGTTCTAATTTGAATTGTAGAAATCTATATTGTTCTGATTTATTTTCTTTAAAAAATTCGTCAATGATTTTTTCAAAGAACGTATCTGGACTTATTAATACTTTTGATATGGAGTACTCATATTTTTGACACATATGTATTATAAATGAAAAGTAATCCCCATTTACGAATATTTTAGAAGTGAATTTTTGTTCAAGCTTATCATTTAAATCCTTAAGATAAAATACATTTTTCCCCTCAAACAGTTCAAATAAGCATCTGAGTATCCTAATATAGTTATGAGATATTCGTTGTTCTTCAAGTACATCTTCAAAAACATAATCTTCTTCTTCATGATTATCCATCGTTTCAGCTTCATCAATTTCATCTGATCGATAAGTTAATAAATTTTCTAATCTAGGTAAGTCTATCAACTTCTTTACATTCAAATTTAGAAGAGGATTTACAAGAACCTCGAGTAAACGACTATCGTCTTTTGCTATCATACTCTTTAATGCATCATTGAAATCAAAGGACATTTTGAGCGAGTTCACCTTTGCTCTCGATATTATTTCATCCGCTTTTTTCTTTAAATCCATACATGAGCTAAGAAGTTCAGAGTGTTTCGTTATTGCTTTTTTCAGTTCTGCTTCTAATTGTCTAATTTCATTATTACTGCTTTGTTCCATTGGATCAATTAAGCTAACTGCTTTTTCTATAAGTGTTTTATTCTTTACAAATAATTCTTGTTCTTCATCAAACCATCTTATACTAGTAGCAAAAAAGTCCTCATACTCTTTGATTCCTTCTTTTATGTCATAACTCATTATGTTTAATACTTCTTTTTTTCTATATTTAAGTTTACTAACTTCATTATTGATTCGCTTAACGACTTCAATACCACCAGAAAAATTTTTTGACGCTATCATTTTCTCTAATAAAAGTTGTTGGATACTAATTTTACTTTCATCTTTAATTTCTTTTGTGTCAAGGTAAAACTCTATTCCAAGTGTTGTAATATAATAACAGACATTGTTTTCATAGAAGGCACTATCAATTAGTTTGATTCTTGTCGTTTTTCTTTCTTTTGTTATAGGTTCATAGTAATTAAATTCAAATGGCTTACCTTCATTTTTAATTTTGTCAAAAATATAAGCAATAATTTCATCGTTCTCTTCCTGCGTTAAATATAACTCAAATTCTTTTCTGAGTAATTGTGATGTAAATGCATAATATTCTCTATAGGTAACCCCTGTATCATTAAAGTTATTTTCTTCAATTAACATTCTTAAAATTGCCATCAAAACAAAGCCCATATCGATATTAGAATACTTACCCTCCCGAAACATCTCTAGCGAGTTATTCGCTAAACTAAAGAAGGGATAATATTTTCTAATATTTTGCATGCGCTTATCTTGTTCTTGCAGTATTTCATTATAAAAAGTGTTTTCCTTTTTCATGTTGTATTCCTTTACAAATTAATAATGGAAATAGCTTCTTGTGGAATATATCGTTTATCCGTAAATAGTCCCATTATAAAATCTCCGTGTTCCTTTGTAAATTCTTCTCCAATTACATTTTGTGCAATATCAATATAGGAGGAGATTTTCAACTTCTTTATCTTTGGACATTCTTTGTTCCAATATGCCTCAATGAGCGAAATATAATACTGCTTATCTAAAACTATATTATATTCATTATATATTTTCTTAAAGTTTTTGTAGATTGAAAATCCTACTGGATCAATATCACCAAAATACAGTACCTCATCACTAATTAGTATACCATAATCTTTCGCAAGCGCAAATGAACTAGTAATTTTATTTCCTTCACCATATATTATCATATCATAGCTTTTTGCAACTTCAGATCTATAAAAGGAATAATAAGTATCTTTATTTTCTATTACCAAAATTCTTCTTATCTTTTTTTCAAAATAGCTCTTCTTAATATGGTAGAAAAATGGTTCTATTGTTATATAAGCATTAAAGTGATTAGGCAAATTTAATTTTAATTTATTTATTACTTGTAAAGCATACCCTATTTTCACAGAACCCGTATCATTTGATATATTTTTTTCCTTTTCGAATTGTTCAAACGCTTTTTCATCATTAAAAATAAGTACTCCCAGTTCATTAGCTGTTAATGTAGGTTTATTCTCACTAATAAAATAATCATATAAAATATCAATTATCTTTTTGTCTTTGATAAACTCCTCATGATTACGAGTATAATATGATATATTTGGGAACTTATAGCTCATAATTTGTGCTGTTATTTCAGTATTACGTTTATTTTTCTTTATATTGTTTATAACCTTATAGTTTTTCTTTAGTCCTTTATAAGATTCCTTACCATAAGCAACCAAAACCCTATCATTGCATAATTTATCAATTGAATCCTTGAAATTATGAAAATCTAAGATCTTAATTTTTTCGATTTGTTTGGCATCATTTGTATCATTACCAGCTGCAAATTCCAGTAACTTCTCAAAGTTTATTGTATTTAACTTGTAACTCATTAACAAATCCCTTATTAATAGCTCATAGTGCTCCATAATTTATATCCTCTTTTAGTTGACTTTTTAACACTATATAAGGCTTCATCTGCTCGTTTCAATATATCGTTAATATCGAGTTTATCAAATAGCATAGTATCTGCAATACCAACCGAACATGATACCTTACTATCATTATTAATAGCAATTTTATAGTTTAATTTAGCCTCAACTTTATCAATAAAATAATTAGCCTTTATTATTTCATGGAATATGTTATTTGCTACTATTTCACCATCTTTTTCTTTTGAATTATTTAATACTAGTACAAATTCATCTCCACCATATCTTACACAATAACCTTTTTTCCCAATTACTCTATTAAAAATACCCGCAAATTCAATTAAGATTAAATCTCCAACATCATGTCCGAAAGTATCATTATAATATTTAAAATTATCTAAATCAATGTATAAAACTGTTAATGCAGATTTTTTAGTGATATTTGAATTTAGAAGAGTCTCATTTAGTTTATTAATTTTTTCTATGAAGCCGTTTCTATTTAACGCCCCTGTTAATACATCAGTAATTGAACTTTTTTTGAGCTCATTATTAATTTGAATAATTCTTTCTTTTGCATTCACTTTTTCAATTGCATCGTTAAGTTGTCTAAACGCATACTTAACAATCACTATATCATCTTCTGTAAGTATATTTTGATTCGCTAATAGATTTGAATGAACTTCATTGTATGCTATAAGAATGCTTTTAACTACATCATCTACCACTATCGGAACACATAGTATTGACCAAATACTATCAATACCAAAGAAAGAAATTATATCTTTATAATTCTCAAATTTCCTTTCAATTCTAGATACTGCAAAACCGTTTGTTTCAAATTCAAGTTTATCTTTTATAACTTCTATTTGATGATCCTCAATGGCCGTGTTTTTCGTTGCATACTTTATCTTAAATTGTGAATCTTCCTTCGTAAGATAGATTACTTGATCTACATTAAAATTACTTTGTAGTATATTGATTGCAACATTAATAAGTATACCTTTGTCATTTTGTTGACTAACTACGTCTTGCCAAGTATACAAAAAATCCATGTCTTTATTTTTTTTATTTAGTTCTTGAATAATCGCAGCTCTTCTTGATAATTCAATTAGTTCCTCATAATCCACACTGATACTCATCTCTGTAAAATTATGCTCTATTTCTTCTTTTTGTTCAAGATGTCGAGTCAGTAAATCTATGTTTTTCTTGTAACCAAACTCAAGGCAGAAACGAATGCATTCAGACAATACTTTTTCGGCTTTCTTATCTTCTTGCTGCATCCTGTAAAGATTTGCTTGTTCAATAGCAAAGATCGGGTAGAATAAGAATTTACTACCATTCGTCCTTGACATGTGAAATCTCGCTTTATCAAGATGAAATTGTGCTAAACGATATTTTCCTTCTTCTTTGTCCAATAAACCAATACAGAAATAATATAAGAATAAATCGTCATCCCATAAATAATATTTGCCAATATCTTCAGTATTCATTAAATGACTTAGTATTCTTTGCATTTTACTTAATAATAAACTTAAATTATATTGTTGTCCAAGTTTATAATAACAAAATGATGTAAGGCCATATACTTTTGATATATTACAAGTATTTAACCGTTGTAAATTCATATTTCTCATAATCGTTATACAAGTTTCAAGGTTATCCTTTGCACTAATATAATCTCTTGCACCGATTGCATTCATACCTTTATTATAAAGGGTTTCACATATAACATCTATTTTATTATCTTTCGTTAAAATAGAGATCGCTTTATTAAAATATTCATTTGCCCTACTAAAATCCTCAATAATAAGTGTATTATATCCTAAAGTGTTGCACATACTTGCTTCTTCAAGGGGGTTGTCCATAATATGAATAATATCCAAGCATTTATTATTGTATAAATCAACTTTGTCGTAATGCCCGAAAAATGATGCCATTAATATATTCTTCTTATATGCTGAAAGCATGCAATTATAATTTTCTAAATCTTTTGCAATTTCTATTCCCCAATCAAACATATTTGCTTGATTTACTTTTTCTTCATGCGCTAATTTATGTGTATCAATATTTTCAAAACTCATTACTAATATGTAAGCCAACATATTTCTATAATTATATTTTTGAGCATCATTAATAAGATCGTTACTAACTTCTATATAGCTAGTACGCACTGTAATTTCTTTAAAGCCCTCATTATCAACCAAAAACTTAGTTAATTTCGCTTCAAATATCATAAATTCATTTTCTAAACTCTGAGCTATATTAATTAAGATATTAGCCGATTTTTGCGCATCATCATACTGTGAACTAAATAACTTAGTTAGTGTAGCTAAACGATAATATGTATAATTAGAATTATTATAAATATTTTTATCTTCTAACGTCCTTAATTTCTCACAGAGAATCGAAGCTCTATTCATATCATTTATATAAATACTTGCTTTAATAAAAATCTCTAATAGGGTTCTTCTAATATTTAAAGCAATATTCGATTTTTCCATATCAATTTTGTGAAATATTAAGTCAAGATAAAAGAACGCTTGTTCATAAGCTAATGTTTCTAACATATTTTCTAATTTCTCAATATATCTTTGGTACCGTGAGGTTATCGGAATATAGTTCGTTCTCTCGATTGCTGTTTCAAATTTTTCTTTCGTACCTAAATCTATTATTTTAGATTTAGTCTTAACTATATCAAATAGCTTATTCCATTTTGGTAAAATATATTTTTCTATCTGATACGATTCATTATACGTTACAAAAAGCGAGATTTTACTCATATCTTCATTGGTGATAAATGCTTCTAGAAATTCTATCATTGACAAGGATGCAAAATGTAACCGATTCAAAATTAATATCAAAGGCATATTTGTTGATAAATATTCAAGTACATTAATTAATGATACTATAAATCTATGCTTATCATATTCGATCTCAGGGATAAAAACTTCTTCATTTCGTTTGCCTCTACCCAATTTTATGAAAGATTTAAATATCGGTCTATGAAGCTTATAAACTTTTGCTTTATCCAGAAAGGTGTCAATATCATCATCTACGTTGTTTAAGTACAATTCTCTAATCCAACCCAAAATAGGTTCATATGCGTCTTGCATTCTTGATGAAGAAAAGCGATAGGAAAACACTTTTATATTAGTATCTTCACCCACAGCAAGACGCACTTCATCCACAGGAACATCAAATGTATTATAATGTTTGATAAATAGATTGTTTTGTTTATTAAATGTGGTTTCACTTTTTAATAAATCAACTACTTTAGCTAAATGCAAATTATAATAAGTTTTCATATTTTCCCTATCCCCCCAGATGTTATATGACCTATATGGTAACTCAACATTGTTCAATTGCAAAATATTACATCTATTTATTTGTTATATCACTTTCATCAAATTTATCGCCACATTCAGGACAGAATTTTGGTGGGTTTTTAGGATCTGTAGGTTCCCAGCCGCATTTATCGCAAACATAAAGTGGTTCATCTACTGGTTTCTTTGCTCCACATTCGTGACAGAATTTACCTTTACTAATCGCTCCACAAGAACATTTCCATCCACTAACTTCTTCTGGCTTCTTTGCTCCACATTCATCACAGAACTTGCCTTCGTTACCAATCTTACCACATGAACACGTCCATCCAGTCGTAGGTTGTGGTACTGATGTTGCAGATTGTGGCATTCCAACTGGTTGTTGTTTACCCTGTTGTTGTGCTAGCGTATATAGATCGGATACTGTATTTCCTCCAGCCATATTTTGCATTGCTCCAAATCCCATGAAACCGTGTACTGCTCCAGCAGAATTACTTGCTGCATTTTCAAATGCGGAAGCTTGTGCATCTAGCATTCTACCAGCCCCTGCAGCTGCATCACTACCATATGCTCTACTAATTTGAATCTTTTGAAGCATTTTTCTACTTTCTTCATCTGGTTGAACAGAAGAAATAGCAAATGAACTTATCGCTATACCTCTTTTTTCTAACCATTTTTCGGTAAGAATATTGTTTAATTCGGTACCAATTTCAGTCGTATATAAAGGAAGTTCATCATATGAGTATCCACTTAAAGCAATTTTACGTAAAGCTGGTTGTAAAGCATCTTGAATCTCAGCTTTAAGTTGTTCATCTAACTCTGATTTCTTAAACTCATAACTAACATTACCTGCTATTTGTTTGTAAAAAATAAATGGATTTTGTAATTTATAACTATATACACCGAAACATTTAATCGTAATTGTAGTATTAAATTCTTTATCTCTATAGGAAACGTTCCCTACCCCATATTTGTTATCTTTAATTTCTAACATATTTACATAATATAATCTTTGGTCTACCGCTGATTGACCGCCTGATTGAGTTCTTTCCCAAACAGTTTTAAAACTTTCAGCAAGACCTTTAAATCCTCCTGTTAATAAAGAAGGTGATGTTCCCGTTTGATAAATATATTTTCCGGCTTCTGCACAAAAATCAATTACTTTACCATTGTCTACTACTACTAAACATTGACCTTCATTAACAATAACAACTGATCCATCTGTAATAACATTATCAGTTGCATTATTTGTATTTCTTGCGCTATTTCTTCTTTGTCCTTTACGAAGTAATACTTCATCTGTTAATGCATCACAATAAAATATCTCCTTGTATTGATCAGCTAAAGTCCCACCCACTGCATTTAATGCTGCTTTAATAAAACCCATTTTCAACACTCCTTTTAATATATCAATTATTTGTCTACAGATCTTTTATATTTGAAAATACCCAAGTTTTTTCGATTACCCCGATTACTCCAACCCCACAATACGCACATTTAGACTGATTGGCCGTTTCAATTGGTCCTCCACAATTTGGGCAAACTGTGCTTATTACATTGTTATTTTCCGTATTCTGAAATAGATATGTATACTCTATTTCGGCTTTCATTTGCTGTAACACCTTATTATTTTTGTTTGATGTAATTTTTAATTCATAAGCAATTTGAATCAATACTGAATTATATTGGTTTGTTTTTCTATAACCACTAATACATCTTTTATGAATTTGAATGTTGTCAAAGGTGATTTTTTCTGAATCACTTATTCTCGATGATACATATGCTATAATTCCATCACCGTATTCCTCTGATTGAACAATATTAATATTCTTTTCTTCAATTGCATTTAAGCAATCCATTAAGCATTTATCCGCCTTTGCAAAAACAATTTCTTTATGAAAATGCGGGAAATCCTTTAATATCATTGGTTCGAAAATGATATCTCCTCCACTTAATGAACGTGGAGTTGTATTCATTTCAATTTCTGCGTTCTTCATTTGACCTACAAGCGAAGAAATGTCTGTTCCCAATGTAGACTGAACAAATCTCTTTGCCTTATTTATAATCGTTATTACTACTAACCCAATAATAACTATAATAATTAATAATATAATCAAGAAAAATCCTGCTGAACTAAATGCATACATTAATTTTTGTCATCCTCTTCCTTATTTTCTAAGATGTTCGGGAAAGGGAAATTATTTACTTTAACTTCCTCTTTTGTTTCAAGCACAATGATACCTCTTCTATCAATTTGATAGTCCGGCTTAATACAATCAAAATCACTAACAACCCAATCATGTTTTGAGGAGGTTATTAGGAAGTCACAATACATACATTTTCCTGCACTTGTAATCTCTATAGGAGCCCCACAATTTGGACAACTAGTTGTTTCAAATTCATCTTTCACTACTCCAGTTAATGAACCCTTACTTCTAGTAAAAGTTAGGATATATCTTCCTCTCCATCTTGTGTTGTAGTCACCTCTTATGATTTGATTCGTATTAATATTAATTATGTAATCATTCATAGTTGCATCAATTAATACAGATACATGTTCATATTGATTATCGATAACATATTTATATAAATATGTTTGATTTACACTAATTCTTTCAAGAACGTTTCTTGTTCCATTCTTTTTATATTCATTTAATTGTCTTTCATGTTTCTTATATAGGTCTTCGTGTTCTATCGTTCTAATCTTTTCCCAATCATTATTTGTCCAAGCGTCCTGAATATTTAAGTACGCTTCTTCAGCAAACCCTAAGAATTTAGTTGTATCAAAATTAATATCCTTTTCTTTAATCTTATTTGAGATCATTGTAGTGTTATCAGGCACTTGAATATTAGGTGGTGAAACATATTTAACTCCAGCACCCCCTGCTGATTGATAGGATGACGTTCCAGTTCCTCCTTGTTTCGTGTTGGATTTAACATGTTTACCTGCTTTAAAGAAGAAAATTAAAACTACAATTATTAAAATTACATTAAGTGGGAAAGGAAGCAAATGAAGAATCCAAAGTATCCAACCAAGGTCCCCTGAACTTTTACTACTACTACTCCCTCCAAAATCGGAATCGTCAAAATCCGTATAATCATTAAAATTCCCGGCATTTTCAATTACAGATATATTATTAATATGTTCTAATACACGTTCATCATTTATGTATTGTTGTACCCTCACAATAGAATTTACGTTTATTGCAGCATTGCTTTTCGATATTGGGGCAAATATCATGGATGAAACACCAATAAATACTGCCATTGTAGTAATTAATTTTTTCAATCTTACATCCTCCCATAATAGTACTAATAGTATAAATTTTAACAAACATTACACATAATGTCAATAAATTGAAAGCTATATAACGTTTATTATACTACAAATTTATACGCAAAAATAGAGGGTATTATTAAGAAACCACCAAAAAGTCTTCTCTATTACTTTGCTTATTCTTGCAAAATAAATAGATGACTTTTTAGTGGTCTCATTATTAATTCCAACTTTTTTTAGTTATTTAACAGAACTATTCCTATCACTTTCTATATACTTATTAAATGACATTAACAGGATAAATCCTATTATTAATGAGAAAATAATTCCCATTGAAAAAACAAACTTCTTTAGCATGTACTTCTCCTTTCCAACTCGTCCTATCCTATTTATTTGCTTTTATAATACTTTTACTTCCATAATATGTTGCCAAGAAGTATGCCCCATAAATTATCACTATGAATATTGCCACCGTAATCGTGTTAACCAAAATATTCAATTGGCCAAATTGTAATACTACTTGATTCGCAACTTTAAGTCCAACTACAGAATGGATAACTGCGAGAAATAATGGCATCATAAAGTAAATTATTATTTGCATAAATAACGCTTTGTTTATCATTTTTTCTTCCGCACCAAGCTTTCGAAGTAATCTATATCTTTCCTGATTATCAGATGCTTCTGAAAGTTGTTGTAAAGCGAGAATTGCTGCACAGGTAATTAAGAATACTAATCCAATATATATTCCTAAATATGATAACACAGTGCTAAGCCCAATACTTTGCTCTTGAATTTGTATTTTTGAATAGTAGTAACTAAAATCTATATCTTCAAAATTATCTAATCTCTCCCTTACTATCTTATCTGTTTCTTCATCTTTTCCTAAATAATTAATATTAAGGACTCTCTTAATTGACTTTTCTCCAATTAACATTTCATCTGGAATAACTAGTGATCCTAAATCTGAAAACATTGGGTAAGTATTTATCGTATAGGAAGCTTTTTTCTTAGTTGATGAGATTAGAGTTTTGTCTTTAATCGTAATATTGGTGTTGCTCTTTAAAAACTTTTCATAATTTTCACTTAATTGGTCGAAATTTGAAGTTAATAAATATTCATTTTCCTTTAACTCAATTGGTGTTTTCCCTAGTTGCCCCAATACTTTATTAAATTCTGAGAGTTTCATAATTGGAACACTGTATTCACCTGGATCGCTACCATATAATTGAAGTTCATCTAGTAACTCTTTTAAAATAATAGTATTATATTTAACGCCTAAATCATAAATGTTTATTTCAGAATAATTAGCTGCTATATCCCCTAATTTAACATGCTCTTCCTCTAAGGTTTGATATAAAGTATTCGAAATCACTTCATCCTCAAGCACATTATCTTCTATTGTTATGTCAAATGGTGTTGTTGCATCTAAGTTTGATGTTAGTACATCAGATAGTCCTCTACCCGTTGATAGCGTTCCAATTGTAATCAAAAGCATGATACATATCATTGTCATAGAAACATACGTTGTGTTTATCTTACTGTTAATTTGCCTTAGAACGAACATATTTAAATTCTTTAAATATATTTTTTTGTTTAATTGAATCACTCTTAATAAAAATCCCGATAATGAAATAAAAAACAAGAATGTTCCAAGGGTTCCTAATGCTAACGATAAATAGAAATTCATATTTATCGCAAGAATTCCATTTTCAATTATTAAATAATAAGATACTGCAAGGCATATAATCGAGCTAATAAAAAGAACTATCGATAACCATACTTTTTTTAGTTTTAAGTTTTCATTTTTCTTATTTGCATTGAGTAAATCAATTAATTTAAATTTCGAAATTGATACAGTATTAAAAATCATAACTAGCACAAATATAATTCCAAAATTAATAATAGACTTTATGCAAGCGTTGCTTGAAAAAATAAATTTAAATTGAGTTAAGTTTGCACGAAACATCTTTGCAGTTACTACCGATAAGCCTTGCGATAGAAATATCCCAATGATTAAACCAATAGCCAATGAAATAATTCCAATCAAAAATGTTTCAATAACTAAAATCTTAGAAATCTTACTTTTTTCCATCCCAAGTGTCATATATATTCCTAATTCTTTTTTTCTACGTTTGATCAGGAATTTATTTGCATAAATAATTAAAAATCCAAGTATTACCGAAATAAAGATTGAAACAATACCCATTATTTCTGTTAGTGCACTTAATAATTCTTGCTGTGATTTACTAATAATCATCATTGCCTGCTGAGCTTCAATTGAATTAAATACATAAAAGAGACATACGCCAAAAGTCAAAGTTAGAAAATAAATAGTATAATCTCTTATTGACTTTCCTACGTTTTTTATAGCTAACTTAGAGAACATTATTATTGTCACCTCCAAGTAAAGTTACCACTTCAATAATTTTATTAAAGAATTGTTTTCTTGTATCTTGTCCTTTAATAAGCTCATTAAATAATTTACCATCCTTAATAACTAGAATTCGCTTACAATAGCTTGCAGTAAATGCATCATGAGTAACCATCAAAATAGTCGCCTTCATCTCTTTATTAAGAGTTTCAAAGCTTTCAAGCAACATTCTTGCAGACTTAGAATCGAGTGCTCCCGTTGGTTCATCTGCTAAAACAAGTGATGGTTTCGTAATAATGGCTCTGGCACTCGCAACTCGTTGTTTTTGCCCACCTGACATTTGATATGGATACTTTTCTAAAACATCTTCAATCTGAAGTTTCTTCGCAATTTCTTGTACTGCTATCTCGATTTCTTTGTGATTCGATTTTATCATTGTTAATGCGAGTGCTATATTTTCGTATGCTGTTAATGTATCCAGTAAATTAAAATCTTGGAATATAAAACCTAATTCCTCTCTTCTAAACTTAGAGAGCTTCTTAGAATTAAGTTCAGTAATATCTTTGTCCCCAATATAGATGTGACCCGCTGTTACCGTATCAATAGTTGAAATACAATTAAGTAGTGTAGTTTTACCACTTCCTGACGCTCCCATAATACCAATATACTCACCTTTTTCAACTGAAAAACTTATTCCATCAACTGCCTTAGTTATATTACCTTTATTTCCATAATACTTTTCTATATTTTTTACATCTAAAATCTTTTCCATTATAAATCCTCCAAGTTTATTTGAAATTAAGAGGCAATTGCGCATTTGCTCATCTTATATTCATATATTAACATTCCATCCCACAATTAACCATAATATTTGCTTACACTTACCTTACATTATTGTAATGTAACAAAGTCAAAAACGAATGATACAATGGGGACGGTTCTTTTTGTATCACTTTGATACAATGGGGACGGTTCTTTTTGTATCATAGTGATACAATGTGAACGGTTCTTTTTGTATCATTGTGATACAAAAAGAACCGTCCCCATTGTATTATCTTAAATTGTGATGCCCTCTAGGAAATGTAATAAATATTGTTGTACCTTCATTAATTTTTGATGTAATACCGATTGACAAACCTAGCTTATGGCATAACTTTTGCGCTAAATATAGCCCTATTCCAGTAGATTTTGCATACTTACGACCATTTTGCCCAGTAAAGCCCTTATCAAATACCTTTGATAATTCATTCTCAGGTATTCCAATACCATTATCTGTTATATAAAAAACGATATTATTATCATTTTCTATTGCATGAAATACAATTTTAGGATTATCTTTTTTGTACTTGATACTGTTTGTTATTATTTGGCTTACTATGAATTCAAACCATTTTGAATCAGTAAATATTTCATAATCTAACTTTTGCAGTTCAATCAATACCTTTGATTCTATCAAATTTCTTGAGTTTCCTTTTATCGTTTGATTGACAAGGTCTTTTAAAATCACTCCTCTTATTGCATAATCTTTTTCAACATTATTACTTCTTGAATAAAAAAGAGCCTGTTCTACAAAAGCATCCAATTTATCTATCTCCGTTCGAATATTTCTAGTAACCTCATTATTGTTATTCTCTATAATTAGTAAGGTAGAGGCAATCGGTGTCTTAATTTCATGCACCCAGGTTTCAATGTATTCGCGATATTCTTCTGAGGATATTTTGTATTTTGCAATATTGTCATTCATAGATTTATTCGTTTCTTTTAGAATTTGATATAAAATAATACCCTCATCAAAGTTTGGTTCTTCAACCATTTCGGAAAGCAAAAATTTTTTATCAAGATTTTCTAAATTTTGTAAGACTCCCTTATAAAAATTATTTTTCCTTATATATTCAAATATAAAAGCAACAACATTTGTTATTATAAAAAATGAAGATACATAAATGATTGCATAAATTCCTATATCAACAACTGCCAGTAGAATAATAATAAATGAAAGAACTAATCCTTGCGTTAATAAAAATATGCTTCGGTTTTTTAAAAAACTACCCAGTCTCATACAACATACCCCTGGCCACGCCTTGTTACTAAAAAATCAAATATATCGATACTTTCAAGTTTTTTCCGAAGTCTGTTTATATTTACTGTTAACGTGTTGTCGTCAATAAACTCATCTGATTGCCATAGATCATTCATGATATCATCACGAGAAATTATATTACCTTTGTTGTTCATTAATGTGCTCAAGATTCTTAATTCATTTTTCGTTAGTTCCGCAGTTTGTCCATTGTATTCCACAATACTTTTAGTAGTATGTAAAATTACTCCTTTGTGAGAAATTGTATTTATCGTTTCATTGTTAACGGTTCGTTTTAAAATAGCTGAAATATGTGCAAGTAAAATCTGAGTATTATACGGCTTTGTTATAAAATCATCCGCTCCTAAATTCATACTCATTAATTCATCTAGTTCATTTGCTCTACTCGTTACAATAATAATAGGTACATTCGATCGTTGCCTGATTTCACGGCAGATGTAATATCCATCAAACATCGGAAGATTGATGTCAAGTAATACTAAATCCGCAGCGGCACTTATTACATTATCAATTACTCGCTCAAAATCAGTACTACTTTCGCATACATATCCATATTTGCTTAATAAATTATTTAATTCTGTCCTAATTATATCATCGTCTTCAATTATAAATATTTTAGACATATTGCACCTTCTCACTTGTTTAGATTAATCTAAATGCTCTCATTCTTTATTCTTTCGATTACCATATTCAGTGTTTTATCAAAAGCAATATCTTGCTCATTCGTTCTCTTTGCTGGTCCTCTAAGCCTACCTCCTGCTTTTCTAACCATTTTAGAATTATGCCTTGCAAGTAAAAGCATATCAATATTTTCATTCGTATATATTAACCCATTTTGATTGATAGGTATGGTTTTCTTAGCTAAGCACATAGCAGCTAGACCATAATCTTGCGTTATTACTATATCACCTTGTTTTGTCATATTCACTAATTTAAAATCAACGCTATCAGCACCCTTCGAAACCATAATTGTTTCTGCGCCTTCTCTTTCAAATACATGTGATGTATCACACAATATTATTACTTCAATTTTATGTTTCTTTGCTATTTTAATCGTATTATCTACTACTGGGCATCCATCTGCATCTATAAGAATTCTCAAAATAACACCTACTTTACTTAACATTAACATATATAGAGATTCTCTCCACATTCATTTGGTTAAATACTATCATAAGCAATATTAATAATCAACCATTATACTATTGAGTTTTTCTTTTCTTATAAACGCCTTAAAACTACTTACCAATATTATAATCTTCAGATGCATTATGATCAGTTTCGTATAAAATTATATCCCCATAATTCAAATCAAACCCTTGGTTTAAATTGTAACCTTCCATTTTCCATTGAGGATAATACCTATAATTAACACCATTACTTTCATAAAATATATCAAAGTTCACAATAATATATCCATTTTTCAAGAATATACTTGAGCTTTCTGTTATAGTCGATGAATTTCTAAGTGATGTACCCTTTGGAATTGCAACGGCATTGTTAGGTAAAAAATACTGACCTGACCACCTTGAAATACTCGTTAACCCTTTCGTTTGACCTATATTATTGGGTAGTGAGGTTATGTTTCCTACAAAACTTCGCAAATCGTTTTCTAATTTAATTGAAAATGCCGAACCAATGGGTATTTTACTTTGCTTCAAGATAGAATCTGCGATATATCCACCTTGTAATCCGAGGATATTTCTATATGCTGCAATTGTATTGTTTATTTCCTTTGCTTGAATACCTCTTACCCAACTATCTAGCATTGCAGTATAAAAGTTTACGTTGTTGGTATCGCTTGCATTAATTAATTTTCCTTTTGTGAAATAATATATATCAACTTCTCGTCTGTTTTTTCCATTTCTATCAACATAATAGAAACTTGGCTTTATTTGAATCGATGCAGCCTCTCCTTTATATTCACCATTCGTTTTAAGATCAAAATAAAAATTATATCCTCTCTTGACTGAGTACATATCGAATTTTAAATTTGAATTCTTATGTGGCATAATAGGTAAAATTTTTGAGGCAAAAACTTTTGTTAAGTCTATTTTTTTGTAGATTCCATTGGTAAAATGAGATGTCCAGAAAATATCATCTATATAGCTTACTGTAAAGTCATATAGTTTTGGTTCAAGAAATGCATGAATTATAGAGGTTGCAATTGAATTATGAAGGTTTAGATTTGCATGTGTTTCGCTATTATTTCCGTTACTATTATTGGCTTTTGTTTTTAGTTCAATCGTCTGTTCTCCTAGTGTTGACCACTCCGGTATGTATATTGTTATATCTTTTTGCTTTCCAATTGAATACCAATTATTTTTGTTAACATATATTCCATTTTTATCCGTTCCAATATAAAAATCAAAACTGCACTTTATTTCATTGCTTTGTGTATATTTTGAGTAATCTCTTACCCCATAACCTGCTATGTTTTTATGTTGCCCTGTTGATTTTACCTGAATTTGCTGTGTTGTTCCTGCTTTTATTGTCTTAATTGAATCTGATAATTGCCTACTTCTCGCACTTTCATCCGTAATCAAGTTAATATCGCAATATACAGGCGTATGAACAACGACTGGATTTATATTAAATGGATTGATTATAATGGTGCTTTGCGTTGGATTTACACTACTTCCAACTCTTTCATAAGTTATTTCACCACTTGATGCGTAAGCCCCATTCGAGATACTATTTGATATGGTTAAACCATTTTTATATAATACATTATTGCTAATTTGATTTGATGTAGCAATTTTATCTGGTTTCTCAGCTTTCTTATCATTTTGCTTATCGGAAAGAATTATTTTACTATTCACTTCTAATTTATCACTCTTACATTTTATTTGTGCTACCTTAGCTTCTGCAGCTTCCAAGGCCCCACTCCAATCAGCATTTGATACACTACTAGAATTAAGACTAATATCCGGTAATGTTACAGTTACTGGTAACACTGGTTCTACTATATGTGCACTCTCTTTCTCATCATGTATTAAATTAACTGTAGGTATACAATATGAGGAACTGGGTGGTATCGATATTTTCCCACCTGATAAGACATCATTCATTATTTGAGTGTTCTTGATTTTATATAGCTCAAAATTTGAAATTATGTAATATTCATAGTCTCTTTCTATATTTACTATTGTTGTAACTTTCTCTGTATCCGTATGGGGTTTATCGTAATACTCGTAATTTGCATGTCCTTTACAAACTTCACCATTTATACACTTTGATTTGTCCAAGCAATATGTTTTAGGAAGGTCTCTCTTCTCCCTAGTAGTCCAGAATAAATTATAACTTCGTTCTACTGTTATCGGGTAAGTCTTCGTTCCACTCACTTTTAGATATTCTTCACTATACAAATATTCTTTAGCAAGTACATTGACATAAAGGTTTTCACCAGTAGGGACTCCCTTTGTAACATCAAACATTTCACTACCACGATTATCTGCCTTAATAACCCCTATACTATTGGCGGAAAAATCATCTCCCCCAGAATCTGTACTACTTTCAGGCACATCTGGAATTATTGGATCAATCGGATCTTCTATTATTTCATCCTCTATATAAAAGTGTGCTGAAAATGGAAAGTATGGTAAAATTCCAACTGCACCTCCGTTATTCATAGTTCCGTTACCTATTTTCATTTGTGAACCGTATTTATATTGCCAAACCTCATTGTTGTAAAGTAATAAAAACTCCTTGCTATTTGTTATTTTGCTGGTAAATTAGCTAGTCTTTTTGAGGTTCCAAAAGATGTACCAAGAGATGTTGGGGATGGTAAGGAGTACATGGAGTAAATCATTTCTCCAAAATCATATCTAATAAAAGGATAACTATAATCAAATTGTGTAGTTTTTCCACCATCATACTGTAATGCTTTATTATAATTTAAAAATTCATCAATCTGATAAAAGGGTATAAAAGAAAAGATTAGCTTTGTTTTATCATTTGATAATACAACACTACATGAATTTTCAACTACTATTTTAGTTAATTCTCCACTTAATGATCCTTTAAATTCTTTATTTGTATTAGTATAAAAGTCTTTATTTACACCAACTTCAATCTTTACTTTTTTTCCATTATTTATTGCATCCTTAATTATTAATGGGATTTCAAACTCAATTGTTTCTTTTCCATTATTTAAAAGTGTATTAAATTCATCATTTACAGTTTCTCTTGTCCAAACCCTACCTGTAGCTACACTATCAAACAGCTTACTTGTACCCATAATCCAATATGGAACACTTCCACTTGAGTAATGCCACCAATATCGTGATATACTTCTATCAATTTTGACATCTTCATCCGATGTAAACCTATCAACTATTGTTATTTCAATTATTTCTCTTTCTTCTCCAAATACCAAAGTATTTATTCTTATTAAATTTCCAGAAAAAACTAAAAGTAAACTTAATATTAAAATTCTTGAAATTCTTATTTTCAATACTCATCCTCCTAAAACTTATGTTATCTAATTATTTCCCACATTTTTGAAAAATCCCATTGGAATGTAGTATCGATATCGTTTGTGGCTGTAGATCCTACTTTACATGCATTCGGATATACAATTCCCATAAAAGGATTAACCCCTTTAAAATGATAACTTAAAATCCCATCATATTTTCCATGCCCTTGTCCCTCTGTTAAATAGGTAAACGAAACATACATTTCACCATCTTTTGCTATTTTAGTAGGAACTTGAATTTTAAATTTTTCTCCTTGTTTAAGTAAATATTCTGGCATTAACATATTCTTTGCAACCCCAACTGTCAAAAAATTAATTTGGTTATCGTCATCACTTATATTTGTATTTCTAAAATTTATGCTTATTGCGGTAAAAAAACCATACGGACTTTCTGGTACATACCCACTTATATAATAGTTGCCATTTTCAATAGTACATTTAAATGATTTTAAAAACAACGTAAACATCTTTTCAATGTAAGGTATATCAATACACGCATACTCATTATTCCATATATTATTTTTGTAATTAAATTCGATTCCATTTGTTAGTATACTAACATCTTTACCATAAGGTACATTTTCTAGAAACCACTCTTCACATCTTTCTCTATTATCATACAAATCATCATACCCATCCGGAATAAATTCCGGCTGTCTCGCTCTTATACTATCAATTAATGCTTGCCCTTCCGCAACCTTGCTTATATTTGTTATGTTTCTCATTTCAGGTAACAGTACTTTGTTTAAGATCGCAATCACTTCAACTCTAGTAATTGTCTGCTGTGGATTAAATTTAGTATTACTGTCCCCGACTATTAACCCCCAGGTTTTTAGATTAACTACAGCTAAATATTAGCTTTTCATTCATTTCTGTCAGCTCATATTTTTTTATCATTTCCGTGTTATTTAAAATAGCATACATTATTCTTGCAACTTCTTCTCTCGTTATATGTTCCTTAGCTCTGAGCATATCCTTTTGAGTAATAATTCCATCTTCTATCCCCTGGGTCATATGCGACTTGTATATTTGGTGTGAACCATTCTGTCCCTTTTACATCTTTAAATTCACTTGCTTTTGTAATCTTTACATTATTCGTTGCAGCAACAATGTAATTACATGAAAGTGCAGTAATAATGATAATACTTACCATAATAAACTTTAAAATTTTGTTCATTATAATCTCTCCCCTTAACGTTTATATTCCCTTATTGTTTTTAAGTTCTTTATGTTAATAATTTATTAATGTTTTAATCTTATTAATTTCATAATGTTTCAATTTCTTAATCTTTTAATATCCTAATATTTATATTTATTTATTATTCTTAATTTACCACTGTTCATAATTATTAATGTTCATATAACAAATTAAGGGATATTTTTCTATTAACCCCTACTAAATACCTATATGTAAAATTAATAAAAAAAATAACGTATCACATATGATACGTTACCATTCTTAAAAAATATACTATATAGAACTTTATTACCTTCACATAATTCACTAATCTTTATATTGACTGCAACTTGCAGCACTGCTGCAACCTGAACAACCTCCACAAGTTCCACCATTTTTCTTGCGTTTTCGTGTACTTAAAAAGGCAAGCACAACCAACGTAACGATTACAACTATTACTACGATATCAATTAAGTTCATAAGTTCACCTTCATTTCTACGTTTGTCAAATCATCTAGTTCCGACTGCAAAGTGTTTATTAAAGAAATTCTCTGAATGACCATTCAATAACTCCCTGTATAAATTGCAAACGCCACAAACCATGCAACTCCTGTTTGAAATAAAACAACGAATAATGCACTAAGGTTACTTCCCATTTCCCTCTTAACTGCCGCTACCGCTGCAACACATGGAGTGTATAAAAGTGTGAAGCTTAAAAATGCAGCTGCACTTAACGGTGTAAATAATGTTCCAAGTGCCTCAGGTAAATTTGCAACACTAGTACCCATCAACACTGCTAATGTACTTACTACTGCTTCTTTCGCACTAAATCCTGTTATTAATGCTGTTGATGCTCTCCAATCACTAAATCCAAGTGGATAAAATATCGGACTAATTAACTTGCCAATACTTGCTAAAATACTGTTAGCACTATCTGTTACAACATTAAATTTAAAATCAAAAGTTTGTAAAAACCATATAATAATTGTTGCTATAAAAATAATTGTAAATGCTCGTATAATAAAATCTTTAGCTTTATCCCACATTAAGAGCAATACCGTTTTTACGGATGGTAAACGATAGTTTGGAAGTTCCATTACAAAAGGAACTGGATTTCCTTTATACTTTGTTCCTTTTAAAATAATCCCTGAGACTATTGCCACTAAACTGCATAAATTGGTAATTTGGCACTACAGCTCATAAAAGGTGTGAGTAATATTGTCATTTTACGATCTCTATCACTACTTAGTGTTCTGGTTGACATAATCGCGGGTACAGAACATCCAAATCCTATTAACATTGGAACTACACTACGACCAGAAAGTCCAATTTTGCGAAGAAGTTTATCCATTACAAATGCAATTCTAGCCATGTATCCGCTATCTTCAAGTATTGATAAGAAGAAAAATAACGTAACAATAATAGGTATAAATGATAATACACTTCCAACACCGGCAAATATACCATCTATCACTAGGCTATGTACAACTGGATTCAATCCGTAATTTGCTAACATTGTATCAACTAAACCCGTTAAATTATCAATTCCTAAACTTAGTAAATCACTTATTCTTTGACCGATTACATCAAATGTAAGCCAAAATATAGTTAACATTATCAATAAGAAAGTCGGAATTGCAAAATATTTATGTGTAAGTAATTTATCTATCAAAATACTTCGTTCATGTTCTTTCGATTTTCCGGTCTTTACAACATTATTTTGACATAACTTTTCTATAAAATTGTATCTCATATCTGCAAGAGCAGCTTCTCTATCTATACCAAGGTCCGTTTCCATTTCTGTTACGCTATGCGCAATCATATCAATTTCATTTTCACTTAATTTTAGAGCCTCTTGCATAATGTCATCGCCTTCAACCAGTTTAGTGGCTGCAAAACGTCTTGGTACACCAATTTTTTCAGCATGGTCTTCAATCAAATGTGCCACAGCATGTATTGTTCTATGTACCGCTCCTGTGCAGAAATCTAGTATTTTCGGTTTTCTTTGTTTTTCAATTACTAATAATGCTTTATCAACTAATTCTGTTATACCTTCATTCTTAACTGCCGAAATTGGTACTACAGGAATTCCAAGTTCTGTTTGTAGTCCTTTAATATCAATGGTATTCCCGTTTGATCGAACTTCATCCATCATATTAAGAGCTAATACCATTGGAATCTCTAATTCAATTAATTGTAAAGTAAGATATAAATTACGTTCGATATTCGTTGCATCAACAATATTGATAATAGCATCTGGTCTACTTTTTAATAAAAAGTCTCTAGTTACGATTTCTTCATTAGAATATGGTGATATTGAGTAAATACCTGGTAAATCCACTACAGTCGCTTCTTTATGTCCTTTAATTATGCCTTCTTTACGTTCAACGGTAACACCCGGAAAATTACCAACTCGTTGATTTGAACCTGTTAGTTGATTAAACAATGTAGTTTTACCGCTATTTTGATTGCCTATTAGTGCAAATATCATGATACTAGCACCTCCACGCCAATTTTTTTAGCATCTTCAATACGAATCGTTAACTCATATCCTCTTATATGAATCTCAATTGGGTCGCCCATTGGAGCAACCTTCCTTATCATTATTTTTGTATTTGGTGTTAGTCCCATATCAAGCAGTCTTCTTCGTAAAGCACCTTCACCACCTACTGCTAAAATCTTGGCATCTTTTCCAATTTCAAGTTTATCTAATGTCATCTCGTCACGCTCCTTTGTGTTAGCCTACGCTAACGCACATTTAAAAAATATGGCAGTACAGCAAATACCACCTTTTCTACTACTATATTCCTTATTCATTTATATTATAACATCTTTTTTAAAATGTACAAGAATAATTTACATTAGTTTTCATATATTTTTAAAATTTATAATATGTAATTGATTAAACATCGTTTGATAATTTTTGTTAACTTACAGTTCAATTGCATTTATAAAGCTATTGTATATATCTGGGAATTGTTTCTTAAAATTCATAGGTTTCATATTGTGATCAACTATTGCATGCATTGTCATTCCTGTATTAATTGGTTTTTCTTCACCTTTACGATAAATCTTATATCTAAATTCTAATTTTACATTTGTAGCGGTTACTAAGTTAACTTCAACTATTAATTCATCTTCATAAAAAGCAGGAGATAAATATCTACATTGTAACTCAATCAATGGAACAGTTAACCCTAACTTTTCCATATCCGTATATGTTATTCCAACTTTTTTGATAAATTCTGTTCTTGCCACTTCATACCATACTGGATAGTTTGAATGATGAACAATACCCATCTGATCCGTCTCTACATACCTTACATTAATAATACTCTGTGAATTCATTATCTTATCTTCCCTTCATACAATGATAATAGACGGGTACTTACCACCTATTAAGTGTATTAGCTTTCTCTAACATTATATAATCTTATATATTTAGTCTATTATAACGTAATTTTGATGAAAAAATCTACATGAATATTTTTTACTATGTAATGTTTTGTATTTTTCTTGAAGATCATTTACTCTTCATTTTTCTTCAAGAAAAATACAGTTAATTTACTAATTATTATTTTTTTATATATTCGATTGCTGATGCTGCGGCAACTCTACCAAATACTACAATCTCTGCTACAGCATTACCCCCAATACGATTTGCACCATGAATACCACCAGTTACTTCACCTGCTGCAAATAAACCAGGTATCGCAACTCCTTTGGTTGATATAACTTCAGATTTTGTATTAATTTCTACACCGCCCATTGTATAATGAACCCCTGGAGCAATCTTTATTGCATAATATGGTCCTACTGAGATATTATTATCCATACCAGTCGTTCTCTTAAATTCGGCATCATTTTGAGATGCTACTGCTTCGTTCCAAGTTTTTAAAGTCTCTGCTAATATTTTAGGATCCATATTAATTTTTCCAGCAAGTTCTTCTATTGTCTCTCCTTGTTCCGTAATATTATTTTCCACATATTTT
The DNA here is from genome assembly GCA_029256575.1 of Clostridiales bacterium. GTDB lineage: Bacteria > Bacillota > Clostridia > Lachnospirales > JAQSXR01 > JAQSXR01. The sequence continues at coordinate 39,317 of JAQSXR010000009.1, read as the reverse complement.
TCTATTGCACTTAGATTGTCTCGTAATAATTGATCAAATATGATATATGAATAGCTGCCTTCTTGTGCAATTACTGCATCCGATACCACATCTCGGGTTAATAATTCATCTACAAATCTTTTTCCCTCTTGGTTGACAAGAATTGCTCCACCACCACGAACAGATTCTGTAATCATAATACTTGTTGTCTGCTCTACCGTTGGATGAACTTGTATTTGGTCTATATCTACAAGATTTGCTCCTATCATTTCCGCCATTACAATTCCATCACCAGTAGCACCAGGAGTATTAGTTGATACATATCCTTTTAATTCTGGTTTGTATTTCGTATAAAGTTCTTCATTGGCTCCAAAACCACCAGTAGCTATAATTACTGCCTTTGCATTAATCGTGTAATTTGTGTTAGTTGATTCTGCTTTAATCCCTATAGCTCTACCGTTGTCTGTCAGGATTTCAGTTGCTTTCGTATTTAACATAACTTCAATATCTAATGCCTCTAAGTTATCGGTAAATTTTTCAACTAAATAGGCACCAACACCAGCTCCACCTTCTGGTCGATGAATACGTTTATTGGTAGCACCCCCTGAGAAAGAAACTTCTGGAAGCGGGGCTCCTATCGAATCTAACCAATCAATCGCCTCTGCAGAATTTTCTGCCATTACGGTTACTAACTGCCTATTATTAACATTATATCCGCCAACCATCGTATCTTCAATAAATGTCTCATTGCTATCTTCAATTCCTAACTTCTCTTGTACGCGAGTCTCAGAAGCATTCATCCCACCGGTTGCTTTTATTGTATTTCCACCAACCATTGCCATTTTTTCTATAATTATTACATTTATACCAGCGTTTTTTAATTCTATTGCAGCTGTCATCCCAGCCCCACCTGCTCCGACTATTACAACATCAACATTTACAGTTTTTTCTTCCTTATCTATATTCTCAGTTTGAATTGGCACTAAAGATTCCACATCGACTCCAGCACTTTCTAGTGCTTTGGTTACAGCCTCTATAATTGCATTACTTGTAACTGTTGCACTTGCTACCGCATCCACTTTTACAGATTGTTTTTCAACAATCTGCTCGGGTAGTATATCTATTGCAACACTACCAATTCCTTCTGTCTCTTTATCTCCAACAACTTTAACTTCTTTTATTTTCTCATTGGACAAAATAACAGTAGCGATGATATCTCCACCATATCCTTTTGCAGTCCCTTCATACGTGCCTGCTTTAAATTCTGATTTCGAATTATTTTCATTCTCGTTGTTCTTACAAGCGACTAATGAAACAGTTAGAATACTAACCATTAATAACACAAAAAACTTTTTCATATTTTTCTCCCTTTAATCCTTATATTGTTTTATCTTACCTATTCGTTAATATAAAACTTAAATATATTATGCCTAAATAGTTCTAATTATATTTTTCTAAGATATCTTTTCGACTAAATTACGATTTCAAACCTAGATTTTCAAAAACATTCATAAGGACTTTTCAGTATCTTAAAATAAGAAATAAAAAAAAGACTATTCTAGTTGAGCCATTTATACTAACTCGAACTAAAATAATCTTTTCTATTCTTTAATTATTTACCTATTATTCCTTCATAAACTTCTTTTGGTTTAATTCCAATTTCTTTTGCAATGACTTCTCCGTCTTTAAATGCAATAATAGTTGGTATGTTCATAACCTTATATCGTTCAGATAACTCCATACTCTCATCAATATTTACTTTATATACTGAAACTTTATCAACATTTTCTTCCGCTATTTCATGTATTACAGGTGCTAACATCTTACAAGGTCCACACCAATCAGCATAAAAGTCAACTAATACGACTTTATCCTTTTCATTTATTGCTTCATCAAATTCATTTAATCCTATAATTTTAACATCCATAGTGATTCTCCTCTCGAGGTCTTATATTTTAAACTAGTATTACATTCTATTATAACCTAAAGTATAGAAGAAAATCCACATGTATCTTTTATGTTTTTCACAAAACAATAAGATTAATAACCGTATATATCTCTTTCCTATACTCTTTCCATTGCAACACTTCCGCCACGAACTACTTCAATGTTTTTAAATTTTTTCATTAAATTTATAATTTCATTATTTCTACTATCCGTATTAACTGATTCAACCACAATATTATTAATATTATAATCGATTACTTTTAAATCATAAACTTTAGCTATTCTAAAAATCTCTTCTCTATCTTCCAAAGAACAATCCATAATCTTGATAAACATTAATTCTTTCAAATGCACTTCTAAATCAGTTAAATCTATAACTTTAATGACATCCACGCATCTATTTAACTGTTTTTTAATTTGCTCGAATATCTCATCATTACTCATTAACCCAATCGTAATTCTAGACATCGTCTTATCTTCCGTTTCGCCAACTGTTAAGCTTTCAAGATTATATGCTTTTCCAGAAAACATTCCTGAAATCTTTGCTAAAACACCTACATTGTTTTCTACAAATAATGAAATCCATCTTTTTTTCATAATCTAACCCTCCATTATCATTTCGCTAAGTGGATTACCTGATTTAACCATAGGTAAAACAAGTTGGTTACTATCTATAATAAATTCAATAATAATTGGTGTATCCGTAGATGATGATGCTTTTTCAAATGCTGGCATAATTTCATCTTCTTTTGTTACTCTTATTCCTATTGCCCCATAACTTTCGGCTAACTTAACAAAATCGGGTGAATATGGAGGACACTCTTTATTTGGATCTAAACAGTTTTTCTTACAACTTTTTCTGCTTGTTAAGCATGTTGAAGAATATCTTTTATCGTAAAAAAGTTGTTGCCATTGACGTACCATTCCAAGATAGCTGTTATTAAATATCATAATTATCAAAGGGAGTTCTTGTGCAACTGCAGTTGCTAACTCCTGTATATTCATTTGTATGCCACCATCTCCTGAAATACAAATAACTTTTTTATCTGGATTTCCAAGTTGTGCTCCAATCGCTGCTGGAAAACCGTAACCCATGGTACCAAGTCCTCCGGAAGTTAATAATTGTCTGTTTTGGTTAAGTTCAATAAATTGAGTCGTCCACATTTGATGTTGACCTACATCTGTTACAATAACCGAATTATCAAAAGTATTGTTTATTGTTTCAAATATCTTTTGTGGTGAAATTCCATTTTTAGACTCCATTTTCAATGGGAATTCCGCCTTCCAATTCGTTACTTCAGTTACCCATTCTATAATATTAAGAGGTTTCGCCATCTCCATTATCTTTTCAATTGCTAACTTTGCATCTGCAACGATTGGAATATCAACTTTTATGTTTCTAGAAATGGAAGCTGTATCAATATCAATATGAATTATTTTAGCGTTAGGTGCAAATTCGCTTATTTTACCTGTAATTCTATCATTAAATCTTGTTCCGATTGAAAACATAACATCACATTCACTAATTGCTTTGTTTGCTGCATAGCTTCCATGCATTCCGATATTTCCAATATATAGTTTATGATTTGTTGCAATTGCACCTTTGCCCATTATTGTTGTGATTACAGGAATTCCTGTTAGCTCAACAAGTTTTGTAAACTCTTCATTAGCCTTAGCAATATTAACTCCTCCACCAATTAAAAATACTGGTTTCTTAGCTTCTTCAAGTATTCCCAAAGCTTTCTTTAATTGACCAATGTGAACATTAGTAGTTGGTTTATAACTTCTAATATTTACTTCTTTCGGATATCGATTGTCTCCTAATTCTTTCATTATATCAGAAGGTAAATCAATTACTACTGGCCCTTTACGACCTGTATTCGCAATAAAGAAGGCTTCTTTTATAACTCTTCCAAGATCTTCTCTTTTTGTTACCATTATACTATGTTTGGTAATGCTTCTTGTTATCCCTACAATATCAACTTCTTGGAATGCATCATTTCCAATTAGTCTAGTTGGTACTTGTCCTGTAAAACATACAATTGGAACACTATCATAGTTTGCAGTTGCAATTCCTGTCACGATATTGGTAGCACCTGGGCCACTCGTTACGAGGCATACTCCTACTTTACCTGTAGAACGAGCATATCCATCTGCGGCATGAACGGCTGCTTGTTCATGTCTAGGTAATATCATTTCAATATCCCTTTGTTTATATAGCTCGTCAAATAAATCTATAACACATCCACCTGGATATGCAAAGAGTGTATCAACACCTTCATCTTTTAGCGCTTTTACAAATAAACTATTTCCTGATATTTTCATAAGCTTTACCTCCTAAATATAATTGTTAGTGTGATATAAATCTGATTACATATTCATAAGTTGCAACTCATATTTCTTAATAGCTATACGAGTGATCACATTAAATATTAAATGCATATAACAAAAAAGTTCGCTCTAAATAAACTTTATAGTTTACTTAGGGCGAACATTACGTCCGTGTTACCACCTAAATTCAGAAGATTCTTCTGCACTCATCAAGTACGGGATTATTGATCCGATACTACTTCCTAATAACGGTGGAAATCCGTTGAATCCTAATAAAAGATTCTAAAAATCTTCGTTCGGTTCAAAGCTCAAAGGCTACTTCTATACTACCTACTCGAAGATTCGCACCAATCATCTTCTCTCTTTGCTTTCGGTGAGTATGTACTCCTCCTTGTCAACGCTTTTCATACATTTAATTAAAGATGATAGTACACTAATATTATATCGTTGTCAAGCAAATTTTTCTACATTTGATTTTCTTCTGCACGTTTATCCGCTAATAATTGCTCTGCACGAACTTTAAATTTAAGTTGTTCTTCATCTTGAAAACCGATAAAATACAATTTATCAATTTGATCGGCATTAAATAAAAAACACTTATCTGCTCCAAAATATCCTTCTGGGTATAGGCAGCCTGAGTAATCCCATATCTTCCCGCCATCACCAATTTCTCTTTGACAAAAACCGATAATAACAACTTTTTTAGTACTATCTTTCAATAAAACAACGGAACCTACTGGTAATAATCCTTCCATAATAAAAACCCCCTAAGTTTAATTAATTATATTATATATCCCTGTGAAAATAAGTACAAGTGACACAACTGTAAAAATAGATGCTAGTGCCAAAAATACAACTTTAAATGTTTTCCAACCTTTTTCCTGTCTTTCCTTAATTTTAGGATCTTCTATATTTGCATATACGGATGTTTGCCCCAATAATTGACGTTCAACATATGATATTGGGACAACTGTCCCTTCTGGATAATTTCTTCTATCCACGGTTGAAGCTTGACTTCTTCTTTCTACATTATTCACATAAAATCGAACTATTGGAGAAGCATATTTTGTTGATTGATCTCTATATCCTATTATGGTAGCTTCTGTGTAATTAACTTTTTCAGATTTATTCTTTTTATCGCGAATTTTAGCTCCACTCCATACAAACCAGCATATCAGAGCAAATAGACTAAAAACACATCCAACAATTACTTCACTCATTTTTATCACTCCTACCTAAAAAATCGAATCCCAAAGAGATTTTGCTCCATCCCATACAGCTTCCGCTGCACCTGACACGGTGTCCACCATACCACCTACATCAATTTCTACTCCTAAACTTACTCCTACACCCAAGGAAACACCAAAATCACACTTGAGTTTTCCATCTGCATATCCAACATCTGCCTTTGCCCCAACACCGAAATTAACGCCACCACTCACACCAACTTCTCCGCCAAGAACATTAAGTCCAACATCTCCTTTGGCTTCTGCTAGTATTGCTTCCGCTCCAGCGGTTACTTTAGCTTCAAATTCTCCATTCACCATACCGAGACTGGCCTCAGCTTTCGCTTCAGCTGTTAGTGCAGATACTTCTCCTTTACCATAAATACCAATCATATCACTGCCAATTTGACCCTTAGCTTCAACTTCAAAAGCTGATACACTCGCTCCTACTTTTGCATTAACCCCTGGACTAAACAATGTTTTCCCATCCTTATCCACTGCATAGAATCCTGCGCTCGCACTTGCACTCGCTTCTGCGTTTCCTACTTTCGCGGTCACAGAACCATTTGCCCATCCAGCATCACCTGAAATAGATCCTTCTAGCAGGCTTGCCGATGCTGTAACACCAACTGTTTTTTCAAATAAAGTTGCTTTTTCTTTTGCATTTGTAAGCCCTTTATCTGATTTTTCCCAAAGACCTGTAGTTGGATTATAGCTACCATAGATTTTATCTGACTCTAATTGATAACCATTTTTCTTTAAAAAGTCATCGGCATTATCCGTTACTTTCTTGATATCAAATCCAGCACTTAACTCATCTTTAAATGCAAGTTCATTTTTTAATATATAAGCTTTTGTATCATCTTCATTTTCATACATTGCTCCATACCAAGTAAGTGATGTTTTACGCTTTTCACTTTCAAATTCTCCTCCAAGAAAGTTCCAAGTAGAATATTCATCGCCTAGCATAAATAGAGATGCAGCAGCTCCCAATTTTCCCTTCTCATAGGATGCAGAACCATTAAATAAACTCATAAAATCATCATCATTGGTGTACTTAAGTAACGAAGCTGATACAGAATCTTTGCCATTTTCAGAATTGAAAGCATAATCCAACCAACTAAAAGCTCCTTTTGCAGCACCAACGACTGCATTGATACCGGATTGTACTCTTTCAAATGGATTGTTCTTCCAAAACGAATCATTAATACCGTTAATAATATTATTTATTACATTAGAATTCAGTCTACGTCCAGCTAATATATCGTCTGTATTTCGATATTCTGTCACCGCTGAATTTGTTACCCTAAGAAGTTGTGAAATGTCAGTCTCAATTTTAGCAAGTAAATTCGTCGCTGATCTAATTCGGCTAGATATACTTCTTCTACTTAATATTTGACTGTCTATTTGATAACTTAAACTCGAAGTTCCTAATTTCGCGTTTGTTATCTTCATTTGCATGGATGGAATTTGCATATTTGCACTTAGCACTCCATCTAAGTTAATCTTAATTGTTGCCATACTTTTTCACCCCTTTATAATTTATTATTTAATGCATACTGCAGTATCAATATAAACTCTATTTCCCTTTCGTATTATTACCGTGGGTGGATTATTCCTTTGAATTATTCCAAGGATTAGGCCATTGAAGTTTATCTTTGGAGTTTATCTTTGAGCTCCACAATGTGGACATTTAGAAGTTGTTGAATTAAATTGATTTCCACAATTTCTACAAAAAACTACCCCTACTTGTATCCCAGAGTCCGCATTTATTTCCTGTTTTAGATTGCTAGGTTGCTCATTTTCTAGCAAAACTCCACCAGAGCTACTTGAATCATTCATTTGTAAATTACTCATCTTTTTGTTGATTTCTACTATGTTTCTACAAATAACTAAAATAACCAGAAGAAATTCATAAACTAAGCGAAGTAGTATATTCCCAACAATAAATATTAACATAAATGAAATAAAGCGATATCTTAAGTTAACTCCTTCTCCAAAGATTAGTAACAATAACGCGAATAGAGTTATCCAGCAACTCGTAATCATATACAAGATTTTGAAAAGTGTTTCTGCAAGCATTTTCTTAAAATTAAAAAAGTTATATAATGCGGTATAAAATCTAGAAGCACTTCTTTCATTTTTCTTAGGTAAGAATATGATACTTAGCATTATTCCACCTAGAACTGCGATAATAAAGCAAATCCATGCAACTGTTGAATCTAATAAATTGTCAGGAAAAATTTTATTTAATGATATTTTTATTTTAATTTCATTGAATGACACTGTATATTTTCCTCCTTTGTTATTTCACCTTATGTCTTTTCTTAATAAAAATAAAAGTTAATAATCCAATCGCTAGTATACTTATTCCTATAATTGAATAGAAAAACATCGTATCATTTGCGCGGAAACGAACCCAGAAACTTGTCGATACTGTAATATTTTTATTGAACACAAAAGCTGAATCAAAATTTTCTGCATTCGAATCCGTAATATTACCAGTTAAATCCTCAACTACAATCCTTATAGACTGGTTTGCTCCTTCCGTGATTTCAAAACTACCTGAAAATTCATTTTTATCCTCAAACGTAGCGAATTCTGCTGCTGATTTATTATTTACATATGCAGTCACTTTGGCAAGACCAATTCTGTCGAATACAGTAAAGTTTACAGTGATACTATTTGCATTGTAACTTTTCTTCTCTAAATCAGTTATATTTGTTATTTCAGGAGTTGTTGAATCGACTCTAAATAAAATGGCCTTATCCTCAAAATTAATGTTTTCAGGGTTATTTCCTGCATCATCTTTTGATGATACAAATATTTGATATACTCCATCCTCTTCGAAATTGGATTTTGAAATATTATATTTGTAGTTATACCATTTATCAACACCACCTGATTTTTCTGTAGAATAGGTAACAGATTCAAGAATAGTTCCATCTTTCGTTACTACTATTTTGGAATCAACAAGCAAATTAGCATTTGTTTCTGAAATAATGATATCTTCGCTAACTTCTTTCACATATGCATTTCCAATTAAATTACTTAATCCACTACTAAAACTATATACAGATCCGAATCGATTAACGGAAAACGTTTCAATTTGTTCTGTAGATCTACCAGCTTTATCAACTACCTTTACATAGAGTGTATATATATCATCATTGTTGTTCGTTCTTGTTCCATCTGGGAAATTATCATAAGCACGAATACCACCCTTTGCGTTTGTTTTGTCAGTATATATCAACTTTTCAGTGCTTCCTTTATTTGCTCTTGTAAGTGTTGTAACCATACTTTCAAAATAAATATCATCATATATTATTTCTGGGGCAACTATCGTTCCCTCTCCATTTATTTTGCTTGGAATACCCTTAATCAAAATTGTTGGATTGGTTTTATCAACTGTAAATATTAATGTCTTTGTATCCGCTTTATTTCCCGAAGCATCTAAAGCGTTTACAGTAATTGTATAAGTTCCATCTTGATTAAATGTATTACCTAATTGAGATAGTTTTGCATTATTTTTTAATAATCCAAAATTATAGTCGGATGTAATACCATCTAAATTCTTTTTCACATCAATCGTCACTTTGTTATTAGAGAAATTGGATTCTGTAACACTAACCAAAATATTTATGTCTGAATCACTATAAACATTTTGTTCTGCTCCAGATATCAATATAATTGGTTTAATATTATCAATAGTAAAATTCATTGTTTTTTGTTCTGCTTCATTCCCCGCAGCATCCACTGCTTTTACAATAATTTTGTATGTGCCTTCTTGTTTAAAATTATGTGTATAGCTAGAATCTACCTTATCACTTATAAAATCCCCCATGTTATAGCTTTCTGTCTTACCATCTAAAGTCCTAGTTGCTTCAAATGTAACCTTATTTCCTTCTTGGTCAAAATGCTTTTCATGAGATTTTACAGTTATAATTTTATTACCAGTATTGAAAGACCCTTCTTCAGCCCCTACTAAATCTTCTAATAAAGGTGCAACTAAATCAATGTATACCGTAGTAGGGTTTTCCTTGTTTGATGTCTCATTACCCGCATTATCTACGGTTTCTACTGTTATTGCATAGGCTCCATCCTCATTAATCAAATCATTTATCCATTTGTCATCGAGAACTACCGTATAGGTTGCTTCTTCTGTTTTTGTTGCAGAGGTGTTATATTCATGGGTATCTCCATATTGCTTACCATTCACATAAATCTTTACACTTCTTAGTCCAGAAATGAGTTCCCCTACATCACTAACTTTTACTGTAAGAGTTACGTTAGATCTGTACCATTTTTCATTTGCATCAGGTACTCTATCTGGAGTAATTGTGATCGTGGATTCGATATTTTCAATCATTAAATTATTATTAGTAATTTCTTTATTTACTTGGCTCGGTTTCGTTGGGCTATCTTGATTACTGTTACCAACATTATCCGTTGCATATGCTGACAACTCTTCATTAAAACCTTTCTCTCCCTTTGCTATTGTAAATACAGCTCTATCATTACTAACTGGAAGCTGTTCACTCTTATTCCCCTTAATTAAAGTTATGTTCTTTATTCCTGAACTAGGACTCGTATCAGCAGCTACTACCGTTACTCTAGTTTCTTGATTGAACAAAACTCCAAAGGTTAAGAAATTAATTACCTTAGCCAGTGGTTTATCATTGGCATCAGCAAAGGTTATTGAAGATATTGTAGGTTTGTTATCATCTTTATACACTTCATCAGATGACGTAGAACTATTACCTGCATTATCAACAGAAGTTACATTAATAAAAAAACTACCGTCATTATTTCGAGTTGACCCGCTTGTGTTTACTGAATAAACCATCTTAACAACTTTGGTATTTTCTTTATAATATTCAGAGTTCCCTGCAAGTTGATTTCCATTAATACTTACTGATGCGCTTCTAAGTCCTGAATCATAATCTTCAACCGTAACCATAAAATCATTATTCGTTGCATTCCATTTCTTACCTTTTGAATCGGTATAAGTTGCATTATTACTATCAATCCTAATTAAAGGCCCAATGTTTTCTAGTATTAACTTATCATTTTTTATTCCGCTATTTGAAACTTCACTTGGTTTCTTGTTCATAATGTTTCCTACATTGTCTTTAACTCCTATTGAAAGTTCACCAGAAAAACCTATCGGCAAACTAAATACTGCTTTGTTATCCGTTGTGTACTTTACTTCACTAACGGTTCCTTTATTAAGAGTAATAGCAAAAACCCCAGATTTCCCTAAATCAGTTGCTGTAACCGACACCTTCGTTTCTCCATTAAAGAAAATACCTAATGTTAGGAAATTAAGCACCTCTGAGAGTTTGTTATTATTTGTATCAGTAAATTCTACTGATACTACTTCTGGTAAAATACTGTCTACATAGATTACATCTGTTTTCTCAGATTTATTTCCGGCATTATCAACTACTGTTACCAAAACTATAAAGCTACCATCATCATAGTCCTCTGCATTTGCAGTATTTACTGTGTACTGTTTCGTTCCTATTAAACTTGCTCTAAAATCATCTTTTACTAGTATCGTATTATTTATTTTAATTTCTACACTTCTAATACCAGACCCTAAGTCATTTACTGATATATCAAAAGAAATATCTTTTTCATACCAATCTTTCGTAAGTGATCCTGTTTCTTGATAAGTTGGAACTTCTATTTCTCTTGTATTCGTTATATCTGCTGCTTTATTTTCAAGAACTAAATTATTATTATAGATATTACTGTTAACTTCACTTGGTTTTGTTACCACAGATTCATTACCTGCTATATCTGTTACCATAACAGATAATTCTTTATTGAAAGAAACCCCATTATCATCCGCAATAAATATCGATGGGATATTAAATTCTGCTTGATTACTAGCATCTATAGATGCAGTTGCTATCTCCACGCCATTCCCATAAAGTGTAGCTATTCGGTATCCGGAGCTAGGTGACCCGTCTCTTACATTGACTGTCATGATCACTTCTTCATTAAAAAATATACCAAAAGACAAAAAATTCAATGTACTTTCTAATTCACCCAAAGTCTTTCCTTTAAACGTGATTCCAATTATTTCTGGATTAATTAAATCAATACCAAATTCTTTTGATGCTGCGATTGAAACTGACCCATCTGCTTTTCTAATGTAAAATAAATGCACAGTTTTTGCTTCATTTTCAGTATATGTAATGCTATTCGTCCAATCTCTATCACTAAATTTACTGATTGTATATCCATCGTATGCTATATCGTTGGAAATTGATATTGTAACAGTTTCTTTTGCCCATCCATCACTATTCACTCCCGTTACAATGTACTCCTTATTTTCAGTAGCACTATAATCCCTCGTTATGATCAAAGATCCGTTTGTTAATCCAAAATTGTAATTTGGGTGAACAGTACTTGATAAGTTAATGCTCGTTTCTTTTTCGGTATAGGTTAACGCATCACAGCTTATAAGAATATGCGAAGCTATTTCTTCAATATCGTCATTGTTAACTAATTGGTCTTTAATTAGTGACTTTAAGATAGATTTAAAGTTAGGATTTTCTTGACCATAAGCTTTTGATCCATTTAACTTCACCTTAATATCTTTTTTGCTAACATTAACATTAAAAATTGCTACATCTTCTTCATAATTACTTTCTTCAGACATACTTGCGGTTATTGTTGCTGTTCCCGCACTAAGAATGGTTATTTGACCTGTTACGGAATCAACCGTAGCTACCGTATTGTCTGAACTTACGTATGTTATTTCACCAATTATATTATTTGGAGATTTCGATAAGGTATTATTGATGAAGGTATTATCACCATATGTTTTTTCAAATGTAATTGTACTATAGTTGAGGGCATTTGCTTTTTTCGCTACATTTAGTGTATACGTTGCCTGTGCATCCTCATAGGTACTATCATTGGAGAGAATAGCTGTTATTATTGTAGTTCCAGCTCCAACTATTGTTACCTCTCCAGAATGAGGATCAATAGTAGCAACCCCTGAATTCGAAGTTGTATATGAAATGTCACCGTCCGTACCTTCTGGTTTAAGTGATTCATTAATAAATTTAGCATCACCATAGGTTTTGTTTATTACAGAATTTTCATAATTTAGTGCATCTGCTATCTTTTTAACCCTCAAATTATATGTAGTAGCTGTATCTTCATAGAGCGAATCATTTGTTAATGTTGCAGTAATAATTGATGTTCCAACTCTTCTAACTGTTACCTCTCCAGTTAATGTATTTACTGTAGCAACTGCTGTATTACTACTTGTATATATTATGTTGCCATCTATATTTGCTGGTCTATCTAATTCATTGATAACTTTTTTGTTTCTTTCATATATGATATCTTTACTAGTAACTAAATATTTAATAGATTCACTTTTTTTTGCTACATTCAAAACATATGAAGAGCTTGTCGAAAAAGTATTATCATCCATTTCTTTTGTTGCTGTGATGGTCGCTTCTCCAACACCAATTATCGTAACTTCTCCAGTTGTCATAGTTACCGTTGCCACAGAAGTATTCGAACATGTATACGCAATCGTTCCGGTTCCAGTTGCACAAGATACATCAATGGTATTCGTAAACTTATCATCTCCATACTTTTTACTAATAATGCTTTCAGAAAAAGATAATGTCTGTGTATCTTTAACCTCAACTGTTATTACATTTTCATTTTCTAAATCAGCAGCAACTGTAATTGATTTGTAATTGTTATCTGTTACATGAAGGCTGTAAGATTGCCCTTCATACACAATAAATTCAAATTCTCCTGTTGTTTGCGTTGGTGTACTGGTAATAGGATTTAATGGTTCAATTCCATATCCAATCAATTCTACGATTACACCACTAACGCCATTATTATCACTATCTACCACTTTACCAGTTAAAGTAATTTTATTCGGAATAATTTCTGGTTCCTCTGCTAATACCTTATCTTGTTGATTAAATACCATAAGACTAATTATCATCACGATCGTAAGCAATCCGGCCAAAAGACGTTTTGAAAGATTGTGTTTTGACTTAATCATTGTTGTTTTAACTCCTTATTATTTTTATTAGCAATCCATCTATAATTTTCCCCATTTACAAAACAATGCATATGGAATAAAAATAAAGAGGTGGATAGCAATGCATAACTTAAATATTCATTTATTCCATTTATAAATTGCAGAACTAAAATCAAAATAATACTAACTGCAAAAATTATATCTACAACCTTTGCAAGACTATTCGAATAAAATTTTATAATACCAGGGAGGGCTTTCTTCCCTTTCTTCGTTTTAGTAGTAGTTTTTTTCCTGGATAATTCTACTATGAAAAAAGTCCCATAACCTAATATAAGTGTGAGCCAAAATACTGCTGCCCATAGATTTCTTAATAATACATCCCCATTCTGCGCTAAATTACTAGCATAAGGAATACATAATAAAGAATAAGAAGATACCAAAAGTGCAACCACTCCTATGTATATCAAGATTGTTTTAAATAATGTTTTATTATTCATTTTAAATAACCTCATCCGTATGAATCAAAACAACTTCCTTAACAATGGTAAATCTCACTGCTGATTGAGTTGTTAATTCATCTGTCCTTTCTAATATATCTGTTACATTACTTAGTACTTCCGTTCCATCGGATAAAATATCTGTATCCATGTTTTCAGTTACCTTACCACGGTTCACATTTATGATACTTGGTTTAAAAGGTTTTTTACCCGTTTTTTCATTTTTCTCGCGTATGTGTTCAATACTTTTTTTTGCAGTATGACCACTTAAATCACCAATGATTTTGGGAATATTAAATTTGATAGCGAGAACTATTGTAAGAAAAAGAAGTGCACCAAAAATGATAAATGCTGAAATAGAAATAATTGATAAAACTTCTGCCATTTTATCTCCTCCCTTGGTTTTTGTAAGTTACTTCAATAGCATCTAGGTATGTATCATAGCTCTCAAGAATTTTTGTTTTCTTAACTAAAGATTTATCTTGAGTGACCGAAATATTATTGGTTTTTTGGTAAACAGAGCTAAGCAAATCGGTTACCTTTTTTTGATCTATTCCATTTACTGCAAATCCCTGTCTATGACTATAAAGTAATTCACTTATTCCCAAATACATCGTTAATTTAATATAAGGTTTATCTGATGAATTGTAGTTATCAATATTTTCAATACAAACTTCCAATGATTGCAACAACGAAGTATATTCATCCGAAGTTGGCTCTTTTACACTACTACTGTTATTCACGTATTCCTTATAAAAACTGCATACAATAAAATAACTTTCCGCCATTTGCCTGTTTTCATAATCAACAGGTGCATTGCTTACGATATTTCCAAAATAATCTCTGGCTTTGATTGCTCGTAGGCTGAAGGAGTCATCACTGGGCTCTTCATAAAGTCCCCAAAAAATTTCACCAATTGCATAATTTAATTTAGCGAATTCTAAACTATTCACATTGAATTCACTGCTATACGAGTTATATAATGCCATAAATTGTTTTCTTTCTTCTGGTCCAAACTGATTGTTGTCTGTATAAGCTTCTAGCAATTTAAGATAAGCTCTATTGTCGTTCTTCATAAGCTTAATTGCCTCAATATAAGTACTAACTTTATCTTCAAATCCAGTTGATGTTTGGATGCTTATCTTTGATTCATAATCTTTATTATTTTCTGACGTGGCCATTACATTACCAAAGATACCAATGAATAAAAACAGAGTGGTAAACGAAGCAACCAAGATAAATAACTTAAGTTTTTTCTTTTGTTTATTTCGATATGTATCATCTACTTCTTCATAATGTTCAAGTGCGTACAGTAATTCAGAACAGCTTTGATATCTATCTGCTGGATTTAACTGCGTGCATTTTTGGATGATTCGCTCGAACCCTCCCGATAGTGAAGGATTCCATTGTCTTATCGGATAAAGCTCATAAGGTGGTTCGCATGGATTTTGACCCGTAACTAGGTGGTACAACGTAACTCCCAAACAATATATATCTGTTCTTGCATCTGTCTGACCCTTACCTCCAAATTGCTCAGGTGCGGCGTAACCCTTTGTTCCCAAACTTACAGTATCAGCAAGATTTTGTTCTTTATACTCTCTTGCTATACCAAAATCAATGAGTTTTAAATTACCTTCTGGTTTTAGCATTATATTTGCAGGTTTCATATCTCTATATATAACTGCAGGAGTTCTTGTGTGCAAATATCCAAGAACATCGCAAAGCTGTTTTGCCCAATCAATAACAAGATCCTGTGGCTGTGCCCCATATTCATTCAGAATACGATCTAATGGTTCTCCTTCAATATAATCCATTACAACATATATTGTTTTCCCATTATCTATAATGTCTACGATACGAGGTAATGATGAATGATCAAATCGTTTCATTAGGTTTGCTTCTGCCAGCAAACTTTGAACAATTACATCGTTATTTTTACCACTCGCTTCTTTTCTAATCTCTTTTACTGCCCATTGTTTATTTAATCGCTTATCCATTGCTAGGTAAACGGTCGACATTCCACCTTGCCCTATGAGTTTTAGAATTTCATACTTATTATCAATAACAGATCCAATTTGTGTCAAATAGCTTCCCCCCTTTATCAAGCCGTGATTTTAATTATTGCTGCCGTTATATTATCTTGTTCCTTGCGTACTTTGATCAAATCAATTAGTTTTCTTATTTTTGCTTCTATATCCCCTTCATATAACAGATGCTTCGGAGTTAAACTATCATATATTTCTTTTGTCGAAACTTCATGTCGAAAGCCATCCGTGCATAGTAAAAATGCGGATCCTGTAATTACTTTTCCCTCAAAAAAGTCAGGTACTACAACACTTGAAGCTCCAATACACTGTAACAAAACATTTCTTCGTGAATCTTTTTCTGCTTCTTCAAGGGTTAATCTTCCTCGTTCAATTTCTCTTTCTACCACTGTATGATCTTTTGTTATTTGAATTATATTCTCGTTTAGTTCGTAAGCCCTTGAATCACCTACATTCGCAATGAGATAAGTATCGTTAATAATTAACAAGACTGTTAATGTTGTACCCAAGCTCGCTCCAATTGTTTTACCATAATTTGAAATTCTATTATTTTGCTCCGTAATAATATTTGACCAATTATTTCTCACAATATTCAAATCACATCCAGATTCAATAATAAGAGGAAGCTCTGTGCAAAACCATTTTTTAAAAGCTCTTATTAACGTTGCACTCGCTAGTTCACCTTTTGATAACCCACCCATACCATCACATAATACTGCAAAAGCAACTTTTCCTATTGAAGTATCTGCAATATTCAAACATATGCTATCTTGATTTGTTGTCTTTTTTAAACCAACATCTGTATGTACTGCTGTTAAATAATTCAATCTTCATCCCCCCATTAATATAAAAATTACTTAACCATAAACATAAATTCTTCATTTGCAAGACTGATTATTTGTCCATCAAATATTTCAACTTCTTTATTAATAGGAATAGCTATTCCGTTGATATATGTTTTATTGGTAGAGTTCTTGTCTTGAACAAAGAATTTACCGTTGCTCGAGATAAAATCTGCATGACTACGGCTCACTGCCCCATTATCAACAACGAAATAATCCACGTAACTCTTTTCTTTTCCAATTCTGTAAACTGGTTTATCCAAGATAATTTTCTCTCCTGTTTTTTTACGAATTAAATAAGGATATGAAGGTTCATTTAATTCTTCATCCGATAGAACAGTTGTACCATATACATTATCTGCACCTAATACTGTTGTTTCATTGAAACTTTGAGTCTCTGGTCTACCGGTTGGATTTCTAACTTGTAACTTATCTGGAATAATCAAATCCTTTTGAGATTTATCATCGATATCAATCGGTATAGGAGTATACGTAGTGCTGTTTACTTCTTTTTTCTCAACTTTCAAGTCATTCCCACAATCTACGCAAAATCGCGCATCACTATCATTCATATATCCACACGCAGTACATTTTTGTTTTTCTTCTAAACTAATATTACGACTGTTATTAATACTATTATTTAGAATTTCTTTATCTATTTTATGTAAAAATTCTTCGAACTCATATAAAGAGAAACTTGTTCTATTATTTAGAAACTCAATATATTTCTTAACATAATCAGTATTTTCAAATTTGTTAAACACTAATTTAAATACCATATCTAAAAAGAAAGACTTGAGTTGTAAACTATTCTCATAATTTTGAATTGGTAAATATGCGAAAAAAAGTTTTTTCGATTGAGGGTTTACCATAATGTATTTATAATCTAATAGTATATTTTTGTTGTATAAGTAAACCTCTTGTGTCGCTTTAAATAATTTTGCAATGTATAGAAGCATATCAACAAACTGCTTTTTACTTAGAACATTTTTCGAAAAACTTTCAAATGAAATTAAGGATGTTGCATCATACTTTAGTGATATGCTTCTAGATGCATTCAATACAATAACTGGTAGTAAGCCCTCTATTGATCTTTGATTAAGTACATCCACTTCTCGCATATTTATCTGTTGATTTCCTTGTAATTTCGTTGTAATGTATCGATATCCATCTTTGTTTAAAAAAGTAATTTTATTCAAATGCTAACCGCCTCCCTTTGAATATATATTTTTGCACGGTTTTATTTTACTTTCGTTTTATTTAGTGCAGCTTTCGCTGCTGCTTCCCTTGCTCTAGCAGCTGCTTCCCTCGCCCTAGCTTCTGCTGCTGCCCTCGCTGCTGCGGCTGCTTCCTCCTCCCTTTTAATTTCATAAGCAACACTCGTTACATCCGATTTCAACCCATCCAATACTGAAATAGCACTAACTATGTTAGCGTTTACAACTTCAATTGCAGTATTAATATGCACCATTTCTTCTGCATTCCAACAATTATTCATTGTACTCTTATAATTATTTAGTGATGTTTGTACGAGTCGTAAATTTGAAGCATAATTACCAAAACCATTTGATTGTGAAACCGCTGCTGAAACACTAATTCCCATAACATTTCCCCCTTAAAATAAATATGAATTAACAACGAGTCTATTTGTGATGCTTTTTATTTATATATATATATACCTTAAAAAGGTTTATTTTCGATATCACATTCATTGTTTAGCAGAGTGATATTTATTGATATCACTCTGCTATATATGATTTTATTTAAAAGAACTTGCATTACTATTAATTGCTGTTTCAGTTGCATCATAACTTGTAACGGTACTGTCTAGAAATGTTGCGTAAGCTCCAACCACTTTTTCATATTCTTCGAAACGAGGAGCAAGATTGTTGAACTTTTCACGTATTGTATTTGAAGCATCACTTTGCCAAGTACTAGCAAGGCCATTCATCTGTGACTTTATTTCTGTCAATCGAGCACTAAGACTCGTATTCAATGTACGAATAGTCCCAGCCGTTTTTGTTACCTCACCAAGGGAAATTTTTATTCCTTCAATTGCCATTTTAGTATCCTCCTTTCAATTAGTTTGTAAGTCTTTTTGCTTGGGTAATGATTTCGTTTTGTGTTCCTCTGTATTGAGTAGCACTGTTCTTTAAGAACTCAGCATATTGGTTCATTAATGCAACCATTGCTTGAAAATCATCCATAAATCCTTTAATTTGCGTTGTGAACGCTATGTTGTCTGATCCTTGCCATGCAGCCGCCATACCATCAACTTCATTAAATAATTGTTCATATACTTTTTTGTAATCTGCTGATTGTGTTTCCATTTGTGTAGCTGCGGAATCAAGTTTTGCTGGATCTACTGTAATTGTTCTTGCCATTCGGTTTTCCCTCCTTTTTTTTATTTATATTAATATCAGTTTTGAACCATTCTTTAAACCTAATTCTTCGACTGATAAGTTAATATTATAAATTGCACCATCATTATAATTACATAGGATTGTATCTTCCGTTGCTAAATACAAACCTCCAGACAACTCAGATATTGACTTAGATAATAAAGGTAGTACTTCAAATAATTTACTCTTCGTCGGGATAAACACGTCATACGAAATATCTGCCACTGGCAAATAAACTTCAACTAGTATTTTATTCATTGTTCAGTACCCCCTGAATCTGAAGTTAATAATTTTACCAATGATTGTTTCCCTCTATTTACCACATATCCGAAACCATTTCCTATTTCGCTGTACAAATCATTTGAGACTTTTGATAGCTTCAAGTTATATTGATCTGCAATACCTTCTCCAACCCATATACCATCTCCACCCGAAATATGATGCTTATACCATGCATCATATGCAAAAGTTGCTATATTACTTACTGAATCACAAACAATAAAATGTAGATTGTATAAAGCTTCCCCTTTATCAAGCATGACTTTTAGTTTGTCTTTCCCATCCTCAGTAAGTACTTCATATAATAATTTTAGTCCTACGATTATGCATACTGAAGTATGAAAGGATTCCAGTACTTTATTATCCATTTTGGAATCTTTGTATATATTATTTCTTTTTACAAGTTCTTTGAACAACTCTTGTATTTGTATTTCAAAATCCGTTTGTATGTATTCATATGTTTTCATAATATCTTCTGAGAATAGCCCCTCCACATCAAGTACTAATGTAGAAATTCCCTGAATTCGGGATATAACTTCTGAAAGACCTTGCGTAAATTTCTCCACTTGATTAATTTCTTGCGACAATACCAATGAAATATATTTACTTCTAATGTTTAGAGTATTAATTTGTAGACTTTGCTTTCCAACACCGACTGGTACAGAGTCTAATCCGTGTATCTCTGACTTAACAAACTCTACATTTACGTTATTTGGCAATATAGGTACCTTCTTTGCAATGCAAGTAGAGGTTCTTAGTAGTTCATCGCATATATTACGAATATATTCATATTGATCTTCCCCATCAATTATATGTGCAGTCTGAAATTCATATACTCTACCATTCTTTATTAATCCTCTTCCTTTAATCTTTGATGGATAAACACCATCAGTACTTCCTATTACACCCGTGTAGTCTGACATATCATTTAACTGCAAAACGATAAGTTGTTTAAAATTCTGTTGAAGTCTATATCGTACGGCATTCGTGTTACTTGCTGTAAGAATAAATATTATTCCATATTTCAATCCTTCACGAGTTAACTGTGCCAGGTCATTTTCAAGACACTCAAATAATTCTGCAAAAGCAGAGTAATTATTTATAATTACAACGATATTGGGTACTATCTTTTCTGCGGATTTACAATATGTTTTGTAGTCACCACCATAATCAGAAAACAATTTTTTTCTTTTATCAATTTCTTTTTGAAGCATTTTAAACATATTTATTATCTTTTCAATATCGTTTGTAAACAAAACTTCTCCAACATGTGGTGCTTTTGAAAATGCCCTCAATGTTTCTGCCCCAAAATCTAGTAAGTATAAATTCAACTCATCAGCTCTATGCTCACGAATTAATGAATATATTATTGCATTAAGTATTGTAGCCTTCCCATTCCCTGTTGCACCGTAGATGATTGTGTTACCATCGTCAGATAATGGTAATGTTAAGAGTTTCTGGCTTTGATTGAAAGGATCATCATATTCGCCAATAATAGGATTTAAGTATGTTCTATTCGATTTATAATTATATTTATATTTTAATGCATCAACATATATGAGTGCAGGAATTGCAGGAAGCCATAGCGGTCGCACTTTAATATTTTCTTCGACTGCTAAATCTGATAAATATTTTACGATTGCAACGATTTGTTTTACATTTGAAGCTGACATACTTTTCTTCTTTGCAGGCTTTACTTCCTTGATCGTCCTACCCAAATTATCAACTATTCGAATACTATCATCTAACTTCTTCTCAACTTTATCCGATGGGTTGTAGGGTGCTCCACACCATGCTGACTGTCCTAAATCGAAAAGTTCATTAAATCCAACTTGTAAATAGAAGCGACCTGTGGCGGATAATTCAGCTGCATCAGGACGTTTAATCATATCCATACTATCTGCTTTCTCCTGTACCTTTAAGCAAACTCTAAAACGACTATTACTCCATATCTGATCATCCACAACTCCGGATGGTTTTTGTGTAGCAAGTATCAAATGAACACCCAAGCTCCGCCCAATACGAGCTGCACTAATTAACTGTTCCATAAACTCAGGTTGCTGTGATTTTAGTTCTGCAAATTCATCTGAGATTATAAATAGATGTGGTACAGCTTCACTTACGACTTTATCGCGATATAATTTTTGATACTTATATATATCCATTGTTCCTTCATTCGAAATCTTTCTTGCCTCATTAAAAACAGCTTGCCTTCTACGCAATTCACTTTGAATCGATATGAGCGACCTCTTTACTGCAGCCCCATCTAAGTTTGTAATAGTTCCTGCCAAATGGGGTAATTTAATTCCTTTGTCTTCATCTTCAAACGCCCCTGTCAATCCTCCACCTTTATAATCAATTAAAATAAATGCAACCTCATCTGGATGGTAATTAACCGCTAACGACAAAATATATGTTATAATAAATTCACTTTTACCTGACCCTGTCATACCCGCAACAAGCCCATGTGGGCCATGGAATTTTTCATGTAAGTCTAGACTAAAGACTCCACCCATTGTATCAACGCCAATAGGTGCTTGTAGGGTTATGGTAGGATTATTTTCCTTCCATCTCATTAGCGGATTTAGATGTTCAATCTTTCCTACCCCAAACATTTCAAGAAAAGTTAACATATTGGGTAAAGAATAACGTTGACTTGATAAGTCTAATTGAATATTTGCTAATGCAGTTGATAATGATAGTGCATTTTCGCAACTATCTATATCTGCGATAAAATCTATTCTCTTCCCAGAAATATCATCCTTGTCATAAATCTTAGATAGTTTTTCATCTAATTCAATAACCATAGAACACTCTTTGGGTAAATTTTTTAATTCGTCAAATAACGTTATTAAACTAAATCCTTTATTTTTCTTTTGTTTTAGTAAATGTACAATCATTTCTGCTTTGTCTGCCAATGCTTTACTTGCTGCTATTACAACATAATATGGAGCAAAGTCTTTATATTCTTTGTCACTTAACGCTTCTCTATTAATTATTTCTCGATCAATATATGCGGATAACTCCTTAACTTCATTCATATCGGTTGCCAAGAATCGTATTGACTTTGTATCATCCCAACTATGTGGTAACCATTTAATATATTCCCATTTTGTAACCTCAATTTTATCAATAAGAAAAACTAACTTTACTTCATCATAACTATGTAGTGAAACTAATTGCAAAATTAATCCTTTGACGAAATCAAGTGTTAATCCTCTTTCACCGATTAGTCCACTCACGTACTCTTCAGTAAGTGAATACGTTACTGGCACTTGTACTAAATGTTTGGGTTCATCTGCTAGTGAATATAACGCATCTTGTAAATTATCATCATCCATAGAGAATCGTTTTTCTGGATATTTAATTTCTGCATCTAGAGGTAAATTTCCAATACCAAGCCTTAGATTTAAAAAGTCATTTTGTCCGCACACTCTTTCCCAAAGATTTCTTTTTTGACTTTTTATTCTTGCTGTACATTCTTCCAATGGAACGTTATTTTCATTTAATATTTCGCTTTGCAATTTACATTCTTTTACAATATCATCTCTAACACTTTCTAAATATGCACTATATTTTTCTTGCCTTTTTTTCTCATTCTTTATACGCATTTTCTTTTCAAAGCTTTTTGTTAAGATTGGCCACAACACTGTACCAAGAAGCATACTTACAGACATCATTAATGATGGTAGTGCACTTCTCATATTTCCACCACCGTTCATAACATTTGTTAATGTCAAAACACCTGTAGATAATGCCATTATTCCCATGGTAATGGATGGTCCTAATAAGAGAGCTAACGGTATTTGATCTAATTTCTGTATAGCAGGCGGAGCATCAATTTTTATCTCTGCTGTTTGAACATCTCTCTTAAAACGTGGTGATCTATAAAAAAATTCGGTGTTACTTTGATAAATATGATCATCTTCTTCTTCATCAATGAGCTCAACTTGCTGTTTAACAAATTTATAAAGTAGTTTTTCATCATACACTACCCTTTCATCTGGATTATTAATTGCAATAAAACTACCACCAATAATAATTTTAAATCCCATAATATATATTACATCACCTGGTAACACCTTTTTTGTACTTACACGGTATCCATTTACAAATGTACCATTGGTACTATTTGTATCAGTTATTGTCCAACAATTATTAAAATTGATTAGCTTAGCATGATTACCTGAAACGAACTTATTGCTAAAACATATGCTATTTTCATTCGCTCTCCCGATTGACAACTCACATCCTTCACAAACAATCAACTTTTTATATTTTTGCCTACTTTCTGTAATTGGTTCTGAAAACAAAAGGACTTTATCATTTTCTCCTTTAATTCCAAGATTGTAAAAACTCAAAGGCTTTAATATAGTCGACTTTATTACCTCATTGCCGGAATCAATTATCTTAGCAAATTTATTACTCCTAATTACCCACTCTCCATTTATAGCTTCTACACTTATTAATTTTCGTTCTTTTCCTCTATCATCTAAGTCAGCAACCCAATATTGTCCATTTACTTTTACGGGCAAAGTCATGCTAAATATTTTATCTTTTTTTATTAATGTTACTATCATTTTGCCACCTCTATTCTTTATGTATGTAGGATATATTTCAAAAGGCACTTGACCTGATAATAGTCAAATGCCTTAATCGTTAGTATGCCAACTAGCTATTTTATAATATATTGAAATAATAGGTTGCAATTTAACCTATATTTTTAGACCCTTATGTATTAATATTACATCTGGTTTATCTTACCAATTTTCAATAGTTTTGTCAATAAATTTGCTTGAATATTTAGGTGTTGTTCGATTTATAAGTGTATATTTTATATATTAATGCAAAATATGTAGACAATTGTCGAAACAATGAGTTTTATCCTACTATTCCTAGATTATCATTCAAATTGTCATTTTAAAATAAAAAGGCTTGAATAAAATGGATAAAAAATGTACACTTTTATAATAAAAATAAATTATATAGAATTACCTGGAGGGGTTATATGAAAAAAATAAACAAAATTATTCTTTTTACTCTTGTTGCATTGTTCCTAACATCATGCAAGGTTAATATTACTAAATCAGCAAGTTCATTACCAAAAGATCCTGAAAAAGCGAAAGAATTTCTCGAGAAAAATTGGGAAATAGTAGAGTTTGATGGTAAAGGCAAAGGACCAGACGATGCATTTGTGTCTAAAATTATTGGTTATGTTTCAAGAAGTAGCTCAGAATGTAAGAATCTTGAGGATTTTATAACTGAATGGATAGAAGTGAATAATAATTATACTTATTCAGAACTTGAATCAAGAAAACAAAACATAATGGATTTAAGTATTCCAGAATATTATAACGAAATTGATTTTGAAAATTTCTCAACTGTTATGACAGAATATGAAGTAATTAACACTAATTCTAAAATTGACGAAATGAAACTCTATTTTAACGAAGAATTTGATAAAGCCGTGGCAGTAATAAATTATTCTTATACACAAGCAAGCATAAAGAATAATGGTGAAGGCGAAATTTATGAAGATAAAGTCCTATATCAAATTATAAAAGAGGATGATACTTGGAAAGTAGCTTATCGATATATCTGGGAATAGTTGATTGAACGTAAAAAAGAGTAACCTCTTAATAAGAAGTTACTCTCTTTTCAACTATATAATTTTATAATATTTTACATAATTTTATTCTACATAATTTTATTACTCATATTTAATCTCTTAATCTTATTACATTTCTTATACTTTATTCATTTACCGATAATAGCACTGATGTAAATACCAATGATCCACCAACAATCATACCAGCGGTTATAAATTCAAAACCTAATAATACCGAAAAAAGTGTTCCGAATACACCCTCACAGGTTAATATTAATGCGGTTCTAGATGGATGTAAGAATTTCTGAGCATAGGTTTGAATAAAAAATGCTAAGCATGTTGAGAAAATACCTAAATATATTACTGGAATTAATCCAATCGAATAATTAGCCTCTAAAATTGAATTAAAGTCAAAGCATAAAACATAAATGATTGACAAAATTGAAACAATAAACATTTGAATAAACGTAAGATTTTTAGCGCTACACCCCTTTGTTGCAACTCCTAGAAAAGCTACATGTACCGCATAAAATATAGCACATACTAATGTTAATAAATCACCTATATTAAATGTAATTCCATTTTCAAAAGAGTATGTAAGAAAAAATACTCCAACTAACGAAAGAAATAACAATAGAAATATTTTTTTGTCAGGTTTATGCTTCATAATAATCCATGCAAAAAAAGGTACAAATAGTACGTTTAGTGAAGTTATCATTGCATTGTTGCTTGGTGTAGTATACTTAAGTCCAATCGTCTGCGTTAAGAAGGATAGGAATAATACTGTCCCCGCAAATAATCCATTTTTCCATTCAAGTTTTGTTGATTTTAAAATATTCTTATAAAATAATACAAACATAATAATTGCTGCAATTGAAAACCGAATTGCAACTATAAGACCTGCACTTATATTTGCATCTAATGCCATTTGGGAAACAGCAAACCCTGATCCCCAAATAACAGTAATGAATAGCAACAGCAGGGTTGCCATTATCTTCTTTTTATCTATACTCATACTTTAGATTCTTTCCAATATGCTTCTTGCAACACTGATACCATTTGCAGATGCCTGTTGTAGTCCACGTGTAACCCCTGCACCATCTCCGATTGCTCTAAGTCCTTTTACATTCGTTTCAAAATTTGTATCAACAACTACTTTATTTGAATAGAATTTAACCTCTACCCCATATAATAAAGTTTCATCACTTGCTATACCTGGTGTTACTTTATCGAGAGCAAAAAGCATTTCTTCGATATCAACAAGTATTCTATGTGGAAATACAAGTGATAAATCGCCTGGTACTGCATCTTTTAATGTTGGAACTATATTGTTTCTACTTAATCTTTCATCTGTTGTTCTTCTGCCTCTTTGTAAATCTCCAAAAGTCTGCACTAGAATCTTACCATCACAAAGCATGTTACTTAGCTGTGCAATATGCTTACCATATTGGATTGGTGTCTTAAATGGTTTTGTAAAGTTTTTTGAAACAAGTAAAGCAAAATTAGTGTTATTTGTTTTATAGTCTTTTGCTTTATATGCATGTCCATTAACTACTGCAAGTCCATCTTCATAATACTCTGTTGCAACTTCACCTGAAGGATTTGTACAGAATACTCTAACTTTATCATCAAAAGTTGGTGTGTAATAAACCAATTTTGCTTCATACAAAGTTTTATTTAATTCTTGCATTATTTCATCGCGTACTTCAACTCTTACGCCAATATCAACTGTACCTACTAATGTTTCAATGTTGTGTTCATCACAGATATTACTAAACCATTCAGAACCTTCTCTACCAACAGCAGAAACTACTTCATTTGCATAGTAAATATCATCATTCTCTGTAACTACACCTTTAACACAGTTATCTTCAATAATGATATTCTTAATCATGGTTTTAAACTTCATTTCAGTACCATTCTCTAATAAATGGTTTTGAAGTCTAGCATATATTTTATAACCCTCTTCAGTTCCAAGATGTCTAATAGGGCATTCAATTAGTTTTAATTTAGCTACGATTGCTTTTCTTCTTATTTCTTGGATTTCTTTCTCAGCATCCAATCCATAAACCTTTGTATCAGCACCAAATTTCAAATATACATTGTCGGATTCTTTTAATAACTCAATTGTTTTATCATAACCTAGAATCTCTGGAAGATTGCCACCAACGTCTGGAGATAATGATAATTTACCATCTGAAAATGCACCTGCTCCTGCAAAACCAGTTGTTATTGAACAAGGTTGACATCCAACACATCTCTTTGTGGTTCTCTTTGGACACATTCTATCTTCAATTCTTCTACCTTTTTCTATAATTAACACTTTTAAATCTTTTCTTTCTTTCATTAATTCATAGGCACAAAAAATACCTGAAGGTCCTGCCCCAATAATAATTACATCATAATTTTTTTCCATAAGGTCACTCCTAACCATAATTTGTGGTCTGTTTGCCGTCAATTATTATACCATTAAATTATACTCTAGGCAAACAAAGTTGGCTTATATAATCATTAATAATAGTAATAGGGAATTACTCCCACTTGATCCAAAATAAAGAACGGTATAAAACTCATTTCATTGAATTCTATACCGTTAATAATATGATTTTTATTTATTTAACTGCGTTTTCTAGTGCATTACTTATATCATCTAACAAATCTTCAATATTTTCTAAACCTATTGATAATCTTATCATATCAGCGGTTACCCCTGCTGATGTCTGAGCTTCAACATCTAGTTGTGAATGAGTAGTTGAAGCTGGATGAATTACTAAGGATTTAGCATCCGCAACATTTGCTAGTTGGGAGAATATTTCTAAACCGTCAATAAATTTCTTAGCCGCTTCTGCTCCACCCTTAATTCCAAAAGTAAATATTGATCCAACACCTTTTGCAAAGTATTTACTTGCTAATTCTCTATATTTGTTTCCTTCATTAGTTGGATAATTAACCCAAGCAACGTGTTCATTGGAAAGTAAAAAGTCTACTATTTTCTTTGTATTCTCAACATGTCTTTCAACTCTTAATGAAAGTGTCTCTAATCCTTGAATTAATAAAAATGAGTTGAATGGGCTAAGACATGCACCAGTGTCTCTTAATAATTGAACTCTTGCCTTTAATATGAAGGCTAACTTTCCTAAATCTTGAGCATATCGAATTCCGTGGTAGCTTGCATCTGGTGTAGTAAAAACAGGGAATTTACCACTCTTTTCCCAATCAAAATTACCACCATCAACGATTACACCACCAATTGAAGTACCATGTCCACCTATAAATTTTGTAGCTGAATGAATTACAATATCAGCACCATGTTCAATTGGACGTAATAAATAAGGTGTAGCGAAGGTATTATCAACAATTAGTGGAATATTATTATCATGAGCAATATTTGCTACTGCTTCTATATCGATTAAATTAATTCCAGGATTTCCGATTGATTCAATATATATTGCTTTTGTTTTTTCTGTGATTGCTTTTCGAAAATTTTCAGGTTCATCTGGATCAACAAATGTTGTATTTATGCCAAGTCTTGGAAGTGTCGATTGAAACAGATTATAAGTACCGCCATATAATGTTGATGCTGCAACGATCTCATCTCCAGCTCCAGCAACATTAAAAATCGAAAGTGTTATCGCTGCTGAGCCAGACGCAACCCCTAACGCTGCAACTCCACCTTCGAGCGCCGCTATTCTTTGTTCGAAAACATCGGTAGTTGGATTCATAATTCTAGTATATATATTACCACTTGCCTTTAACGCAAATAAATCTTCTGCATTTTGTGTATCATCAAATACATATGATGTTGTTTGATAGATTGGTACTGCTCTTGACTTAGTTGTTGGGTCAACGTTTTGACCTGCATGCAATTGTAACGTTTCAAATTTAAACTCTTTCTTCATATAAATTTCTCCTTCTAGTTGTCTATTGTGTAAGTTATTCTTTTATATCATAGTTGATGTAGTAAATTTTTTTTACTAATTTTTATTTTTTACAATTTTAAATTTATATCTTTTTACTTAATTTTATTAAGTTTATATTTATTCCGTTAATTTAGCTATATTTTCATTTACTAGATCTTTGATGGTTATACTAGATAATAGTATATTAACCTTTTCATCTATCTTATCCCATACTTCATGCTTTATGCATTTTTCTAAACTAGTCATCTCTTTGTCTGGATTTTGTTCAATTATTGACAAATCTCCTTCAAGAACTTTTAATACTTTTTTAATCGTTATGTCACTCGGTTTTTGCGATAGTTTATAACCGCCTTGCGCTCCCTTTATACTGTAAATTAATCCAGCCTTTTTTAGCATTGAAAAGGTTTGTTCCAAATAATTAATAGATACATCTTGTCTATTTGCAATATTACTTAAGGTATCTTGCTTATTTTCACCTAATAAAGCTAAATCAACCAAAGATCGAATTCCATATCTACCTCTTGTTGAAATTTTCAGAAAACCTCCACCCTTCCCTATAATTCCTATCGTTTTAGTAAAGATTAAATTAATGTAATAGGCTGCCTTTGGTTGCAGCCTAAATATGTATTTTTATTACTATACAATATTTTACTATATAATTCAACTAAATTTTTATACTTAATTATACTAATTCAAAAAGCAATACTTATGTTCTATTTGGATTTTCAACACCATTATATCCATAACCCATACAAGCTGTAACTAGAAATCCTATTCCCATCACTAGAATAACATACCACGACCATTTGTGGATCTTGTTTTTGGGATTGATTTTAAAAATAGAATAAAAATTCGTCCACCCATTCCATATACCATTAAAAATACACCAAAACCCAATTGTTAATCTAGTAAATATACCAGCATAGTAAATTTGAACTTTATCAATTAAGAATAAAGGTGTAAAAAGTAAAATCAAAAACATTAGTATAATAGGAATGTTAATAACTAAATATATTTTTTTATATTTAACCTTTTCCATTTTACTCCTCCATTCCTAAATAATCATTTTAAATTCATATAACTTACTATCTTTGTTTTGGATAGATATTATCATTTTAAAATTCAATTAACTTACTATCGTTGTTTTGGATAGATATTATCATCTTGTTTCGTATTTGTTTGCTGTCCTGAATTATTATTTGGGTATGGATTAGGATTCGGAACATAGTTGTAATTTTGTTGGTTTTGATAATTTTGATTTTGATAATTTTGTTGGTTTTGATAATTTTGTTGATTTTGATAATTTTGTTGGTTTTGATAATTTTGTTGATTTTGATAATTTTGTTGATTTTGATAATTTTGTTGATTTTGATATTGATTATTATAATTTTGATTGTTCTGATTTTGATATCCGTTATAATAATTATTTTTGCCTGATATTACTTGTCTATTTCCTATAACCATAAGGGCTACTGGTGGTATTACCACATATAAAATAATAAAACCTATAACTGAAGATTCTGGTACAAAGTATCGAAAGATAACACTTGCCGCAATTACTCTTAATATAGTAAAACATACCCATACGATCCATGAAAAGTTCTCAATAAACGGTATGTATCCAAAGCCTAGATTCGCTACTTCCAAAACAGCTAGTAATACTGGTAAATTATCATTAATAAAATTTGATTGCGTACTATTTCGAGCTAAGTTAGGTTGTGCAAGTTCTCCAAGCATATATCCTCTAGCCCCTGGAATCCAAGCTAACCAATAATTAGTATAATTTAGTTTTTGTCCAATCATCATTAAACCTAATGAATTAAATATATACCATACTATACTAAATATCCAACCAATTATTGCGAAAATACCTAAAAATGTGAAATACCAATGAAATGGATTCAAGACAACATCTCCTTTTGCATAAATTATATTGTTGAGTTTAACATAGTCCCCTATAACTGTCAATTGTTGACAACCAGTTATTGTTAACAACCTCCTGTAGATTAAATTATCTAATATAACATCATATATTTGATGATATATATCTATAATTTCTAATGTTTATATGCTTCTACTAGATCATTAAGGTATATCGTATCAATTACACTATCTACTACATCTGTTAGATTTACCCATAAATTTCTCGTAATACACTTATCAATCTTTTCACTACTACATTTATTTAAATCAATAACACAAGGTACAGGTGCAAGCTCACCTTCAACTGCTCTTATAATGCGCCCAACTGTAATAAGATGAATAGGTTCCGCTATACGGTAGCCACCTTTTGAACCTCGTAAAGTTTTAATTAGTCCAGCTTTTCTAAGTGTGTAAAATATTTGTTCTAAGTATCTTACCGGTATCTTAGTCGTATCAACTATTTGGTTAATATTTATATAATCATCTGTTTTGTGCGATGCCATAAACAGCATAGCTTCAAGGGCATATCTTCCTTTTGATGATATTTTCACTATTATTCTCCTCGTACTACGAATTATTTTTTATTACACCTAAAGTATACATTACTTCCACCAGTTTTTCCGTATCTATTGGCTTAGCAGCATAGGCCTCACAACCATACTCAAATGCTTTATGAACATATTCTGTATCCGCTAAAGCAGTTATCATCATTATCTTTGCTCTTTCCTCTT
This sequence comes from Clostridiales bacterium, assembly GCA_029256575.1. Classification (GTDB taxonomy): domain Bacteria; phylum Bacillota; class Clostridia; order Lachnospirales; family JAQSXR01; genus JAQSXR01. The sequence continues at coordinate 7,555 of JAQSXR010000009.1, read as the reverse complement.
GCGCTAATCCTCTTTGTTTTTCAAAATCTCTTATAGCTTTTAACACCTTTACTCCGTCCACTTTTGGCATCATAATGTCCAAACATACTAAATCATATGGGTTATTTTCTTTAACCGCGATTAGATATGCATCTAATGCCTCCATTCCATCCACAACAACATCACATTCTCCATATTTAGTTAAGAACTTTGATAAAAATCTTCTACTTGTCATGTCATCTTCTGCTATTAATATTCTCATGTTTTTTCTCCTATAATTCTGACTTTTTAAATATATCATAAATTTCTATTGCCTTGTGAGCGTTTTCAAATGCCTCGTCAAAATTTCCCCGTCTAGTTGCTAACTCAATTTTAAATGCCATAGTTTTTAAATCTTCTATCCCTATTTCATTGGATACATTTTTTATTTTATGAGCTAACATTTCTATCGAAGCAATCTCTTTTCTCTCTACAACCTCATTTAATGATTCAATTAAACTTAATAAATTTTCAGTTAGAAATATTTGATTGTTGTCAAGATTACTTATTTCCCTTGACTTAAATGCAACTTCTCCTTTTGCATCGAAACATATTTCAACCCCTGATAAATCTTCATGACTTTTATTTGCTAATAGACAATTATCAATCGCTCCAAATAATTCATCTATTTTTATTGGTTTAGAAACATATTCGTCCATACCCTGAGACAAGAATTTTTCTCTATCTCCTTTAAGTGCATAAGCAGTAATGGCAATAATAGGTATCCTCTTTCCTGTTTCCTTTTTCCTAATTTGGCTTGTCGCTTCTATCCCATCCATTTCAGACATTTGAATATCCATCAAAATCACATTGTATACCTTTTTCTCGAACATTTCTACTGCTTTTATCCCATTATCAGCAGTATCGACAGAATACCCTCGATTCTTTAGAATACGAGAAATGACCATTTGATTTACTTTATCATCTTCCGCTAGTAAGATATTGCAAGGACTATTTATCTTATCAACTTGAGTAAATTGCATCGGCTGATTTTCTATTTTATTTCCTAACTCAAATCTAAGGGTGAAACAGAACTTGCTGCCTATGCCCTCTTCACTTTCTACCCAAAGGTTACCACCCATCATTTCTGAAAGTTGTTTTGATATTACAAGCCCTAATCCGGTACCCCCATACTTTTTAGTAAAAGACCCATCAACTTGAATAAAGCTCTTAAATAACTTTTCTAAATTAACAGCTGAAATTCCAATTCCAGTATCTTCAATTGAAAACTGCAGTACAATAGATGAATCGTTATCCTGACTGATTTTTTTAGCTTTAATCCAAACTTCTCCACTATTTGTAAACTTAATGGCGTTGCTAAGTAAATTATTAATTATCTGTAAAAGTCTAGCAGGATCGCCAATTAGGAACCGTGGTATCGTCGAGGAAAATGCATAATTTAACTCCAAACTTTTACTAATTGCCTGAGGAGAATGAATCTTAATAACATCCTCAATTAATGTAATAATATCAAAGTTGATTTTTTCTACTATTAATTTCCCAGCTTCCAATTTTGAGAAATCTAATATATCATTAATGATTTTTAGTAACTGATTTGCACAAGACTTTGCAATTACCAAATTATCTTTTTGCTCTTGATTCAAGTCACTTAAAAGTGTTAAATCGATCATTCCTACAATTCCATTTAAAGGAGTTCTTATTTCATGACTCATATTCGCTAAGAACTCACTTTTTGCTTTATTAGCTATCTCAGCTGCTTCTTTTGCCTCATTTAATATTCTTTCATCTTTTCTTCTTTCAGTAATGTCTCTGATAATACTTACGATAACTCTCTTACCCTCTATTTCGACTCCTTGTGAACTGGTTTCTATTGGAAATACCAATCCATCTTTTCGCTGGTGCATGATTTCATAAAGATGCCTTTCATTATCCCCTTTTAACAGCTCTTCTAATGAAAATCCTTCCTCTGCTCTCAGATCATTAATATTTAATTTAAGAAATTCCTTACGTGAATACCCATAAGATTCGAGCGCAGATTCGTTTACATCAATAACATTACCGTCTATATCCATAAATAAAATTATATCTCTTGCTTTTTCAGTGAGTATTTGATATCTTTTCATTCCCGCTTCAGCAATTTTTCTATCTGTAATATCTAAACCGATTCCAATATACCCATCGAACTTTCCATCTATATTATAAACAGCCCTACTAATACTTTGAATCCACCTGTATTTCCCAAATCTGTTTATCATTCTATATTCCATACAGCAAGGTTTCTTCTTTGCAAAAGCTTTCGAGTATAATTCCCTACATCTATCTTCATCATCCTTATGTAGAATATTTATCCAATTTAATCCACACATTTCTTGTTTTGTTTTCCCTGTAAAATCACAGTAGTTCTTATTTATATACTCATTTTCTCCAATTAAATCAGTCTTCCAAACCATTGCTGGAAAACTTTCAAACATGCTCAAATAATAATCTCTTGAACTAATTATTTTATTTTCTATATTCTTTCTATCAGTTATATCCATTATAACAAGAACAGCATTTTTTTTACCATTCTTAACCATTGGTGTTATACTTGCTTTAAACCAGAACTCTACTTCCATATTATCTATAAAGAAAAACTTATTAAATTCAATATTTGTTGTTATTACCTCTGAATCAATTGCCAAAGTAATAGCTTTTCTAATTTCGCATTTCTTACACTGTTCACTATATTTACACCCTTGCTCATCTTTAATACTTTCTCTGCAGCAAAAAGCATCTCCAAATTTTTTCCCTATACAACGATCCTTATTACTATCAAAAAAATCTAATGCAGCTTCATTTACTTGTGAAATTAATGTAGCATCATCTAGCACTATAATCCCTACTGGAGCAGAATCATATATATTTATAAAATTCTTTTGTTCTTCTAAAACACTTAATTCCATACTCCTTATTCTTGTAATGTCGCGAAAAACCATTACAATTCCTAAGACATTATCTATTTCATCCTTTATTGGTGAGATACTTGCTGAAATATACTTAAATTCATTTTTCTTCGTAATTAACATCGAATTCTCATCTAATCCAATTTTGGAACCTGTTAGTAAGGCTTTGTCAAGTGGGCATTCTTTTATAGTATTAGTTTTTGAATCAGTAATTACAAAAATATTACAGATTTTTTTATTTAATACATCCTCTTTACTCCATCCTGAGATTTCTTCCGCGGCTGTATTAAAGAAAATAATATTTCCACTATTATCAGTTACAACTACTCCGTCTCCAATACTTTCTAAGGTTATATCCCAAAAATTATTATTACTCTTAAGTAACTTATTTTCTAGCAATGTAAACACCTCCGTGTATTTATAAAAAATGAACTATTGAATTAATTATTCTTTAAGCATAGAAAATAAAAGTTGATAAATATTCTCTAAAGCAGACTGTTTCTCTACAGCACCTATATTAAATGCTACCTTTGGCATTCCATATACTATAGATGAATTTTCATCTTGACCAATTGTTCTAGCACCCTTTCTTCTCATTGCAAGAAGTCCTTTTGCCCCGTCATATCCCATCCCTGTTAGAATTATACCAATAGCCTTGTTCCCCGCCTCTTTTGCTACAGATTCAAACATTACATCTACAGAAGGGCAGTGACCATTGACTTTTTCATCTTTAAATACTTCTACTTTATATTTATCACCAATTTTTTTAATTCTCATATGTTGATCACCAGGAGCAATTAATACCTTTCCCGATTCAACATAGTCACCAGTCTTTGCTTCTTTACAATTAAGGCAATTATTTTATCTGAATCTGTTTTAATATTATCATTTATCTTATGTTGTATCATATCTTCCCTTATTGTTCTCAAATGAGCTATTGATGCAATTTTGACTTTATCAATGAGTTCATAAAGAAACTTTTCTATAGTTACTGCTGAATTAAGATTGGGTTTTGTAACAAAATCAACTGCACCTGCTTTCATGGCTTCAAAAACAGAGTCACTAACCGAACTAACAACAATTACTGGAATTGGGTACTGAGGTAGTAATCGTTTTAAAAATTCAATTCCATTCATTCTTGGCATCTCAACGTCACAAGTCATAACATCTGGTTTATATTCTAATATCTTATCTCTAGCATCAAACGGATCTACTGCTGTTGCCACTACCTCAATGTTAGGTACAGAAGATAATCCTCTAGCAATTACTTCTCTAAAAAACATACTATCATCAACTACTAGTACCTTAATTATTTTTTGAAGAGGCATAGTTATCTAATCCTTTCTATAAACTGCAGGTAAAACATATTTAAATTTTGTATTCTCTCTATTTAAAGATTCTGAATGACCTATAAAAAGGTAACCTCCAGGTTCCATAACCTCGTAGAATTTATTAACCAAATCTGTTTTCGTATTATTATCGAAGTATATCATGACATTTCTACAAAATATAATGTGAAACTTTTTTCTAAATGGAAATTTATCGTCCATTAGATTAAATTTCCTATAAATAATATCTGCTTTAATCTTATCATTAATCATGCTGTTTTCTTTATTGATTCGATTAAAATAATTCATTCTCCAATTTGTTGGAAGTGATGATAATTGTTCATTTGAGTACTGTCCTTTTTTCGCTTTTTCTAGGATACTATCGGATATATCAGTTGCTAGTATTTTCGTATCCCAATTATTTTTTTCACTTCCAAAATAATCGTTAACTATCATTGCAAGAGTAGCTGGTTCCTCGCCAGATGAACACCCAGCACTCCATATTCTTAAGTCTTTGTCCTTAACCTTGCTTTCTAAATAGGGAAGGGATTTGTCCTTAAAGTAATTAAAATGTGCCGTTTCTCTCATAAAAAAGGTATGGTTTGTACTAATTTTGTCTATCAGCTCCGTCGCAAACTTCCCTGTACGATCCATTATTAAAAGATTCATGTATTCAGAAAAGTTATTACAATTTCTTTCAATAAGTACATTGTTTAATCTTCCCGATACAAGCGCTTTTTTTTCCTCTTTTAAATGAATTCCATAATTATTTTCTATGTATTCAGCTAGTTGTTTAAATTCCTTGTTTGTAATTGTAATCATTGATTTCTCCCCATGAACTTGGAGAGAGTCATTACAACTCCCTCCATTTTTAAATTAATACTTTCCAAACTCTTTATCACTTAAGGCAATTATTTTTGATTTATTTGAAGTAGCAGATTCTTTCGTTGTCTGCTTTGCTAATGTATGATTATAGGTTTTTTTATTACTAGACATATTTTCTAACATTCTCAACACTTCAGGACTTAGTTCTTCCATTCCTCTATTCGTAAAGTTATTATTCTTCCTTAAATTAAACTTTGCTACTTGTTCTCTTAATAGTTCTGCTTGGCTTGATAATTCTTCACTTGCAGCTGCACTCTCTTCGGACGTAGCTGAATTAGTCTGAACCACTTCTGATACTTGCATGATACCTTGGTTTATTTGAGCTATACCAGATGTTTGTTCACTTGAGGCAGTTGCTATATCACCTACAATATTTGCTACTTTATCTATGTCATTCACAATCTTATTAAGTGCTTTTGCTGTTTCTGTTGCTATTTTTGTACCGCCATCAACTTTCTTAATTGAACTTTCGATCATATCGGTTGTTTCTTTGGCTGCATTTGCTGATCGTGCAGCTAAATTTCTAACTTCTTCTGCAACTACTGCAAACCCTTTTCCATGTTGACCTGCGCGTGCAGCTTCTACTGCTGCGTTTAATGCAAGGATATTCGTTTGGAAAGCAATTTCATCTATAACTTTAATTATCTTAGAGATGCTAGAAGAAGATTCATTTATTTCTTCCATTGCTCTTAACATTTCTTTCATTTGGTCATTTCCTTGAACAGCATTTTCTTTGGCTGTTTCTGCTAATGAATTAGCTTCATTTGCATTTCTTGAGTTTAACTCAGTTTGTGACGAAATCTCTTCTATAGAAGCAGTTAATTGTTCAATTGAACTCGCTTGTTCTGTTGCACCTTGTGATAGCTCCAAACTAGAATCAGAAACTTGCTTCGCTCCTGATGCAACTTGTTCTGATGCATTGCTTATATTACTCATAACTTCGTTTAGATTATTTGACATTCTTGCAAAAGAAGATGCTAATATACCAACCTCGTCTTTCGAATTAATATCAAACGTTATATCTAAATCACCATCCGCAATTTTATTGGAAACACCAACTAAAATATTAAGTGGTTTGCTAATGATATATGCGATGATAAATCCAAGAATAATAGCAAATGCTGCACCTGCAACAATAATGATAATCATTAAAGTAGTTTGATTTCTAAAGTTTGCTTCATTTGCAGCAACTACTTCTGCTGCGATTTTTGTATTATAGTCAACCAACTCTTGCAGATCAGCATCCATAATTAATCTAGCCTCTGTAACTTTACTAAGTCCAGCTAATGATTCTTCATATTTTTTAGCCTTTATCAAATCTATATTCTCAGTACGAATATTTCTGTAATTTTCAATATTAGTCATTACACTGTTATATAAATCTGTTTCTTCTCCTTCTTCCATCGTTAACTTGTAAACATCTAAACTTTCACTATTTAATTTTGTCAATCTTTCTATTTCATCTAGCCTTATTTGAACTGTATTTGAATTTTTTTCATAGAGTGCTAATAAATGTATGGCACGTAAATCTTGTAGTCTTGTTTGAACTTTAGAGATTTCCTGTGTTGGTATAAAATTATTATCGTACATTGCTTTACTTCTAGCATTCATTTCATTCATATTTATTATAGCAACTAATCCAACGATACCCGTAAAAATTGCAAGAACTATAAAACAACTAATAAGTTTCACCTTTATTTTTAGATTATTAAACATTTTCATATGTAGCTCCTCCTAGTGTATTATATATTTTCTATGATTTCAACTTCTTCATCACTTAATAATTTACTACAATCCAATAATAGTTTAACTTCAATTCCAACTTTTCCTATCCCCTTAATAAACTTATTACTTAATAATTTATTCCATTCTGGAGGTGGAACGATATCTTGCTCTTGTATTGCAATAACCTCTGCCACTGCATCGACAATTAGCCCAACTGATACGTCTTTTACTTCAACTACAATTATGCAAGTTCTATCATTATATTCTCTATTAGGCTTTTTAAATCTTAACCTTACATCCATTACTGGAATTATTTTTCCTCTTAAATTAATAATTCCTCTTATGTATTCTGGTAGTTCTGGTACTTCTGTTATTTCTTGAATTCCTATAATCTCAGTTACGTATTTAATCTCAAGTCCATAAACTTCTTTTCCTAAAATAAAGGTTAAGAATTTACCCTTCTGCGTATCTTCTTGTTCATAAATATCAGATTGTCCATTTACATCTAGCATGTTACCTACTCCCTTCTTTCGCTATACATCTTTTTCGCAATTCATTTATTTTTATAAAAGATTATATTAATTTTGATTTATTAACTCATTTGCATCCAGTATCAAACTTATATTTCCATCACCCAAAAGTGTACATCCTGAAATACCACTTATCTTCTTAATATTCTTTATGTATGTTGGTAAT
>JAQSXR010000008.1 GCA_029256575.1 Clostridiales bacterium | reverse complement strand
TTATAGTCTGACTGATTTTGTTATTGATGAACCTAGGGGTTGGTCAGTAGGAGATAAATCTTTCTTCAAACAATCAATCGATAAAGTTGTAGAAAGTAGTAATGGAAATCCATTTTACTTATTTGATGTTGCACTTACTTCACATCATCCATATTCAGCTTTTTCTGATATTGATTTGAAATTAGGGGCCCTCGAAGGGACAATGACAGGAAATTACTTAAGAGCTGCACATTATGTGGATAGTGCACTAGAAGCAACAGTAGAATATTTAAAAGAAATAGGTATCTATGATAATACAGTATTGGTCATCTATGGAGATCATTCAGGCCTTTTTGATGATGAATCAGCAAACTTAACAAAATTTGTAGGTGTTCAAAATAATGATTTTGAGTGGGAGAAATTGCAAAAAGTGCCACTCATAATACATGTAGGTGGATCAGATTTAAATATGGAAGTTGATAACATTGCCGGTCAAATCGATATATTACCAACGGTTGCAAACTTGATGGATATTCGACTACCATTTATGCTTGGTCGTGATTTATTAGGTACAGATGATAATTATGTGGTAAAAAGAGCAGGAACTGTAATTACAGAGAAATATATGTATCTAAAATCTACAGGTGAATATTATGATATGGTATCCGGTCAAATAATAAAAGAAGTTGACAGTAGTGAAGTGAATCAATTATATAAGCAATTAAGAGTATCTGATTTGATAATGCAAAGGAATCTACAAGGTAAATTAGAAAAAGTATTGGAGTAATATATGAAAAAGAAGCAAAGTACAGTAAATACGATTATTGTAATAATTGGGCTTACATTTTTTGCAAAAGCAATAGGTTTTATTCGAGATGCAAAAATAGGTGGAATTCTTGGAGCAGGAGTAGATTCAGATGCTTACTTTTCGGCCTTAAATATTACGATAATATTTTTTAGTAACATAGCAGCAGGTATTGGAGCATCTTTAATCCCTACTATTGTTAATTTAATTAATAGGGAAAAAGAGGAAGCAAATAAAAAAATAAACAATGTAATTAATACAATGCTACTATTAAGTGCTATTATTACTGTCATTGGAATAATTGCGGCACCTATATTGGTAAATGTTTTTGCGAAGGGGTATACGGGTGCCAAATATGCACTTACGGTAAAGATAACTGCAATAATGATGCCAAGCCTTATTTTTATTTATGGGCTCTGCAATGGATCATTCAGATGCCATCGGCTATTAAACATAACTATAGATACAAATTTTATTTGGACTTTAAGGATTCTGATTTGAGGCATTTCTTAAAGATTATAGTTCCAATTATTTTTGTATCTGCTGTTTATCAAATAAACATAATTATTGATAATATGTTCTCTGCTAGTTTTGGAGATGGTAAGGTAACGCAAGTTTATTATGCAAATATATTATATGCTGCATTTGTAACAACGACTGTACTGGGCGTTACATCTGTAATGTTTCCTAAGTTTAGCAAAGCACTTACACGAGATGGTACCAAGGATTTTTATTCACAAGTAACAGGAGTTGTTAGAGGATTAAGTCTTGTTTTAATACCAATGGGTGTTGGAGTTGCAATCTTAGCCGAACCAGTCATTAGACTTGTATTCGAAAGAGGAGAGTTTGATTCAATTGCTGCAGGTGGAGCAGCACAAGTATTAGCAGTTTATTCTGTAGCGATGGTTGCTTATGGGATAATTGACGTGCTAAACAAAGGGTTCTACGCATTATCTAATACCAAAGCCCCTGTAATAACAGGAGTAATTATTATAGTATCAAATATTATTCTTACTATTATACTAGAAAAAATAGGTTATATTGGTATACCAATAGCAACTTCGCTAGCTTTCTTAATTGGGGCAATTGTTCAAATAATATTCTTCCATAATGAAGAGAATGATTTTATAAGAAAAGTATTACCAACAATTATAAAATCATTTATCGCAGTAGCATTAATGGGCGGTGCTGTTTATGTTACAAAAGGGGTAGTATCCAGAATAGATATTCAAAATATAAGTATTAAATATTCTGCTATTATTTTTACAAGCATGGCAGTTGGCATAGTTGTATATGGTGTTTCGCTCTTAATCTTAAAAGAAGAGATTTTATGCTCATATATATCAAGCTTTACATCTAAAATAAGGAGGAAACAATAGATGAAGAGAATATTTCAGGCGCTTATGGTTTTAATGTCGTTAGTTAGCGTTATAGCCCTAGGTAAAGTAATCATTAATAGGACTAAAGTTGAAAAGGCTTCTGATAAGGTTGAGATTGTTGTAGATTATAATGCCTTTGAAGAACTTGATAATGCATGTGCACAAGAAGGTAGTGAAGAGAAGGATGTTAAGTGGTGGCTTACTGAACTTAAGACATATGGTGTTACTTCTGTCGCAATAGTAGAAGATTCGATTGTATCTTTAATACAAAGTGGAGCAGATATTGATGCAAAAACGTATAAAGACTTGCTTGACATTTTGAGGTATACAAATGGAAATGAAGCTTCTAATAGGATAAAAACACTTGATTTAGATATATATGATATCATTGTTCAAACAGGGGATAGTAGTATATTTAATAGAATTGTAAATACATTTGAGAAATATTATGGTGAATTTTTAATTGATCAATTTAAAGTTGATGACATTTATTATGTTATTCTTGATGGTAGTGAAGCAAATTCTACAAGCTCAGCTTCTGTAACGAATTCTGATGCTGATGGGAGAATGGTATATACTTTTAAACAATTAACTTTGGGTAAACTTGCAGAAATAGGGATAGGATTTGATCCAGTAAAAATAAATATCGCGAAAGAAGTAGGATTAGAAATAATTCCAAGATTAAAAGTTACAATGCAACAAGGAAGAGATCTAGTCCAAGTATATAAGGATATTGTGGAAGAATATGAACTTAATCCGACTATGTATATTGCAGCAGATAAAGAAGTAATAGGTAATAACAATCATTTAGTAGATTTTGCAGACTATATAAAAGATAATAATATGAGTGTTGTACTAATTGAAACTGCAGTTCAGAGAAATAACTTGGATAGTCCAGGATTAAACAGATTAATAACTTTACTTGAAGAAAACCAACTTGCAAGAGGAATAACAATGTCTGGTTTTATTCAAAAGTCATATAGATATCTAAATTATGATAGCTCTCAAGAAATCACGAATATGTTATATCGAGCTGTTTCGGAAAGAAATATTAGAGCAATTTATTTTAGACCATTTTTGGATGAGACTGCTTTTGTAACGGATGAAAATGCATATAAAAATACAATACAGCAATTAGAAGATAGAATTGCGGAACATGATTTGTCGAAAGTATTAATGTCACTTGGACTTCTTGTTGCACTATTATTACTATTGAATCTGTTAATAGAATGCACTCCGTTGATTAATGTTTCACTATTGATTACTGGGGCAATATGTATTGCTGGGGCACTATTTGTTGCACCAAACCTTTCACTCTCGATAGTTACTTTAGGTTATGCAATAACTTTCCCAATACTTGTAATTACACTTTTTAATAGACAGGTAATTAAACATAGTAAGAAGAGTGAACTTAAATTAACGCAAATTTTTGGGCAATCAATTATTCAAGTTATTCTTTCAACACTTATATCTATATTAGGTGGAGTATTCTTATTTGGATTAATGGCCAAGACTTCATATATAGTTGAAATTGATTTATTTAGAGGAGTTAAGATTGGTCAAATTATTCCTATCTTTGCTGTAGTAATAATTGTTTTAATGAGTATGGTGGAAGATCAAGGAACAAGTATAAAGAATAGATTTACTAGTTTCAAAAATGGTTTCTTAAAGATATTGGATGCAGATCTTAAAATAAAATATATTGTTGCTTTATTGGTTATAGCAATTGTTGGTTATGTGTATATTGCAAGAACAGGACATGAAACGAATGTAAAAGTATCATCTGTTGAAATTATGCTTCGTAATTTCTTTGAAAATACACTGCCAGCTAGACCGAGAATAAAAGAAATATTAATAGGTATACCTGCGCTTTTTGCAGGATTATATGTTGCGAATAGATTTAAGTACAAATTAGCAAGTGTTGCACTAATAGTAGCTACAATTGGTCAGGCATCAATATTAAATACATTTCAACATCAACGTACTGCTATGGATATATCAATAGTTCGAACAATATCAGGAATGATTATAGGTATCATTGTCGGAATGATTTATGTAATCGTATTTGAAATATTAATAAGAATATACAAAAACTATAAAAATACTTAAGAAAGTAAAACTTAGAGGGTATTATGATTAAAGTATTAGTATCAGGATATTTGGGATTCGACAATAGTGGAGATGAATCAATATTAAAGGCAATTACATCATCAATCAGAAGAGACCGATGCGATTTAGAGCTTACGGTCTTTTCATCGAACCCTGAAAGAACTTCGTCTAATCACGGGATAGAGAGCGTTTATTCATTTAACCTAATTAAAATAATAAAAGCAGTAAAAAAATGCGACATATTAATAAGTGGTGGTGGGAATTTACTACAGGATAAAACAAGCTCTCACTCATTGTGGTACTATGTGTTTATTATTATGCTTGCAAAATTATTTAAGAAGAAAGTTATGCTATATGCAAATGGAGTAGGTCCATTAACGAAGAAATTTAATAAGTATTTGGTTAAAAAAGTAATAAATAAGGTAGACTTTATAACGATACGAGAAACGCTTAATCCTTCAGATGATGAAGTGATTGATAAAATATTTGAACAAGAAGGAATACGGTTAAATGATTTTAACGTAGGGATATCTGTTCGAAAATGGAAAACAGAAGATGAAATGAAGAAGTTTGGACAACTATGTGATGGTTTGATTGATAAGCTTGGAGCAAATATCGTTTTAATACCAATGCAGTATCCTTCTGATTTAATCGTTTGCGAGCAAATAACAAAATATATTAATCATCCTATTTCTATTATTAAACAAAGATATTCTTCTACGGAGCAAATTGGCATAGTAGGGAAAATGGATCTTGTTATATCAATGAGATTACATACACTAATATATGCTAGCTTGACTGGGACTCCAATGCTTGGAATTATTTATGATGAAAAAATAAAACATTTTCTAAGTAGAATTAATATGCCGTATGTTGAAAATATAATGGAACTTGATATTGAGATTATGGTTTCTGAAGTAATGAATATTAAGAATAATTTAGTGAATTTATCAAAAGGACTAATTGAAGATGCAAAGCATCTTAAAGAAGATGCATTAAAAAATAATGAATTTTTATATAATCTAATCGATGGAAGAGGATGTAACAATGGAGAAAAAAATTAATATACTTGGAGTTAAATTTGATAACATTACTATGTCAGAAGCCGTTAATAAGATTTCAAAGTTCATGGATGGAAATGTAACGAAATGCATATATACTCCTAATCCTGAAATAGTTATGCTTGCACAAAAAGATACACAATTTATGGATATCATGACGGAAGCAGATATGATTGTACCAGATGGAATAGGAATTATTAAGGCAGCTAAAATGCTTAAAACACCGCTTAAAGAAAAGGTTGGTGGTTGCGATTTAAGTTATAACCTACTTGAATACATGTCAAAGCATAGTAGAAGTGTATTTTTATTTGGTGCAGCACCAGGAACAGCTGATAAAGCAGCTGAGAACATGAAGAAAAAGTTCCCGGGTTTAATAGTGGCAGGAACTCATAATGGTTATTTTAAAAAAGAAGATGAAGCAGCAATCATTGAACAAATCAATAATTCAAAACCTGATTTACTATTAGTAGCTTTAGGAGCTCCAAAGCAAGAAAAGTGGATTTTTGAAAATAAAAATACCATTCAAGCGAAGGTATGCATTGGGGTAGGTGGAACTTTGGATATTATGGCAGGGAATTTGAGAAGAGCACCAAAATGGATGCTTAAATTGAATCTCGAATGGTTATATCGATTTGTGAAGCAGCCAACTAGATTTAAGAGATTCCTTGAATTACCTAAATTTGTTATAAAAGTATTTATAACGAAGGGTAAGAGAGGGGAATAAAATGACTATATTAAAGAAAAACAGATATATATATGAATATTTTATGATCACGATAGGAACAATTTTGGCAGCACTTGCGATTAATATGGCATATGAACCAGTTAGTCTTGTTACCGGTGGAGTTTCTGGTCTTGCGATTGTTATTAAGCATATTAGTGAGAGGTATTTGTCAGTTGGGATTCCTATATGGATGACTACTCTGATACTAAATGCCCCTTTATTTGTTGTTGCAGTTATTGTGAAAGGTAAATCTTTTATTGCAAAGAGTCTATACGCAACGGTTGTATTAACCTTCGCATTATATTTATCACAAGATTTTCCGCCAGTTACGACAGATTTATTCCTTGCAACAGTACTGGGTGCAGTAATATCTGGATTAGCTTTTGGAATGGTCTTTGGTGTAGAAAGTACCACCGGAGGATCTGATTTGGCTGCTGCTATTGTTCAGAATTACCTCAAATATTACTCTATTGCTAAGATTTTATTTGCAATAGATGCTCTAATTGTAATCACAGGTGCTTTCGTTTTCGGCCCTGAAAAGGCTTTGTATTCAATTATTGCAATATATATAAGCGCAAAAATAACCGATGCAATCTTAGAAGGAACAAAATTTGCTAAAGCAGCATTTATTATATCGTGTGAATATGAAAAAATAGCGGAAGCTATTATGAGTACTATGGATAGAGGAGTTACTGGTGTTGGAATTCAGGGGATGTATACAAAAAAAGAAAGTCAAATGTTAATTTGTGCCGTTCATAAAAAGCAAATTGTTATTCTAAAGGATATTATACGGGATGTTGACCCAAAAGCATTTGTAATGGTTGCAGATGTTCGAGAAGTAGTTGGAGAAGGATTCATAGAATATAAATAATATTTTTGTAAGAATGTAACAAGTATTTATTGATATTTAACAATTTAAGGAATTATTTAGCATAATGAACAAAAGTGAAAAAATTATTTGTTTAAAAGTCCAATGGTAAACAAGCATAGATTAGTGTATAGTATCAATATGGTATTGCGTCATCGACGCGGTTAAGTAGGGTAAATAATATAACAAAAACTGAGGAGGACTCAAGTAATGTCAAGTTTATCATTAAAAAACATTAGAAAGACTTATACAAGTGGGGTTACAGCAGTAAAAAACTTTAACCTAGAAATAGAAGATAAAGAATTTATAATCTTTGTTGGACCATCAGGCTGTGGTAAGTCAACAACACTTCGAATGATCGCGGGGCTCGAAGATATAACTGAAGGCGAATTATGGATCGGGGATAAATTAGTAAATGATGCGGAACCTAAAGATAGAGATATCGCAATGGTATTCCAAAATTATGCATTATATCCACACATGTCAGTATACGATAATATGGCATTTGGTCTTAAATTAAGAAAAACACCAAAAGCAGAAATAGATAAAAAAGTACACGAAGCAGCTAGAATACTTGATATAGAACATTTGTTAGATCGTAAACCAAAAGCTTTATCAGGTGGACAAAGACAACGTGTAGCTATGGGACGTGCAATTGTTCGTGAACCAAAAGTATTCCTTATGGATGAACCTTTATCAAATCTTGATGCAAAGCTTAGAGTTCAAATGCGTGTTGAAATTTCTAAACTTCACCAAAGACTTCAAACAACTATAATTTATGTTACACATGACCAAATAGAAGCGATGACACTTGGTACAAGAATTGTTGTTATGAAAGATGGTATTATTCAACAAGTTGATTCACCAATTAACTTATATGATAGACCACAAAACTTATTCGTAGCTGGATTTATGGGAACACCTCAAATGAACTTATTTGATGCAAAAGTAGTAAAATCTGGATCAGACGTAGTATTAATGTTTGGATCACATTCACTACCAATTCCTGTTGGTAAAGCTAAGAAATTAATTGATGGTGGATACATAGATAAAGAAGTTGTAGCTGGTATTCGTCCAGAAGATATTCATGATTCACAAATGTTTATCGAATCATCACTTGAATCAGTTATCGAAGCAACAGTAAGTGTATACGAATTATTAGGATCAGAAGTTTTATTATACTTAGCGGTTGATCAATTTGATATTACTGCAAGTGTTAATTCAAGAACTACTGCTAGACCTACTGATAAGATAAAAGTTGCATTTGACTTATCAAAACTTCATGTTTTCGACAAGGAAACAGAACAAGTTATAACAAATTAACAAAAAATACAAAATATTTTAGAGGAAATCCACAAAGTTGTGAATTTCCTCTTTTATTTTTAGGCATGTTGCTATATTATATACTTAGAGACAAACGTCTCTATTGGAAAGGGGCGATAAAATGATTTCAAATCAAATTTTACAAAATACGTTAGATGGACTTAAAGCAATTACACGTATTGACCTTAGTGTGATTGATTCAGAGGGAAAATTATTAGCATCAACAGAAACCGAAACGGAACAATTCTCTATGGCTGCAGTTAGCTTTGTTGCATCTCCTGCAGATAGTCAATTAATTCAGGGATACCAGTTCTTTAAAATATTTGATGAAAATCAAGTTGAATACGTTATTATTGCAAAGGGTGATGGAGAAGATGTTTATCAAGTAGGTAAAATAGCTTCTTTTCAAATCCAAAATTTATTAGTAGCCTATAAGGAAAGATTTGATAAAGATAACTTTATGAAAAATCTACTCCTTGATAACCTTCTACTAGTGGATATTTATAATAGATCCAAAAAACTTCATATTGTTACAAACGTTCCAAGAGTTGTTTTCATAATTGAGACTAGGGTAGAAAAAGATACAAATTCTTTAGAGATTATAAAAGGGATTTTCCCAGCAAAGGGTAAAGACTTTATTACGACAGTAGATGAAAAGAATATTATTCTTGTAAAAGAAGTTAATATGGAAGATAAAATAGAAGATAGAGAACTTGAATTAGAGAAAATCGGTAAATCAATCGTTGATACTTTAAATACAGAAGCGATGTCAAGAGTTTTTGTTGGTTATGGTACAATAATTAATGATATCAAAGATGTTTCAAGATCCTATAAAGAAGCTAAGATGGCACTTGATGTTGGAAAAATATTTTATAGTACTAGATTTGTAAATGCGTATAGCAATTTAGGAATCGGACGTTTGATTTTCCAATTACCGATTCCATTATGTAGATTATTTATAAAAGAAATATTTATTGATAAAACTCCTGATGAATTTGACGATGAAACATTAACGACTATAAATAAGTTCTTTGAAAATAGTTTGAATGTTTCAGAAACATCAAGACAACTCTATATACACAGAAATACACTCGTATATAGATTGGATAAACTACAAAAAGGAACGGGTTTAGACTTAAGAGTATTTGAAGACGCCATAACATTTAGAATAGCACTTATGGTTGTAAAATATATGAAATCAATTGATACAATGGATGGTCAAGCTTTCTAAATGATACAAGTTTGATGAGTAGGAGGCAAAACGGTGATTGTTCTTGAAAATGTTGTGAAAGAATACCCAAATGGGGTTAAAGCTTTAGATGGGATAGATATTTCCATTGATAAGGGAGAGTTTGTTTTTATAGTTGGAAATAGTGGTTCTGGAAAGTCTACACTCGTTAAGCTCTTATTACGAGAAATCAAACAGACCTCAGGGAAAATTGTTGTGAAAAGCACGAACTTAGATAAAATAAGACGAAGTAAAATACCAAAACTTAGACGTGAAATTGGAGTTGTTTTTCAGGACTTTAGACTTTTGAAAACGTTAAATGTTTATGAGAATATTGCTTTCGCTTTAAGAGTGACGGAAACGCCTATGAGAAAAATCAGACGCCAGGTCCCTGTAGTTTTATCTTTAGTTGGATTATCAGATAAATACAAAGCTTTACCAAAGGAATTATCAGGCGGTGAGCAACAAAGAGTAGCAATTGCAAGAGCACTGGTAAATAATCCACCACTTTTAATTGCGGATGAACCAACTGGTAATTTGGATCCTCAAAATTCATGGGAAATCATGAAACTACTTGAGGATATTAATAAAAGAGGTACCACTGTAGTGGTCGTTACGCATAATAGAGAAATTGTTAATAAAATGCAAAAACGAGTAATTACATTGAAAAAAGGTAAAGTGGTTTGTGATATTGAACGAGGAGGATATTCGGATGAAAGCTAGTACATTGGGATATAGCCTCAAACAAGGAACAAAAAATATTTGGAAAAATAGATTATTTTCGATAGCTTCAATTAGTACAATGGCTGCATGTTTATTTATTTTTTCTATCTTTTTTATTGTAATGATTAATTTTCAATCATCAATAGATAAGATGCAGACAGCGTTAGGGGTAACTACGTTGTTTGAGGAGGATATGAAAGAGGAAGATATACTAAAGCTAAAGAATGAAATTGAAAAACGTGCTGAGGTTGAAAGTGTGATATATGTAACGGCAGCGCAAGCTTGGGAAAACTATAAGGCTGGATATAGTGAAGAAGGACGCGAACTATTAGAAATGTTTGGGGATGATAATCCACTTGCAAATTCTGCATCATTTGAGATTCATTTAAAAGATGTCGCTATGCAGGATGCTTTTGTAGAATATTTAGAAAGTGTTCAAGGAACTAGAAATGTACGCGCATCAGCGGCAGCAGCAAATATGATAATGAATACAGGCTTATTAATATCATACATATCATTAGGGGTAACAATCGTACTTCTATGTGTAGCAATATTCTTGATTGGAAATACAGTAACAGTGGGAATAACGGTAAGAAAAGATGAAATAAAAATAATGAAATTAATAGGAGCAACTGATTTTTTTGTAAAAGCTCCATTTATTTTCGAAGGAATTTTGTTAGGAGTCATCGGCGCAATCATTCCTTTAACACTAACTTTTTATGCATATAAAGAGGTAGTAACTTATTTAAGTAAATCATTTGATGATTTAAATAAAGTATTAGCTTTTGTACCGCCAATTACAGTACTAAAATCATTAATACCTGTAAGTTTAATATTAGGAATAGGCATTGGATTTATTGGAAGTTATCTAACTGTTAGAAAACATATTCGTGATTAATGACACATATGATGAGGGTGAGTGAATGAAAAATAAAATTAAAAAAATATTTATTATACTTATTGTGATTACACTGTGTACTACGAGTGTGTCAGCAGGTCAACTTGATGATGTGAAGGATAACATAGAAGAAAAACAAAAACAGATAAGAGAATCAGAGAAAAGAATTAAGGAATTAAATAATCTGAAGAATGATGCAGTTGAATATATGAAGGCATTAGATAAACAGATTACAGAATGTGATGATAAAATCACTGCATTAGAGGATTCAATTGCTGCTGTTGAAGCTAAAATTGAAACAACAAAAATTGAACTTGAAAACGCTAAGATAGAAGAAAATCATCAGTATAACTTAGCAAAAGAACGAATAAAATATATGTATGAAACAGGCGATACTGAAATTTGGGATGTTATCGCAGGCCAAGATTCCTTGATCTCTGTATTTAATAATGTTGACTATATGCAACAGATTGCTGAGTATGATAGAAATGTATTATTGGAGTTAAAAGGAATAAAAGAGGACATAATATTAAAAGAAGAACAACTGGTTAAAGACCAAGCGGACTTAGATGTTTTATTTGAAAATGCAAGTATACAAAAATTAGAGCTAGAGACAGTTAATACAATGAAAGCAAATGAGCTTAATGCATATTCAATCTCAATTGAAAATAAAGAAGCAGCGATAGAAAGATATAAAAAGGAACTAAAAGAAGAAGAAGAATTATATAAAAGATTATTTGCAATGAGTACAGGAGTATATGATGGTGGTCAAATGCTTTGGCCGCTAGATGGTTATTACACCATAACTTCACCATTTGGATACAGAATACACCCTATTTATGGAAAAGGAAACTTGCATTCTGGTACTGATATAAGAGCACCAAAAGGAACTCCTATTTTAGCAGCGTACAGTGGTAAAGTGGTTACGGCAACATTAAATCATTATAGTTATGGTAATTATATTGTAATTGATCATGGAAGTGGTTACTTTACTTTATATGCACACTGCTCTAAACTTGTTGCTAGCGTCGGAGACAAAGTAAAAACGGGTGATGTAATTGCAAAGGTTGGATCAACTGGTGATTCTACAGGTAACCATTTGCATTTTAGTTATAGAAAAGATGGAAAATATGTTGAACCAACACAGTATTTATTAAAACCATAATATATTATTTAATAAAACCAGAATATTTAGGGTGGATTATTCCACCCTAAAAAGTATTTAAGGAAGGAAGCAAAATTTAATGAAAAAATATTTATTAGGATTTTTAGGGGGAATGGTACTCACCCTTGCTGCAACTGTACTTATTTATGAATTAGTAATAAAAGATAATGATTTAAATGCAGTAACACCAAGTCAAATTGTTGATCTACCAGATACAACGCAAGAGGATGAATTTGCTTTTACGGAAGAAGACAACGCTAAATTTAAAGAAATCGCAGAGTTAATTGAAGAAAATTACCTGTATGAATATGATGTTAATCAAATAAAAGAAGGTATGTTTGCAGGTATGCTTGCAATGCTTCAAGATCCATACACTGGTTATTATACAGTTGAAGACTTTACCTCACTTCTTGAGGGCAATGAAGGAACATATGTGGGAATCGGTGTACGAGTATCACAGGATGTGGAGACAAATAAAATAACAGTTGTTAAGAACTTTAAAGGGTCACCTGCAATCGACGCTGGGCTTCAACCAGGAGATCAAATTATAAAGGTTGAAGGGGAAGATATTACTGGAATGGAACTAACCTTTGTTGTTAGTAAAATAAAAGGTGGTGAAGGTACTCCTGTAAATATAACAATTTATAGAGAATCGGAAGATAAAGAAATAGAATTAAACATAATGCGTAAACTTGTTACAATGGATACAGTTGAATTTGAAATGTTAGAGGATAACATTGGTTATATTCTAATTGAAGAATTTGATGAAGTCACAATAAATCAATTTAAAGATGCACTTAAGTCATTGGAAAAACAAGGCCAAGAAAAAATGATAATTGATTTAAGAAATAATCCAGGTGGAAGTCTATCAGCTGTTTGTGAAATGATTGATATGCTTGTACCAGAGGGCGTAATAGTTTATACGCTTGACAAAGATGGAAATAGACAAGAAGAACGTAGCGATGCAAAAGAATTTAATAAACCAATTGTTATATTAACGAATGAATATAGCGCCAGTGCGTCAGAACTCTTTACAGGTGCATTAAGAGATTATGATAAAGCTGAGGTAGTTGGTACTACAACTTACGGAAAAGGAGTTGTACAAAGAATATACGGCTTAGAAGATGGGTCTGGAGCTAAACTAACAGTATCCAAATATTATACTCCAAGTGGATACGATATTCATGGTGTAGGAATCGTGCCAGATTATGAAATTGAATTATCAGAAGAAGCGAGTGGGATGTCAGATATTCCATTAGAACTTGATAATCAACTTCAAAAAGCGATCGAACTATTAGAATAAATAAGGACCGTCCCCATTGTATCATAATGATACAATAAGAACCGTCCCCAATGTATCAAAGTGATACAATAAGAACCGTCCCCAATGTATCGCGTGATACGTTAGGGACGGTTGTTTTTGTTTGTCCGTTGCTTTATCTCAATATATTGGCAGGCATAATCATGTTTGATTTACCATATGCATTACTAGATACAAACATCGTTCCTTTTAATAAGGCCTCATTATATTCGATATTGCTAATTTTCTTATAATCTGTTGTTAAGAGATCAAAAGTATTCTCTTTTTTGAAGTGATTTAATTCGTTAGTTGTAAATCTATTAAACATAAATAGCACCTCCCTTTCTTTACTTAATTATAGCACAGATGCATGAATAGTTCAACAATTATTTCAATATTGCCTACAATAAAAACAATTATGAATTAGTTGAAGTGAAAACTTGCAAGAAGGAACTTGTAATGAATGTACAACAGTCGTCATTGGGTAAGAAAAGAATTATTACTCGAATATTACTTCATCTTTTAATAATCATCAATTATTTACCTTTCGGGAGTAAAGAAAACAAGTTCTGACAAGAAACAATCAAGAATAAGATGAATATAAAAGTAAGTATAATTAATATAATATATAAAAGTAATAACGGTGAGAAAATTGAAATGTTTGAGACTTGAAACAATATTCACAGGTCTTTTAATTGGATGCTTAATTAGCCTTTTTATGAATTCTATAGACCTAGAAATTGATAATATATATGTTATGTTTTTATTGGTTTTACTTTCTTTACTTATTTCTACAATAAACCCAAGGTATTCTTGCTCCGCATATTCTGGTGGACTTCTATGTATTGCAGAAATATCGGTAAGCTATATAAATGGAATACGCATATCAACGGATATCGCAATTATTATGTTTCTTGTAGCAAGCCTTCACTTTTCAGAGGGGTTGTTACTTTTTGTGTTTGGAAAAAAATATAGTTATAAAATAATTAAAAAGACAAGAGGTGGGCTGTTGCTTGGTTATATTATGAAAGCAATATGGATTGTACCTATTATAATAAAAGGTATGAGTCTCCCAATAATTTGCATATTAGGATATCAAATTGAATGCTTTACAACAAGTAGAAAAGAGAAAAAATTAGAAATTAGTTTGATGTTATTTTTATATAGTACAATTTTAATTTGCATCGCATTTGTCAGTATTGGAAGTAATTTTTTTAAATTAGGTGGAGCTATTTACATGTTGCTAGGTCATGAAGGCATGCATTATTTTGAACGCTACAGTGATAAAAAGGTACTAAAAAAACGTATAAGAATAAATAGGTAAATCGGTTTACTAAAATGCTTGACAAGTTGTATCTTAGATAATTATAATAGAATTATAAAGCTAAGATGGAGGAAATAATATTATGAACAATTGGTTAGATACTATATATTCAAATGGGTCAAAGTATTTCGTAAGTAACCCTAATCCAAAGAAGGGTGAGACAGTACAAATAAAAATAAGAGTTATTGAAAATTCCCCTGTAGAAGGTGTGGTAATAGTATTTAAACGTAATGGAATTCAAGTATTTGAAGAAATGGAATTACTTGAAACTAAAAATGGATTTATTTATTATGCCTATAGTGTACAATTATTTGAAAAAGAGATATCGTATCATTTTATGATTGCAACCAAAGATAAAATATATCACTACAATCAATTAGAGGCTACACAATATTATCCAGGCGAACAATATAATTTTAGAATTTTGATAAATTATGAACAACCAACTTGGGTAAGAGATGCAGTATTTTATCAAATATTTCCGGAACGATTTTGTAATGGAAATGAAGCGAATGATGTTCAAAGTGGAGAATATAGCTTCGATGGACACCCAACAATCAAGATGGATTGGGATGCAGAACCACAAGATTATGAACAATCACATTGTTTAGATTTCTTTGGTGGCGATCTCGAAGGTGTAATGCAGAAAATTCCGTATTTTAAGAAATTAGGGGTTACGGCATTATATATTAATCCAATCTTTTATGCAGCTACCGTTCATAAGTATGATTGCCTAGATTATTTTATGGTAGACCCACATTTTGGTGGAGATAAGGCATTAATCGCACTTGTTGAAGAACTTCATAAGAATGGAATGAAGATTATTATAGACGTTTCAATCAATCATACAGGAACTGCGAATAAGTGGTTTAATAAAGATGGTGAATTCTTTGATAAATCAGTAGGAGCTTTTAATAATAAAGATGCAAAAGAAAGAGAATATTATATTTTTGATGAAAATAACAAATACCATGCTTGGTTGAATGTAGAGACATTACCAACTCTTACTTATACATCAAAAGCATTAAGGGAAAAGATATATGATTCAGAAGATTCATTAGTAAAGAAATGGTTAAAACCACCGTTTAATATTGACGGATGGAGATTTGATGTTGCAGATACGTTAGCTAGACAAGACGAAGTTCAACTTCATCACGAAGTTTGGCCAGAAATCAGAAAAAGTATAAAAGAAGTTAACAAAGAGGCTTATATATTAGGAGAAGATTGGACAGACTGTGAGGAATTCTTAAAAGGCGATGAATGGGATTCTTCAATGAACTATTTTGGATGTGCGAGACCTATAAGAGAATTTATTGGTGAATGGGATGTTTATAATAAACGTACAGAGTCTTTAAGAAAAGCTGAACTTGATATAACTGCAGATATTTTTGCTAATAGAGTAACTAGATATTTAGCGAAATTACCAACTGTAATACAAGAAAATCAATTTAACTTACTTGATAGTCATGATATTACTCGTTTGCACAATTCAATTGAGTTACCATTTGAAAAATACAGAGGGGCCATTGCATTACAATATATGTTGCCTGGATCACCAAGTATTTATTATGGAGATGAAGTAAAAATAGACGGACATAATAGAAATGTAGAAGGTTGCAGATATCCAATGCCTTGGAATGAATCCAAACATAATATGGATTATTTCAACCTATACCAAACACTTTCTGAACTCAAAAAATCAAATGAAGCGTTGTCTGATGGTGGTTTTAAAGTGCTATATGCAAACGAACATATAGTTAGTTTGGTAAGATTTACAGAAGATAAAGCAGTATTCAATATTACTTCAGTTGAAAAAGAAATTAAGAAGATTGTGATTCCAGTTAATGTTGTTGGTATAACAGAAAAATCAAAATTAACTGAAGTTTTTGGCAAACAAGCAAATTATAACTTGAATGCAAATGGGTTGGAAATAGAAGTTCCAGCAGAAATGACTTATGTATTTGAAGTACAGATTTAGATAAATAAGGTTGGAATACTAGGGGTAATAAGAGTAGGTTAGTGACTCTTATTACCCTTAGTTTTTTTAGAGGTTGTTAAAAATAATAAAATACTTAAAATACTTTACAAATATTCTTGACATTTTATATACCGAACGGTATAATAACAAATGTAGTAACAAATAAGCTTTGACTATACATACAATACTAAGCCAAGGAAAGGAGTAGATTATGGATAATAAAGAAAATATTATTAACTGCGCGATTGATTTGTTTTATTCAAAAGGGTATAACTCGGTTGGAATTCAAGAATTAGTTGATAAAGCAGGAATTACAAAACCAACATTATATTATTACTATGGAAGTAAATTGGGTTTGCTAGAAAGCATTCTAGAGTTGCATTTTAATAAATGGTTAGATGACCTTACAACCGCAGCAGAATATAATCATGATTTACCTCTAACCTTAGAAAAAGTAGCAGCAGCTTATTTGAATTTTGCAGTTATGGATAATAAATTTTATTACATAATGCTAGCTCTCATATTTTCTGCAAAAGACAATGAGGCATACAAAGCTGTGATTCCTTATCTCATTAAGCAAAATAATATATTTATTGAGATTTTTGAGAAAGCAAGAACTGAATTAGGAAATATGAATGGCAGAGAGAAACAATTTGCTAGAAGTTTTCATGGAATTTTATCAGAGTATGCTGTATTTTATTTAGAAGAGAGTGAGATTGATAATAGGGTACCAATAGACCAACGCACGATCTATTTATTAGTACATCAATTTATGCATGGAATATATTCTTAAACTAATATTGGTTAGACAAGACATCAATAATAAAAAAAGTTCTTTGAATTTATAAGAACATTTTTTTTAATAACAATATACCGAATGGTATACAAAATCAAACAAATAAAAATGAAAGCCTGAGCTTTATCACAATGGAGGAATTAATTATGAAATGGTATGAAAAAGCAAACTTTTATCAAATGTATCCGATTGGAATGTGTGGTGTTCCAAAGTATAATAACTACGGAGAAACAACATATCGCTTGCAAGAACTAGAAGGATGGACAGATCATCTTAAATCAATTGGAATGAATGCTGTATATATTGGACCTTTATTCGAGTCAGATAGTCACGGATATGATACGACAGACTACAAGCTGATCGATAGACGACTTGGAGATAATCAATCCTTTATTAATATGGTACATAAGTATCATGAAGCAGGTATTAAAGTAGTAGTAGATGGTGTTTTTAACCATACAGGGCGTAACTTTTTCGCTTTTAAGGATATTCAACAAAATGGAAGCCATTCAAGGTATAAAGATTGGTATCGAGGAATTAATTTTAATAGCAAAAGCCCATATAATGATAATTTTTCTTATGAAGGTTGGAATGGGTGTTATGAACTAGTAAAGTTAAATCTACAAAATCATGAGGTGAAGAATTATCTGCTAGATGTGATACAATATTGGGTAGATACCTTTAACATTGATGGGATTCGCCTTGATTGTGCGGATGTACTTGATTTTGAATTTATGAAGCAAATGAGAACATTATCAAATCAAATCAGTGACGATTTCTGGCTTATGGGGGAAGTAATTCACGGGGACTATGTTCAATGGGCGAACGATTCAATGCTACACTCTGTAACAAATTATGAAATGCATAAGGGCTTATATTCAAGTCATAATGATTATAATTATTTTGAAATTGCACATTCAGCAAAACGCCAATTTAATACAGTTGATGGAGTCTATAAAAATTGCTGCTTGTATAACTTTGTTGATAATCATGATGTTGATAGACTTGCAAGTAAGCTTATCAATCAAAATCATATATATAATGTTCATACATTACTATACACACTACCAGGGATACCATCTATATACTATGGTTCGGAATGGGGAATCACAGGTAAGAAGGAAGGTCCGAATGATGATTTTCTCAGACCAACTGTTAATATTAATAACGTTAGGATGGAAAATCCTGAGTTGATGAGATATATTAGGGCATTGAGTGATGTAAGAAATCTGCATAAAGCTTTAGTAAGTGGAAATTATCAAGAATTATTTGTGGCTAATAAACAGTATGCTTATACAAGATTCACTTGTGATAATACTGTTATAGTAGCATTAAATGCAGATAATAGCCCACAGTTAATAAACATTCCACTACAAACTTTGAATAAATCATTTTCTAATCTTAAACATATTTTTGGGCAAGGTTCAAACTGGAGTATAAATTATAATCAACTCCAAGTAACGATACCTGCTTGTCAGAGCATTATTTTTGAATTGAACTAAAGTTAGAAGATTAAATATACCGTCTTAAGAAGCATTTTTATATCCAAGATGAAGTTTACAACCCTAGGTATTTGTATATGTATCAGTCAAGATGATATACCATATATAGCCTAGGGTTGTGTGTTATATTATAGCTATATAAGTTTACAATCATAACATTAAGGCATATAATATATCCATAAAATGTTAAAGTGAATGTCAAGAAAATTCCGGATTTAGATGAAGCTGGATATTTGGATCCAAGGCAGCTTGAAATAATCAAAAAAGATCAAGCTAAGAAAAAAATAATAGACAGTAATATCTCGATTATTGAGCAAATCAGGCGAAGTATGGGGTACCCAAATCTGAATTTAAACACAATTGAGATTTATACAAAATATGAAGAACATAATTTCAATGGGAACATTGTGAAATTTTGGATATATACACCAAGGAAGCCTGAAGGAAAGAAGGACAGACCTTGCTTTATCTATCTCCATGGAGGTGGTTGGGTTGGTGGAACCCCTTATGTAGTAGAAAATCCTTGTAAATTGATAAGTGAAAGAGCAGATGCAGTAGTTGTTAATGTAGATTATGCCCTCGCTCCAGAACATCCATTTCCAAATGGCTTTCAAGATTGCTATAATACTGTGAAATATGTCTATGACAATGCAGAAAAGTATGGTATTGATAAGAACAAAATTGGTATTGGAGGCGATAGTGCAGGTGGTAACCTTGCTGCAGTATGTACCCTAAAAGACATGCAAGAAGGAACCAATATGATTAAATACGAAGCACTTATTTACCCGGTGGTTACGTTTGAACTAGTGGAAGGACTTCAATGGGATATCAACGAATATAATATTCACCCATCTCAAGAGGCGATTATAACACCGAATTTAAATCTTGGAAGAAGAGATAAGGACGGTCAACGAGATTATCTAGAAGAGATATATCTAGAACATGCCGATCCCCAAAGTGATATGATCTCCCCTATGCTAGCAAAGTCTCATAAGGGCCTACCTAAGACACTGATTGCAGTCGCAGAATATGATGGCCTTAGACTGCAAGCCGAATACTATGCCAAGATACTAACAAACGAAGCCGTAGATGTCCGAGTAATCAGATACAACGGCATATGCCATGCATTTATAGACAAACTTGGAGTCCTCCCACAAGCCGAAGACCTAATCCAAGAAATCTCAAATGACCTACTAAGCTTATAACCCATTTTCATTGCTAGACTAGTAAATTATATAAATATAAATGTTGTGAATATTTTTTATATTATAAAGTTAAATATTAAAAGTATATTACTAATAATTTTTGTTGTAATATACCCATTCACTTTTCCCTTCTACCCCTATACCATATCTTATGAGCCCTTTTATTTGCCCTTTTTCCTTATGTCTTTCTAAAACATAAGATAGCATGTGAAAATTTGTCAACACCAAAATGTAATAGCACCCTATATGTATATTAATTTTTGGCGTGACCGTCTGAAAGTGGCGCCAATATTTCGTCAAGACTCTGTGAAAAACGAACATAGTGAGTATTTTCACATGTACAGAGGCTTGTAAGAAATATGCCACTTGAAGGTAAGGCACCCAAAAATCAATATACATATAGGGTGCTATTCCACCACCCCCCATCAAATTTTCACCCCCCCTCTCCATTTTTTTATTTAGAACATATGTTTGCAATCGATAAAATAATATGGTATAATCCGTTTAATAAACATGTCGATAATTGGTATAATAGATTATTATATTTTATGAAGAAGGTGATAGGATGAGTGAATTTAAACTAGTAGCTGAATTTGAACCAACAGGGGACCAACCACAGGCAATTGAAGGTCTCGTTGAAGGGTTTAATGAAGGAAAGATGTTTCAAACTTTACTGGGAGTTACAGGATCTGGTAAAACATTTACAATGGCTCAAGTTATTCAAAGGATTCAAAAGCCTACGTTGATTATTGCTCATAATAAAACGTTAGCAGCGCAATTATATAGTGAATTCAAAGAATTTTTCCCTGATAATGCAGTCGAATATTTTGTAAGTTATTATGATTACTTTCAACCAGAAGCATATATTGCTCATACCGATACCTATATAGAAAAAGATAGTTCGATAAACGAAGAAATAGATAAACTTCGTCACTCTGCAACGGCCGCACTTTCTGAACGTAATGATGTAATAATTGTAGCCAGTGTATCTTGTATATATGGGTTAGGTAGTCCAGTAGATTACAGTTCAATGGTAATTTCACTAAGACGTGGAATGCATAGAGACCGCGATGAAGTTATAAGAAAACTAGTAGATATTCAGTACAAAAGAAATGATTTAGATTTTAAACGTAGTACTTTTAGAGTTCGAGGAGATGTGGTTGAAGTATTTCCATCAGGAAGTGATGAAGTTGCAATTCGAATTGAATTTTTTGGCGATGAAATAGATAGAATTTGTGAAATAGAGGCATTAACGGGTACTGTTAAATGTGAGCGAGAACATGTTGCAATTTTCCCAGCATCACATTATGTTACGGAACCTGAAAAGCTTGCACAAGCTGTAGAAGGAATTGAAGAGGAGTTAACCAAAACAGTTTCTAATTTTAAAGCAGAAGATAAATTGCTCGAGGCACAGAGAATTGCTCAAAGAACAAATTTTGATATTGAGATGTTAAGAGAAACAGGAATTTGTTCTGGTATTGAGAATTACTCCATGCATTTAGCAGGCAGAGAACCAGGAAGTACGCCTCATACATTAATCGATTATTTTCCGGATGACTTTTTAATTATAGTAGATGAATCACATATAACAATACCTCAGATTCGAGGTATGCATGCAGGAGACCAAGCGAGAAAAGCTAATTTAGTGGATTATGGGTTTAGACTACCGTCTGCGAAAGAAAATAGACCGCTTAATTTTGGTGAGTTTGAAGATAAAATAAATCAATTATTATTCGTATCTGCAACTCCA
Source organism: Clostridiales bacterium (assembly GCA_029256575.1). Classification (GTDB taxonomy): domain Bacteria; phylum Bacillota; class Clostridia; order Lachnospirales; family JAQSXR01; genus JAQSXR01. The sequence goes on along the minus strand of JAQSXR010000008.1, from coordinate 54,877 downwards.
TCTGTATATGAAGTTGAGCATGAACAAACTAGAGTTGAACAAATTATAAGACCTACTGGACTACTTGATCCAGAAGTCGAAGTAAGGCCGATAGAAGGGCAAATAGACGATTTAATTAAAGAAGTGAATAAAGAGATAGAGAAGAGAAATAAGGTGCTAATAACTACGCTTACGAAGAGAATGTCAGAGGATCTAACAGCTTATATGCGCGAAGTTGGAATTCGAGTAAAGTATCTTCATTCAGATATTGTTACTTTAGAGCGTTTAGAGATAATAAGAGATTTGCGTCTTGATGTGTTCGATGTTTTAGTTGGTATTAATTTATTAAGAGAAGGACTTGATATTCCAGAAGTAACATTAGTTGCTATTCTTGATGCGGATAAAGAAGGTTTTCTTCGTTCAGAAACATCACTCATACAAACAATAGGACGAACTGCTCGAAATTCTGAAGGTAGAGTTATTATGTATGCGGACAGAATTACTGCATCAATGGAAAAAGCATTATCTGAAACCAATAGAAGAAGAGCGATACAGCAAAAATATAATGAAGAGCATGGAATTACTCCTCAAACAATTATTAAGAAAGTTAGAGATTTAATTCGAATAACAAAAGCAGCAGAAGGGAAAGCAAGTTATACCCTTGATAAAGAACCAGAATCAATGAGTAAAGAAGAATTAGAAGCGTTAGTTAAGAAGATTCGTAAAGATATGAATGCAGCAGCAGTTGAATTACAATTTGAGCAAGCAGCACAGCTTAGAGATAGATTAATAGAAGTTCAAAAACAAATTCAGGAATTATAGGAGGGATTTTTATGTTAAAAGCAGTATTATTTGATATGGATGGAGTTATTGTTGATAGTGAACCAATGCATGGAGAAGCAGTTTTATTGACACTTAAGGATTTCGGTATATATGTAGAGATGGAGTTTTTTAATCAATTTATTGGCTCAACAAACATTTATTTATGGGGCGAAGCGATTAAAGAATTCAATCTAGATACAACAGTGGAAGAATTATTAAAAATTCAACTTGAGAAGAAACGTTTATTAATAGAAAAAGATGGTCATCAAGGAATTGAAGGAATTACGGAATTAGTTAAAGATTTAAAGAAAAATGGAATAAAACTTGCAGTTGCGTCTTCCTCTGCATTGCCATATATAAAAGAAGTTATTACGAAACTAGGATTACTTGAGTATTTTGATGAGTTAGTGAGTGGAGAAGACGTACCAAACCCAAAACCTGCACCAGATGTATTTTACAAGGCGGCTAAAGTTCTTGGAGTAGAGGCCTCTGAATGTGTTGTTATAGAAGATTCAAAGAATGGAGTAAATGCAGCAAAAAATGCAGGGATGCCTTGTATTGGTTTTATAAATCTGAATTCAGGAAACCAAGATTTGAGTAATGCTAACATATTAATTGAGGGATTTGAAGAAGTAGATTTCAAATTTGTAGAGACAGTGTATAAGAGAAAGAATGGAGAACCAGTTATTATCGGAGAAACAAAATGACTGATTATCAAAGAAATAGGTGAAAATGATATTGATGAAGTATGTAAGATGTATATCGAATCTGAAATGACTAGTTACATACAGAATTTCCAAAATATTAATGATGAAAAAGAAAAATTAAAAGCGTATATTAGAAATGCCTATAATTTTTTTGGATATGGGTTATGGCTACTTATCGAAAAAGAGACTGGTAAAATAATTGGTGAATGTGGTATTCAAAACAGAGATATAGATGGACAAAATTACTTTGAATTAGAGTACGCAATTAATATTCAATCACAGGGAAAAGGGCATGCAACGGAAGCTTGTTATTTTGTGCTTGAGTATCTAAAAAATGAATTAGAAGCGAAAGAAGTTATTGCAATTATAGGTAAAGAAAATATAAAATCCATTAATTTAATAAAAAAGTTGGATTTTGAGTATATAAAAGATATTAATACTGACGAACAGCTATATATGTTAATGTTACAGTAATTATAGTTTTGAATGAAATAGATGACAGGAGAAACAGTATGAATGGGAATTTTATTAAAATAAGAGGAGCAAGGGAAAATAACTTAAAAAACATAGATATTGATATACCAAGAGATCAGTTTGTTGTATTTACTGGATTAAGTGGTTCTGGAAAAACATCACTTGCTTTCGATACTATATATGCGGAAGGTCAAAGACGCTATGTAGAATCGCTATCTTCGTATGCAAGACAATTTTTGGGGCAAATGGAAAAGCCAGATGTTGACAACATTGAAGGGTTATCACCAGCAATTTCAATTGACCAGAAAACAACAAACAGAAATCCACGTTCCACAGTTGGAACAGTAACAGAAATCTATGATTATTTCAGATTGCTTTATGCAAGAGTGGGAATACCACACTGCCCTAAATGTGGGAAAGAGATTAAAAAACAAACAATAGATCAAATGGTGGACGAGATAATAAAATTACCAGAAAACACGAAAATTCAACTTCTTGCACCTGTTGTCAAAGGCAGAAAAGGAGAACATACCAAGATATTAGAACACGCTAAGAAAAGTGGTTATGTAAGAGTAAGAATTGATGGAAATATATATGAATTAACGGAAGATATCCAAATTGAAAAAAATAAGAAACATAATATTGAAATTGTTGTAGATAGGCTAGTTGTTAGAGAAGGAATTGAAAAAAGATTGGCAGATTCACTTGAGACTGTGCTTGCATTGTCGGAGGGATTAGTTTTTGTTGATGTAATAGGGCAAGATCAAATTACATTGAGTCAAAATTTTGCATGTGCAGATTGTGGAATTAGTATTGATGAAATAGAACCAAGATTATTCTCGTTTAATAATCCGTTTGGTGCATGCCCGCACTGCTATGGATTAGGTTACAAACTTGAGTTTGATAAAAATTTAGTTATACCGAATCCAAAGTTAAGTATTTCAGGAGGAGCGATAAAAGCACCGGGATGGTATTCAACAGCAATTGATGATAGTAATACCGGAATTATGTTTAAAGCTTTAGCTGATAAATTTGGCATAGATTTAGATGTACCTTTTGAAGATTTGCCTGAAGAGAAGCAAAATATCGTTCTTTATGGTACTGGAGGAAAGACCTTCCAAGTCAAGTATAAAAATGAACGTGGTGAGGGTAAGTATGAAATGAACTTCGAAGGGGTATTGAACAGCCTTGATAGAAGATACAAAGAAACTTCATCGGAATATATGAAGCAGGAATATGAGTCTTTAATGACGAGTGCAGATTGTGAAGCCTGCCACGGTAATAAGTTAAAGCCAGAAGCACTTGCTGTAACAGTAAGTGGAAAAAATATAATGGAATTAACGAAACTTTCAATAAAGAAAACACAAAAGTTTTTTAGTGATATCCAATTTGATAATAGACAAACGATGATAGCGGAACAAATTTTAAAAGAAATTAATGCTAGAATTGGATTTTTAAATGACGTTGGATTAGAATATTTAACTTTATCAAGAACAGCAGCAACTCTCTCTGGCGGTGAGGCACAGAGAATTAGACTTGCAACTCAAATAGGATCTGGTTTAGTAGGAGTAATATACATTCTAGATGAACCAAGTATTGGATTACATCAGAGAGATAACGAAAGACTGATTAAATCTTTAGTTGGATTGAAGGAACTTGGAAATACATTAATCGTGGTTGAACATGATGAAGATACAATGTTTGCAGCAGACTGTATAGTAGATGTTGGACCTGGTGCTGGGGTACATGGCGGCGAAATAATTGCAATGGGTACAGCAGATGAAATTATGGAGAATAAGGATTCGATTACAGGAGCGTATCTAAGTGGGCGAACGAAAATCGAAATACCGAAAGAAAGAAGAGTAGCCGATCGATTCTTAAAAATCATAGGTGCTACTGAGAATAATTTAAAAAATATCGATGTTGACATTCCATTAGGAATTATTACATGTATTACAGGGGTTTCTGGTTCAGGGAAAAGTTCTTTGATCAATGAAATCGTTTATAAGCGACTAGCAAGAGATTTAAATAGAGCTAAATTTAAACCTGGTAAACACCAGGATATGTTAGGAATTGAAAATTTAGATAAAGTAATTAATATCGATCAATCACCAATCGGGCGTACTCCAAGATCGAATCCAGCAACATATACTGGAGTTTTTGATATGATTAGAGACTTGTTTGCGGCAACTCAAGAAGCGAAGGTTAGAGGCTATCAAAAAGGTAGATTTAGTTTTAACGTAAAGGGCGGTCGTTGCGAAGCTTGTAGCGGAGATGGAATATTAAAAATAGAAATGCATTTTTTACCGGACGTATATGTTCCTTGTGAAGTATGTGGTGGAAAAAGATATAATAGAGAGACATTAGAAGTACATTACAAAGGTAAAACAATTGCGGATGTATTAGATATGACAGTAGAAGAAGCGGTGACTTTCTTTGAAAATATACCAAGTATTAGCCGTAAAATAGAAACACTAAATGATGTGGGACTATCCTACATTAAATTAGGACAACCATCTACTACATTGTCAGGTGGTGAAGCGCAAAGAGTAAAGCTTGCTACTGAACTTAGTAAAAGAAGTACAGGTAAGACGATTTATATTCTTGACGAACCAACGACAGGGCTCCATTTTGCGGATGTTCATAAATTAGTAGGAATTATACAAAGATTAACAGAAGGTGGCAACACAGTACTTATTATTGAGCACAATCTAGAAGTTATCAAAACTGCTGACTATGTTATTGATATTGGACCAGAAGGCGGAGATAATGGCGGTACAGTAATCGCTACAGGAACACCAGAAGAAATTACAAATGTAAAAAAATCGTATACGGGTAAATTTTTAAAGAAGATATTATAAAAAAAAAGATATATAAAAAGAAAAAGGGATTTTTCAAAATAATAAAAATATATTTTATCCTTAAGGAGTGTAAATATATTTCTATGCATCTTGAAAAATCCCATTTAATCTATAAAGCGAATAGGAGCAGTTTTATTGCTTAGAATTGCAAAGCTAAAGCCTTGTTCAAGTAATCCTTCGATTATCAAGGGTAAAGCAAGTGTAGTTGTGTGTTTAGAATCTAGGGTATGCATTAATATTACAGCTTCACGTTTACCCATACATTGATCGAGAACATTATTTGCAATCGTACTAGTACTGACATTTTTACCTCTTGCATCTCCACTATCTACATTCCAATCAAAGTAAATGTATCCCATTTCAGTAAGAGCTTCTTTGAAATGGGTTATATCACTACTTCCTGTTACTTTTTTTATGTACCCAGTATTGGAACCGCCGGGAAAACGAAAGATATTAGTTGTTTGACCTGTGAGATCATATACGGTCTCTTGTAGCTTTAGTATATCAGACTTGAAGGTCTCTGTACTGACGTATAAATTATTGTACTGATGTGAACTAGTGTGGTTGGCAAGCAGATGCCCTTGATTACTTATTTCTTTTATAACAGCATTAGCCCCATTATTTACAAAAAATGTTGCCTTGACATCATACTGTTTAAGAATCTTCAACATTTCAAGAGTCTCATTTGAAGGGCCATCATCAAAAGTTAAATAAGCAATCTTCTTATTGGCTTCAAACTTATAATTCTCAAGTAAGTTGTAATCAATCTTTAACATTTCATACTTTACTTGAGCCTCATCATATAAATATTCGTATTCATAGAATTGTGATTCGATATCTTTTGAATGATCAATCTCAGAAGACAAGTCATTTACAGTTCCATTCGCTTCCGATAGTGAGAAACGTAATAGATCATTCTCTCCTTCAAAATATTGAAGAAGATCGTTTGCATCTAAGTAATAATTATATATTTTAAATGAAAAACCAATTGAAACAAGTAGTGAAATGCATAGTAAGGTAATAATTATTTTATTGAAGGGAAATTTTCTTGTTGATTTTTTCATGAAATTCTCCTAATATGTATGGTGAATGAGTTAATAAAAATTGTTTTTATATCTAATTCTATTCTATTACATAATTTGTATTTTGTTAAGAGAAAAAACTAGAGTTTTCTTATATTTATGCGATAGAAAAGTTCGTCGTACTTGCAAAGGACCAAGTTTTTTTGTTTCAATCGTATAGTGTAGACGTTTTTAGTAAAAAAGAATGAAGGAGTGAGATTATGTTTGATATACAAGAAGAATTAAAAAAACTACCGGATAAGCCTGGCGTATATATTATGAAAAATGTTCATGATGACATAATCTATGTTGGAAAAGCGATTGTTTTAAAGAATAGAGTTAGACAATATTTTCAATCAAATAGAAACTTATCATTAAAAATACAACATATGGTTGAAAATATCGATCATTTTGAATATATAATAACAGATTCTGAACTTGAAGCACTTGTATTAGAATGTAATCTTATTAAATTACATCATCCAAAATATAATACAATGCTGAAGGATGATAAACAATACCCATATGTAAAATTAACAATAAATGAGGAATATCCAAGGGTATTCTTAACAAGAACAATGAAAAAAGACAAAGCAAAATACTTTGGACCATATACTAGTGTAGGAGCGGTAAAAGATTGTCTTGATTTTATCAAAAAAGTTTGGAAAATCAGAGATTGTGATAGAAGGCTTCCAAGAGACATTGGGAAACAAAGAGTTTGCTTGAATTATCACATCGGACAATGTTCCGGTCCATGCAATGCATTAATTTCAAAAGAAGAATATAATAAAGTAATTGATGATGTTGCTGATTTTCTAAATGGGAAAACACAAAAGGTTACAAAAATGCTTGAAGAAAAAATGGCTAGTTCCGCTGAAAATATGGAGTTTGAAAAAGCAGCCGAATACCGTGATTTGATAAATAGTGTAAAGATAATGAGCCAAAAACAAAAGATGAGTAATAGCGGCTTGAAAGAGCAAGATGTCTTAGCCATGGCTAGAGTTGATGATGATGCAGTTGTTCAAGCTTTCTTTATTCGTGAAGGCAGATTGCTAGGACATGATCAATTTTTCCTGAATGGAGTTGAGGGACTGTCAAAAGAAGAGATTATGACAGACTTTGTAAAGCAATTCTATGCAGGTACACCATATATACCAAAAGAAATTTTATTGGAATATGCTATCGTAGAAAGTGAAGAGGCAATTATCAAAGAGTGGTTATCGGAACGAAAAGGCCATAAAGTTGAAATAAAGGTTCCCCAAAAAGGTGAAAAGTCAGAAATGATTACACTTGCATCAAAAAATGCATCAAATGCTTTTGTTCAAATTGATGAAAAGAAAAAAAGAGAATTGAAAGCTACAGCAGGGGCAGCGGATGAACTTAGAGATTTATTAAATATGGAATATCTAAATCGAATAGAATCATATGATATCTCAAATACAAGCGGTTATGAATCAGTAGGATCTATGGTTGTATATGAAGGAGGGAAACCGAAGAAAAACGATTACAGAAGATTTAGAATTCGTGATGTCATCGGACCTAACGATTATAAATCAATGGAAGAGGTACTTACCAGAAGGTTTAGCCATGCGATTCGTGAAAAAGAAGAATTAAGAGAGAAAAATCTCGATGAGAAATTTGGTAGTTTCACGACGCTTCCAGATTTAATATTAATGGATGGTGGTAAAGGTCAAGTTAACGTAGCGTTAAGGGTTTTGGAAGGAATGAAGTTAAATATTAAAGTTTGTGGGATGGTTAAGGATGATAATCATAATACGCGTGGTCTCTATTATGACAATGAAGAAGTACCGATACAAAAGAATAGCTTTGTATTTAAATTGATAGCTAGAATTCAAGATGAGACACATAGATTTGCAATTGAGTATCATAAAACATTAAGAGGAAAAGTACAGTTACATTCAATATTGGATGATATAAATGGAATAGGTCCAGCAAAAAGAAAAGCATTAATGGGATATTTTAAATCAATTGAGGCAATCGCACAGGCAGAGGAAATTGATTTAGCACAAGTTGATGGAATTACCCCAAAACTTGCAAGTGAAATATATACATTTTTCAGAAATAGAAAGGGAGGAAATTAATCATGGAGGAAAAAACAAGTTCAAAAAAATTATTGTTTAATATTATTAAAGTGGTGTTAGTAGTTGTATTGCTGGGTGTTGTTGGAGTAGCAGTTTACATTTCTCAATATTATGAAACAGAAGAGCAAGTAAAAGAGGTAATGGGAGTTAGCGCAAATGTATATGTTACCCAAGGTGATGATATGATAATATATACACCATCAAACATTACTCCAAGAGAAGGGATTATTTTCTATCCAGGTAATAAGATTGAATATACAGCATATGCACCGATGCTAAAAATGATGGCATCCCAAGGGTTTGCATGTATTCTGCTCGAAATGCCATATAATTTACCAATATTAGATAAAGATGCAGCAAATAAAGCAATGGATAAACTTGAATTTGTATCAGATTGGTATATTGGAGGACATGGTTCGGGTGGAAGGATTGCAGCTGAATTTGCATCTGAGAATACAGATTTGGTAAAAGGAGTATTTTTGTTAGGAGCTTTTTCAACTAATGATTTGTCAGATAGTGGACTAAAAGTAATTTCTTTATATGGAACTGAAGATAAAGTAATGAACATAAAAAAATATAATAAATATAAAGATATGTTACCAGATGATTTTACAGAAGTGATAATTGAAGGTGGGAATTTTGGTTCATTTGGATATTATGGGGATCATAAAAATGACGGTACGGCATCTATAACCAAATACCAACAACAGGCTTATTCTGCAATTAATATTCTTGGATTAATAACAGGGCAAGAGATTACAACAACTCTAGAAGATATAGCTGCATATGAAAACAAAACGGAATAAAAGAATAGATTATAAAAAAGTCGTGTGAGTGCACGACTTTTTTAGTAGTAAGCCTTAAATCTTTATTTTATTGTATCTATTTTATTGAATCTTCTTTATTGAATCTACTTTATTGTATCTACTTTATTGTATCTACTTTATTGAATCTACTTTATTGTATCTATTTTATTGTATCTATTTTATTGTCTCTATTTTATTGTCTCTATTTTACTGCATCTACTTTATTGAATCCTAGATCTTATCTGCTCGATTGTTTTTTGTATTGATTGTGTAAGAATAGGATCATTAAGTAGGCGATTATTATGATTAAAATTATTATCTTTCAATACTTCTATTGGTAGATTAAACGCCTCTTTAAGAGCTGATGCAATTTGGTAAAAGCTCCAATTATCTTCGTTACCATCTAAATGGTATGTTCCAGGTTGAAGAGATTCAATAATTTGTATAAGACCGTTAGCAGTATCGGGCATAAATGAAGTTGAAGGTATCCACTCATCTGAAGCATGTAAAATATCTTCTTTTACAAGGTAAGTTAGCATGTTGTTCTTTTCTGGTAACAATCCGATTTGCCATCCTAAACGAACAATATAGGAATGTTCCGGATACTGCTCTTTAATCAGATTTTCACATGATATTTTATAGCTACCATAATCGCTTGTGGATTTTGGTTCTATATCAGTGGTAAAAGGTCCTTCTTGTGTATTATCAAAAACAGATTCTGTTGAAGTAAAGAGAAAAGGGATTTGAGTTGGTTTTAAAGCAAGAATTATTTTCTCAATCCATGATTGTGGTCCGGTTGCTAAGTGAAAAAAGTAATCAGGTTTTTCTTTTTCAATAAATTGATTGATAGCTTCTTGGTCCTCTGTAGACAAATCAGCCCGATTCCATGAAACTACTTCATATCCTTTTTGAAGTAATGCTTTTTGTACATATGGGGCAAGTGTGCCCGTCATTCCAGTTAATATTATTTTCATAATACGTATATCTCCTTTTCACAATTACATGTTAAGCTGTATGAGTTGATTCATCGCAAATAGGATGAATTAATAATATTATAATTTTACCATGTCCATTACAACCCCACAATCTATTTAGATAAGAATTATTTTGTTTTAGAATATATGTTCAGTTAAGAGTAAAATTGTGGTATAATTATAAATTAAGGATAACTTGATTATAAAATAAACGAGTCAGGTATAAAGAAAGGGGTGATTTTGTGAAAAAAGATGAAAGAGATTTTTATTTGTGGTTACACAATACACTTAAAATCAAAGACAGAAAAAGAGAAAAGAAAAATTCACAAAACAACTCCAATAAAATGGATTATATTGCTGCGAAAATAGAAGAAGTAGAGAATAAGATAGCTGAATTTGATATCGAAAATATAATGAATAATCTTGAAATAACCTATAAATCTGAACCAATAAACAACAATTCAAATGTGAAAAGGGAACAATTAGGGGAAACGAATTTAATATTTGATAAGATGCGAAAGATTGGGAAGGAATCAACGGTTGGCTTTTATTTTGATGACTATTATACGAAACAGTTCTACGAACAAGCAATATTTATGAAAGACTATGAAGATGACTTCGATCAAGTGATAGAATTTGATTCCTATCGACCAATATATGCATATATGGATAATTTACAATTAAGGACGTATTTTACATGGAGAACTAAGGTTAGAAAAGGCGTTATCGATAATATCAATTGGTCTTATGTCCAAATATATATTTACGAAATAATAAATGGAATAAGTAACACGTCGATTAAAGAAAGTTTGAATATTATAATAAAATTGTGGACGGAATATAGAAAATTCGATAAAACAGTTGATCGTTATTTTAGTAATTGTGTAAAGGATTATTATATCTGTAATGATTTTAAATGTTCTTATAATGATATTATAGAGAAATTACCAATTAAAGATAATACGAATGATATTAATAAAGAAGCAATTATGGACAAAAAGTATGAAGGTATGATGCAATATATCAATTCGATTTCTTCATATAAAGTGACAGAAAGTATATTCTTTAATTCAGAAAGCGGAGAACTTGTTGAACATAGTATTCCTTATGTTTTCAGAGAGTTAGATAAGTATTTCGAAATAAGTAATATTGATTTTACTCAGATTTTAATTGGAAAGCCAACCAATAATACATGGTGGAAGCCTTTTCGAAATGCGGTTTATCACGAATCAATTAAAATGAAGGATAAAGTAGTGGAAGTTAGTAGGACCGAAAAGTATATATATAAATTAGGTAGATGGAAGAGTGTTACTTATGATGGCGGAATTAAGTATAGAAAGTTAATTGGATTTATCTTAAAAGCTGTTGAGAGTAAAGTTAGGGAATTAGTACGCTTTAAATATAAACTTAAACCCAATATTGATGCTGCTGCAGTTGATTATTTTACAGATAAAAATCTCGTTAGTGCGATTAGAAATAAATCATTTCTAGATGCAATTAATCGAGGTGTGGAAAATTACTTAGCTGAGAATAATATAGTAATTTTAAAGAAAGCAGCAAATAAAATTGAACAAAAAGATATCATCAAGAGGATAGAAGCAGAGAACCGAGTTGATATTATTTTAGATACTTCAAAATTTGATGAGATAAGAAAAACAGCAGAATTAATACAGGACAAACTAATTATAGAAGATAATATAGAAAATTTGAAAGATAAAATAGTAGAAGATAATGAGATAGACAAAAATAAAGAGAAAGATAAAGATAAAGATAAAGATAAAAATATAGATAAAGATATAGATAAACTTACTTTTGGAGATGTTTTTGATGATGAATATGGTCAGAATGAAAGTTCGGACAATCAAATGGACAAATCTGATGTATTAAAGTTGCGACAAGATATAGAAAGTTATGAAGAGCAAAGTACCAAGGAAAATACAAATATATGGATGTTGTTTGCACAAGGCTTAACAGATGCCGAGAGAGACGTTATAACTACGATTATTAATGGTAAAGATATAATTATAGAAATAAATGTAATTGCAAAAAGGAACAACCAATTAATAGAAGTAATTATTGAAGCAATTAATGAAAAAGCCATTGATTTAATAGGTGATAATATTATTGATATAAATAATGAAATACCGTATGTATATGAAGATTACGTAATAGATATTGGAAATGTGTTATTGAAAGGGGAAGAATATAATGTCAATTAATGTACCAAAGAGAATAGCAACTACACTTATGAACTCATTGAAAGGGGGCGTTGTACCAAGAGTTGGGCTAGGATATATAGCAGTCGGACGTGATCAAGAAGTTAGTGCATTGCTTCAAGATGTAGATATAATAGAAGAGGGTGGTGCTAGCTTTCGATTTATAGTTGGTAAATATGGAAGTGGAAAAAGCTTTTTACTTCAAACAATTCGGACCCACGCAATGGATAGGGGGTTTGTTGTTATAGATGCAGACTTATCTCCTGAGAGAAGATTAATGGGTACAAAAGGGCAAGGTCTAGCAACTTATAAAGAATTAATACAGAATATGTCAACGAAAACAAGACCAGATGGAGGAGCACTTCCTCTAATTCTAGATAAATGGATTTCTCAAATACAAGCAGAAGTAATTCAAGAAAAGAATTTAACACCAAATGATGCTGGATTTTCAAGATGCGTTGAAATGAAGATATTTACGGTTATTAATGAAATAGAGGGAATGGTAAATGGCTTTGATTTTGCAAAGGTAATTTCAATGTATTGGGAAGCATATCGAACTGGTAATGATGAAATTAAAAGCTATGTCTTAAAATGGTTACGTGGGGAATATACAACGAAAACAGAAGCACGTAGGGAAATGGGAATAAGTGCAATTATTTCAGATGAGGATTGGTATGAATATGTAAAATTATTTACTTTATTCCTTGTTCGAGCTGGTTATAAAGGAATGTTAATGCTAATTGATGAGTTAGTTAACATTTATAAAATACCGAATTCAATAACCCGTCAATATAACTATGAAAAAATATTGACTTTATACAATGATACGTTACAAGGAAAAGCAAAATACCTCGGCATAATAATGGGAGGAACTCCACAATGTATCGAGGATACCAGAAGAGGCGTGTTTAGTTATGAGGCACTTAGGTCTAGACTTGAAAGTGGTAGATTTGCATCCGAAGACACCAGAGATTTACTTGCACCAATAATTAAACTAAGGCCTTTAACATATGAGGAAATGTTTGTATTGGTAGAAAAACTTTCTAATATTCATGCTAATTTGTACAGTTATGAAAGTGTATTAACAGAAGAAGAACTAATAGCATTTATAAAAGTGGAATTTAGCAGGATTGGTGCAGACACGAATATAACGCCTAGAGAAATTATAAGAGACTTTATTGAATTATTAAACACCCTTTATCAATATCCAAATAAAAAAATGATAGATATTATAGGGAAAGAAGGATTTAACTTTGCGAATAGTGATGTGTCTGATGAAAATATACATGAAGAATTCGAGGAATTTGAGCTATGAGTAAATCTACATTCGATCGATTAGCACCTTTTATAAGAGAATATATATATCGTAACAAGTGGGAAGAGATAAGAGATGTTCAGGTTGCTGCATGTGACGTTATTTTTAATACAGAAAACAATTTGTTATTGGCAACGGGGACAGCTTCTGGTAAAACAGAGGCTGCATTTTTGCCTGTAATTACTAAACTTTATGAAAAACCATCGAAATCAATTGGAATTTTATATATTAGCCCTTTAAAGGCTTTAATAAATGACCAGTTTCAACGTATAGAAGAACTTCTTGAATTCGCTAATATACCAGTTTTTAAATGGCACGGAGATGTGGCTCAGAATAAGAAAGCGAAGCTTATTAAGAATCCACAAGGGGTATTGCAAACAACGCCTGAGTCACTTGAGGCAATGTTAATGCTACGAACAGGGGATATTACTAATCTTTTTAGTGATTTACGATATGTTATTGTGGATGAAGTTCATTATTTCATGAGTGAAGATAGAGGAATTCAATTGCAATGCATCTTAGAACGAATACAGCGCTTAACGAACAATATTCCTATTAGAGTGGGCTTATCTGCAACCCTCGGTGAGTACGAATCTGCTGAAAAGTGGTTGAACTCCGGGACTAGAAGAGAGTGTAGCACACCAAAGTTTGACGGTGGTAAAAGAAAAATACGTTTATTTCTGGAGCACTTTAGCGTTGAAAATGAAAATAACCTACAAAAAGATAAGTTCTATGAATATTTATATAAATGTACGTTGGGAAAGAAAAGTATAATATTTTCAAATTCTAGAGCAGAGATTGAAGATAATATCGCACATATTAAGAAAATTGCAAAGAAACAACAGACTGCTGATGTTTATTTAGTTCATCATGGAAACATATCCTCATCACTTAGGCAACATGCGGAAGAATCAATGAAGAAATCCGAGTTGCCAATGGTTACAGGTTCCACAGTGACACTTGAACTAGGGATAGATTTAGGTGAATTAGAGCGAATTGTTCAGACGGGGTCACCCTTTAGTGTTTCAAGCTTTGTTCAGAGGTTAGGAAGATCAGGACGAAGAGGAAATGCATCTGAAATGTGGTTTGTATTTAAAGAAGATATAAATAGAAATGACTCTGAATTCTATAAAACTATAAATTGGGATTTTATTATGTGTATTGCAATTATTCAACTTTACCTTGAGGAAAGATGGATAGAACCAATTAACACAAATACACTACCGTACGGATTGTTATATCATCAAACAATGAGTTTTTTGGTGACTTCCGGTGATGTATCGCCTGCATTGCTTGCACAAACAATGTTAACATTAGGAGCGTTCAAGAATATTTCACAAAGTGATTTTAAATTATTACTTAATTATATGATTAAAATGGAGCAACTGGAAATCGATGAACAAAAGAAACTTATTGTTGGGCTCAGGGGAGAACGTGAAACAAATAGGTTTGATTTTTATGCGGTTTTTGCAACAGAAAATGAATTTACGGTTAAATTTAAAACAGAAGAAATCGGGACTATTCACAAGGAATATCCAGTAAAGACAAAATTTGCGTTAGCGGGATATACTTGGGAGGTAATAGAAATAGATAAAAAGTCCCAGATAATATATGTAAATAAAGTGGAAGGAATCTCTACCAATAGTTGGGTGAATTCAGGAGCTTTAGCCTTACACACGAAAATTTTAAAGAAGATGAAAGATGTTCTATGTAGTGATGCGGAATATAAGTATCTAGGTGAGAATGCAAAAATACGACTTCAAGAAATAAGGGCGCAATTTTCTAAAATGAATCTGCGTGATGAAATGGTAGTATGTATTGAACGCTCTACATACGGAGTATTTCCGTTTTTAGGGACGAAAGCAATAAACGCATTATCCTATGCTTTAACATATTATGGGCTTAATAATAATATATATTTTGATGGGGTAATACCAGTTTGTATTATAATTAAAACAAATGTAAATATGGATGAAATAAAAAGAATTCTTTGTAAAATTAAAATATCGGAATTAGATAAAACTTTTTTTAATGTACCGCAAGATGCTGCAATCTCGGGAAAATATAATGAATTTGTACCGGAGGTATTATTAAGAAAGCAGTACATGGAAGACTATATTGACGTGGAAGATATGCAAAATTCATTGTAATAAAACAGTTTATATAAAAAATGGAAAAAAATAGTTGACAGATAAATACAAATGTTGTATTGTTGTATTAAATGCTTAATACAGTAACACAAACCAAAATATTTTCGAGAAGGGATGAGAAAATGAGTATAGTGTTTAGTCAGAATTCACCAATATATTTACAATTAGTTGAGATTATGAAATTAAAGATAGTTATTGGAGTTTGGCCTGTTGGTGAGAAAGTTAATTCAGTAAGGGATCTAGCTTTATTATTTGAAGTAAATCCGAATACTATGCAGCGAGCATTAGCCGAACTAGAAAGACAAGGCTTTTTATATGCGGAAAGAACAGCGGGAAGATATGTAACCAAAGATCAGCAATTGATTGAAGATACGAGACATGGGATGGCAGAAGCATATATTGTTGACTTTTGTGAAAATATGAAAGAACTAGGTTACAGCAAAGATCAAATAATTGATCTAATAATTAAGGAGGCAAAGTAAATGGGGACTTTAATGGAAATTAAGGATTTAACAAAAAGGTATGGTCATAAGACAGTGTTAGATAATATATCTTTATCACTTGAAAGTGGCAAGATAGTAGGTCTACTTGGACCAAACGGCTGTGGAAAAACAACTCTAATGAAGGTGTTAACAGGTTTAATAAAAGACTATACCGGAACAGTATTGATTGATGGTCAAGAACCAGGTGTTTATACGAAAAGTATAATATCTTATTTACCAGACAAAGAATATTTTAGTGGAAATAAAAGACCATCTGATATGTTCGATTTATTTGAGGAGTTTTATACAGATTTTGATCGAAAGAAAGCAGAGAACATGCTTGTAGATTTTGATTTAGATCCTATGCAAAAAATGAAAACAATGTCATTGGGTATGCAAGAAAAGCTACAAATTGCTCTTGTTATGGCAAGAAATGCAAAGGTTTATTTATTAGATGAACCTCTTGGAGGAATAGATCCTTTGTCAAGAGACAAAATACTGAATACAATTCTTAGAAATTATTCTGAAAATGCATTAGTAATTATTTCAACTCACTTAATACATGATGTTGAGACTATATTTGATAGTGTACTTATGATTAGAAGAGGAAATTTAATTGTTAATAAACAAGTGGATGAAATACGTGCAGAATCAGGCAAATCAATTGAAGAATTTTTTAAGGAGGTGTTTTAAATGTTTGGTAAATTAGTAAAGTTAGAATTTAAAGAAACAGCAAAAACGATGTTATTGGCATATATTTTCTTAGCGATCTTAGGATTATTAGCTTATGGGTTAAGCTTTACAAATATTAGTGCAGCAACAGGTATCTTAGTATTTCTTTTTGTTTTTTCCGCAGTCGTAATAGGCATTGTTACAGGACTTTTAATGGCACTAAGATTTAACAAAACAATGTTTAGCTCACAAGGATATTTAACACATACATTACCTGTTACACCAACACAACTATATCTAAGTAAAATACTAGTTGCATTTTTTTGGAACGTAGTATCATTCTTTGCTGCAGTTTTGTCTGTATTTGCAGTATTAAAAATAAGTGGTGCTTGGGACGAATTTATACTTGAAATAATGGATGAAATTGGAATGACTCCACCTACAGGATTAATAATACTTTTTGTATGTGCTATATTAGTTTCATTATTTACATTCCTTGTAAGTACATTCTTTGCTTGTACAATTTGTAATACGAGTCGATTTCAGGGATTAGGAAGTGCAGGGCCAATTGTAATATATCTATTAACTTCTACGATATTACAAATTATATCAGTTATAGGAACCGTATTTATTCCACTTACACTTTTTGTGAATGAAAAACTCAAAATTGAATCATTTTCTATAAGCTTTCCATATAAAATCTCTGATATTTTAAATGAATCGATTACTACAAAAGCTCCTATCGGGATAGGCGGAGTAATATTAATATACGCTATGTATATATTAATATTTGTGTTCACGCTAAAGCTTTTAAAGAAGAAAGTTTGTATTAAATAATGATTATGTAAAACTTACTTTAGACACTATAATCAATAATAATTGAATAAATATAGTAATAGGGCTGTTGTATAATTAACTGAGAAGTTAGTTTATAACAGCCTTATTAATTATCACAATAGTAAGTCCCAAATCTATGTTGAAAACTGTGTACGAATTGTGGTATTATAATTGTAATCGCGTTGATTGAATACGCAAACCTTTAGGAGGAACAATATGCACGTTTCAGTTTGTAGTATTATAGAAAAAATGAAATTAGAAAATCTTACACCAGAACTAGATACCGAAAAGATACATGTAAATCAGTCAGATGTAAATAGACCGGCATTGCAATTAGCTGGATTCTTTGATTATTTTGATGCTGAAAGAGTTCAGATAATGGGTAAAGTTGAACATACTTACTTGGGACACAAAACAGATAAAGACAGAAAAGATATATTAGAAAGATTACTAAGTAGCCACATCCCATGCCTAGTAATCTGTAGAGATATTGAACCTTTTCCAGAAACAATAGAACTTGGAAATAGATATGGAGTACCAGTACTAAGAAGTGATAAATCAACTTCATCTTTTATGTCAGAGATTATAAGATGGTTAAAAGTAGAATTGGCACCGAGTCAATCCATTCATGGGGTTTTAGTGGATGTATTTGG
Organism: Clostridiales bacterium; assembly: GCA_029256575.1. GTDB lineage: Bacteria > Bacillota > Clostridia > Lachnospirales > JAQSXR01 > JAQSXR01. Next base: position 36,766 of record JAQSXR010000008.1, on the reverse strand, counting down.
TGAAGGTGTGTTAATTATGGGTGAAAGCGGTATTGGTAAAAGTGAAACAGCGCTCGAACTTATTAAAAGAGGACATCGACTAGTTGCAGACGATGTAGTTGAGATAAAGAAAGTAAGCGATGAAACTTTAATAGGTAGCGCTCCAGACATAATACGACATTTTATTGAACTTAGAGGTATTGGTATTATTGATGTTAAGATGCTTTTTGGAGTTGGTAGTGTAAAAGATATAAACTCAATCGATTTTGTAATTAGGCTTGAAGACTGGGTGCCGGGTAAAGAATATGACAGACTTGGCCTAACGGATGAATATATGGAGATATTAGGAAATAAGATTATATGTAATTCGTTGCCAATTAGACCAGGTAGAAATCTTGCTATTATAGTTGAATCTGCAGCTATAAACCATAGACAAAAGAAGATGGGATATAATGCAGCAGTTGAACTTAATAATCGTGTAATGGGTAATATACAGAAAAAACAAGAAGAAAGATTACACTTAAATTAGGAGGAAAAAAGGATGGGAAAAATCTGTTTAGGAATTGACATTGGTGGGACAACAATAAAGATTGGATTAGTTACGAAAGATGGTGATCTTCAAGGAAAATGGGAGATTCATACAGATAAATCAGAGAATGGGAAAAATATCTTATCTGATATTGCAAATAAAGTTACTTTAATTTTACAAGAAAAAAACTTATCAAAAGATGATGTAATAGGAATTGGCCTTGGCGTACCAGGTCCAGTTGATGATGCGGGAAATGTTCTTGGTTGCGTTAATCTGGGCTGGGGAGAATTTAATGTTGCAGATGAATTAAGCAAAATAACAGGATTAAAAGTAAAAGCTGGAAATGATGCAAATGTAGCTGCGCTTGGAGAAATGTGGCAAGGTGGTGCAACTGGACGTCAAGACGTAGTAATGTTAACATTAGGTACCGGTGTAGGCGGAGGCGTTATCGTTGGGGGTAAAGTACTCGGTGGAATTAACGGAGCTGCAGGAGAACTTGGACACTTCACAATGAAAATAGGACCAGATGCTGAGAAATGTGGATGTGGTAAAAAAGGATGTTTGGAAACACTCGCTTCAGCAACCGGAATCGTTAGAGAAACAAACAAATACTTAAGCAGAGTTGATACACCATCATCTCTAAGAAAAATAGATAATATTTCAGCAAAGAATATATTTGATGAAGCTAAAGAAGGCGATAAGATTGCGATTGATATGGTTGAACAATTAGGTGAATATCTTGGGCTTGCATGTTCTTATATTGCTGCGACTACAAATCCAGAAACATTTGTAATTGGTGGAGGTGTTTCAAAGGCAGGCAATATTCTACTAGATGTTATACGAAAACATTTTAGAGAAAATGCTTTTCATGCATTAAAAAATACCGGCTTTTCATTAGCAACGTTAGGAAATGACGCAGGTATGATTGGCGCAGCTAAATTAATTATTGAATAGAAAAACTAAATACTTTTGACATACAAACCATATAATAAAAGGTATAAGAATGAAAGGATCACCCTGATAGTATGATAGATAATATTAATGAACTATTAAAGAATATTGTTGGCGAAGAAAATATTTTGATAAATGAGCCAATGAAAGATCATACAACATTTAAGATTGGAGGTAATGCGGATTATTTTGTTACGCCAGTTAATGAGAATCAAATTCAAGAATTAATTGTTCAACTAAAAAGACAAAATATAAGTTACTATATAATCGGTAATGGCAGTAATCTACTTGTATCGGATAAAGGTTTTAGAGGAGTAATTATACAAATATTTAAGAAATTTGATGCAATTTGTGTTAAGGATTTGATTATAGAAGTGCAAGCGGGAGCTTTGTTATCAAGACTTTCAAATGTAGCACTCGAAAATGGTTTGCAAGGATTAGAATTTGCAAGTGGAATTCCAGGAACCGTAGGTGGAGCAGTTTGCATGAATGCAGGTGCATATACGGGAGAAATTAAGGACATTATAGTAAGCACAAGAGTAATAGATCAAGAAGGAAATATATTTACATTAACGAATGAGGAACTAAATCTTGGATATAGAACTAGTAGTGTAATGAGGAATTCTTATATTGTACTTAGTGCTGAATTTAAACTTGAAAAAGGGATTAAAAAGGATATAGAAGAATTAATCAATTATTATACATTACAAAGAAAGACGAAACAACCTCTAGAATATCCTAGCGCTGGAAGTACATTTAAAAGACCTGTTGGTTATTTTGCAGGAAAACTGATTATGGATTCTGGTTTAAAAGGCTATAGTGTCGGTGGAGCAGCAATTTCAGATAAACATTCAGGATTTGTAATTAATACGGGAAATGCTACTTCGCAGAATGTGATTGAGCTAATTCAAGATGTGCAAAGAATTGTTCAAGATAAATTTGGTGTACTACTAGAAACGGAAATACGCTTAATAGGAGAAAAATAGTACAAAGGAGTGAGTGACAATGATACGTTTTGTAATTATAACAGGAATGTCAGGTGGCGGTAAAAGTACAGCTTTGAAAATGCTAGAAGATGTTGGCTATTTTTGTGTCGATAATTTACCAATCCAACTAATAGAAAAATTCGCGGAAATATGTTTTAAGGCTGATTCAGGAATAAACAAAGTAGCTTTAGGAATAGATGTACGTACAAGTACAGCCTTTGATGAACTTATTGTTACAATAGGCGAATTAGATAAAAAGGGATACAGATGTGAATTATTATTTATAGATGCAAGTGACAATGTAATTGTAAAACGTTATAAGGAAACTAGAAGAAAGCATCCTTTGGTTACGGATGGAAGAATTGAAGAAGGAATACAAAAAGAGAGAAATTTACTTCAACCTCTTAAGGAAACAGCTGATTACATTTTAGAGACAAGTAATTTACTAACCAGAGAATTAAAAACGGAACTCATTAAGATATTTATCGATGATGAAAAATATAGTGGAATCTATATTTCAGTTGTTTCTTTCGGATTTAAATATGGCATACCTACTGATGCAGATTTAGTATTTGATGTTAGATTTATTCCGAATCCATATTATATTCCCGAGTTACGTCCATTAACGGGAAATGACAAAGAAATACAAGACTATGTTATGAAATGGGATATAAGTAAAACATTCTTAGAAAAATTAGAAGATATGGTAAAATTCTTAATCCCAAATTATATTGAGGAAGGTAAGACACAGCTCATAGTTGCAATAGGATGTACTGGTGGTAAACATCGTTCCGTTACTCTAGCAAATGAATTATTTTTGAGACTTGAAAATGAATCATATAGCGTAAAAAAAGAACATCGTGATATCGAAAAAGATGTTCATAAATAGATTTGTAAATAGAAAAGGTGTGGCTCAATATGTCATTTTCATCAAATGTAAAAGACGAATTATCAAAACAATTTAGCCTAGCAAGACACTGCCATATAGCAGAAATTTCTGCTATAATTGGGTTTTGTGGGTATATAACTGTATTCGGAAAAGAACGTGCAATAATAAGAATGCAGACTGAAAATTTACCATTAGCAAAAAAGTTCTTTACTTTATTGGAAAAAACCTTTAATATAAAAGCTGAAATTCTAGTTCGCGCCCATACAGGTGGTGGAAAAAATAGAACTTATATAATTGTAACAAATGATGAAGTATCAACGATGAAATTACTACTAGCTACTAGGCTTGTCGAAGTAGAAAATAACCAATTATACGTACTTCAAGGGTTTGATACACTTGTAACACAAGCAGTTTGTTGTAAACGAGCCTTTATAAGAGGAGCATTCTTAGCAACGGGATCTGTTCTGGACCCTGAGAAAACATATCATCTAGAGATAGTTTGTTCTGACGATGTAACAGCTACATATGTTCAAGAATTAATAAAAGAATTTGATTTAGATGCAAAGATTGTACAACGTAAGAAGTATTTTGTTGTATATGTGAAAGAAGGATCTCAGATTGTAGACCTACTCAATATTATGGAAGCTCATGTTGCATTAATGGATTTGGAAAATATTAGAATATTGAAAGAAATGAAAAATATACTTAATAGAAAAGTTAATTGTGAAACTGCTAATATTAAGAAAACGGTATCAGCTGCAGTTAAATTAAATTCAGATATTGAATATATAGATAAGACAATGGGCATTTCAAGTTTACCAGAACTTTTAGAAGATATAGCAAGATACCGGTTAGAAAACGGGGAGTTAAGCTTAAAAGAATTAGGACAATTACTAGATCCACCCGTAGGAAAATCTGGTGTAAACCACAGACTTAGAAAAATAAGTGCAATTGCACAAAAACTAAGAGAAGAAAGAGAGGGTTAATTATGTTAAAAAAAACAATGAAACTTAAAATCCAATCAGGGCTTGAGGCTAGACCAGCTGCTCTATTAGTTCAAGTGGCGAGTCAATATGATAGTAGTGTCTATATTGAAGCTGAGAACAAGAGAGTGAATGCAAAGAGTATTATGGGAATGATGAGCTTAGGCTTACTTGAAGGTGAAGAAATAACAGTAATTACGGATGGGGTAGATGAAGTAGCTGCAATTGAAAACATTGAGAAATATTTAAACTGTGCTGAAGTATAAGAAAATAATATATTATTAAGCTCTAGTAATTACTAGAGCTTTTTTGTATTTTAAAATACAATGTCTTATGATATAATGCAACTAGTATTTATTTTGAAAGGGGTTATATTATGACAGTAAATGAAACATTAGAGAGATTTAAAGAATTATCAACAAAAATTGCTTCACTATCAAAAGGATGCACATTATTTAATTGGGATAACTCAACAGGAGCTCCGGTGAAAGCAATCGAAGAAAAAGCAACATATATGGGAATATTAGCAACAATGGCATTTGAAATAGGAATATCTCCGGAGATGAAAGAAAGTATATATTTTTTAAATGACCATATAGATGAACTTGATGAAGTGTACGCAAAGATTATAAAAGATTCTGTAAAAGAGTTTGAGAAGATGAGTAAGATTCCAACAAAAGAATATCAAGAATACTCAATTCTTACATCGCAAACTGAAACAATATGGCAAGAAGCAAAAACAAACAATGACTTTACAACTTTTGAACCTTACCTTACAAAAATCGTTGCTTTCCAACGAAAGATGGCAGAATATTTTGGATATGAGAAGCATCCTTACGATGCATTACTTGATGCTTTTGAACCAGGAATAACCGTAGAAAATCTAGATAAATTTTTTGCAAAATTACGAGCAGAGATTGTTCCGCTTGTAAAAGCAATAAAGGAAAGTAAAAAGGTAATTCGTAGAGACATATTAACGATGCCTTATAATATAGAAAAGCAAAAAGAATTTGGTAATTATATACTTGAAAAGATTGGATTTGATTTTACTAGAGGAATGGCAAAAGAAAGTGAACACCCATTTACTACATCAATTGCAAGAGATGATGTAAGAATAACAACACACTATTATGAAAATTTATTTTCTTCAGCTATGTATAGTACCATTCATGAAGGCGGACACGCAATCTACGAACAAAACATTAGTGAAAATTTAAAAGGAACACAACTTTGCGATGGTTGCTCAATGGGTATACATGAATCTCAGTCTCGTTTTTATGAAAATGTGATAGGAAGAAGTTTGGAGTTCTGGAAATTATTTATGCCAAAGGCACAAGAACTTTTCCCTGAACAACTTGGGAATGTAACAGTGGAAGAGATGTTTGAAGCAAGCAATATAGCAGAACCATCTTTTATTAGAACCGAAGCAGATGAGTTGACTTATGCATTACACGTTATGGTAAGATATGAAATTGAAAAACAATTATTTACTGGAGATATCGAAGTCAAAGATCTTCCTAGAATATGGAACGAAAAGATGGAAGAGTATTTAGGGATTGTACCTGAGAATGATAAAATAGGCGTGCTCCAAGACGTACATTGGGCAGCGGGACTATTTGGATATTTCCCATCCTATGCATTAGGGAATGCCTATGCCTCACAATTAGTAAATACAATGAAAAATTCAGTAGATATTGAACAAGCCGTTGAAAATGGAGAATTTAATAAGATTGGCGATTGGTTACGTGAAAATGTACACCAATACGGAAAATTATTAACTCCATCTGAAATTATAGTAAAAGCAACAGGTGAGGAATTAAATGCAGATTACTTTATCGATTATTTAAAAACAAAGTATACTGCTATTTACGAGTTATAATTTTAGAGAAAGGAGAGCGATCAAATGGATAACAACATGGAATTTACACATCTACATGTCCATACTGAGTATAGTTTACTTGATGGATCAAGTAAGATTAAGGAATTAGTGGCGCAGACAAAAAAACTTGGAATGGATAGTATAGCCATAACAGACCATGGTGTTATGTATGGAGTAATTGATTTTTATAAGGCAGCTAAGGAAATAGGCATTAAACCAATTATTGGGTGTGAAGTATATGTTGCACCGGGCTCTCGATTTATAAAAGACTCAAAACAAGATGACAGATATTTTCATCTTGTTTTATTAGCTGAGAATGATCAAGGTTATAGTAATTTAATGAAGCTAGTCTCAAATGGATTTACAGAAGGCTTTTACTATAAACCTAGAATTGATTTTGAACTGATTGAGAAATACCATGAGGGAATTATTGCATTAAGTGCCTGCCTTGGTGGAGAACTACCATCCCTATTGAGGTCAGGTAGATATAATGATGCCAAAGAGATAGCTCTTAAATACCAAAGTGTTTTTAAAAGTGATAATTATTTCTTAGAACTTCAAGATCATGGATATCCAGAGCAAAAAACTGTAAATCAACAGCTAATTAAGTTAAGCAAGGAAACAGGAATAAAACTTGTTGCAACAAATGATTCTCATTATACATATAAAGAGGATGAACAAGCTCATGATATTTTACTATGTATACAAACGAATAAAAAAGTGGATGACGTCGATAGAATGCGCTACGAAGGTGGACAATTTTATTTAAAGTCACCAGAGGAAATGTATAAATTATTCCCGTATGCAACCGATGCATTACGAAATACACACGATATTGCAGAACGGTGTAATGTTGAGATTGAGTTTGGAGTAACGAAATTACCCGAATTTGATGTCCCTGAGGGATACAACGCTACTACCTATTTAGAAAAACTATGCTATGAAGGATTAGCAAAACGCTATGGTAATAAAGCAGACGGATTAAAAGATAGGTTAGTATTTGAATTAGATGTAATAAGTAAGATGGGCTATGTTGATTACTTCTTAATCGTTTGGGATTTCATTAAGTATGCAAGAGATAATGATATTGCAGTAGGACCAGGAAGAGGCTCAGCAGCAGGCAGTATTGTATCCTATTGTTTAGGGATAACGAATATTGATCCACTAAAGTACAATCTACTATTTGAACGTTTTTTGAATCCTGAAAGGGTTTCAATGCCAGATATAGATATTGACTTTTGTTATGTAAGGCGTCAAGAAGTTATTGATTATGTAGTAAGAAAGTATGGTACTGATAGGGTAGTTCAGATAGTTACTTTTGGTACAATGGCAGCAAGAGGTGTTATTCGGGATGTTGCAAGAGCGTTAGATGTTCCTTATGCGGATGCCGACAGAGTAGCTAAGATGATACCATTTGAAATAGGGATAACAATAGATAAAGCATTAAAAATTAACAAAGAATTAAATGATGCATATGAAAATGATCCTAGAATTAAATATTTAATTGATATGTCGAGGAGACTAGAAGGTCTACCAAGACACACGTCAATGCACGCTGCAGGTGTTGTTATTAGTAAGAAATCAGTTGATGAATACGTACCTCTCGCTATTTCAGCAGGTGATGATGCGGTAACGACTCAGTTTACGATGAATACACTAGAAGAACTTGGGCTGTTGAAGATGGATTTCTTAGGCCTCAGAACACTTACAGTTATTCAAGATGCCTGTAAGCTAATAGAAAAATCAACAGGTGTGTGGCTCGATTTAGATACGATGGAATATAATGATGATAAAGTTTTTGAATTAATTGGATCAGGGCGTACGGAAGGTATATTCCAGCTAGAAAGTGCTGGAATGAAAAGCTTTATGAAGGAATTGAAACCAAAGAGTCTAGAAGACATAATAGCTGGAATATCGCTATATAGACCGGGACCAATGGATTTTATACCTAGATATTTAAGTGGTAAAAATGATGCATCTTCCATTCGTTACGACTGTCCTCAATTAGAAGAAATATTATCAACCACATATGGTTGTATTGTATATCAAGAACAGGTTATGCAAATAGTTAGAGACTTAGCTGGATACACACTGGGACGCAGTGACTCAGTACGACGAGCAATGTCAAAGAAGAAAACAGAAGTAATGGCAAAAGAAAGACAGTACTTTGTATACGGAAATGAAGAAATGGGAGTTAAGGGCTGTGTAGCAAATGGGATAAGCGAAACAGTAGCGAACAAAATATTCGATGAAATGACGGACTTTGCAAAGTATGCATTTAATAAATCACATGCAGCAGCATATGCAGTTGTTGCGTATCAAACAGCTTATTTAAAATATTATTATCCGGTAGAATTTATGGCAGCACTAATGACATCAGTAATGGATAACTCGGGTAAGGTATCAGAATATATGCTGGCCTCAAAACAGATGGGGATAAAACTATTGCCGCCGGACATTAACGAAGGGTATTCCGTGTTCTCGGTATCTGATAATGCAATAAGATATGGATTATCAGCAATCAAGAATGTTGGTAGAGTGGTAATAGATGCAATCGTAAAAGAAAGACAATTGAATGGTAATTTTCCCGATTTGGAGAATTTTATCGAGAGAATGGCAGGTAAAGATCTTAATAAAAGGTCAATAGAAAGCTTTATCAAAGCAGGAGCATTGGATAGTCTTGAAGGTACAAGAAAGCAATTTATGCAAGTGTATGCATTGATATTAGATAACATCAATCAAACAAGAAAGAAAAGTATGGAAGGCCAATTTACACTTTTTGATTTTGTTGATGAAGAAGAGAAAAAAGATTATGCAATAAAATTCCCTGATGTAGGGGAATATCCAAAACAAGAAATGTTAAACTTTGAAAAAGAAGTACTTGGAATCTATGTAAGTGGTCACCCACTTGAGGATTATGAAAGAACTTGGCGAGCGAAGGTATCAGCAACCACTCTTGATTTCCAAATGGACGAGGAAACCGGAGAGACTAAATTAGTAGATGGATCAAAGCAAATAATTGGTGGAATTGTGACAGGTAAAACTGTAAAAAGTACAAAAACGGGTAAAATGATGGCATTCGTTACAGTTGAAGACTTAGTTGGAACAGTTGAAGTTGTTATTTTTCCGAAAGATTATGAAAAATATTTAAAGTATTTAAATGAAGATGAAAAGATTTATGTTACAGGAAGAGTTTCCGTTCAAGAAGAACAACAAGGCAAATTAATCTGTGAGAAAATCGTTTCTTTTGAAGAAATAGGGAATAATAATTCACAAAGAAAAAATATGCAAAACAGTTTGGTTAAGCAACTTTGGTTACAATTTGAGAACAAGCAGCAATATGAAGATATTCAAGAATCTTTATATGAAGATCTAAGCAGCTATAATGGGAATGATGATATATTTATTTATTGCAAAGCTGAAAAACAGTTAAGCAATATATTTAAGACTGGAATTAATGATAGTTTAGTAAAAGAATTGGCTGAGAAATTAGGAATTAGTAATGTAAAAGTAGTGGAAAAAATAAAATAAATAAGAATAAAAATTAGATGAAAAATCAAAATAATTAAAGTACAGAAAATCATAGTTCAAAGGGTATTGTAAATTACTAGAAACTAGAGTATTATATACAAGATATTGTTCTGTTTAGCATTTTATAGCGATTTATGTCGCGGTTAGTTAAAAAAATATTTATTTACTGGGAGGTAAACAAAATGTCAAATAAAATTAAAACAATAGGTGTACTTACAAGTGGCGGAGATGCACCTGGTATGAATGCTGCTATTAGAGCGGTAGTAAGAGCTGGTATCGATAAAGGGATTATAGTAAAAGGGATTCAAAAAGGATATAACGGGCTATTGAATGGTGACATTATTGATTTAACATCAAGAAGTGTATCGGATACGATTCAAAGAGGCGGTACAATACTTTATACAGCACGTTGTAAAGAATTCATGACATTAGAAGGCCAACAAAAAGGTGCTGATATGTGTAGAAAAAATGGTATTGAAGGATTAGTTGTTATTGGTGGAGATGGATCATTCATGGGAGCTAAAAAACTCTATGAACAAGGGATTAATACGATTGGGGTACCAGGAACTATTGATCTTGATATCGCATGTACTGATTATACGATTGGATTTGACACCGCAGTTAACACAGCAATGGAAGCTATTGATAAGATCAGAGATACTTCAACTTCACATGAAAGATGTAGTATAATAGAGGTTATGGGTAGAAATGCTGGATATATAGCATTATGGTGCGGTATATCAAACGGAGCTGAAGATGTATTACTACCAGAGATAGATAATATATCAGAGGAACAACTTATTCAAAATATTATTGAAAATAGAAAAAAAGGGAAAAAACATCATTTAATAGTAAATGCAGAAGGTATTGGCAAATCAGAAGAATTAGCTAAGAAAATCGAAGCTGCAACAGGTGTTGAAACTCGTGCAACAATTCTTGGACATATGCAAAGAGGTGGTTCACCAACTGCTGTAGACCGTATGCACGCATCTATGATGGGAGCTTATGCAGTAGATTTGTTAGCGGATGGTCAATCAAATAGAGTTGTAGCATATAAGGATGGGAAGTATGTAGACTTTGATATAATGGAAGCATTATCAATGAAGAAAACGCTTGATCAATTTCAACTTAACGTTTGTAAAATATTATCAAAATAGGATCATAAAACAAAACAATTGAGGAATTAATAATAAGGCTGATACAATATTATAGAAACTATGATTCTTGGTTCTATTATTGATTAGGCCTTTATTATTGTTACGAATTGAGAATGTACAATAACACAAGAGATGTAAGTTGGCACATACTTGCATGTTTACCCAGATGTGCTATAATTAATCGAAAAGTAAAAATAGGTGGGATATTATGTTCATTAAAAATAATAAATTTAAAATAAATTTAAAACCGGGACAAACTATAATTCTTGGTTTTTTTGTAGTTATTACAATAGGTGCATTATTACTAGCATTACCAATTGCAAGTGCAGATGGTAAAAGCGTTGGATTAATTGATGCATTTTTTACATCCACCTCAGCTGTATGTGTTACGGGTCTTGTAGTTAGGAATACATTGGAACAGTGGACAAGGTTTGGAGAGGTTGTAATTATTTTATTGATTCAATTTGGTGGTCTAGGATTTATGACCTTTACGACGGCACTCTACATGTTACTCAAAAAAAGAGTAACATTAAAAGATCGTATGTTAATACAAGAATCTTTCAATCAAGATAATTTATCTGGTATGGTTCGATTTGTTAGAAAAATAATAGCAGGAACCATTATAGTAGAAGGTATTGGTACAATGCTTTTAAGCTTACAATTTGTTCCTGAATATGGTTTATTAGATGGTTTGTGGAAATCAATATTTCATTCAATTTCAGCCTTTTGTAATGCTGGGTTTGACATAATTGGAAATAGTAGTTTAATCCCGTATTCCGGAAATATTTTAGTTAACTTCACCATTATGTTATTAATTATTATAGGTGGTATTGGGTTCCCTGTATGGTGGGATATCGTAACGGCGGTTAAAAAACATATTACAAATAAATGGTCGATTAAACGTTGCATAAATAAATTGACGTTGCATACAAAATTGGCTTTAAGTATTACAATTTTCTTGATAATGTTAGGAGCTATATTTATCTTTATTGTAGAGTTTAATAATGTAGCTACACTAGGGAGTCTTTCGCTTAAAGAAAAGATATTAACAGCTCTATTTCAATCAGTTACATCAAGAACGGCAGGTTTTAATACTCTTTCATTGGGAGATTTAACACAAGCTTCCCAGTTTATGATGATAATTCTTATGTTCATTGGAGGATCACCTTCAGGTACTGCTGGTGGTATAAAGACAGTCACACTAGGTATCGTATTATTAGAGGTTATTTCAGCAATAAGAGGTAAAGATAGAGCAGAAGCTTTTGGGAAAACGATACCTCAAGATGCAGTAAAACGAGGGCTTGCAGTAATTGTAATCAGTTTAGTTGTTTTAGTATCTGTTACAATGATGCTATCACTTACTCAGCAAGGATCTTTTATGGATTCATTTTATGAAGCCACATCTGCTTTTGGTACAGTAGGTGTAACACTTGGATTAACACCAATACTAACAAGTTTTGGTAAAATAGTTATTATGCTAACAATGTTTACCGGACGACTTGGTCCTGTGACGATGGCACTTGCATTTTCAATTAGAAGAAATAGAAAAAAAGCACACATTAAATTACCAGAAGAAAAGGTAATGGTTGGATAATAGGAGGATTTCAAATGAATAAAAAGGAATTTGTTATATTTGGGATGGGTAAATTTGGAAGAAGTATTGCAGAAACTTTAGTAGAAAATAACTGCGATGTTTTAGTAATTGATAAGAACGAGGAAGTAATCCAAGAAATATCAGACATAGTTACACATGCGGTACAAGCAGATGTAACTGATGTTGATGCTCTGAATTCTTTAGGAATTAGAAATTTTGATGCTGCAATTATTGCAATCTCTCAGGATATGCAGTCAAGTATTATGGCAACAATTTTATGTAAAGAATTAGGTGTTCCTTATGTATTGGCGAAAGCACAGAATCAAATTCATAAAAAAGTATTGGAAAAAGTTGGTGCGGATAGAGTGGTATTCCCTGAAAGAGAAATGGGTATAAGAATCGCAAATAGTTTGCTTTCAGATAACTTCTTAGATTTTATAGAATTATCACCAGAATTTAGTATAGTTGAAATTGGGGTTTTAAAAGATTGGGTTGGTAAAAGTTTAAAGGAACTTAATATGCGCAGTACTTACGGACTAAATGTTATGGCTGTCAAAAAAGGGGACAATATTAATATTACACCTGGTGCAGAACAAATTCTTGACGAAACAGATGTTTTAGTAGTGGTTGGTGCCAATAAAGACCTTCAAAAGATAAATGTATCAATGCATGGATTAACAAGCAATGATAAGTAGTATAACGAATTCAAAAATTAAACAAGTTATTGCTTTACAAAATAAGGCAAAAGAACGTAATTTAACTGGATATTATGTTATTGAAGGATTCAAAATGTTATCAGAGACAACACCTGAAGATATTGTTACGATTTTTTATACAGAAGAATCCATAAATGAAGAAAATAGAGCACATATAATGAACCAACCCCATGAAGTAGTAACGAGTAGTGTAATGAAAGAAATATCAGAAACAAAAGCACCCCAAGGCATTGTATCAATAGTAAAACAAAAGAAATATTGCTTGGATGATTATCTAAATTTGGATAATCCTATCTTTATTATTTTAGAGACATTACAAGATCCTGGGAATTTAGGAACTATTCTTAGAACCTCTGAGGGAGCTGGTGTTACCGCAGTAATTATGAATAAAAATTGTGTGGATATCTATAATCCAAAGACTGTAAGAGCAACTATGGGGTCATTATTAAGAATGCCATTTATTTATGTAGAGGATTTAAAAGGTACAATAGAGAAAATAAAGAATAAGGGAATAGATGTATATGCCGCACATTTAAAAGCAACTAAAACCTATGACGATAATGATTATACAAAGGGTGTAGCATTTATAATAGGGAATGAAGGAAATGGGATTAGCGATGAGATAGCAGCATGTGCTACTAAATATATAAAGATCCCTATGAAAGGAAAATTAGAATCATTAAATGCTGCAATTTCTGCTGCAATTTTGACATACGAAGCTAATAGACAAAGAAGAACATAGGTACGGAGGAAGTATAGTGGATAAGATAAAGAAAAATATCGGTAAAATATTTATGCTATATAGTGCGGTAGTATTTGTAGTGTTATATTCTATCTTATTATTAGATATTATTTATGTTATAATTGCAATGATACCCGTTGCAATCGTATTCATGTTTATTTGCAAGGAAAATGTAATAGCTAGAGTTGGGTTTTGGTTATTGGTAATTTTTAGAACAAAAAAGCTATCGAATAAACTGTTTACCTTGGCTGATAAATATGGAACTACATACAATAATGCATTAGCTCCTTATGGGTTTAATTTACTGAAGCAATTTAAATATGAAGAAGCAAAAGTAATCTATGAGAAGATGCTGACAAAACAAATGACATATGCAATGAAAAAATTAATTATGGGTAATCTATCAGTAGCACTTTGGAAATTGAAGCAATATGATGAGTCAATAAGAATTTATGAAGAAATAGTATTAGATCCTGCTTATATTAAACAAATCGGAGCTGGAGATTATGCTACTCTAGGGTTTATTTGTATTGAAGCTGGTCAATTTGATAAAGGTGAAAAATATACACGTGATGCAATTGAACTTAAACCTGAGTATCATGCAGCACTTGATAATTTTGGACAGATGTACTTTATAAAAGGTGATTTTGAAAAGGCTGAAGATTATTTTTTGCAAGCATTAATTCAAAAACCTACATTAGTTGAAAGTAATTATTATTTAGGTTGCATATTTGAAGCACGTGGTGAAAAAGAGCATGCAATGGAGTATTTTGAATATGCGAGTCAGGCGAATATATCAGCTTTTAACACAATAACAAAAGAAATGATTCTAAAAAAACTAAACTAAATTATTCGTATTGAAATAATCATGAAAATTGGTTACAATAGAATAGGAATAAGATGTCAATTATAAAAGGGGGGAAATTTAATGGGTGAAATAGGAAGTATACAAATAGTATGGGTTATAGTACTGGTTATATGTCTAGGAATTGAAATTGCAACGTTAGGGCTTGCAACAATTTGGTTTGCAATAGGAGCCTTTATAGCATTTTTAGTTTCATTAACACCAGCTTCACCAGCTATTCAGATTGCAACGTTTTTTGCAACCTCACTACTCTTATTATATTTTACAAGACCTATTGCAGTGAAATTTTTGAAGTTAGGAAGAGTTAAGACTAATTATGAAGAAATTATCGGTAAATATGGTGTTGTAACAGAAGATATTGACAATCTAAAACCGGCAGGGCAGGTACAGCTTAATGGACAGTTCTGGACTGCTAGATCTGCAGAAACACAAACACTTACAAAAGATACCGTTGTTGAAGTAGTAGCGATTCAAGGAGTAAAACTAATTGTTAAAGAGAAAAGGGAGGCTAACAAATGGGAGAAATAACAGCATCACAAATTTTAATTATTGCCGTTGCAGTAATTGTATTATGGATAATTATCACAAGCATTAAGGTGGTTCCTCAAGCAAATGCATATATTCTAGAAAGACTAGGAACATATCAAGAGACTTGGCAAGTAGGGTTACATTTTAAGATTCCATTACTTGATAGAATAGCACAAAAAGTAACATTGAAAGAACAAGTATATGATTTTCCACCACAACCGGTAATAACCGCAGATAACGTTACAATGAGGATAGATACAGTAGTATATTGCTACATCACAGATCCTAAATTATACACGTACGGTGTTCAAAACCCTATTATGGCAATTGAAAATTTAACAGCAACAACTCTTAGAAATGTAATCGGAGATTTAGAATTAGATCAAACTCTTACATCAAGAGAAGTAATTAATACAAAAATGAGAGCAATACTAGATGAAGCAACAGATCCATGGGGAATTAAAATTACTCGTGTTGAATTAAAGAATATTATTCCACCAGCTGCAATACAAGATGCTATGGAAAAACAAATGAAAGCTGAACGTGAAAGAAGAGAATCTATTCTTAGAGCAGAAGGCGAAAAGACATCTGCTATATTAGTAGCAGAAGGTAGAAAACAATCAGTTATTCTTAATGCTGAAGCTGATAAACAATCTCAAATACTTAGTGCTGAAGCGAAGAAAGAAGCGATGACTAGAGTAGCAGAAGGTGAAGCGTTAGCAATCATTTCTGTACAAAAAGCTACTGCAGAGGGTATGCTTCTTATAAAAGAGGCTGCACCTACAGCTGCAATTTTACAATTAAAGAGTTTAGAAGCATTTATAAAAGCATGTGATGGTCAAGCAACAAAGATAATAATCCCTTCAGATATCCAAGGTATTGCAGGATTAGTAAAGTCGATTGTTGAAGTAGGAAAGTAAAATTTGAATTTAATGTAAATAATAAATAATTCTATAGGCAGGTCAGGCTCCAAGTCTGACCTGTAAACTTAGGGGAATAAAAATGGATAAACAAAAGAAACTTTTAACGGCTGAATTAACTATAGTATCACTAATGATTATTAAAATCATAGCTTTTTACTTAATGGTAGGAATAAACCCTGTCTCTGGATTATTAGGTATTTTTACAATCGCAATATTATTATGTGTTTTTTATGCATTAATAATGGGTAAAACCACAAAATCAACTGTAGTATTTGCTGTTATATATACCTTTATAACGTTCTGGATGTTTGCAGATACTGTATATTATGGGTATTTTAATGAATTTACATCGGTTAATCAGTTATGGCAAATGAATAATTTAGTTGTGGTTAATGATAGTTTTAAATTTGTTATGCCCCCTATAAGTATAGTGTTTTTCTTGGATATACCATTTGTTGTTTACATATTTCAAAAAATAAGAAAAACGAAAATAATCCAGGTAAATAAACGGAAGGGTGTAGTACTAATGTCGATAGCATTTGTTCTACCTCTTATTTTAGCAATTTTACCAATTAATATAAATATGGTGACACGGAACCAAAAGACAGAATTTTTCACATATCATTTTAAAGATGCGATTGACAATCTGTTTTTAGTCGGAAAACCAAAAGAAAAGTCAGCAAAAGAAACTGTGGCAATTATTGATGAATGTGTTGGAAAAACACTTGATAATGAGTATTTTGGAATATCAAAAGATAAGAATTTAATAGTAATACAAATAGAATCTTTCCAAAACTTTGTTATTGGGAAAGAATATAATGGGCAAGAATTAACTCCCAATTTGAATAAATTGATTAACAAGGATTCTATATATTTTAAAAATTATTTTCAAACTATAGGAAAAGGGAATACAGCAGATGCGGAATTTGCATCACAAAATAGTATTTATCCTGTAATTAAAGGTGAATCTTATCGATTATTTGTGAACAATACTTTTTCTGGTCTTCCTTGGATTATGCGTGACCTTGGATACGAGACAACTGTTTTTCATGGGTATGAGGAAAATTTTTGGAATAGAAAAAATGCGTATGTTAACCAAGGTTTTCAAGATTTTATTAGTCAAGAAGATTTTGATGATACCGAAACGATTGGGTTTGGATTATCGGATAAAGAGATGTTTCGGCAAACTGCAGATATCTTAAAGAATAAGAAAAGCCCATTTTATAGTTTTATAATTACTCTTACAAATCATCATCCATATGAATTACCGGAAGATAAAAAAGTAATAAAGCTAAAACCCGAAGATGAAGGAACAGTATTTGGGAATTATATGCAATCTGTTTATTATACGGATGTTGCAATAGGTCAATTTATTGAATCATTAAAAGAAAACGGGGTTTATGATGAATGTATATTTGTTTTATACGGTGATCATCACGGTTTGAATTGTAAGGATAAAGATATTTCTGAAAGTATGAATGAATTTCTAGGATATGACTATACTTTCCGTGATATGTTAAATGTTCCATTAATAATTCATATGCCAGGATCCGAAGTTACGAAACGTATTGATACTGTAGGGGGGCAAGTTGACTTAATGCCTACGATTGCTAACCTTATGGGGGCAGATATTTCAGGCAATGAATCTGTTTTCGGTCAAGATTTAAATAATGCAAGTGAAGGGTTTGTAGCTTCACTGACTTATATGTTGGAAGGATCTTTTATAAATGATGAAGTTATTTTTGAATATGCAAGAGATGGAATTTTTGAACATTCGAAAGCTTTTGATTTAAATACACATAAAGAAGTAGATATAAAAGGCTATCTCGACGAAAGTATAAGAGCTAAGAAATTACTTCAAACATCAGAATATATTTTAGAGCTTAATCTGATAAAGAAACTAAAACGTTAAAATAAATATAATTGAGTATATAAGGTGTGTGACATAGTGATAGAAAATGAAAAATTAGGAAATGTATTAATATTGACAGCATCAACAGGACAAGGACATAATGCTGCTGCAGATTCTTTGAAAAAAGAGTTAGAAGCCAGTGGATATAATGTTGTAAAGATAGAACCATATAAAGAAATGGGTACCTCGGTTGACGCTTTTATGGCTGATGGATATAAATTGTTAGCAACAAAAATGCCAAGATTGTACGGTACACTATATAAACTCACAAACTATGACACTTTGAGTACAAAGATTTCGAAAATATTAATGAAATCGGTTGCGAAAACGGTTCAAGAATTATGTGAAGTGTATAAACCTGATCTAATAATATCTACACACCCATTGTTAGTAGGTGGAGTAGCGAGTCTAAAAGAAGAGGGTTTAATTGATTTGCCATTTATTTCAGTAATTACTGATTTACTTCCTCATATGGCTTATGTGGATAAACTATATGTTGATGCATACATTACAGGGACACAACAGACTGCAGATGAATTGATTAATAGAGGAATTGAATCAGAAAAGATTCATGTATATGGGATTCCAATAAAGAGAGAATTTGAAAATAAGACAATCTCAGAATCATTCTCAAAGGACTCAAGATTTACAATATTATTAATGGGCGGAAGTATGGGGCTAAGCTCTATGAAGAAAGCATTTAAACATATTATGAATGTGGATAGAACGTTAAAACTTATAGCTGTTTGTGGAAATAATGAAAGCCTAAAGGAATCATTAGAAAAAAAAGTAGTGTTGATTACAGAACAAGGATTAAATAATAAAACGGTTGAGATACTTGGGTTTACGAATAATATAGCAGAGCTAATGGATATATCAGACGTTATCATAACGAAACCAGGAGGAATTACTGTTAGTGAGGCTTTAACAAAAAAGATTCCGATGATTATACCATTTTATATTCCTGGACAGGAAGAAGAGAACACAGAAGTATTATTAGAAGCAGGGGCTGCAATTGAAGTCGATGTAAAAGATATGGAGGAAAAGATAGCATATCTAATTGACAATCCTGAAGAGCTAATTAAGATGAAAGAAAGTATAGGTAAAGTGACAAGAACACATTCTTTAGACAATACAGTTTCTTTAGCAATTAGTCTAATTACGAAATACAATGAAAGAAAATAGGGCAAAGTTTATTTGGACTGTTTAGGAGGGGAATATGTCTAAGCGAATAGATGTTGTTATATTAAGTGCAAAGTTTGGGAATGGGCATATCTCTGTTACAAATGCAATTAAACAAAACATAATAGATAATCTTCCAGAATTAAATGTTTGGAAATGTGATTTTTATCGAGTTACGAACCCCAAAACATATAAAGCAATGTATAGTGGGTATAGGCAACTAGTAAAGAATGCTAGACATGTTTTTAATGCATATTACTATGCAAAAGAAAATCTACCTTTTATTGGTGGACTTGATACATTATCTAGTAGTACATATAAAGCAACGGAGAGAGCAATAGAAAGATTCCAACCTAGAGTAATAATATCAACTTTTCCAGTAGTTTCAGGATATGTTTCAAAATATAAAGAAAAGACAGGGAGCCGTATACCATTAATAACAGTTATTACAGACATAGTTTCTACTAATGAATGGATCTATCCAGAAACTGATTATTATTGTGTTGCAACGCCTGAAATTAAAGAAGAATTGATGTTGAAGCAAATTCAGTCAGATAGAATATTAGTTACTGGAATCCCAATTAGGAAAGAATTTTATGAATATAATAACGATTTGAGTATTGAATGCATTAAAGATATACCAAAAGAAAATAAAGTAATTACTTTTGTAGGCGGTGGATTAGGGATTCTTCCGGATAAAGAAGAAGATTACGAGTGGTTAGATCAAATCAGTAATGCTACAACGGTGATTGTGACAGGTAATAATGATAAACTATATCAAAAATTAAAAGAAGAGTTAGTGAATAAACAGAATATCATTATATTAGGGTTTACAACCAAAGTACATGAAATTTTAAGAAGAACAGATATATTAGTTGCAAAACCTGGGGGAATAACATTGTTCGAAGCTATCGTATCAGAGGTTCCAACTATTATATTAAAACCCACATTAGGTCAGGAAAAAGAAAACTGTAAATATATTAAAGCTATGCAGTTAGGTATAGTTGCAAATTCACCGAAAGAATTAAGAGCTATTATCGAGTCTATGATCGAGGATGAAGATAAATTACAAGATTACAAGGAAAACTTGAAGTACCTTAAGTCAAGATTAAATCCTGAAGAACTTGTTAAAACTATAGAGAAGTTATTGGAGAATTGAGATGGATATTATATTAATAATTTTAATAATCCTAAGTCTAATGTTTATGATATATTGCATTATTCCAAATCTTTATGCTAGAAATATATCGAAAACAGTTCATAAAACTTTGAATTTATCGCAAGGCAAGAATGTTGCTTTGACATTTGATGATGGCCCTGATGCTAGATATACTTTGAATTTACTTTCTGTTCTAGAGAAATATAATGCTAAAGCAACATTTTTTGTAGCAGCTAGAAATGCAGATAGCAATAGAGAAATAATAAATAAAATTATCTTGGATGGGCACGAAGTAGCACTACATACATATAAACACAAAGGTATGTGGCAAATGTTTCCTTGGGAAACATCGAAAGAATTCGAAGTTGGATTGAGGATTTTGGAAAAGATTGGTGTAAAAGTTCATTATTACAGGCCGCCTTGGGGTACTTTTAACCTATTAACACTAAGGTTATGTAAAAAACACAATCTTAAAACGGTCCTATGGTCAAAACAAGCAAATGATTGGGAAAAAAACAATAGCATCGACAATATTAGTAATATCCTGATTGAAAAAGTGAGTAAAAATGATATTGTCCTTCTTCATGATTGTGGGGGGGCAGATAATTCACCACTTAAGACAATTGGGGCATTAGAGAAATGTTTGCCTATTTTAATAGATAAAGGGTATAAATTTGTAAAGATAAGTGAGGATGTATTATGAGAGAATTCTTAAAAAGGTACTTTGAACGGAAGAATCAAAAGTATATAGAAGGTCATGGATTGATAACGATTGAAGGATCAAAAAATTTGTGGTTCTTTCTGGACATTATGGAATACAAAGGGAAAGCAATAGAATTAGAAGATGGTACTATAGTAAAAAAAGGCGACATAATAGCAGAAATACATTTGAACAATGATGTTATAATTGATAACCTTGGAAATGTAAAATTTGTATTCAATTGTTTGCAAGAAGAATGTTCTGCTTTAGCTGTGCAAATACCTGAAAATGAGCAGTATCAAAAAATAGTTGCTTATTTTGCAAGAACGCTTATGTACCCTTTCGCTGCAAAAAAAGGATTCGAAGTTAGAGAAGTGAAAAATAGATTTTTAGCTTTATTTATAGGATTTTGGGATTCAACTTTGAAATATGCCCTTGAAAAAAACAAAACGAAATTTAAAATAAGAAAACCAAAAGAAATATGGATATCAAGAGAAAAGATAATGAAGTTATATTCAAAAGATAATCTTAATAAATAAGGAAGGTTTTTTTTCTAGGTGAATTTATGAAAAAGAAGTTATTTAACTTAGCTATATTACTTTTTTTTATTGGCTTAACAATTTATGTATTAGTAGTGAATGGAGATGTAAAGCAAATACCTAATTTAGTGAAGCAGATGGATATGAAATATTTCTGGGTTGCTTCAGGACTAATATTTCTATATTTAGTAGCGGGTGGATTACAGATAAAAGATTTAGTCAAATCAACAGGATATCGCATTAATTATGTACAAGCCTTCTTCTTAGGAGTTGTAGGTATGTATTATAGCCTAATAACACCTTTTGCAACAGGTGGACAACCAGGTCAAATATATGTGATGAAAAAACAGTATGGGATTCCTGTATCTGTAGGAACTTCTGTCACGCTTAAAAAATGTATCGTATATCAAGTTTCAGTAACTGCTTTGGTAATTTTAATGTTTTTTTATCAACTTCCTTTTTTCAAGAATACGGATACTAATCTATTGATTCTAGTAATAATTGGGATTATATGTAATTTTGTTGGCACAATAATATTTATGATGGCTTTGTATAATGGTAAATTACTAATTAAAGTAATTAGACCAATTCTTAACTATTTAACTAAATTTAAAATATTTCATAAAATTAATAAAGATAAGATCTATGATATGATAAATGACTATTCAGATGTAATGAACGCACTCAAAAAAATGAAAGCGTTAATGATTAGACAAACACTAATTACTATCCTTCAACTTATTATGTTTTTCTCCGTTACTTACTTTATATATTTAAGTTTTGGATATAGGGATGCTCCATTTATGAAGATATTTGCTTTGCAAACTATACTTTATGCAGTAGTAAGCTTTATACCTACTCCAGGCGGGGCGGGAGCATCAGAACTAGGGTTTTATAGTATTTTTGCATCCTTTTTTTCAAAAGAAGTTATTATCTATGCAATGATAATGTGGAGAATGGTAAACTATTACGCAATTATTTTATTTGGAGGATTACTCCTACTTGTAAATACATTATTGTCAAAACGAAAGGACGCACTTAATTCAAAGACGCGACTTCATAATTTAGGGATTGCTGAACAGCAAAAAGAGTGAGTTTTGACAGGTCCCCTATTAGGGGGGGTTAATTCTTCGCAATCTTGAGATAGTATTTACATGTTTTTCTCTTGCCTCCACAAACTTAGGTTTTTGTTCGTGACTATCAGATAAAGAACATCTGCTATTCACGGACAAAAACCTAAGTTTATGTATTCAAAGGAAAAACATTTTGTAAATACTTATCTCAAGCTTGTGAAGAATACCGTAGACTTTGTATAAGGGGACCTGACAAAACATTTGGGTTATGGAGAAAAGGGAAAAGATAAAAAGAGAAAAGATAATTAAATGTGGTTGTATGAACAGGGAGAGAAGACTTAGTTGACAGTTCTGTTGATAAGTGGTAGTATAAATATACATTTATTTGAATATTATACAGGAGGACTATATTATGAAAACAGAAATTAAAGATGGGTTGTTAGGAAAGAGCTTTCTTACATTGAAGGATTTTACACCAGATGAAATAGAGTATTTAATTGAGTTATCGGCTGAACTAAAAAGTAAAAAGAAAAATGGCTTGGTTGGGAATAGTCTTCAGGGGAAGAATATAGCATTAATTTTTGAGAAAGCATCTACTAGAACGCGTTGTGCATTTACCGTTGCAGCTCGCGATGAAGGAGGATATCCTGAATATCTAGGGATTAATGATATACAATTAGGTGGTAAAGAAAGTGTCGAAGATACAGCTAGAGTGTTAGGAAGAATGTTTGATGGAATAGAATTTCGTGGATTTGAGCAGGAAACAGTGGAAAAACTTGCAAAATATAGTGGAGTACCTGTGTGGAATGGATTAACAGATATGTATCATCCAACTCAAATACTTGCAGATTTTTTAACTGTGAAAGAAAATTTCGGTAGATTGAAGGGCCTTAATTTTACGTATATTGGTGATGGTCGAAATAATATGGGAAATAGTTTAATGATCGGGGCTTCTAAGCTCGGTGTAAATATTACAATCATTGCTCCAGCAAGCTTGTGGCCACAAGAAGAGCTTGTTGAAGAATGCAAAATATTTGCACTAAATTCAGGTTCAACTATAAAGTTAACAGAAAATATTGACGATGTAAAAGGTTCTGATGTAATATATACTGATGTATGGTGCTCAATGGGCGAAGAAGATAAGGCTCAAGAGAGAATTAAATTGCTTAGTCCGTTTCAAGTGAATACTGCGCTTATGAATAAGACAGAAAAAGAAACAACAATATTTATGCATTGCTTGCCAGCTATAAAAGGTAAAGAGGTTACGGAAGAAGTTTTTGAATCAAAACAATCAGTAGTCTTTGATGAAGCTGAGAATAGAATGCATACGATAAAGGCTGTAATGGTTGCAACATTAGGAAATTACTAAAAAGGTTAGGTGTATAAAATGGATAGAGTTATATTATGTGCTGCAAATTCTTATGAACAAAAATATTATTTAAATCCAAAGTTTGAGAATCTTCCAGATGGAATAAAAGACGAACTAAAGGTTACAAGTGTAATATTTACAGAAGATAATGGTGGGATATTAACGATTGGATTTGATGAAGATGGTTTTATGTTTTTTGAGACCTCGGCTTCAGATTTTGATTATTATTTTGATGAAATCGGAAGTGGATTGATAGCGAAAAAAATTCAAAGAGAAAAATTAGAGTTGTGGGATGCACTTGAACGATATTATCAAGTGTTTTTCTTGAACGAGGATAATACAATTTAACTAGTAAGTTATGAATCAACTAGTTAATTAGATATCACTAGTTAATTATGATATCACTAGCAAATTAAGATATCACTAGCAAATTACGTGATAATTGGCACCCTAAGTGTATATATATTTAGAAGATTAGAGGGGCCGATTTATTTTCCCCTTGAAATAACATCAGAATTATTGTAAGATGACATTGTAAAAAAAAATGTCTTGTATCCTTAGTGAACGAGAACAGGAGGAATTATTATGAGGTCTAATTTAGACAACAAAAAAAGAGTGTTATTTTTAGTTAAGTTTTCAATGTTACTAGCAATTGAAGCAATTGTGTGTTTTACGCCACTTGGTTCACTTCCAATTGGCCCTATTGTAGCAACTTTGGCTTTGATACCAGTTATTATTACTGCTATTTTGTTAGGAACGAAAGCGGGAGCAGCAATGGGATTTTTTGCTGGTTTATTTAGTTTTATGGTATGGACATTCATGCCACCAGTTGGATTGCCAGTAGGTTTTGTATTTTCACCATTTTATCCATTAGGAGAAAATTCCGGTAACTTTTGGAGTTTAGTAATCTGTTTTGTACCAAGAATTTTGGTGGGTGTGGTGTCAGGAGCTAGTTTTAAAATATTCTTAAATTTATTTTCTAAGTATAAAAAGTTTGATGTAGTTGCTTATGCTATAAGTGCTGTGCTTGGTAGTATGACGAATACAATACTTGTTTTGTTTGGTATATATTTCTTTTTTGGTCAAGAATATGCTAGCGTATTTGGGATGGCATATAATCTACTTCTTGGGGCAATAGGGACAGTAATTGTTACAAATGGGATACCAGAAGCAGTCATAGGCGCAATAGCAGCAGTTGCGATTTGCAAACCTTTGAGAGTATATATGAAAAGTAATCAATAAAAATTAATATTTCAGGCGGGTGATGTAATGTTACTAGTTATAGATATTGGAAATACAAATATAACAATTGGAGCTTTCAAAGGTGAAGAACTATCTGGAAGCTGGAGAATGACGACAAAATTTCAACGAACTTCAGATGAATATGGTATTTTTGTTTGCGAAGCTCTTAAATATAAAGGAATGGATGCGAAGGATGTCGATGCAGTTGTGTTTGCATCAGTAGTGCCAAATATGAATTATTCTTTTCTAAATGGTTTAAAAAAATATATTACGGACAACATTCTTATAGTTGGTCCGGGTATTAAGACAGGAATTAAACTTGCAGTCGAGAATCCAAAAGAAATAGGTGCCGATAGAATAGTCGATGCAGTAGCTGCGTATGGAATTTATGGTGGTCCAATACTTGTAATTGATTTTGGAACAGCTACTACATATGATTTGATTACGGAAGATGGTTCTTTTATAGCGGGTATTACTTGCCCGGGAATTAAATTATCTGCAAATGCTCTCGGACAGGGAACAGCTAAATTGCCTGTAATTGAGATAAAAAAGCCAGATTCTATACTTGCAAAAGAAACGATCTCTAGTATTCAAGCTGGTATCGTTTATGGACATATTGGTCAAACAGAATATATTATTAAAAAAGTGATAGAAGAATCAGGTTTTGGTAAACTAAAGGTAGTAGCGACTGGTGGATTGGGTAAGGTAATAGTTGATGAAACTAGATATATCCATCACTATGATTCTATGCTTACACTTAAGGGACTACGTATCTTATATGAGAAAAATTTGAAATAAGGATGACAATTTTGAAAATAGGAAATATAGAGTTACAAAATAATTTAATACTTGCTCCGATGGCTGGTGTAACTGATTTACCTTATAGGAAAATATGTAAAGAACACGGATGCGGACTAGTATGTACTGAAATGGTAAGTGCTAAAGCAATTTTATATGGGAATAAAAATACAATAAAATTACTTGAAATAGACGAGGATGAAAGACCTGTATCACTTCAGTTATTTGGTGCTAATCCAGATATAATAGCAGAAATGGCTGCAAAAGTATCCGAAGAAAATATTGATATTATTGATCTTAATATGGGCTGTCCAGTACCCAAAGTTGTAAATAATGGTGAGGGCTCAGCGCTTATGAAGAATCCGAAATTAGTTGAGGAGATCCTTACCAAACTAGTAAGAGCAAGCAAAAAACCTGTTACTGTAAAATTTAGAAAAGGGTTTGATGATAACTTGATCAATGCTGTTGAAATTGCAAAGATAGCAGAAGCATCAGGGGTTGCAGCAGTTGCAGTTCATGGAAGAACAAGAGAACAATATTATTCAGGAAAAGCAGATTGGAATATCATTAAACAAGTTAAAGAAAATATTAAAATACCAGTAATCGGAAATGGAGATGTATTTACTCCGGAAGCAGCCAAAAATTTAATTGAATTTACCGGTTGTGATGGAATCATGGTAGCAAGAGGAGCACAGGGAAATCCTTGGATATTTAGTAGGACTATTAAGTATCTTGAAACAGGTATTTTAATGCCAGAACCTACTCTACATGAGATATATCAAACTATGTTAACACACGCAAAGATGTTGGTGGAATACAAAGGAGAATATACTGGTGTTCGTGAAATGAGAAAACATGCAAGCTGGTATACAAAGGGTTTATATAATATGGCTAAGTTTAGAAAAGAAATTAATGAAGCCGAAAATCTAGACCAACTACTTGAGCTTTTTAGAAAGAATTTTGAATAATAGAAGTTATGGGACATATAATATACCAAGCTATATATTAAAATGGCTTGGGAGGAGTATGTCATGGAAAAGAGTTTTGCAATAATTGAATTAATGAAAGATAAAGATGATATGGCGTTTAGGAAGATACATAAAAGATATCTTCCTAAAAATTTTTTTATCAAAAGAATATTGAAAAAAGTCCCGATAATTAAAGAAGAAATTTACATATGTGGTGTAAAAGGATATCGTATTTCTTTTCCACTGATAGAAGAGTATATAGAACATATGAGTTTGCAAGACATTGAAAAACTTGCTAGCCAAATGATAATTAAGCTCGAATTAGAAGGGACTAACACATATGTAATTGATAAAAAAATTCGGAAATATTTTAAAGATGAGGTTATGATATGTGATGGAAGTGCGTTAAAACTTTTACTTTTAGATCAAATAATTGATTTATCTTTAGATTATTTGAACGTTAATTATTCGAATGTAAAAATAGCAGTGACAGATACAAATAATAATTTGGCAAGATTAGCTATAAATATTTTATATAAAAAAGTTAAAAGCTTGATTCTTATTACAGATAGACCAGAATACTTCGAGGATTTAGTACAAAAATGCAAAATTGAAGGAAAAATGGAAATAGAGGTAATAGATTCCTCTCATAGAGATAAGATAGATGTGGATATACTAATACAGATATCAGATGATCTCGATAAAAGATATCAATTATTAGAAAAAGGTTCAACCGTATTAAATATATTTTCGGATTTAAAGCAAACAAAAATGCTATTGTTAAAAAGAGGAGATTTGCGTGTAATTGATGATATTGAGATAAATACGAAGGACTCTATTAGAGACTTAGCATCAATTCAAGCAGCTCTATATGTTCATTAATGCAGTTTGGGAAGCCTCTTAGGAAACACTAAGGGGTGATTTCCTTGACAAACAAGTGGTTGTAAGATATAATATTACGAATATTATAATGTGTTATTGATGATGAGGAAGGGTGTTAATATGGCTGATAAAAAAATGATTTTAACTTATGCAGGACTTAAGGAATTAGAAGATGAGGTTCAAAACTTAAAGGTTTTTAAACGTAAAGATGTAGCTGAAAAGATCAAAGAAGCGAGAGCGCAGGGGGACTTGTCTGAAAATGCTGAATATGATGCTGCAAAAGAAGAACAAGCAGAAATAGAATCAAGAATAGCTGAAATAGAAAGAGTACTTAAAAATGCAGAAGTTGTTGATGAAGATGAAGTTGAGATTGGAACTGTTAATATCGGTTGTAGAGTTAAACTTTTTGATATAGAGTTTGATGAAGAAATTGAATATTATATTGTGGGTTCAACAGAAGCAGATTCACTTAAGAACAAAATATCAAATGAATCACCAGTTGGGCAAGCTTTGATTGGTGCTAAGTCTGGAGATACTATCAAAGTTGATACTAAACAAGGTGAAATAGCATTTAAAATATTAGAAATTCAAAGAATCAAAAGATAATTGTAGTTATAAAGGAGGACCTAAAGTGACAGAAGAAAAAAATGTACATGAACCAGAGCAAGATTTAAACGAATTACTAAAGATTCGAAGAAATAAGCTATCTGAATTACAAGAAGCTGGTAAAGATCCATTTACAATAACGAAATATGATGTAAAACATCATACTGATGAAATTGTAAATAATTTTGATCAATTTGAAGGCGTAGAAGTTACGATTGCTGGTCGTATGATGTCAAAGAGAGTCATGGGAAAAGCATCTTTTTGTAATGTTCAAGATGTACAAGGTAGATTACAAGCATATGTTCGTAAAGATGTAATTGGAGAGGAAGCTTATGCTGACTTCAAGAAATATGATATTGGTGATATTATTGGTATTAAGGGCGAAGTATTCCGAACACAAGCAGGTGAAATATCAGTTAAAGCTCATGAAGTATTATTACTTTCAAAGAGTTTACAGATACTACCAGAGAAATATCATGGTTTAAAAGATACAGACACTCGTTATCGTCAAAGATACGTTGATCTTATCGTAAATCCAGAAGTAAGAGATGCATTTACTAAGAGGTCTCAAATAATTAAAGAAATTAGAAGATACTTAGATAATTTAGATTTCTTAGAAGTTGAGACACCAGTATTACATACAATTCCTGGTGGGGCAGCTGCTAGACCATTTATAACACACCATAATGCACTTGATATGGATATGTATATGAGAATTGCATTAGAATTACACCTTAAGAGGTTAATTGTAGGCGGTTATGAAAGAGTTTATGAGATAGGAAGAGTATTTAGAAATGAAGGACTTTCTGTAAGACATAATCCTGAGTTTACTTTGCTTGAATTATACCAAGCATATATAGATTATAATGGTGTTATGGATTTAACTGAAAATTTAATCAGAACAGTTTCACAAAAAGTTTTAGGAAAAACAACTGTAATGTACGGTGATGAAGAAATAGACTTAGGGAAACCTTTTGAGAAAATTTCTATGATTGATGCAGTTACTAAATATTCGGGAGTTGATTTTACTAAAATAAATACGGTAGAAGAAGCGAGAATAATTGCGAAAGAACACCATATAGATTTTGAAACGAGACACAAAAAAGGAGATATCCTAAACTTGTTCTTCGAAAAGTATGTAGAGCATAATTTAGTTCAACCTACTTTTGTAATTGATCATCCAGTTGAGATTTCTCCATTAGCAAAGAGAAAACCTGAAGATCCAAATTATACGGAAAGATTTGAATTATTTATTGTAAGACGTGAGCATGCTAATGCGTTTTCTGAATTAAATGATCCAATTGATCAAAGAAATAGATTTGAAGCTCAAGAATTATTAAGAGCTCAAGGTGATGACGAAGCAAACCAAGTAGATGAAGATTTCTTAAATGCTTTAGAATTTGGTATGCCTCCAACAGGTGGATTAGGAATTGGTATCGATAGATTAGTAATGCTTTTAACTGATTCTGCTTCCATTAGAGATGTATTGTTATTCCCGACAATGAAAAATAAAGAATAATAGAGTTTTTTGTTAAATATAAAAGTTCGTTAAGAGTTTAAAGTTTATGTTTAAAACTTTATATTTCTTAATGGACTTTTATTAATTTTTATGATTGTCAAAGTTATGCAATATATTATAAATTTGTTAAATATGTTTAAAATCTATCGAAAATACAAAAAATGTATGTTATAATAAAAACATATGTAAAGTCAAAAAAGTATTGGAGATATCAATGAATACGAAAAAAGATAAAAGTGAAAATAAAGATAAAGTAGCAGTAACAATCAAAGCAATCATAATTGTACTACTAGCATTATCCTGTATTTTAGCAGCAACGGTTGTTATTAATGATGGGAAAATTCCAGAGGTATTAGTGCCTTCTGATCAGGTGGGAGTAAATAATCTTGATGTTCATATTGATTTAAGTTATTACGATCAAGCACCACAAGTAGCACAAAATCTCTATGAGAAGGCCTTTAAAGTTAAAGGGGTCTATGTTAATCCATCAGCGGTATCTTCAACCACAAGGCTTGATAATTTAATAAATTTAGCAAATACTACTGAAATCAATTCATTTGTAATAGATATAAAGGACGATAATGGGAAAATAGCCTTTGATATGGATTTAGAGAAAGTCAATGCCATTGGTGCAGAAGTGAATAACATAAAAGATATAAATGCTTTAATGGATAAACTCTACGCAAACAATATATATCCTATAGCTCGAATCGTATGTTTTAAAGATCCATTCACACCATTTCAGGTGCAGGATATAGCAATTAAGACAGCTAATAATGCTGCTTGGAGTAGTGGAGGTAAGAATCCTTATGGATGGCTTAATCCTTATGAAAAAGGAAGCTGGGAGTATATTCTAAATATTGCAAAAGAATGTGCAAAAGTTGGTTTTAGAGAAATTCAATTTGATTATGTAAGATTTGATACTGGACAGGCAACTTCTACTATGGTTTATGGTGGTGAGTCCGATACAATATCTAAGATGGATATTATTCTTCAATTTTTACAATATGCAAAAGATGAGCTAGAACCTTTAAATGTCGATCTTTCAGCAGATGTATTTGGTATTGTAATACTTAGTGATAAGGATGCAGCAAGGATTGGACAAAACTACTTGGAAATATGTAAAGTTATTGATGTAATTTCTCCTATGGTATATCCTTCTCATTATGGTAAAGGCGGATATTACGGAACGGATAAAGAAATTCATTCAGATCATTTCCCTTATGAAATAATATATGGATCTATGAAACAATCTGGGGAAAAGTTGTCCGAAGTATCGAAGGATGTAAAAGTTGCTACGGTAAGACCTTGGTTACAAGCATTTACAGCTTCATATTTAAAAGGTAACAACTATATTGATTATGGGCCTGAAGAGATTAGAGCACAAATACAAGGAACATATGATGCAGGATATGAAGAATGGATACTTTGGAATTCGGGAAGTCAATTTGATATTTTTGTTGATGGGTTGGAGTCGAACTAATCAAATAAGGTAAATCAGAAGAATCCAATTAGGTAATAAAATAAAAAATGGGGTGAAACCTTTGCTAAATGAAGATAGGATTATATCGATGACTAAATTGGCGATATATGAAAAAAGAATAGGAAAAGAAGATTTTGCGATAAATGAATATTTCAAAGGGGACTATATATTGATTAATAATATATGGACAAGAGTATCCGTGACTGTTTCTTGTGCAATACTATTCACTTGCTACATCCTAATGCAGATATTTTTATTTTTATCGGATGATGTTGCTTTTGATATTTATGGGTTAGCGGTAGGGTGTATAACGATATACATCGGATTAATGATTGTTTATTCGATTTTCTCAACAGACATTTATAGAAGAAAATATAAGGATAGTCAGCGACGATTATCGTCATACAATGATTTATTAATTTCTTTAAATGAAACAAAAAAAGAAAATGAGGTGGGCCTAAATGCTATCAAACCTGATATTGATTAGAGAGATATTATTGAAACTTTATAAGAAATACGACATATATTTTAATGTAGCATTTAAATTCTTTTTTGCACTTATTGTTTTCACGCAAATTAACTCAAGTTTTGGATATGCAGCTGTGCTAAAAAAATCACCTGTGGTTATTTTACTTTCGATTATAGCGGTTTTGATTCCACAGATATGGTTTGTACTGTTAGTGGGGATTTTTTCTATTATTAATATATTCTTTTTATCAACAGAAATGGCAATTATAACTGGTATATTAATGTTAGTTATTTTCTTAATGTATGTTAGGATGACTCCAAGTAGAGGATATTTACTTATTGCGATACCGTTGCTATTTAAATTAAATTTTATAGTAGCAGTACCAATTGCTTTGGCTTTATTCTCTAGCCCTGCATCTGTTCTAGTTGTGGTTGTAGGAACATTAATGTACTACTTCGGATTAGAAATACCCAATATTGCATTATATAAATCTACAGAGCTATCTGATTTGCCAAACGTATTAATTGATATGTATAAATATCTTGTAAGTAATTTCTTGGGTAATAAGCAAATGATTTTGTCTATTTTGGTATTTATTGCAATTGCAGTTATAGTTTATATAATTAGAAGTTTACGAATAGATTATAATCATTATATAGCAATCGCTGCGGGAACTATAACAAATCTTGTGTTTTATATAATCGGAAATTTAATATTAAAAGCAGGAATCAGTGTTCCAAGAGTATTATTCGCATCATTGATAGGTGGAATAATTGCTATGGTAATTCAGTTTATGAGATTTTATGTTGATTATCATAGAACAGAGAGTGTTCAATTTGAAGATGATGATTATTACTATTACGTAAAAGCAGTTCCCAAAATTAAGGTAACCGCTCCGAATAAAAAAGTCAGTAAAATTAATACGCGCTCTTTTAGAAGTAACCAACAAGAAGATAATTAGAAAGAGATACCAAAAAATGGGGTGAATAGATGCCAGAGGTTTTTAGTTGGGATAACGTAGCTAATTTATTGCAATTTCCACGAGTTAAAATTGGAGATATAGTTGAAATTTTTATTATTGCAATAATAATTTATCAGGTTATTAAGTGGATCAAAGATACGCGTGCCTGGATGCTATTCAAAGGTATAATTGTATTATTTGCTGTTGCATTACTCGCTTCTATTTTCCAACTTAGTACTATTTTATGGATTTTTTCTAATACAATAAACGTTGGTATCATAGCATTAATCATTGTTTTTCAACCTGAGTTAAGGCGTGCCTTAGAACAATTAGGTAGAAAAAATATAATATCTTCATTAATACCATTTGATGAACAAAGAGATAAGACTGAAAAATTTTCTGATTTTACAGTTTCAGAGATAGTGAAAGCAGTTGAAGAGCTTTCTAGAACAAAAACAGGGGCATTAATTGTAATTGAGAGAGATGTTATGTTGAGTGAATACGAAAACACAGGGATTCCGGTTGATGCGATTGTTACGAGTCAGCTTTTAATTAATATATTTGAACATAATACACCACTCCATGATGGTGCAATCATTATTAGAAGTAACCGAATATTATCAGCAACGTGCTACTTGCCTTTATCGGATAATATGCGAATAAGCAAAGATTTAGGTACTAGGCATAGGGCTGGATTAGGAATAAGTGAAGTTACAGACTCTTTAACCATAATTGTTTCTGAGGAAACAGGAAAGACTTCAATCTCATTTGATGGTAGACTTGAACGTGGCATTGATTTTGAAACTTTAAGAAGAAGACTCATAGCAATACAAAATAAGTCAACTGAAAATAAGAAATTTAAATTATGGAAGGGTCGGCTGAAAAATGAAAAAGTTACTCACAAATAATCTGGGTTGGAAGTTATTGTCAGTACTACTTTCTATTATTTTATGGCTAGTTGTTATAAATAATGAAGACCCATACATAACAAAAGAGTTTTCAAATGTTCCAGTTGTAACAATTAATGAAGGTGTAATAACATCAAAAGAAAAAGCAGTTGAGATTGTATCAGGAGATAAAATTACCATTAAAGTTAGAGGAAAAAGAAAAGAAGTAGATACTCTCAAGCTTTCAGATATAACAGCTGTTGCAGATTTGCGTTATGTATCTTTTTGGGATGCAGTTACTATTGATGTTACAACCAATAAACCATCTATTGAGATTATAAAGAAAAGTCAGGATTCCATTATTGTAAAAGTTGAAGATATAAAATATGGACAGCTTAAGATAAATTACAATCTCATTGGTACACCGGAAACAAAATATGTTGTAGATTCAGTCAAGATATCACCAAACTCAGTACAAATAAGTGGACCAGAGACACAGTTTAATTTGGTTAAGAATATTATAGTAGATGTAAACGTGGAAGGAACTACGGAAAATGTAATTTTGACAGCCATTCCAAGAATAGTTGATGAAAAAGGGAATGAAGTTGCAAAGATAACTTCTAATATAAATGAGATACAAGTTGAAGCTGTAATATATAGAAAGAAAACCGTACCAGTAACAATAAATACTACTGGAACTGTTAGCTCGGGATATAAATTAACTAGCTTTAAGTATTCACCTGATAATATTACGATTTATGGCAAAGAGAGTGATATAGCAGCTATATCTAGTATAAATTTAGGTGAGTTTGATATTAGTGATATAGTAGGTGAATTTAGAGAAACAATATATATCAATCAATTCCTACCTTCAAATATTAAATTTAATAATGATGATAAAGAAGTTGAGGTAATAGTAACAGTTGAAAAACTTGAGGAGCAAACCATTCAAATACCAATTGACAATATAACGGTAACGAACTATCCTGCTAATACGCAATTTAGATTTGTATCTACAGAACCTATAAGCCTTACTGTTAGGGGATTGAAGGCAGATATTGATGTATTCTTGGCATCTTCAATGTTGGCGAAGGTATCACTAGCTGATCTTGAGATTGGAAAGCATAACGTATTGGTTGATTTGGTAATACCTTCAGAACTTGCTTTTATAGGTGAGGTTCCACAGGTTGAAATTGAATTAAGTGGCGTTAATAATGAAGAAATAGGAGATTAGATAATGGGAAGATTATTCGGGACTGACGGAGTAAGAGGAGTTGCAAATACGGAATTACCTAATGAATTAGCATATCAATTAGGAAGAGCTGGGGCATATGTACTAGCGAAAGAGACAACACATAAACCAACGATTATAGTAGGCTGTGATACTAGAATGTCAAGTGAAATGCTATCACTTTCTTTGATATCTGGGATCTGTTCTGTAGGAGCAAATGCTATCTACGTTGGAGTTGCACCAACCCCAGCAGTATCGTATCTAACTAGAAAGTATAAGGCAGATGCAGGAGTAGTAATATCTGCATCACATAACCCAGTTGAATTTAATGGAATTAAATTTTTTAATTCTGAAGGATATAAATTATCGGATGAAATTGAAAATGAAATTGAAGCAATAATCTTGGATAATAGTGAAAAACTCCCGACTCCAACAGGTGTTTCAGTAGGGCGAGTTGCATATCATTATGAATATGTAGATGAATATATAGAATTTGCTAAGAGCATTGCAAATGTTACATTTGATGGAATGAAGATTGTTTTAGACTGTGCAAATGGAGCTTCATCACAAACTTCACCAAAAGCGATAAAAGACCTTGGAGCAGAGATAATAGTAATTCACAATTCCCCTGATGGAACAAATATAAATAAAAAATGTGGATCAACATATATGAAGGATCTTCAGAAAGCAGTATTAGATAATCAAGCTAATATTGGGATTGCTTTCGATGGAGATGCCGATAGAATGCTAGCTGTAGATGAATTAGGAAATATTGTAGATGGCGATCAAATTATGGCTATTTGCGGTAAATATTTAAAAGAACAAGGTAAACTTAAGAAAAATACAATAGTTGCAACAATAATGAGTAATCTTGGATTCTTTATTATGGGTAAAGAAAATGATATTAACATTGAACAAACTATAGTTGGTGATAGATATGTACTGGAGAAAATGCTTCAAGAAGGATATAACCTTGGTGGAGAACAATCTGGTCATATAATATATTTAGATGCAAATACAACTGGTGATGGATTGGTATCAGCTGTTTGCTTATTAGAAGTATTAAAAACATCAGGAAAAACGCTATCAGAACTAGCAAGTGTAATGAATGTGCTTCCACAAGTATTAGTAAATGCAAAGATATCGAATGAAAAGAAAAATTCATATATGGAAGATGAAGAGATAAAAGCAGCGATAGAAATTCTTGAGCAAAAATTTGCAGGCGAAGGAAGAGTCCTAATTCGTCCATCTGGAACAGAACCATTAGTTCGAGTTATGATAGAAGGAAAAGACCAAGAACAACTTCAAATCGAAGCCCAAAAATTAGCTGAGCTCATCGTAAAAAAATTAGGATAAAATAAAAATGCCCCTTATGGGGCATTTTTTAATGAAAGGATTTACGCTTACATTATTTACTCTTGCATCTTAAGGTTAATGATTGTTAGTGCCCTAAAGGAGGGGGTGAATTCATCGCTGGCTTGAGATAGATTTGCATGTTTTTCTCTTGCCTCCACAATCTTCAAAATTGTTCGTG
>JAQSXR010000041.1 GCA_029256575.1 Clostridiales bacterium | reverse complement strand
ACCAGCAGGACCAGCAGGACCAGCAGGACCAGCAGGACCAGTAGCACCAGTAGCACCAGTAGCACCAGTAGCACCAGTAGCACCAGTAGCACCAGTAGCGCCAGTAGCACCAGTAGCACCAGTAGGACCAGCAGGACCAGTAGCACCAGTAGCACCAGTTAGACCAATAGGGCCAGCAGGACCAGTAGCGCCAGTAGCACCAGTTGCACCAGCAGGACCAGCAACACCAGCAGGACCAGCAGCGCCAGGAGCACCAGGTGCGCCAGGAGCACCAGGAGCACCAGGAGCGCCAGCAGCACCAGGAGCACCAGGAGCGCCAGGAGCACCAGGAGCACCAGGTATTCCAGGACAACCTTTAGGACCAGGCAAACCAGGACAACCTTTAGGACCAGGCAAACCAGGGCAACCTATCGGACCAGGAGCACCAGGACAACCTTTAGGACCAGGCAAACCAGGACAACCTTTAGGACCAGGCAAACCAGGACAACCTTTAGGACCAGGTAAACCAGGATAACCTTTAGGACCAGGACAACCTTGTGGACCAGGGAATCCTTGTGGACCACGTGGGCCTCTAGGACCTGGAGGACAAATTATTTTTTTTGGTTTTTCAGGTGGCTTACATCTGTGATCAGGTTTGCATCTTGGATCAGGCTTGCATCTTGGATCAGGCTTGCATCTTGGATCAGGCTTGCATCTTGGATCAGGCTTGCATCTTGGATCAGGCTTGCATCTGTGATCAGGTTTGCATCTTGGATCAAGTCGATACTGATCATAGGAATCATTAGAATCATACTGATTATAAGTCTCAGGGGTATCATATCGATCATATTCTTCGTGGTCATTATACTGATCATATTCTTCGTGGTTATCATACTGATCATAATCACCAGCATCATACTGATCATAATCACCAGCATCATACTGATCATAATCATCAGCATCATATTGATCATAAATTCCTTTTGTATCATACTGAGCATACTGGTCATATGGATTATACTGATCAGTAGGTTCTCCATTATAGATATTAGCTGAACTTACATCATTAGTAGCCCCATTAGTTGGGCGAGGAGAAGGATTAAAATTTCTTAAAATTGAATCAAAACTTCCGAATAAAGTGTTGTACATAAACGTACCTCCTATTATATTTGTATATTCGACGTTCAATATATAATATGTGAATTCGACATTTATGTTCATAAAACAACAGAATTACAATAATAAAAAGTCTGATTATGTATATTATGGTAAATTTAAACAGATAAAGCACATAAGCATAAAATTATAAATCGCAAATTTTTATTATAACTATAAATGCATATACTAAATTTTAAGTATTGATTTTAATTTGAAAAAAATAACCAACCTATCTATGAATTATTGAGTTCAAATTATGATAATAATACACATGTATGTAATATGATAAGTTATTGATTTTAATTTATATTGTTGTATAATGTAATAATATACTTGTACCGTAGTTATACGAAGGAGGAATGATTTATGAATTATATTGATTTAGATGTTCAATTGAATAAACTAAAAAATGATGAAATGCATATTTCATTCTTCGTTGATTTCGCAATTGAGAATATTAGAAAAGAACCTGAAGTTGTTAAAGAAGCTTTAGATAAAGCTATGAAAATAGCCCAAAATAATAAGTTTGAATTTGCGTATAGTTGCTGTCTTATTTATATTGGATGGTATCACTACTATAGATTAGAAACAGATTTAGCAATACAGAATCATTTATTAGCCTATAATTTATTACTAGATTTAGATGATAAAAAAACTTTGATGAGAGCATGTAATGCATTAATGTCTGATTATCTTCTTTTAGGAGCTTTTGATATCGGGATAGAATATGGATTGCAAGCTATCGAAATGTCGAATACAATTGATGATACGGATATGAGAACCCGATTATTAATAAATACAGCAACTGCATATTCATTAGGCGAATATTACCAAAGTGCAATTGATATGATGAATAGTTTATTAGATGTTCAATATGAAATTAGCATTGTTGATAGACTTCTTATATATAATATCCTAGGAGAAGCCTATTACAATATAGAAGAGTATACAGAAGGATATTCATACTCTATAAGGGCTTTGCAATTGATTGAAGAAAATAATTTGGAATATTATGAACCTGAAATATTATTATCACTTGCACCAACTGAGTTTAAACTGGGAAAGTACCAAGAAGCAATTAATAGTTTTGAAAAAGCGATAGACAAATGTGAGAAATATAATAATATGAATACGAAAGTAAATCTTTTACTTAGATGGGCAATCTGCGATATATCAATGAATCAATATATAAACGCTAAACTAAAGCTTGAAGATGCAATTACGGAGGCAAAAAAAACAAATTCTAATCTGATATTATCTATGCTATATGTTCAACTAGCAAAAGCTTGTAACCTTTTGGAACAATATAAAGATGCTTATGAGTTTGTAGAAAAAGCTCGTGAGTATGACAAGCTAGTGTATAGCAAAAATAATAGCTTGTGGTTTGCTAAATTGAATGCATATAAAATAGAAGAAGAAACAAAAGTGTATAAAGAGTTATATGACAAAATGAATACGATATCAAAAATTGGAAAAAGTCTAACAACAAAATTAAACCTATCCGATATATTATCAAGTATATATTATGAAGTAAAGAATTTATTGAAAGCTGATTGTTTGGCTGTTGCTTTGTATAATGAAGATGAAAAAAGACTTGATTATGAACTTTATATGGAGAATAATGAGAACTTTGAGGGTTGGTCAACATTAATAGATGATGAGACAAGTATAGGAGCATTTGCAGTAAGAAATAAAGTAGATATATTAATTAATGATTTTGATAATGAATATAAAAAATATGTTCCTGAATATCTTTTGTTAAATAAAGGGGTTGAAAAGGTTCCACAATCATTAATATATTGTCCGCTCATTAAAAATGGGAAGATGTTAGGTGTTATAACAATACAAAATTATCAAAAAAATGCCTACAATTTGCAAGATTTAAGTACGCTAGATTTATTAGTCTCATATATTGTTATTGCCATTGATAACGCTAAGCTTTTTAATGAAGTAGAATTTCTAGCAACTCATGATCATTTAACGGGTACTATTAATAGAAGAGAAATATTAAGATTAGGTGAAGCTAATGTGGAAGCTAACATTGATAATACTGATTTAAGTATAATTATTATTGATGTGGATTTCTTTAAATTGATAAATGATAAGTTTGGTCATTCAGTAGGAGATGATGTATTAATTCAGGTTTCTAAGATGATTAATGAAGGTGTGAGAAATACAGATTATGTTGGAAGATATGGTGGAGAAGAATTCTTATTAGTATTACCGAATACAAATGCTACTACAGCAAAGATTATCGGTGAAAGAATTCGTAAAAATATAGAATCTTATCAGTTTGTTATTAATAATAAAGTGAAAACCAAATTGTCAATTAGTCTTGGATTATTTGAATTTAATAATAAAGATATATCATTTTACGAAGGTATAAAAAATGCAGATTTAGCGTTATATAGAGCAAAAGAACTTGGACGAAATAGGTTAATAGAATATCGCAAATAATGATATATTAATTTTGCATAGTATGCATCTTTGGTGCATATTTAGTTAAGTGTAGATATATAGTCCTAGTTAAATATACAGTTGTCGAAAATTATGTTATATTTAAAAAAAAAGAAATAGTTAGTAAAATATCGTGGATAGAGTGCGATAATAGATATAAATTGTATAGAAATAAGATATTATGATAGATTTATATATCATTTTAGTCTAGTAATAAATTTAGTCCGTAAAGTGTGGTAACAATTCTTAAAATCTATTTTTGTGTAGGTCTAAGAAATTCTATTAGCAGCCAAGTTTAATAACTTGGCTGCTTGTCTGCCCTAAATAGAGTTAAACGGAAGAAACAATGTAATAATGAGAAAATATTCATAAAAGCATATTAAAGAATGAATAATAAATTAGAAAGAACAAAAAACGCAGTATTGTGTATAAACAGGCAGTATGCTATAATACGGAATAGTTATACACTGTCGGGAGGATAAACGATGGCAATCATTGCACAAGATAAGATTAGAAATTTTTGCATTATAGCTCATATTGATCATGGCAAATCTACACTTGCAGATAGAATAATCCAAAAAACTGGATTACTTACAGAACGTGAGATGCAAGCACAGGTTTTAGATAATATGGATTTAGAACGAGAAAGAGGAATTACGATAAAAGCTCAAACTGTTAGATTAGTTTACAAAGCTAATGATGGTGAAGAATATCTTTTTAATTTAATAGATACGCCTGGACATGTTGACTTTAATTATGAAGTATCAAGAAGCTTAGCAGCATGTGAAGGTGCTGTTTTGGTTGTAGATGCTGCACAAGGTATTGAGGCTCAAACATTAGCAAATGTTTACTTAGCCCTAGATCATAACTTGGAAATTATGCCAGTAATTAATAAAATAGATTTACCTAGTGCTGAACCAGAAAGAGTTAAGTCTGAAATTGAAGATGTAATCGGCTTAGATGCATCAGATGCACCACTTATATCAGCGAAAGCAGGACTTAATATTGAGCAAGTACTCGAACAAATAGTTAAGTTAATACCACCACCAGTAGGGGATAAAAATGCAACTTTGCAAGCTCTTATTTTTGACTCACTTTATGATCAATATAAAGGAGTTATCGTGTTTTGCAGGGTAAAAGAAGGAAAAATAAGAAAAGGAACCCCTATAAAAATGATGGCAACTGGAGCGACTTTTGAAGTAGTTGAGGTTGGATATTTTGGACCAGGGCAATTTATACCTACAGATGAATTAACAGCAGGAATGGTTGGTTATGTTACAGCTAGTATAAAGAACGTTAAAGATACACGCGTTGGTGACACAATAACTGATGTATTAAATCCATGTAAAAACCCTTTACCAGGATATAAGAAAGTTAATCCTATGGTTTATTGTGGACTTTATCCAGCTGATGGTGAAAAATACCAGGATCTAAGGGATGCTCTTGAAAAGTTACAGTTAAATGATGCAGCACTCCAATATGAACCAGAGTCTTCAATTGCGTTGGGATTTGGATATCGCTGTGGATTCTTAGGACTACTACATCTTGAAATTATACAAGAGAGACTTGAAAGAGAATATAATTTAGACTTAGTAACAACTGCACCAAGTGTTATATATAAAGTTCATAAATCCAATGGTGAGAATTTTGAACTTACGAATCCAACTAATTTACCTGATCCATCAGAAATTGCATTTATGGAAGAACCGATGGTTAAGGCTGAAATCATGGTTTCAACAGAATTTGTTGGATCTATTATGGAGTTATGCCAAGAGCGAAGAGGAATATTTAAGGGTATGGATTACATGGAAAAAACTCGTGTTCAACTACATTACCAATTACCTTTAAATGAAATTATTTATGATTTCTTTGATGCATTAAAATCAAGATCTAGAGGTTATGCTTCGTTTGATTATGAATTAAGTGAATATGTTCAATCTGAATTAGTTCGATTAGATATTCTAATAAATAAAGAACAAGTAGATGCTTTATCATTTATCGTTCATAAGGAAAAAGCATATGATAGAGGTAAGAAAATTGTTGAAAAACTGAAGGATGAAATCCCAAGGCAATTATTCGAAATACCGATTCAAGCAGCCATAGGTATGAAAGTAATAGCAAGAGAAACGGTTAAAGCAATGCGTAAAGACGTTTTAGCAAAATGTTATGGTGGAGATATTACACGTAAGAAAAAACTTCTTGAGAAGCAAAAAGAAGGAAAGAAACGTATGCGTCAAGTTGGTAATGTTGATGTACCACAAAGCGCATTCATGAGTGTGTTAAAGTTAGACAGTTAATGGAGTGAGAAAATGAACTATAAACCAATTAGTATATATATTCACATTCCTTTTTGTATAAAAAAATGTAATTATTGTGATTTTATTTCATTTCCGATATGTAGTGGAAGTAAATATCTCGAAAAAATTGAGAACTATATCGATGTTCTCAAGAAGGAAATTGCGAGCTTTAATGGAGCCGAATATATTGTTAAATCTATATTTATTGGTGGAGGTACGCCAACTTCCATTGAAGCGCATTATATAGAAGAAATAGATCAAACAATTAGGAATACATTTTCTAATATAGATAACAATCTTGAGTATTCCATGGAAGCGAACCCAGCTACATTAAATGAAGAAAAACTTAAGGTGTATAAACAAATAGGTATAAACAGATTAAGTATGGGATTACAAGCAACTGATAATAACCTACTTAAGGGTCTTGGTAGACTCCATACGTATGAGGAATTTGTGCAAAACTATAAACTTGCTCGTGAATTCGGTTTTTCTAATATCAATATAGATTTGATGTCAGGAATTCCTGATTTGACTTTAGATGTTTGGAAACAAACATTAGAAACTATTGTTGAGTTGAATCCAGAGCATATCTCTGCGTATAGTTTAATAATAGAAGAAAATACTCCTTTATATTATCAATATTTAAGGAATGAGTTAATTTTAGCTGACGAGGATTCTGAACGTCAAATGTATTATGCAACCAAAGAAATATTAGAAACTGCAGGATACAATAGATATGAGATTTCGAATTATTCTAGAGTTAATTTTGAGTGCTATCATAATAAAACTTACTGGAAACTAAATGAGTATTTAGGGTTTGGAATTGCAGCAGCCTCATTAATAAATGGAAAAAGAATAAAAA
The DNA here is from genome assembly GCA_029256575.1 of Clostridiales bacterium. Taxonomy (GTDB): domain Bacteria; phylum Bacillota; class Clostridia; order Lachnospirales; family JAQSXR01; genus JAQSXR01. The sequence goes on along the minus strand of JAQSXR010000041.1, from coordinate 10,933 downwards.
ATACCGAGAATATTGAAAAATATATATTGGGCGAAAATTTAGTTGATGAAGTTGAGCAACAAACGATAGAAGATGAAATTGAAGAATATATGTTTTTAGGACTTAGAATGACAGAGGGTATTAATAAGCAAAATTTTAAGAATAGATTTGATAAATCTGTAGAAGATATATATAAAGATGTGATTGATTATTTTGTTCAGCTCGAATTGCTAGAAGATACGAAATATATTCTGAAATTAACAACAAAAGGAATAGATGTTAGCAATCAAATATTTGAAAAATTGATTTTAACTTAAATTTCAAAATATTAGATAAAACCACTTGACAAAGTTTTCTTCAAGTGGTATTTTATTATCAGATGTTAGCACTCAACGTCAATGAGTGCTAACAAAGAAAAATTCTAAGGGGTGAATTCATATGGAACTAGATGAGCGAAAAGTTAAGATACTCCAAGCAATTATCAATAATTATCTAGAGACAGGTGAACCAGTTGGATCTAGAACGATATCAAAGTATACTGATATGGGGATTAGTTCAGCCACCATTAGAAATGAAATGGCGGATCTAGAAGAGCTTGGGCTAATAGTTCAACCTCACACATCTTCTGGAAGAGTTCCTTCAGACAAAGGTTATAGGATTTATGTTGACCGACTAATGAAAGAAAGCAAGATGGATGATCCAGTATTCAAAGAGGATTTATTAACTAAGGTTGATAAAATCGATACACTGTTACAAAACATAATTAAGAAATTAGCGAATAATACAAATTATGCAACTGTAGTATCTACCCCTCAGTATCAACAAACGAAATTAAAACATATTAAGCTAATAAAACTCTCTGAGGTGAAACTAGTCGCAGTAATTGTGATTGAAGGTGACATAGTTAAGAATCACATAATAAACATTACGGAAGAGATAGACGAGGAACGAGTAGAAAAAATTAATAATCTACTAAATTTAAACTTAACTGGCTTATCTTTAGTTGACATCAATCTTGCGTTAATACAGTCATTAAAGGAACAAGTTGGTATTTACCCGGATTTACTCAATTCAGTCCTTGATGCAATTTGTGAAACAATACAGTCTTCAGACGAAATTCAGCTATATACATCAGGAGCTACCAATATATTAAAATACCCTGATTTTAGTGATATAGACAAAGCAGTTGATATCTTGTATACTCTTGAAGAAAAGAACATACTACAAGAACTTTTGTTAACAACGGATACTCAATATAGTAAAGACATTAAAATTAGGATTGGAAATGAGAATTCTGTTGAAGCTATGCAAGAATGTAGTGTACTTACTGCGACATATAAACTAGGAGATGGTCTTGTTGGAACAATTGGTATTATTGGACCAAAGAGAATGAATTATGAAAAAGCGGTTGTTAATCTAAAACAGGCGATGTTTCAAATGAATGAAATTTTTAATAATCAGCTGCAAATTACAATAAAAGATAATAAATAGTGAGGTAATGAAATGGCTAAAATGACAGGCAAAGACAATAAGATTAACAAAGAGAATATTGACGAAGAAAATTTGGATGAAATATTAGAAAACCCAGCATTTGAATTGGAAGAAGAGCAAGAAGATGTTTCTGAAGAAAATAAAGAAGTTGAAGAATCAAAAGACAAACAAATTGCTTCTTTAGTGGATAGTTTAAAAAGAAATATGGCTGAATTTGATAATTTTAGAAAACGTACCGATAAAGAAAAATCACAGATGTACGGAATGGGTCAAAAAGAAGTAATAGAAAAATTATTACCAACGGTTGATAATTTTGAAAGAGCATTATCATCTGTTCCAGAAGAAGAAAAAGAAAATTCTTTTACATTAGGAATAGATATGATATATAAGCAACTTATGACAACATTAGAATCAATGGGAGTAGTCGAAATTGAAGCTATAGGCAATAATTTTGATCCAAACCTACACAATGCTGTAATGCATGAAGAAAACGATGAATTTGGCGAAAATATAGTTGCAGAGCAATACCAAAAAGGATATATGTACAAAGACACAGTATTGCGTCATAGTATGGTTAAAGTAGTTAACTAATTAAATTATAAGGAGGATTTATAATATGGGTAAAATAATAGGAATTGACTTAGGAACAACAAATTCATGTGTAGCGGTAATGGAAGGTGGTAAACCTGTAGTTATTGCAAATGCAGAAGGTATTAGAACGACACCATCTGTTGTAGCATTTAAAAAAGACGGTGAAAGATTAGTTGGTGAAGCAGCGAAGAGACAGGCAGTAACCAATCCAGATAAAACAATCGCTTCTATTAAAAGACGTATGGGTACAGACTATAGAGTAGGTATCGATGATAAAAAATATTCACCACAAGAAATATCTGCAATGGTATTACAAAAATTAAAAGCAGATGCAGAAAGCTATTTGGGTGAAAAAGTTACAGAGGCAGTTATAACAGTTCCAGCATACTTTAATGATGCTCAAAGACAAGCAACAAAAGACGCTGGTAAAATAGCTGGACTTGATGTAAAGAGAATTATAAATGAACCTACAGCAGCAGCACTCGCTTATGGATTAGATAACGAACATGAACAAAAAATTATGGTATACGACTTAGGTGGTGGAACATTCGACGTATCTATCATTGAAATCGGTGACGGCGTTATTGAAGTTTTAGCAACATCAGGCGATAATAAACTTGGTGGAGATGACTTTGATGAAAGAGTTGAAAAATATATCGTAGCTGAATTTAAGAAGTTAGAAGGAATCGATTTAGCAGCTGATAAAATGGCTCTTCAAAGAGTAAAAGAAGCAGCAGAAAAAGCAAAAAAAGAATTATCTTCTTCAACAACTACAAATATAAACCTTCCTTTCGTTACAATGACAGCAGAAGGACCAAAACATCTCGATATTAATTTGACAAGAGCAAAATTTGATGAATTAACATCTGATTTAGTTGAAAGAACAGTAAATCCAGTTACAAATGCTTTAAAAGATGCAGGCTTAGCAGCTAGTGAATTAACAAAAGTTTTATTAGTTGGTGGTTCAACTCGTATGTTATCCGTTCAAGAAATGGTAAAGAGATTAACTGGTCAAGAACCATTCAAAGGTATCAATCCAGACGAATGTGTTGCAGTTGGAGCTTCTATACAAGGTGGTAAATTAGCAGGAGATGCAGGAGCTGGAGAAATTCTTCTTCTTGATGTAACTCCATTATCACTCGCAATTGAAACAATGGGTGGAGTAGCAACAAAACTTATCGAAAGAAATACAACTATTCCAACAAAGAAGAGCCAAGTATTCTCTACAGCTGATAACAATCAAACAGCAGTTGATATAAATGTTACACAAGGTGAAAGACAATTCTCTAAAGATAATAAGACTTTAGGAAGATTCAGACTAGATGGAATTCCAGCAGCTCCAAGAGGAATCCCACAAATCGAAGTAACATTTGATATTGATGCAAATGGTATTGTAAATGTAACAGCGAAAGACCTTGGAACAGGTAAAGAACAACACATAACAATTACTGCTGGATCAAATTTATCCGATGATGATATCAATAAAGCAGTTCAAGAAGCAGCTAGTTATGAAGAACAAGATAGAAAACGTAAAGAAGCGATTGAAGCTAGAAACGATGCAGATGCAATCGTATTCCAAACAGAAAAAGCTTTACAAGATGCAGGTGATAAATTATCAGAAGCAGATAAAGCAAAGGTTCAAGAAGACTTAGCTTCACTTAAAGCGGTAGTAGAAAGAGTGAATATTGAAAATATTTCTGACTCAGAAGTTGAAGAATTAAAAACAGGCAGAGAAAAATTATTAGAAAGTTCAAATCAATTATTTACTAAGTTATACGAACAAGCACAGGCAAATCAAGGCGGCGCAGCCCCTGGACCAGAACCAACTTATGGTAATGATGACGTAGTAGATGTAGACTTTAAAGAAAATAAATAATGGAAATTGCCAAAGAGGCCTTGCAAAATATAGTATTCTTAGAGTATTATAATAGAGGTGGATTTATTCCACCTTATTTTGCACGACCTCATTTAGGCTTATAAAGGTGGGAAAACAATGGCGACAAAAAGAGATTATTATGATGTCCTAGGTGTTGACAAATCAGCAGATGAGGCAGAATTAAAAAAAGCGTATAGAAAAGTTGCAAAGCAATATCATCCGGATATGAATCCTGGAGATAATGAAGCAGAAGCAAAATTTAAAGAGGCTTCAGAAGCATATGAAGTTCTCAGTGATGCAACGAAACGAAGCCAATACGATCAATTTGGACACTCAGCATTTGAAGCAGGTGGAGCTGGAGGTTATTCTGGTGGCTTTAATTACTCAGGTGGAGATTTTGGTGATATATTTGGTGATATATTCGGTGATATATTTGGCGGTGGTAGAACAAGACGTCAAGCAAGCAACGGTCCAATGAAAGGTGCAAGTCTTAGAATTAATATTAGACTTAAATTTGAAGAGGCAGTATTTGGAGTTGAACGTGATATTACATTACCAAGTAAGGATACTTGCCCAACTTGTAATGGATCAGGTGCAAAGCAAGGTACTCATCCAGAAACTTGTACTAGATGTGAAGGAAAAGGTCAAATAGTATATAATCAACAAACACTTTTTGGTACAGTAAGAAATGTACAAGAGTGTCCAACATGTTCAGGAACAGGTAAAGTAATTAAAGAAAAATGTTCTGCATGTACTGGTTCAGGATATGTTAAGAAAGATAAAAACTTAAAAATAAATATTCCAGCAGGTATCAATCAAGGGCAAGAAATCCGTTTGGCAGGAATGGGTGAACCTGGTAAAAATAATGGACCACGTGGTGATTTATTAGTTAAAATATCAGTAGATTCAAACCCTATTTTCCAATTAAAGCCAGGTACACAAACAAATACAAAATTAAGATTAAGAGATAAAGGCGTACCTTATATCGGTAATAGTTCAACAAGAGGTGAACATATTGTAACACTTATTGTTGATGTTCCAACAAAACTATCCGATGAGCAAAAAGAAGCTTTGAAGCATTTTGCTGAATTAAGTGAAGAAAAAGTTACCTCCGGTGAATCAACAAAGAAACCAGGATTTTTTGGCAAGAAGAAATAGGATCCGAAGTATGAAGGAGAGCTATTGTGATAATAAAAAAACTAAAGAAAAGCGCAGCTATAGTACTATCTATTATTTGCATTATATTAAGCTTTTCGGTACAAACTGAGGCAACAATAAACGCAATTAACATGAAAGATACAGTTCCTGAAATAGGGTCCGAAATAGGTTATGTTTTAGAAGTGAATACTGGTGCAGTGTTATACGATAAAGATGGAGATGTACAAGCATACCCAGCGAGTATAACTAAGATTATGACGGCATTAGTTGCTTTAAGAGATGGAAAACTTGACGATATTGTAACATTTTCGAATGAAGCAGTTTTTTCGATTCCATATGGCTATTCACACATTGCCCTTGAAGTGGGTGAACAATTGACATTAGAGCAATCACTCTATGCTGCGTTGCTACCCTCTGCAAATGAAGCATGTTATGGAATAGCAGAACATATATCAGGTTCATTAGAAGCTTTTGCAAAAAATATGAATCAGACAGCGAAAGACTTAGGAGCGACAGGAACTAATTTTGTAAATGCGAATGGTATTCATGATGACAATCACTATACAACCGCTCATGATATGGCACTTTTTATGAAAGCAGCTATTCAATATGATAAATTCAAAGCGATAATAGGAACACGAAATTATTATATACCTCCAACTAATTTAAAAGAAGAAAGATATATTTTGAATACAAATGAAACAATAAAAGTTGATTCAAAATTTTATAACGAATTAGTAATTGGAGCAAAAACTGGTTATACGGAACCTGCTGGAAAAACACTTGTGACATATGCTAAAAAAGGTGATGTTGAAATTGTAGTAGTTGTTTTAAAAGGAACAGGAAATGAAGTGTTTGAAGATACAAATGCTTTAATTAATTATTACTTAAATGATGATGTGAAAATCATTACAGAACCAACGAATGAATTTGATAACATAGTTTTACCAAGTGAAGTTGGACAACCTGGAATAGATGGAAAGGTTAATGTTAATATAAAACCTGTTTCAACTATATCATATTTAACTTATACGGATGTAATGGGTGATTATGTCAAAAAGTTAGAGCTTCCAGAAATAATTAATACGGTTGTGAATGCAGGCGATAAAATTGGGGAACTTGTCGTATATAATAATGATGTGGCAGTTGGAAGAGTTGATTTAACGATTGAAGGATTTACAGCTGAGGTAGTAAATGAGGCTGCGCCCGCTATATCAGATGGTGATAAAATTTATGAATTTGGAAAAACAAGTTTTACTTTAATTGATGTAATAAAATGGGGATTTCTAATACTTGGTGGTATTATTATTTTGCTTTTTGTTTATGCAAAAATTTTAGATACGAAAACAAGAAGATATCGAAATAGAAGTAAAAAGAGAAGTAGAAATAGAAAAAATGAAATTCCAAGTTGGAAACAATATAAATAAAAAGAAGACTGTTGCCCCAGGTAGGGGCTACAGCCTTCTTTTTTTTTAGTCAATTTTAATTATTGGGATTTGGGCATTCTATTACTAAAATCAACTATTTAATTATTATACTGCATTGTGAGTAAAAGCAACGATTTGTCTAATTGGGATATCAGTTATTGAACCTAATCTACGATGACAATCACGGTGATCTCGATCACGATCACGGCCACGTGTATTAGTACTTGTAATTCTAGTATCAAAATCATCAAAATCGCCACAAACTGTATCGCTAATTGGACTAGATGGAGAAGTACCTTGGTTAGTAGCTAATCTAAGAAATTCACAATTTACACTTAGTAAAATACCTTCGAATCCGCAACCGGATGCTCCGCCGCTTTCTGTAAATACTATTACATTTTCTCCAACATAATCTTTGATGTGATTTAAGAAACTTTCATTTCCGTTTCCGTTTCCATTTCCATTTCCATTATAAAAGTTTGACATATAAAATCCTCCATTTTTATTTTTTAGTATCTATTCTAAGTTTTTTAGAAGAGATATCCTGATATATATTATGTTTGATTCTTCTAAATGTGACATTAAATTACATATAAATTTAGAAAAACTTATTTTTTTCAATATTTTTAACATAATATAACTAAAATAAAAATAGGGTGTTGCACGAATGCAACACCCTTATGTTCTATATTTACTAAGCTTTGTTTACTGAACCAAATAGCTCCATCTTTTCTTTAACAGTTGCTTTGATTGCTTCAAAACCAGGTCCTAATAATTTGCGAGGGTCAAAACCTTTGCCTTGTAAATCTTTTCCTGCTTCTATATATTTACGAGTAGCTTCTGCAAATGTTAATTGACATTCAGTATTAACATTGATTTTAGCTACGCCTAGGGAAATAGCTTTTTTAATCATATCTTCTGGAATACCAGTACCACCGTGTAAAACTAATGGCATATCACCAACAGCATCTTTGATTGCAGATAATGCTTCAAAATTAAGTCCTTGCCAATTTTCTGGGTATTTTCCATGAATATTACCAATTCCAGCTGCAAGAATATCAACGCCTAAATTAGATATCATTTTACATTCATTTGCATCCGCAACTTCACCAGCTCCAACAACACCATCTTCTTCGCCACCGATTGAACCAACTTCAGCTTCTACAGATAGTCCTTTCGCATTCGCTAAAGCAACGATTTCTTTTGTTTTTTCTATATTTTCTTCAATACCATAGTGTGAGCCATCAAACATTACGGAAGAGAAACCAGCTTCAATAACTTGTTTTGCTCCTTCATAACTACCGTGGTCTAAGTGAAGAGCTACTGGAACAGTTATATTTAATTCATTTATCATTGCTTTAACCATAGCTACTACAGTAGTATAGCCTGCCATATATTTTCCTGCACCTTCTGAAACACCAATAATAACAGGTGAGTTACATTCTTGTGCTGTTACTAATATAGCTTTTGTCCATTCAAGGTTATTAGTGTTGAAATGTCCAACTGCATATTTACCTTCTCTAGCTTTGTTTAACATCTCTTTTGCAGATACTAACATATTAAAATCCTCCATTATGATATTATTTATTTCTTTCTATATAATTATAAACGAAAAAACTAAAAAAGCAATATAAAATTACAAGGATGGAGATAACTGCCTAATATTATCTTAATGATGCATAGCAGAATTTGGTAGCCATATTGACATAAATCGACATTGTGATATAATTATCAATAGGAGTGAATACTTACTCCGGAGGGGTGATTGTATGGAAGTATCATTATTAAAGAGAAGAGAAGGTATTATAATTTCTACTATAGAGGCTTTAAATCAGGTAGGGCTACAAAACCTTTCTACAAAGATTATAGCCAAAAGTGAGGGAGTTTCGGAAGGAACTCTATTTAGACACTTTAAAAATAAATCGGAGATTATGCTTGCTGTATTAGACCACTTTTGTCAATATGATGATGATATTATTCAGGCAACTATAAATAGAGAGCTAAACCCTTTTGAGGCAATACAATATTTTGTTAGAACTTATGCAGAATATTATGAAAGTTACCCAGCAATAACAGTTGTTCTTCAGAATTTTGATAGCTTCTTATGCGACTCTGAGCTATCCGCTACAATGAGAGGAATAATTACAAAAAGAATGAACTTTATTCTAGAAACAAGTGAGAAAGCAAAGAAGTTGGGAATGATAGGTTCTCATATAGATTGTGAGAATTTAGCTGATTTAATTATGGGAGGAAGTAGGGAGATTTGCTTAAGGTGGAGAATGAATAAGTATAGTTTTTCATTGAAAGATAAAACAGTTTCAATGTTATCCATGCTTTTAAGTTCTATCAGTTCAGAAAGATAAAGAGGAGGGGGCAATTTGTCGTTACAATCAATGAATGATCCAATGATGGAAGTTTTTATCTTTGAAACATCGCAACAAATTGAGCAGTTGGAACAATCTGTTATTAATTCTGAATCAGTGAAAGAATATTCGTCAGAATTTATTAATGAGATTTTTAGACTAATGCATACAATAAAAAGTTCAGCTGCTATGATGTTATTTAACAATATTTCTAAGGTTGCACATTCTACTGAAGATTTATTCTATTATATTCGTGAAAACAAACCGAAAAATGTAGATAAATCATTATTATGTGATTTGGTGCTTGAGTCAGTCGATTTTGTAAAATTAGAATTAGAAAAGATTAAAAACGGTGATTTAGCAGATGGAAACGAAGAATCATTAATTAATAAAAACAAAGAATTTCTTGTAGTGTTAAAGCAATCGAACGGCGAAACAACTGTTGTATGTGAGAATACTAGTAAAAAAATAGATAAGTTTTATATAAGCGCTAATAAATCCAATTTGAGGAATAATAAAAATATGTTTAAGGCAATCATAACTTTTAAAGATGGTTGTGAAATGGAAAATATAAGAGCTTATACAATAATACATAATTTAAAAGATATTACCGAAGAATTTCACCATATACCAGAAGACATAATAGGTACAGATAGTATTACTGATATTAGAAAAAATGGTTTTATAGTATATTTTAAAACAGATAAAACCTACAATAATATGGAACAATTCTTAAGTCAAACTACTTTTTTGGAGAAATTTAATCTTACTCAATTAGAAAGTGATGAAGAGTATAACAAAAAAGAAGCGAATAACGACTTATCGGATGAGGTTAAGATACCACAAATTACGGATGATGTAGCAGATAAAGTAGAACATACATCAGCAAATAATCAAGGAAACAGTATAATAAGTGTAAATGTTGAAAAGTTGGATAAATTGATGGATTTAGTTGGTGAGATGGTAATTGCAGAGGCAATGGTTATACAAAATCCGGATTTAAAGGGTTTATCATTAGATAATTTCGAAAAATCAGCAAGACAATTAAAGAAGATTACGAGTGAACTGCAAGATACGGTAATGTCAATAAGGATGGTACCTCTTGGACCGACACTTTTTAGAATGAATAGAATCGTTAGAGATATGAGTAAAAGACTAAAGAAAGATGTTCATCTAGATATAATTGGCGAAGAAACAGAAGTAGATAAGAATATAATAGAGCGCATTGGTGACCCACTTATGCATATTGTCAGAAATGCAGTGGATCATGGGATTGAGACGATAGAGGAAAGAATAGATAAAGGAAAAACAAGTTCAGGGACTCTGACATTAGAGGCGAAAAATATTGGCGGTGAGGTATTAGTAATTATTAGAGACGACGGAAAAGGTTTGAATAAAGAAAAAATTCTTAATAAGGCGATATCAAATGGGTTATTACATAAATCACCGGAAGAAATGACTGATAAAGAAATCTTTAATTTGATTTTCCTTCCTGGTTTCTCAACAAATGATAAGGTAACTGAATTTTCAGGTAGAGGAGTAGGGATGGATGTAGTTACTAAAAATATCGAGATGGTGGGAGGTTCCATTCAAATTGATAGTATTGAAGAGAGAGGAACAACAATAACACTTAAAATACCATTAACTTTAGCAATTATTGATGGGATGAATATAAGTGTAGGAAAGTCTCGATATACGATTCCTATTATGTCAATTAAAGAATCATTTAGAACGAAAGAAGAGGAAGTAATAAGGGATCCTGATGGAAATGAAATGATTATGATTAGGGGACAGTGTTATCCTATTTTAAGACTGCATAATTACTTCAATGTACATACACAAGTGACCAATCTTTATGAAGGTATTATTATAGCGATCGAAAGTGAAAGCAAAATGGTATGTATTTTTGCAGATGAATTAATTGGTGAGCAACAAGTAGTTGTAAAGACATTACCAACATACATAAAGAATATTAAGAAGATAAGTGGTATTTCAGGATGTACACTTTTGGGTGATGGAAATATAAGTTTGATACTGGATGCAAATGA
>JAQSXR010000007.1 GCA_029256575.1 Clostridiales bacterium | reverse complement strand
TTTATTATCTAAAATAGGAGCAAGAAAAGATTATAAGGCGGAGTGGGGATGGAATCGCTATTTACTTAAAGATAAGATGTTTGCAGCTATTTGTACAAATAAGGAATCAAAACCGATTATAACGTTAAAACTAGAGCCTGTCGATGGAGATTTTCTAAGGACCCAGTTCCCGGATATTGTACCTGGCTACTATATGAACAAAGATCACTGGAATTCAGTTTTTCTAGAAGGAAATGTACCAGATGAAATATTAATGGATATGATTAATAAATCACATCAATTGATTCTTAATTCATTTAGTAAAAAAATACAAAGTGAAATTACTGGGGATAATTTAAGTTGATATAAATGATAATGCTTTTAATTAATAAACGAGCGACTAAGTATAAGGAGAAGTAAGGTAAAATGAGAAGAAGAGATAGAGAAGTTACAAGAAAAGAAGAAATTTTTGATATTATAGATCAATGTAAAGTATGCCGAATCGCAATGATAGATAACGGGAAACCGTATATTGTGCCTATGAATTTTGGATACGAGGAAATAGACGATAAATTAATTTTCTATTTTCACAGTGCGAAACAAGGCCGAAAAATTGATATTATGAAAAGTAATAATCAAGTATGCGTCGAAATGGATTGTGAACATCAACTTGTAGAAGCAGATATTGCCTGTGATTACGGGTACTATTTTGCAAGTCTTATAGGAAACGGAACAGTTAATTTTATTGATGAAATAACACTAAAAAAACATGCACTATTAAAAATAATGAGTCATCAAACGGGTAGAGATGATTTTACATTTGATGATAAATCAGTTCAAAGTGTAGCAGTATTTCAAATAATTATGGATGATTATGCAGGAAAAAGAAAACCCAAAATATCAAATAGGCCTATAAATGAAAAAAGAAATGAAGAATGATATTAGTATATAACTTTGAGAAAGCATACAAAGTTTTACCTATTGACAAACAACTTTTGAAGAAGTACAATAGGCCTAATTTAATATTCGCAAAACAAAGTTATATAGTTTGCTATATTTCTATGTATAAGATTATCAAAAGCAATGAAAAGAAGAAGTAGTATTTAGTTAAACCATACAGAAAGCTACCGGTTGATGAGAGGGGCATGGAATAATAAATATGAATACATCTTTGAGCTTCACACCGAACGAATTATAGTAGGCTGTGACGGAAACTTGCACACGTTATAGTGCTAGAGTATCACCGGATGTTTGGTCGTACTCGAAGAGGTAGGCAATGTGAGTTGTCTATGAACTTAAGGTGGTAACACGAGATTTGCTCTCGTCCTTTATATTAATAAAGGATGGGAGTTTTTTATTGCATTTTTTATCTATGTTATTGCCAATATTAAATAATATTATAACAAGGAGATATGGAATTATGAAAAAAACAGTAGAGGATCAAATTCGAATAATTACTAAGGGGGTTGATACAATAATTGACACAACTGAACTTAAGAAAAAACTCGAAAAATCAGAGTTAGAATGTAAGCCACTTATCATTAAATTGGGTTTGGACCCAAGCGCACCAGATATTCATTTGGGGCATGCAGTTGTACTACGAAAGATTAGGCAAATGCAAGATCTAGGTCATAAAGGGGTAATAATTATAGGGGACTTTACAGGAAAAATAGGTGATCCAACAGGAAAATCAAAAGGGAGAAAAGCTCTGACGGACGAACAGGTTCAAGAAAATGCTTTAACATACCAAAAACAGATTTTTAAAATTCTAGATGTGGAAAAAACAGAAATACGCTTTAATAGTGAATGGTTAAGTAAATTGAATTTTGAAGAGATTTTAAAACTCTCAGCAACAACGACAGTTGCAAGAATGCTAGAAAGAGATGATTTCCAAAATCGCTATAAAAATAATATTCCAATCGGGTTGCATGAATTCTTTTATCCTTTGATGCAAGCTTATGATTCAATAGAACTAAAAGCCGACATTGAACTAGGCGGAACGGATCAAACGTTTAATATTCTATCAGGTAGAAATTTACAAAAAAGCTTAGGACAAGAGCAACAGATTGCTATTTTTATGCCTATTTTAGTTGGATTAGATGGTGTCGAAAAAATGAGCAAAAGCTTAGGTAATTATATTGGTGTGAATGAAGATGCAAAAATAATGTTTAAAAAAGTGATGGAAGTTCCAGACAACCTGATTATTAATTACTTTGAACTTACAACAGATGAACATCCAGATGCAATTGATAGAATTAAATCAGAATTAGAGAATGGGAAGAATCCAAGAGATGTTAAATATGAATTGGCTAGAATTATTACTAGCTTATATCATTCACAGGAAGAAACAGAGGAAGCTATTAAGTTTTACAATGAGGCATTTAACAAAAAAGCGATTCCTGAAATGATACCCGAATTAATTATTGATTTGGAGTTTGATAAGTTGACTGATGTAGTACCATTGTTAGTGAAAAATGGATTTGTTCAATCCAATAGTGAGTTTAGAAGACTTTTAAGTCAAGGTGGAATTCAGCTAAATGGTGAAAAATTAGATGAGTTGGATTATGTGTTAGTTAATGCAGATGTACTAAAGATAGGTAAGAAGAAATTTGTTCGGATCATTAAATAGTTTATTATGAAATTTCCAGACATGTCCAATAAATAAAAAAGCTATTGTAAAATCTTAAAATATATGATAAAATGGGTCTGTTAAATCGTAGGAGGTGTGTTATGAACGTATTAGCATGGATTTTATTAGTAGTTTATATTGTGGTTTGTTTAGCATTGGTCGGAATCGTATTATTGCAAAAGGGTAAGTCAATGGGTCTTGGCTCAATAACTGGCGCTGCGGATACCTTTTATGGTAAGAACAAAGCTCGTTCAATGGAAGGAACTCTTGAAAGAGTAACTAAATACTTAGCTATTGTATTTATTGTTTTATCAGCTGCTCTTGTTGTAGTAATTAAATAATAAATATGGTTGAGGTGTTAAATTAATTTTTGACTACCGACCCAAATTTAAACATCCTGTTCGTGTTTGCAGGGTGTTTTTTATTTTGAAAAATTGAAATCGGTTGAAGTATATTTTGATAACAAAATATGGTATAATAAAAATCATTAAGATGGTAATTGTATATAATATAGAATATATTTATCTTTTTAATAAATTCATCTAAATATATTAAGTATTATATAAGAAATAGATTGTAAATATGTAACTAATAAGAAGTAATGAACCTGACATGATGAACAGGAGAGGATAAACATGGAAACATTAAATGAAGTTAGAAAAACGACAATAATGGGATTGATCAATGATGAACAGTATCGACCTATGAAGATTAAGGAAATTGCGATGATTTTGCAAGTTCCGAAAAGTGAACGTGATGAATTCAATAAAGCAATGGAAGAGTTAGTAAAATCTGGAACAATTGAATTGTCAGAAAAAGGTAGATATACACTAGCAAATATAGACATGAAGGTTGGTGTTTTTACTGGGCACCAAAAAGGATTTGGATTTGTAACAGTAGAAGGTGAGGATTCAGATATATTTATACCTGGACCACACACAAATGGAGCACTTCATAAAGATACTGTACGAGTAAAAGTTATGGGAGCACCTGAAGGAAAACGACGTGAAGGTGAAGTTCTTGAAGTAATTGAGAGAGGTATGAAAGAGGTTGTAGGTACCTTTGAGAAAACAAAAGACTTTGGCTTTGTTGTATCAGATAATACGAAATTTAATAAAGATATATTTATACCAGAAACGGCAACAAAAGGTGCTGTGACGGGGCATAAAGTTGTCGTGGAAATAACAGGTTTTGGAAATGATAGAAGAAATCCTGAAGGTAAGGTTATTGAGATAATTGGTCATGTTAATGACCCAGGAACTGACATTATGGCAATTGTGAGAGCATTTGAGATTCCAACTGAATTTCCTAAGCCAGTTTTTGAACAACTTAATAGTATTCCTGAAACAATATTTGAAGAACAATATAAAGGAAGAAAAGATATTCGTACTTGGCAAACAGTAACAATTGATGGTGAAGATGCAAAAGATTTAGATGATGCCATAACGATTAAGAAAACGGATGAAGGATATGAACTTGGTGTTCATATCGCAGATGTAACAAATTATGTTACTGAGAACTCTCCACTTGATAAAGAAGCACTAAAAAGAGGGACCAGTGTATATTTAGTTGATAGAGTAATACCGATGATTCCGCATCAATTATCAAACGGAATTTGTTCATTAAATCAAGGTGTGGATAGATTGGCGTTAAGCTGTTTTATGCAAATTGATATGAATGGTAAAGTAATATCTCATGAGACATGTGAAACAGTGATAAATGTTGATCGAAGAATGACTTATACGAGTGTTAAGAAGATACTAGAAGACAAAGATATACAAGAAATGGAAGAATATAAGGAACTGCTTCCAATGTTTAACACAATGGAAGATTTAGCAGCAATCCTTCGTAAGAAGAGAAAACAACGTGGTTCTTTAGATTTCGATTTCCCGGAAGCAAAGATAATAATGGAAAATGGTAAAATCAAAGAAATAAAGGCATATGATCGAAATGTTGCAACTAAGATTATTGAAGAATTTATGCTTATGGCGAATGAGACAGTTGCGGAAGATTTTTATTGGCAAGAGATTCCTTTTGTATATAGAACACATGAAGTTCCAGATTCGGAAAAGATTGCAAAACTTGCTAGTTTTATATATAATTTCGGATATAGAATTAAAATGAAGGATGAAGAAATTCATCCAAAAGAACTACAAAAACTATTAGCGGATATTGATGGAACAACGGAAGAACCGATAATCAGTAGACTAACACTTCGCTCAATGAAACAAGCGAGATATACACCTGAGTGTGGAGGCCATTTTGGACTTGCAGCGAAATATTATTGTCATTTTACTTCACCGATAAGAAGATATCCAGACTTACAAATTCATAGAATAATAAAAGAAAATTTAAGAGGTAAGTTTAGTGATGATAGAAGTAAACATTATAAGGCAATACTAGGAGATGTATCAAAGAAAGCATCTACAACTGAGCGTAGAGCAGAAGAAGCGGAAAGAGAAGTAGAAAAACTTAAAAAAGCAGAGTTTATGGAACAATTTATTGGTGAAGAATTTGAAGGTGTTATATCTGGAATAACAGATTGGGGATTCTATGTAGAATTACCAAACACAGTAGAAGGCTTAGTACACGTCAATAAAATGGTTGGGGATTTCTATGTATTTGATGATAGAAACTATATGTTAGTTGGAATTCATACTAGAAAGCAATTTAGATTAGGTGACAGGGTTAAAGTTAAGGTGGCAGGAATTGATAAATTACAAAAGACTATAGATTTTGAATTTGTTGAGCTTATAATTGTTGAAGGTGCTGAAAGACAAGAAAGTGTTTTAGATGATGATTTCTTGGCAAAGATGAATCAAAAGAAAAAAAGACCAGAACAAAATACGGCTCCTTCTCCTAGAGACCATAAGCCTTCAAGTGATAAAAAAAATCCGTTTTCAAGAGGCGATAAAAAGGATGGTTTCTATAAATCAGGAAAGTCAAAATCGGATAAATCGAAATCAGATTGGAAGAAATCAGATAAGCCAAAATCGGATAAACCTAAATCAGATTGGGCTAAATCAGATAAACCTAAATCAGATTGGGCTAAATCGGATAAACCTAAGTCAGATTGGAAGAAATCAGATAAGCCAAAATCAGATAAGCCAAAATCGGATAAGCCAAAATCAGATAAGCCAAAATCAGATTGGAAGAGATCGGATAAGCCAAAATCGGATAGAGTTAATTCGGAGCGTACGACAACAGGTAACCCTGCTTCAGCAGAGGGTGCAACACCTATAACTCGCTCTAAGAAGAAAAGGTTTCATTAATTAGAAAAAATATTTAATTTTGATTTTGGGAAGTCGCATTAACCTTAAAAGCTATGTGACTCCCCTAATCTTTGGAAAGGGACATATATGGGTAGGGATAGTTATAAATTAATCGCTCAGAATAAAAAAGCATACTTTGATTTTTTTATTGAGGACACATATGAAGCAGGAATAGTGTTAGCGGGAACAGAAGTAAAATCTCTTCGAATGGGGAAAGGTAGTATAAAAGAAGCATATATAAAAACAAAAGACGGTGAAATTTTTATTTTTAATATGCATATTACCCCTTATGAAAAGGGGAATATTTTTAACAAAGATCCATTAAGAGTTAGAAAACTTTTACTACACAAAGGTGAAATAAGAAAACTTATGGGAGCAGTTTCTCAAAAAGGTTTTACAATTGTTCCACTTAAAATATACTTAAAAGATAGCTTAATGAAAATGGAAATCGGACTTGCTCGTGGAAAGAAAAACTATGACAAGCGAGAAGACATAGCAAAGAAAGATCAAAAACGAGAAGCAGAAAAGAGCTTTAAAGTACAAAATTTGTAGTCTCATAAACAACTCAACACGAACACTGCTTGACTAGTAACTTCCTTTACTGTATAATTATTTTGTTATAGAGGAAAGTGGGTGGAAGTATGCTTAAGAGCATGACAGGCTTTGGTAGATACGAATTAGCAACACTTGAGAGAAAATTTATTATTGAAATGAAGGCAGTAAATCATAGATATTGCGACTTGAATATTAGAATGCCTAAGAAATTAGGCTTTTTTGAAGCAGCAATTAGAAATTTACTTAAAAATTATGTTCAAAGAGGTAAGATAGATATGTTTATAACATATGAGGATTACCAAGAGAACAAGACTGCACTTCGCTATAACAAAGATTTAGCCAATGAATACGCGAATTATTTTGAAACAATTGCACAACAATTAGGTCTAGTAAATGATGTGACAGTAAGTAAAATTGCTAGATGTCCTGAAGTAATTACGCTGGAAGAACAAACAATGGATGAAGAAGAACTCTGGAAACAACTTGAAGAAACTGTAAAAGGAGCTGCTCAGAAGTTTGTTGAGACTAGAATAGTCGAAGGTGATAATTTAAAGGTTGATTTAATTAATAAGTTAGATGGAATGTTAGTATTAGTAACAGCCGTAGAAAAACGAGCACCTGAAGTTATCTTAGATTACAAAAATAAACTTGAGGCTAGGGTATCAGATCTTGTAAGTGGTGGATTTGTTGAAGAACAAAGGATTGCAGCTGAGATTGTAATGTTTACAGATAAAGCAAGTATTAATGAAGAGATAGTAAGATTAACAAGCCATATAATGCATATGAAAAAAACACTTTTAGAAGGAGAGAATGTTGGTAGAAAGCTTGATTTCATTGCACAAGAAATGAATCGAGAAGCTAACACAATTCTTTCAAAGGCGAATGATTTGTTGATTTCAAATAATGCTATAGATTTAAAAACAGAAATTGAGAAAATTAGAGAACAAATACAGAATATAGAATAGCAGTGGAGGCTCTATGGAACAAAAAGGAATGCTAATTGTATTATCAGGTTTTTCAGGAGCAGGAAAAGGAACAGTTGTAAAAGAATTAACGAAGGATGATAACTATCGTCTATCCGTGTCAGCTACTACTAGAAAACCAAGACCAGGGGAAACTCATGGGAAGGATTACTTTTTCATATCAAAAGAAGAGTTTGAAGATATGATTCGAAAAAATGAACTTCTTGAACATGCACAATATGTTGAAAACTATTATGGAACTCCAAGAAATTATGTACAGTCTCAATTAGATCAAGGATATGATGTTATTCTTGAAATCGAGATGATAGGAGCTCTTAACGTAAAGACAAAATTTCCGGAAGCAGTTTTATTATTTGTAACACCACCAAATGCCAAATTATTAAGAGATCGATTGACTGGTAGAGGAACAGAAGATGACACAACTGTTGCAAAAAGACTGGCTCGAGCATCTGAAGAAGTGGAATTTATGGATAAATATGATTATATAGTTGTAAACGATGATTTGCAAACTTGTGTTAACGAAGTGAAATCGATAATTGTAGCATCTCGTAATAAGGCAACTAATAATATAAATTTTATAAACAATATAAAATATGAACTCAATGAAATTGCGAAAGGGGTAAATTAAATGTTACATCCGTCCTATACAGATTTAATGGAAATAGTAAATGCAGACACAGAACTTGGCGAGGAACCAGTAGTACAGAGTAGATACTCTATCGTACTTGCGACTGCTAAGAGAGCAAGACAAATTATTAACGGAGAAAAACCTTTAGTTGCAGATGATGGAAGAAAAGCATTGTCATTAGCAATAGATGAATTATACCGTGGTAAAATTAAGATAGTAAGTGAAGGCGGTCCAGAAGAGGATTAATTCACAAATATTAGGGCGGCTAGATGCCGCCCATTAATTATGTAAAGGGGGAAAGCTTATGAAAAAACTATATGCAGATATTGTTGTTGATATTTCACATGGGGATTTAGATAAGCTTTTTCAATATGAAGTACCGATTGAATTGGCAAATGAAATTGAGATTGGTAAATTAGTTGAAATTCCTTTCGGTTCCGGGAATAGAATCATAAGAGGGTATGTAGTTTCAATTTCAAATAAACCTAAAATAGAAGAAAAATATATTAAATGCATAACCGGAAGTGTCGATAGTGGAGTGGTAATAGAATCACAATTAATTAAACTTGCATGGTGGATCAAAGAGCAATATGGGTCAACCATGATAAATTCACTTAAAATGGTTATTCCAGTTAGCAAGAAAATTAAGCAAAAAGAAAATAGAGAAGTTATATTAAATTGTTCGATCGAGGAAGCTACTAAACTTTTAGAAGAGCTAAAACCAAAGAAAAATGCAGCTGCAAGAATTAGGTTGTTAGAAGAAATAATTGATTGTGGACACCTTTCATATGAAATTGTAGTAAACAAATTAAATATATCAGCGAATACAATGAAGAGTCTTTCCGAACAAGGCATTATTAAGATAATATCGGAAGGGGTTTACCGCAATCCAGTCAAAGAACAGGAGCAACAAAAGCGAACATTTGAATTAACACAAGAGCAAAACGAAATAATTGATGAAATAAACCAAGATTTTGATAACGAAGACTATAAAACTTATTTAATTCATGGGGTAACTGGAAGTGGTAAAACCGAAGTTTATATAGAGATTATAAAAAAAGTTATATCAAAAGGAAAACAAGCAATTGTCTTAATTCCCGAAATTGCATTAACTTACCAAACAGTTAAGAGATTTTATAATTCATTTGGTGATAGAGTATCCGTTATGCATAGTAAACTTTCACAAGGTGAACGGTTTGATCAGTATACACGAGCAAAAAAAAGTGAGATAGATGTAATGATAGGACCTCGCTCAGCATTGTTTACACCTTTTAACAATTTGGGTATCATTATTATAGATGAAGAACATGAAATGACATATAAAAGTGAAACAACTCCTAAATATCATGCGAGAGAAGTAGCTATTATGAGAGCTAGCCTTAGTAAAGGCAGTGTAGTACTAGGTTCTGCTACCCCTTCATTAGAAGCTTATCAAAAAGCAATTAATGGAGAATATAAACTTTTTGAATTGGAAAATAGGGCAACAAAGATGGGACTTCCTAATGTTGAGATTATTGACATGAGAGAAGAATTAAAAAGTGGAAATAGAACAATGCTTAGTAATAAATTAAGAGAATTAATGATAGATAGGCTGGCTAAGAAAGAACAGACTATGCTATTTATTAATAGAAGAGGTTATGCAAATTTTGTATCATGCAGGAAGTGCGGCTATGTTGTAAAGTGTACTCATTGCGACGTATCTTTGACCTATCATATAAATGGAAAGATGGTTTGTCACTATTGTGGAGAGACGATACCGATTCCTAAGACGTGCCCGAGCTGTTCGTCAAAGCAAATTGCTGAGTTTGGAACGGGGACACAAAAAGTTGAGGAATACATTAAAAAAACTTTTCCAGAAGCTAGAGTACTTAGAATGGATATGGATACAACTTCTAAAAAAGATAGTTATCAAGAGATATTATCAGGATTTTCAAATGGTGATGCAGATATTTTAGTAGGAACACAGATGATTGTGAAAGGTCATGATTTCCCCAAAGTTACTCTAGTAGGGGTTATTGCAGCAGATTTATCATTGTTTAGCAATGACTTTAGAGCGAGTGAGAGAACCTTTCAACTATTAACACAGGTTGCTGGAAGAGCCGGAAGAAGAGAAATCCAAGGGGAAGTAGTGGTACAAACCTACAGTCCAGATCATTACGCAATCGAATTGGCAAAAGATCAAGATTACAAACAATTTTATAGGAGAGAAATAGCATTTAGAAATTTGCTTCGATATCCTCCGGAATATAATATGGTAGTAATATTGTTTGTAGCCAAGGAAGAAAATTCTGTCACAAAAACGTCAGATATTATTGCTAATATAATAAATATGGAATTTGCAGATAGACTTATAGAAGTAATTGGACCTACATTTGCAACCATTGGAAAAGTAAATGATTTATATAGAAAAGTTGTGTATTTAAAGCATAACGATTATAATGTGCTTAGAGAAATTAAAAATTATGTTGAGGGATATATCGAATATAGTGATAGTTTTAAAAATGTAATGATTCAGTTCGATTTTAACCCATTAATATCGTATTAAAATATTAAGTGATCGATTAAAGGAGAGAGTGAGATGGCGGTTAGACAAATTAGACAAATTGGTGATGAAGTATTAAGGAAGAAATCAAAGGAAGTAACAGAAATTACTCCAAAAGTAGTAGAACTTATTGAAGATATGATTGAAACTATGTATGGAGCTCAAGGTGTTGGTCTTGCTGCTCCTCAAGTAGGAATATTAAAGAGAATAGTAGTAATAGATGTTGGAGAAGGTCCAATCATACTTATCAATCCTGTTATAATTGAAAAAAGTGGTTCTGAAGCAGCAGAAGAAGGCTGTTTAAGCGTCTTAGGACGTAAAGGAATAGTTGAACGACCAACCTTTGTTAAAGTTAAAGCTCTAAATGAAGATGGAGATGAAGTTGAGTACGAAGGCACGGGATTATTAGCACGAGCTTTTTGCCATGAAATAGATCACTTAGAAGGTGTTATTTATGTTGATATAATGACTGAAGAAGTGGAAGTAGAAGAAGACATAGACGAAGAATAGTGATAAATAAGTGATACAATGGGGACGGTTCTTTTTGTATCACTTTGATACAAAAAGAACCGTCCCCGATGTATCACTTTGATACAAAAAGAACCGTCCCCATTGTATCACTTTAATACAAAAAGAACCGTCCCCATTGTATCACTCATATTATTTAGGATTTAAAGGAGGAATAAAATGAAAGTTGTTTTCATGGGTACACCAGATTTTGCAGTACCAACCTTAGTAGAATTAGTAAATGCCGGTCATGATGTAGTAGCAGTTATTACACAACCAGATAAACCTAAGGGTAGAGGAAATCTCATGCAATTTCCTCCAGTTAAGGAAAAAGCATTGGAATACAATATCCCAATATATCAACCAACTAAGGTGAGAGCACCAGAATTTGTTGATTTTTTAACCCAAATAGCACCAGATATAATTGTTGTTGCTGCTTTTGGACAAATTTTATCAAAAAGTATTATTGATTTACCGAAATATGGATGTATTAATGTACATGCTTCTTTACTACCACGTTATCGAGGTGCTGCTCCTATTCAATGGGCTGTAATCAATGGGGAAGAAGTAGCAGGTGTTACCATAATGCATATGGATGTTGGTATAGACACTGGGGACATGATAAGTAAAGCAAGTGTTACGGTAGATAAAGACGATACAGGTGGGAGCTTACAAGATAAATTATCATTGATTGGATCAAAATTATTAATTGAAACATTACCAATGCTTGAAAATGGTACTTCAAATAGAACAAAACAGTGCGAGGAAGATTCGACTTATTTCTCAATGTTAAGAAAAGAACTAGGAAATATTGAGTGGTCAAAATCAGCAGTTGAAATAGAACGATTAATTAGGGGATTAAATCCATGGCCAAGTGCATATACTACAATTGATGGTAAAACTCTTAAGATTTGGAAAGCTGATGTAATTGATAAAGATTATGATGCTGAACCTGGTACATTAGTAGAGGTAGAAAAGGATTTAATTATTGTACAAACTGGTAATAAATGTTTAGCATTAATTGATTTGCAATTAGAAGGTAAAAAAAGGATGACAGTGGATTCGTTTTTACGAGGATACAAGGTAAATAAATACACTATTTTAAGAAAGGCGTGAGTATAAATGAATTTATTTGGTTATTATGGAATGGGTTTTTATGGTTTTGACCCAACTTATTATCTAGTTATTATTGGTATGATTATTACAGTTATTGCTCAAGTGAATGTAAATTCTACTATGAAAAAATATTCAAAAATTGGTACACAATATGGACTTACAGGTGAAGATGTATCGAATAGAATCCTGAACAATGCAGGAATTCGTAATGTAAGTGTTGAAAGAGTAAAAGGGGAGTATACAGATCACTATGATCCGAGAAGCAAAGTTCTTAGATTATCAAGTGCTGTACATGACTCTACTTCAATTACTGCTATCGGC
Source organism: Clostridiales bacterium (assembly GCA_029256575.1). Taxonomy (GTDB): domain Bacteria; phylum Bacillota; class Clostridia; order Lachnospirales; family JAQSXR01; genus JAQSXR01. The sequence goes on along the minus strand of JAQSXR010000007.1, from coordinate 93,060 downwards.
GTAGCAGCACATGAAGTTGGACACGCAATTCAAGATCAACAAAATTATACATTTTTAAGAATTAGAAGTGCTCTTGTGCCAGTTGCTAGCTTTGGCTCATCTGCAGGGTTTTTTAGTGTTATTCTTGGTATTATTCTTAGTTTTCCTGGTTTAATAACACTTGGAATTATTGTATTTTCTGGAACTGTACTGTTTCAAGTAGTAACTTTGCCGGTTGAATTTAACGCTTCAAGTAGAGCGTTGAAGAATTTAAGACAAATGTATTTAATGGATGGAAATGAACTAAAAATGGCTAAAAAAGTACTAAGAGCAGCGGCTCTTACTTATGTTGCAGCAGCAGCTACAACAATCTTAACTTTACTTAGACTAGTTCTATTATCCAGAGGTAGTAATCGTGACTAATCCAATTAATTTAAGAGCAATCAGTTTAAATATTGTTGATGATGTATTTATTAATGAAAGTTTTAGCCATATAGCAATTAATAATACCCTAAAACAATATCAATTTCTAGATAAACAAGATAGAGCCTTTATTACTAAGCTTGCGAATGGAACTATTGAAAAAGCTATCGAACTAGACTATATTATTAATTTATTCTCGAATTTAGCAACTGAAAAGATGAAACCAGCTATTCTCAATATTCTTAGACTGACCGTATATCAATTAAAATATATGTCAAAGATTCCAGAATCAGCCGCTATAAATGAGGCAGGTAAGTTAGTTGAAATAAGAAAATATAGTGGCCTTAAGAGTTTTGTAAATGGAGTGCTTCGAAACGTAGCAAGAAATATAGAGAGTATCGAATATCCAAATGAGCAAAAGAAGCCAGTTGATTACCTATCAATCACATATTCTATTCCAAAGTGGATAATTGAACGTTATAGAAAAGATTATGATTATAATACCGTTAAGATTATGTGTGAAGCATTCTCGAAAGAAAAGCCAATTACAATTCGTTGTAACTTAAATAAAATTACAACAAATGATTTGATAAATGCACTTCAAGAACAAGGGGCAGTTGTTGAACCAGGAAACTATTTACCATATGCAATTAAGCTATTAAAATATGATTATATAGATGGACTTAGTAGTTTTCAACAAGGATTATTTCAGGTTCAAGATGAAAGTTCAATGTTAATAGCAGAAGTAGCAAATGTCAAAAAAGGAGATCTGGTAATTGATTTATGTGCCGCTCCTGGTGGGAAAACTTCACATATTGCAGAGAAGTTAGAAGGTACAGGAACTGTTATCTCTAGAGATATATCCGATACAAAAGTTAATTTAATTAAGGATACTGTAAATAGATTGGGTCTAAAAAATGTTCAAGTTGAAAAAGCAGATGCTTTAGAACTCGATGAAACTTTAATAAATACAGCAGATGTTGTTATTGCTGATGTACCTTGCTCAGGACTTGGAATAATTGGTAAAAAAGCCGATATTAAATATAAGACAAGTAATGAACAGATACGCGAGTTGCTTGAACTCCAGAAAGAAATATTGAAAATAGCAGTACAATATCTAAAAAAAGGTGGTATATTAGTTTACAGTACTTGTACGATCAATTCAAAAGAAAATCAAGATAACGTAAAATGGTGTATCAATAACCTTGGGATGAAAGTAGAAAGTATTTCGAAATATTTACCTCAAGAGCTACAGACAGATGAAGATAAAGGCTATATACAATTAATTCCTGGTATTCATGCGACTGATGGATTATTTGTAGCACGATTAAAAAAGGATGAGTAAAATTGGAAAATGAATTGCAAAATAAAATAGATATTAAATCATTACTATTGTCAGAGTTAGAAGAATATATGGAATCAATTGGAGATAAAAAGTTTAGAGCAAAACAAATTTATGATTGGTTGCATAATAAGCTTGTATCCTCATATGATGAAATGACGAATCTTTCTAAAAAGTTAATAGAAAGACTTGAGAAAGATACAGAATTAATTAATTTAGAAGTAGTAGATAAAAAAGTATCTGAAATTGATGGAACTGCTAAGTTTCTATTTAAATTGAAGGATGGAAACATAATTGAGAGTGTACTAATGAAATATAAACATGGTAACTCAGTATGTATTTCATCTCAAGTTGGATGTAGTATGGGTTGTAAGTTTTGCGCCTCTACGATTGGTGGTCGAATCCGAAACTTATCTCCATCAGAATTTTTAGATCAAATTTATAAGATACAAAAGCTAACTGGTGAAAGGGTTTCAAATGTTGTTATAATGGGCTCTGGTGAACCTTTTGACAATTTCGATAACTTTATAAGATTTCTAGATCTTATTGTTAGCGAAAATGGTTTGAATATTAGCCAAAGGAATATTACAGTATCAACATGTGGTTTAGTTGATAAGATATACAAATTAGCAGATATGAAACCACAACTAACCCTTGCAATTTCACTTCACGCAACAACAGATGAAAAAAGAAGAGAGCTTATGCCGATAGCAAATAAATATTCTATCAGTGAAATATTAGAAGCTTGTGAATACTTTTTAGATAAGAGTAATCGTAGAATTACATTTGAATACAGCTTAGTGCAAGGCGTTAATGATAATATTGATGATGCAAAAGCACTATCTAAATTGCTAAAAGGTATGTTATGTCATGTAAACCTAATTCCGATAAATCCTATTAAGGAAAGAAGTTATGCAAGGACCCAGAATGAGCAAGTGAATGCATTTAGAAATTGTCTTGAAAAACATGGGATAAATGCTACAATAAGACGTGAAATGGGTCAAGATATTCAAGCTGCTTGTGGGCAACTTAGAAAAAGTTATATAGAAAATGTTTAGGAGGCGATACGTGTGGAAGTTTATGGAATAACAGACATAGGACAAAAACGTACAAATAACCAAGATTATATTTTTTATAGTGGAGAGAAAATTGGTAATCTTCCAAATCTTTTCATTGTAGCAGATGGAATGGGAGGACATAATGCTGGTGATCAAGCATCCTCTATTGCAGTTAAGAATTTTATTGAGTTTGTTGATAATACTGATTTGTACAGTATAACAGATATCCTAAAAATCGGAATTAAAGAAATGAATTCTATTGTATACAAACTATCAATGGAAAATGAAGAATTTACAGGAATGGGAACAACCTTTGTAGTAGCTGTAATTGATTACGGAACGCTTTATGTTGCTAATATTGGTGATAGCAGAGCGTACATAGTGAATGAAGAAAACATAAATAAAGTCACGATAGATCATTCATTTGTAGAAGAAATGCTAATCAGTGGACAAATAACAGAAGAAGAAGCAATTAATCATCCGAAAAAAAATCGTATTACTAGAGCAATAGGTGTTTCCGATACGGTGATGGTAGATTTGTTTGAACAAAAATTAAATTCAAATGATTACGTATTAATGTGTTCAGATGGATTAACGAATATGCTAAGTAATAATGAAATAAAAGAGATACTTTTGAGTAATACAGATGTTGAAGAAAAAGTTAAGAACCTAATATCTGCATCCAACTGCAATGGCGGAGATGATAACATATCTGCTATTGTTATAAAGAATTAGAAAGGGGGATATGAAATGTTGTTATTACCAGGGAAAATATTAGGAGATAGATACGAGATAATCGAAAAGATAGGTTCTGGAGGAATGTCTGATGTTTATAAGGCAAAATGCCATAAACTAAATAGGTATGTAGCGATTAAAGTGTTAAAGGATGAATTTAGTGAAGATTTGAACTTTGTGCAAAAATTTAATGCAGAAGCTCAATCAGCAGCTAGCCTATCACATATTAATATAGTTAATGTATTCGATGTTGTTCAAGGAGATGGAATACATTATATTGTAATGGAATTAATTGAAGGTATGACATTAAAAGAATTTATTAACCAAAAAGGTCCTCTTGTTATGGAAGAAGCAGTTGAAATTGCTATACAAATAGCCAGTGGAATAGAACATGCACATAAAAATAAAATTATTCATAGAGATATTAAGCCACAAAATATTATTATTTCATTTGATGGAATTGTAAAAGTTACTGATTTTGGGATTGCGAGAGCAGCTTCCTCTGTTACAATTACAGCAAATGCAACTGGGTCAGTTCATTATATATCACCTGAACAAGCTAGAGGGGGATATACAGATGAAAAAAGTGACATTTACTCATTAGGAATAACTCTGTTTGAGATGTTGACTGGTAAGCTACCATATGAAGGAGATAATAATGTTTCGATTGCTCTCCAACATATACAAGGAGAGGTTGTTAAACCTTCCGATGTAAACCCAAATATATCACAAAGTGTTGAGTCGGTTGTTATGAAAATGATTCAGAAAAAAGGCGAACTAAGATATCAAAATATAACTGATGTTATTGTTGATCTAAGAAGAGCAGAAAAGGATCCAAATGTTATCGTAGTTATTACGAAACCAAACTTATCAATGGATTCACCAACTGTTATGATCTCAAAAGAAGAGGTAGAGCAGATTAATAACCAAATAAATGCAAAAAATGATAGACAAGAAATTGATTTGCCTATAAAAGATAAAACTAGTGAGAAACCAGTATCCTTAAAAAAAGAGCATAATAATCAAGAACCAAAAAGTACTTGGACAGAGAAGTTCGTTATGGCTTTGGCTATAATATTTGCAATTTCCATAGTAACAGGCGGGGCAATATTTGCGGTTAGTAAAATTAATGATACGAGACAAAGTAAAGTTACAGAAATACCAGGCATTGAAGGCTTATCATTAGAAGAAGCCACTTCGAAATTAAAAGAGTCTAATTTAGAACTTGGAGAAGTAACTTATGAATTTTCTGATACAATTGCTAAGGATGTAGTAATCGAGCAAGGTGTAGAAGTTGGAACAAGAGTAGCAGTTGGAGTAAAGATTAAAGTATTAGTTAGTAAGGGTATTGAGACTTTTAGTGTACCTAATGTTGTAGGTAAGAAATTTAACGAAGCAGAATCTTTAATCAAGGATGCAAATCTTACTCCAGTTATTGAACGAGAATATAGTACAGACATTAATATTGGTGAAGTAATTCGACAATATCCTTCACAAGGTAATTTGACGAAAGATGAAATTGTTACTATTGTTGTCAGTAATGGTAAAGAAGTAAAGAATGTTCCGGTACCTTATCTCATAAATTTGACGATAGATAATGCACGTACTGCATTAGAAGATCTTAATTTAAATGTTGGTAAAGTAACTTATGTTGAAAGTGATAATTATGAAAAAGATAGAGTAGTAAGTCAGAACATAGATTCTGGGGCAAGTGTTGTTGAGGGATCGTATGTTGATTTGAAAGTAAGTCTTGGACCTCCTAAATATTTTACAGAACAAATATTATTAGAAAATATATTTGGTGATTTTGTATTAGGTGGAATGGTTAAATTAGAATTAATCCAAAATGAAACAGCTTCCGTTGTATTTGATCGATATGTAGAAATTGAAGAATTACCATTAACAGTTCCTGTTGAAGGCAAAAGTGGTGAAGGAACAGTTAAATTATATATCAATGACGAATATCAAAGTAAGAGCTGGTCAATATCATTTGGTGAAGGTGAATAAAGAAGGAGTAGTTGGATGCAGGGAAAAATAATAAAAGGTATCGCTGGGTTTTATTATGTACACGTCTATGAATATGGTATTTATGAGTGCAAGGCAAAAGGTATATTTAGAAATCAAAATATTAAGCCTCTCGTTGGAGATAGTGTATTAATCGACGTTATCGATGAAGAAAATAAAAAAGGGAATATAACAAATATCCTTAAAAGAAAGAACCTATTATTTAGACCTGCTGTGGCAAATGTTGATCAAGCTTTGGTTGTATTTGCGGCGGCAGACCCTGCACCAAACTTTAATTTGTTAGATAAATTTCTAATAATCATGAAAAAAGCGAATGTTCCTGTTAATATTTGTTTTAATAAAGCAGACGTTGTATCGGAAAAAGAATTAGATTTATTATTAAAGATATATGAAAAGTGTGGATATAATACTTTTTCAACAAGTGTGCTTACAAATTATGGAGTTGACTACATTAAGTCAATATTAAAAGGAAAAACTACAGTACTCGCTGGACCATCTGGCGTTGGAAAGTCTTCACTGCTAAATCTTATGCAAGATAATACAATTATGGAAATAGGTGAACTCAGTTTAAAAATTAAAAGAGGAAAACATACAACGAGACATTCTGAACTAATATATGTAGATGAGGGTACCTATGTAATGGATACTCCTGGGTTTAGCTCCATTGTTCTTGAAGATATTGAGTATGAATTCTTGAATAATTACTTTATTGAATTTGATAGTTATAGAGATAAATGCAGATTTAATGGATGCGTTCATATTAATGAGCCAAATTGTGCAGTAAAAAAAGCCTTAGAAGATGGACAGGTAAGTCAATCGCGTTATGAAAGTTATAAATATATTTATGAAGATATAAAATCACAAAGGAGATGGTAAAATGCTTATATTAGCCCCTTCAATATTATCAGCAGATTTTACAAAATTAGGAGAAGAAATCACTGAAGTGGATAAAGCTGGAGCACAGTATATTCACATTGATGTAATGGATGGAGCTTTTGTTCCAAATATTAGCTTTGGTGTACCAGCTGTAAAAGCGGCTAAGAAAGTGACTAATAAAGTCCTTGATGTTCATCTAATGGTAGTTGAGCCAATTAGATACATAGATGATTTTATAAAAGCTGGAGCTGATTTGATTTGTATCCATGCGGAAGCTTGCTCCCATCTAAATAGAACAATTGATAAAATAAAAGAAAATGGTATTAAAGTTGGTGTTGCAGTGAATCCGGCAACTCCACTTAATGTGTTTGATCATATACTCGATAAGGTAGACATGGTACTAATTATGAGTGTTGATCCAGGCTTTGGTGGACAAGGTTATATTCCATATGCAACGGATAAGATTAAAGCAATTAAGAAATTAATTGATGAAAAAGGCCTTAATGTTGATATACAAGTAGATGGTGGTATTACTATTGATAATATAGACGTAGCAATCGAAGCAGGTGCAAATATTTTTGTTGCGGGCTCAGCCGTATATAACGGAAATGCTGGAGCAAATGTAAAAGCGTTTTTAGATAAATTTGAAAAGTACGAGGCTTAGATGTGAAGACATTAATCATAACCGGTGGAAAAGTATCAAATGAAGTACTCGTTAGAGTGTATAATAATACTTTTGAGTATGTTATGGCCGTAGATGGTGGATTGACGGTAATAGATGAGTACAATAAAGATATAAGTGAGAATAAAAATATAAATGATTGTAATAGAATGAATATTACACCGGATTTAAGTATTATTGATGGAAATAGGATGAATATTCTAGTTGACTGCATAATTGGTGATTTTGATACTGTAAAGAAGGACGTATTACAAGCATATCAAAATATTGGGATTAAAGTCGTTCAATTTCCTCCTGAGAAAAATTATACGGATACTCATTTAGCACTTTTAAAGGCGATTGAATTTGGAGCTAGTGATATAACGATAGTTGGGGCAATTGGCTCCCGTATGGACCATACAATGGCTAATATAGGACTATTAAATATTACACTGAAACATAAAATACCTTGTAAAATTATTGATGATAAAAATATAATTCAAATGATTGATGATAAAGTAGAAATAAATGCAAAAGACGGAAAATATATTTCTCTCCTTCCAACTACTGAATGTGTAACAGGAATATATTTGGGCGGATTTAAATACCCACTTTCGGATGCAACCATTTCCCAGGGAGAATCAATCGGTATAAGTAATGAATTAACAAATGAAATAGGTCAAATACGAATAACGAGTGGAAAAGCATTGGTAATACAAGCAAATGACTAAACAATTATTTGCCATTGAGTAGATGACAAAAATATAAATAGCTCAAAGGAATTATTAGTTCTAGTTACTTTAATGAAAATAATCTTATAGGTAGGATTGAAGCTTATTATAGTAGATAGTTACGTGACATATTAAAATTAATTTTGAATAGTTCCTCCAAGTTATGCATATATAATACTATAAAGGCTGACGTTGGGGGGATTGCGGTGTTTAAGCATGATTTGATTAATAAACTAAAAAATATAGAGATTGCTAAGAAACATCTTGATAGCCAAGTAATATCAACGCAAGAAGTCTGCGAAACATGTGATGAAGCAGCAAGAATGCTAGAATCTTGTGAACAAGTTGTACATTGCAAGGACTGTATTCATTACGATGAACATGGATATTGTAAGCGTGTTCGACAAGTGTCAAAAGGGATGGTATATTATAAAATAGAAGTTAGCGACAATGACTTTTGTTCCGCAGGAGAAAAACGGAATAGATATTGAATAACGTTGTACCATTTATTTTTTGTTTTCTACAAAAAATCAACCATACAAAGGTATGGTTGATTTTTATTTGTTTATACGTTAAATCGAAATAACACAACGTCTCCATCTTGAACAACATATTCTTTGCCTTCGACACGAACAAAAGCTTTTTCTTTGGCGATAGCATAACTTTCAACACTTAATAGATCTTTATAGTTTACAACTTCTGCTCGAATAAAGCCTCTTTCGAAATCAGAATGAATCTTACCAGCAGCACCAGGAGCCTTCGTACCTCTTTTGATAGTCCAAGCTCTTGTTTCTTGAGGTCCAGCAGTGAGGTAACTAATTAATCCTAACAAATGGTAACTTGCACGTATTAATTTTTCTAAACCGGATTCGCTAAGGCCTAAGTCTTCTAAGAACATTTTCTTTTCGTCATCATCTAGTTCTGCCATTTCTTGCTCGATTTGAGCACAAATTGCAAATACTTCTGATCCTTCATTTGCAGCGAATTCTCTTACTGTTTTCACAAAATCATTTGATGCACCGTCATCGATTAAATCATCTTCTTTCACATTTGCAGCAAAAATTGTTGGCTTATAAGTAAGTAAGTTCAAAGATTCAAGAATTGCAACTTTTTCTTCATCATCTACTTGTAGCGTACGAGCCATATTATTACTTTCTAAATGATCTTTTAATTCTTTTAAGAGTTCAACTTCTTTTGTTAAAGATTTATCCATCTTAACGTTCTTTACTGATTTCGAGTATCTTCTTTCTAAGACATCTAGGTCAGAGAAGATAAGTTCAAGATTAATTGTTTCTATATCTCTAAGTGGATTTACAGATCCATCAACGTGTATGATATTTGTATCTTCAAAACATCTTACTACGTGTACGATTGCATCAACTTCACGAATAGTTGCTAAAAATTGATTTCCAAGACCTTCACCTTTTGAAGCTCCTTTTACAAGACCAGCAATATCAACGAATTCGATTGCTGCAGGAATTATTTTCTTTGAAGCATAATAATCTGAAAGTAGATTAAGTCTATTATCTGGTACCGTAACAATCCCTACATTAGGGTCAATTGTACAGAATGGGTAGTTTGCGGATTCTGCTCCGGCCTTTGTTATTGAATTGAAAAGTGTACTTTTTCCTACGTTTGGTAAACCAACTATACCTAATTTCATGTATGTAGATCCTTTCTATTAAAAAGCGTATTATTTCCATTTGCGCAATGGTTAGTATATCACAATTTTGCATAAAATAAAAGCAGTAAATATAGATACCTACTACATTGTTTACAAGGTGTAATAAAATCATACAAAAATGTCGAAAGATAATGATTGCAATTTTTGACTTTTTTTTATAGAATAAAGTATGTTATGGAAAAGGAGATGATATTATGGGTCCAGTGCTTAGATTTCCAAATCTAGGAATCGAATTTATGAGTTGGAGTACAGGCTTTAGTGTATTTGGTATTGAGATAAAATTTTATGGGGTTATTATAGCAATAGCTATGCTTGTGGGATATCTGGTTGCTGACCATGAGGCAAAGAAGACAGGACAACAAAAAGACTTGTATTTAGACTTTTTATTAATTGTTGTAATTACTTCCATTATTGGGGCTAGGTTAATGTATGTTGTCATGGAATGGGATTCTTATAAAGATAACTTATGGCAAATATTTAACTTAAGAAGTGGCGGACTTGCAATTTACGGAGGGATAATAGCTGGGTTAATAACTTTGGCTATATATGTTAGAATTAAGAAACAAAATTTTGGGGTTATGGCGGATACGGCGTGTTTAGGGTTGGTTACGGGGCAAATTATTGGAAGATGGGCCAATTTTATGAACTTAGAAGCATTTGGTGGATTTACAAATTCTTTTTTTGCTATGCAAATAAGAACAGACCATGCATACTATATTCCAGCAAATATGCAAGACAAGTTGGTAACGTATTCAGGAGCACAATACTTACAAGTACACCCCACATTTTTATATGAATCTTTATGGAATTTAGGTTTATTGATACTATTATTGATATATAAAAAGCATAAAAAATTTGAGGGAGAATTAATATTGCTTTATATGCTAGGATATGGAATAGGAAGATTCTGGATTGAGGGACTAAGAACAGATCAACTTTTAATTGGGTCGACTGGTATACCGATTTCTCAATTACTAGCAGTACTTATAGCGATTGCTTCAATAGGTTTCATTGCATACAAAAGAATTATACTCAGAAAGTTGGAAACTAAGAAGTAAATGCGATATGGATGGAGGCAAAATGAGAAAAACTACAAGTGATATTGAAGACTTGAGACATCAACTTCATAAAATGTTAGATGAAGATGTTTGTAAAGAGGAAATTTATGAAATGAGTTTAAGGCTTGATAAATTACTAGAAGAACTAATAGATAAAAAATCCTTGCTGGATATTAAAAAATAATTTATTTTATTATATATAACAGTTGTAAATTACACCTGTTATTTTTTTTGCGTTTTTTTGGGTACTATATATTGTAATAGACAATGCAAATTATCCATATATAGGAAAAACATTAGTAATTGTATATCTATTTGAATAATTTATAAAAATATTTAATCTAATTTGTGATTTCTATTGAAAAAATGTTAATAATAGTATAAAATGTGGTTATGGGTGGTAGTAAGTGGAGCCAAGTGGAGTAAAGTGGGTGAAAACATGTTAACAGGTGAATATAGACACACCATTGATGAAAAAGGTCGGCTAATAATTCCAGCAAAATATCGTGATATTTTGGGGGATAACTTTGTTGTGACTAAAGGACTTGATAACTGTTTGTTTATATACCCCAATAATGAGTGGACAAGCTTTGAAGAAAAACTTAGAGGTCTACCACTAACGAACCAAAATGCACGTCATTTTTCGCGTTTCTTTCTTGCTGGTGCAATATCTTGTGATACTGATAAACAAGGAAGAATATTAGTTCCTCAAAATTTAAGAGAATTCGCCAAATTAGAAAAAGATGTTGTTTTAGTTGGTGTTTCTGCAAGAGTTGAAATTTGGAGTAAAGAAAATTGGGAAGCTTATATTAATGAAGAAGCTATTGATATGGAAGTCATAGCTAGTAATATGGCAGACTTAGGAATCTAATAAATGTAATAAGGAAAAAAGGGGCGTGTAGCTAATATGGATTTTAATCACAAATCAGTTCTATTCAATGAAACGATTGATAGTTTAAATATAAAAGAAAATGGTATTTATGTTGATGGCACGCTTGGTGGAGCAGGACATGCATTCGAAGTATGTAAGAGGCTAGGAGAAGAAGGGCATTTTATCGGTATCGATCAAGATGCTGCAGCAATTGCTGCAAGTACTGAAAAACTATTGCCATTTGGAGATAAAGTTACGATTGTTAGAAGTAACTATAGTGATATTAAGAATGTATTAGAAAATCTGAACACGAAAAAAGTTGATGGAATACTACTTGATTTAGGAGTTTCATCTTATCAATTAGATACCGTTGATCGTGGTTTTAGTTATAAGGAGAATGCAACTCTTGATATGAGAATGGATCAAAGGCAAGAGTTAACTGCTAAAGAATTATTAAATACTTATGAAGAAATGAGATTATTTAAGATATTTAGAGATTATGGTGAAGAAAAATTTGCAAAAAATATTGCAAAGCATATTGTACGAGCAAGAAATGAAAAAGAAATTGAAACAACGAATGATTTAGTGGAATTAATTAAGGCAGCAATACCAGCAAAATGTAGAGTAAATGGGGGACATCCTGCTAAGAGAACGTTTCAAGCAATAAGGATAGAACTTAATAAAGAATTGGAAGTATTAAGAGATACTTTAAATACAATGATCGATTTGTTAAATCCAGGTGGAAGATTATGCATAATAACATTTCATTCATTAGAAGATAGAATCGTTAAGAATATATTCAGAGATGCAGAAAATCCTTGTACTTGCCCTCCTAATTTTCCGATATGTGTGTGTGGCAATGTATCAGCGGGAACCGTTATTACAAGAAGACCAATTATTCCTTCAGAGGAAGAAATTGAAGAAAATAGAAGATCAAAAAGCGCAAAATTAAGAATTTTTGAAAAAAAGTAGGGGAGTGAGTAATTTGGGTTTAAATGAACGATATGTTGAGGGGAACACGGTCAGAAAAATTCCTTCACACTATAACAATGAAGAAAATATGTTTCTTAGGAATAGGCAAGTTACTCAAGCAAAAAAGAAAAGATTGCGTAAAGAAAAAGCAGAAGTATTAAAATACTATTTAATTGTAACTTTTGTTTTTATCGGACTTATTGTTTTGTGTGTAAGATATTTAACTTTGTTTAGTAGTTATTCTGGGTATAAGAATGAAGTATTAGCAAAAGAACAATATTTACAGGAAATCATAGGAGAGAATACGGAATTAGGCTCCAGGTTATGTGCACCACTAGATTTATTAGAAATTAAAAGAATTGCTACCCAAGATTATGGGATGGTAGAAGCATCGAAAGAACAAGTTGCATTTTATGAAGATTCAAATGAATCGTATGTAAAACAATATGCGGATGTTCCAGAAGATGAAAAAACAGCTATAAACGTCGTAGGCTTTATTACATTTGGTAGGTGACAATATGAAATTTAACATATATCTAAATTTAAAACTAATTGGTAAAAGAACAAGATTAATGAGGACTAAGACAGGAGCAGCATTCATTGTAGTTACAATTGCAATGCTGTTTCTTCTATATAGGGTTGCTGAAAGTGGCAATAAAAATGGTGAACAGTACAAAAGGACTGTTTTATCACAATACCAAACAAAACAAGTAGATAGAACGATTGCATATCGTAGAGGTAATATAGTAGATAGAAATGGAACCATGCTTGCAACAAGTATAAAAACATATAATTTAATATTGGACCCTCGAATTATTGAGGTTAGGAAAGAAAAAGCTACAGTGGTTGATGCATTAAGTGCGATATATGGATATTCAAAAGAAGAACTTACTAATACAATTGATAGTAAGAGTGAGAGTAGCTATGTAAGATACGCAAGAAATCTTAGTGATACACAAATGGAAGCTTTTTTTGATTATTTAGAAGGGAAAGATTCTGTAGTTGGTGGAGTTTGGTTTGAAGAAGAATATATAAGAAATTATCCGTACAATAATTTAGCATCCGATGTATTAGGATTTACATCAAAGGACGGAATTGGTTTGTGGGGGATAGAGAAGTACTACAATAGCAACTTAGATGGAGAAAATGGACGTGAATTTTCAATTATTAATTCAGAATCTGATATCGAACGAACGATTAGACCGGCTATAAATGGAAATACTATCGTTACAACAATAGATCAAACCGTACAATATTATGCTGAACTTGCACTGAGCGAATTTGCACTAGAGAATGAATTCAAGTCAGCAAGCGTAATAATAATGAATCCAAATAATGCAGAAATAATTGCAATGGCTAACTATCCCAATTTTGACTTGAATAACCCTAATTCTTTGGAGGGGCTGTATCCGGAGGATGTTTTATCAGCAATGACAACACAAGAAAAGAGCGATGCACTAAATCTATTGTGGAGAAACGAAGCTATTAGTGATACATATGAACCTGGATCTACAATAAAACCATTTACGGTAGCTGAGGCACTAGAAGAAAATGTTATTTCGGAAGATCAAACATTTTTTTGTGATGGTTTCGAAGAGGTAGGTGGTTGGAGAATAAATTGTGCAAAATTAGAAGGACATGGCCTTCAAACCTTAGCTGAAACAATATCCAATTCATGCAATGATGCAATGATGCAAATTTCAAGAGTTGCTGGTAAAAGTACTTTTTCAACCTATAATAAAATCTATGGATTTGGTCAAAAAACTAACATAGATTTAAATGGAGAAGCGAGTGCAGAAACTTTAGTAATTGGAGAAGCAAATATGACAGAATCTGATTTGGCAGTTAACTCCTTTGGACAATCCATAAATGTAACATCTATTCAATTAATCACCTCGTTTTCAAGTCTTATTAATGGGGGATATTTGTATGAACCACACTTAGTCAAACAAATTCTAACTAGCGATGGGAAAAATGTTGAATCAATCGATAAAGTTTTGAAAGAACAAACAATTTCAGCAACTACCTCAGAGAAAATAAAAAGCTATTTAAGGGATACTGTTGATTTCGGTACAGGTAAGAAAGCACAAATAGAAGGATACGAAATAGGCGGTAAAACAGCAACTGCAGAAAAACTTCCACGTAATCAGGGGAAATATACGATTTCATTTATGGGATTTGCTCCTGTAGAGAATCCACAAGTTATTATGTTAGTTACGATAGATGAACCTGTTGTAGATTATATTAGTAGTACCCCAGCTATTATGGTTTTTAAACAAATCTTTCAAAATACATTACCATATTTAGACATATACCCAACCTCTGACTAATAATATTACAAGAGGAATAATATAATGGGGTATGTTGATGAAAACAAAAACATTTTCTAGACGTAGGATGTTTGTGGTGGTAATAGTATGTTTCTTGTCCATATGTGTTTTAACAGGTAGATTATCATACATAATGTTCTTTAAATCAGAAGAATTACAGAAACTAGCAGATAGCTTACATGAAAGAGAACGAACAATTAAGGCAAAAAGAGGAAATATGCTTGATAGAAATGGAGTAACGATTGCACAAAACAAGCCAGTTAATACTATTTCAGTTATTTTTAGCCAGATAAAAGATGCAGAGGGCGTAGCCAAAATACTAGCAGAAAAACTCGAATTAAACTACGAAGATGTTCTAAAAAAGGTAAAAAAAAGAGTTGCATTAACGGTTATTAAAACAAATGTTGAAAGAGATTTAGCAGATGAAATTAGAGCTTGTAACTTACCGGGTGTTATGATTGATGAAGACTATAGAAGATGGTATCCGTATGGAACATTAGCTTCCCAGGTTATAGGGTTTACAGGTGCAGACAATCAAGGAATTATTGGATTGGAAGTTAGTTATGAAGAATATTTAAAAGGAACCGCTGGACAAATTTTAACAGTTACAGATGCTAGAGGTATAGAGCTTGAAAATATTGCCGAGAATAGAATTGAACCAATTGATGGAAATCACTTAGTCACCACAATTGATGTAAATATACAAAGCTATGTAGAGCAGATAGCAGAAAAAGTGATGCAAGGTAAGAGTGCAATTGGAGTATCAATCATTCTGATGAATCCACAAAATGGAGAAATTCTCGCAATGGCGAATAAACCTGATTTTGATTTGAATGAACCATTTGCATTAGATATAGACACAACAGGCTTAACTTCAGAAGAAAAACAAAAATTGTTAAATCAAATTTGGCGAAATTTTAATATTAGTGATACATATGAACCAGGTTCTGCATTTAAGGTAGTAACTGCTTCTGCTGGTCTAGAAGAAGGAGTAGTCGCTGAAACTTCCACTTTCTCTTGCCCAGGATTTCGAATCGTAGAAGATAGAAGAATACGATGCCACAAGGTAGGTGGACATGGTGCACAAACTTTTGTTCAAGGAATTCAAAATTCATGTAACCCTGTTTTTATGGATGTTGGAGCAGCTCTTGGTGTTGATAATTGGTATAAATATTTAGATAAATTTGGATTATTTGATAAAACAGGAGTTGATCTACCAGGAGAAGCACGAACAATAATTCATAAAAAAGAAAATGTAGGACCAGTAGAACTTGCAACAATGAGTTTTGGCCAATCTTTTCAGATTACTCCGTTACAATTAGTGAGAGCAGCAGCTTCAGTAATAAATGGTGGTAATTTAGTAACACCACACTTTGGAGACAAAGTAATAAACAATGATGGAGAAACAGTAGTTGAATTTGAATACCCAATTACAAAACAATCTATAAGTGCAGAAACATCCGCGGCTATGTGTAGATTATTGGAAAGTGTAGTATCAGAAGGAACAGGTAGAAGATGTTACGTTCCTGGTTTTAGAATTGGTGGCAAAACTGCTACATCAGAGAAATTACCAAGAAGAAATGGTAAGTATATCGCCTCGTTTCTAGCATTTGCTCCGGCAGACGATCCACAAGTTATTGCTTTGGTACTTGTAAATGAACCAAAAGGCATTTATTATGGTGGTGCAGTAGTCGGTCCTATTATTCAAGAAATATTCACGACAGTATTACCTTATCTTGGAATAGAAGAAGTATACTCTGAAAGAGATTATTTGAATTATAACGTAGGAAATATTGAGGTGCCGAATTTATTAGGACTTACAGTTGCAGAAGCAAAAAAAGTATTAAAAGATTATACAAAGTTAGAAATTGAAATACTCGGTGAGGGGGATATGGTGGTAGAACAATTCCCGTTAGAAGGAGAATTTATTAATGAAGATAGTAAGGTTATACTCTATGCAGAGTAGTAACTTTATGATATTATAACAATAGTTTGCTACGCAATTTTATCTTAACTTATAGCAAATTTTGAGGAGGATATAAGATGAAGCTAGAAAAATTACTCACTAGTCTAAATTACGTGATATTACAAGGTGAAAGTAATCTTGAAATAGAACATATAGAGTATGACTCAAGAAAAATAAAAGATAAATCGATGTTTATTTGTATAAAGGGCGTTGTTACAGATGGGCACAAATACGCAACAAAAGCAATTGAACTTGGTGCTAAAGTTATAGTAATACAAGATAATATTAAAATAGATAATGAGGATATTACAGTTGTAAAAGTAGAAGATACAAGAAAAGCTATGGCAATCATAGGAAGAAATTATTATGGAAAACCGTCAGAAGAGTTTACTTTGTATGGGATTACTGGAACAAATGGGAAAACAACAACAGCATTTCTTATCGAACATATTCTAAAGTCACAAGGGCAAACAACAGGACTTATTGGGACTATCGAAAACCATATTGGTAATAAAAAAGTTGAATCAGAAAGAACTACTCCAGAATCATTAGATTTGCAAAAATTATTTAGACAAATGAAAGACAATGGTGCAGATTCTGTTATAATGGAAGTTTCTTCACATGCACTTGATCTAGATCGAGTTTATGGAGCAAAATATAAAGTTGGGGTATTTACGAACTTAACGCAAGATCATTTAGATTACCATATTACAATGGAAAATTATTTGAAAGCGAAATCGAAATTATTTCAAATGTGCGAATATGGAATTATTAATATAGATGATGATGCCGCAGCAGAAATGATTCAAACGGCAAGATGTAAAAAAATATATACGTTTTCAACTAAAATATCAGCTGCTGATTTCTATGCAAAAGATATTGTTATTACGGCACAAGGAAGTGAATTTACTTTAATTTGTGACAAGGGTAAATTTGATGTTAAGATAGCAATGCCAGGTAAATTTAATGTTTACAATTCATTATCCGCTCTAGCTGCCACCTATGCTGTTGGAATCAATATTGAATCTGCTATTCAAGCACTCGGTATGGTAGTGGGAGTTCCGGGTCGAATCCAATCCGTAACTGCGAAGGATGGGTTTAGTGTAATTGTTGACTATGCACATGCACCTGATGGGTTATTAAATGTGTTAAATGCGATAAAAGAATTTGCAAAGGGTAATATAATTACTGTTTTTGGCTGTGGTGGTGATAGAGACAAAACGAAACGCCCTATTATGGGTCGAATCGCTGGTGAGAATTCTGATTTTGCTATTATAACTTCGGATAATCCTAGAACGGAAGTACCGGATACGATTATAGACGAAGTAGAGGCAGGAACGAAGGAATCTGGTTGTCCATACATTAGAATAACAGACCGAAAGGAAGCTATTTTGTATGCAATAAGTAAAGCTCAGAAAGATGATGTCGTATTAATTGCTGGAAAAGGTCACGAAAATTATCAAATATTAGGAACAGTAAAACATCATTTTGATGATATGGAGATTGTACTAGAAAATATTTAAGGGGGAATTTACTTGAAACCTATGACCATAAATGAAATTGCTGAAGCAGTTTCAGGTGAATTAGTAAATGGAAGTAAGTGTCATTTTGAAGAGGTTAGTAAAGTATGTACGGATAGCAGAAAAATTGATAAAGGTCAATTGTTTATTCCAATTGTAGGAGAGAACTTTGATGGTCACGACTTTATTGAAGCTGTTTATGAAAAAGGTGCGGCTATTGTTATTTCAGATAGTTTTGATAAAATACCGGAAGAAAAGCCCGCTATTATTGTAAAGGATACGAAAGAGGCTCTTTGGAGTCTGGCAGCATACCAAAGAAGAATATTTAACAAACCAGTTGTTGCAATTACTGGAAGTGTAGGCAAAACAAGTTGTAAAGAAATGCTCTCTAGTATACTAAGTAAAAGATTCAAGGTTCATAAAACAAATGGCAACTATAATAATGATATAGGATTACCACTAACGATTTTAGAACTTACAGAAGACGCTGATATTATGGTTCTGGAAATGGGAATGAATCATTTTGGAGAAATTGATTTATTATCGGCAATTGCAAAACCTGATTTTGCTATAATAACAAATATAGGAGTTGCTCACATAGAAAATCTTGGGTCAAGAGAAGGTATTTTTAAAGCAAAAACAGAAGTAATCAGTCATATCAATAAAAAGGGACTTTTGGCGGTAAACGGTGACGATGACTTATTAATAACTTTAGAAGATCAATTAGAGCAAGTAGTTACCACATTTGGTTTTAATCAGGAATTAGATTATGCAGTCTTAGAATATGATGATAATGGTTTTGATGGAGTGACAGCAATCATTAAAAGTCCTTTAGAAGTTTACCAAATTAAAATAAATGCTTTGGGAAAACACATGCTTTATCATGCACTCTCGGGAATCGTAATTGCTGAGATTATGAATATGTCGAAAGAAGAAATAGAAGCAGGAATATTAGATTATATTCCAGAAAAAATGCGTTTAAATACAATTGAATTTGAGAATCAAATAATAGTAATTAATGATGCATATAATGCAAGTGTAGATTCTATGAAATCCTCTTTAGAGATCTTATCTAAAGTAAAGACAAAAGGCAGAAAAGTAGCGATTCTTGGAGATATGTTTGAAATGGGTAGCTTTGCAGAAGAAGGCCACCGAAAAGTGGGTGAATATGCGAGCACCCAGAACATTGACTTATTAATATGCGTGGGAACTGCTTCAAAATGGATGTACGAAGAAGCAATAAAACAGATGGAAGTTGGAAAAGTTATGTATTACGGAAAACAAGTATGTCTACATAATAAATTAAATAAAATTATTATGAAAAATGATGTGGTCCTAGTGAAAGCGTCTAGAGGAATGAAACTAGAACTTACGATAGAAAAAATCAAAGAGGTGTAAACATGAATTTGAATTGGTCAGTTGGTATACCAGCAATAATTGCTTTTTGCTTAAGTGTAGTACTTAGCCCAATAATAATACCTCTCTTAGCAAGACTAAAGTTTGGTCAATTTGTGAGAGATGATGGGCCTAAAAGTCATTTGAAAAAGACAGGAACACCTACTATGGGTGGTTTAATAATTATCCCCGTAATTATTATTACATCCATTATTTTCGTGAAAACAAACCCAAAAACAGTACCAGTTTTAATGGCTATTATCGGCTATGGTATAATAGGATTCCTTGATGACTATTTAAAAGTTGTAAAAAAGAGATCGCTAGGCCTTCGAGCTTGGCAGAAAATGCTAGGTCAAATTTTAGTTACTTCTATATTAATCTATTATATAATTAACTATACTGATATAGGATCAAGTGTTAAGATACCTTTTTCTTCGGGAACACAACTTGATCTTGGAGTTATGTTTATTCCAATCATCTTTTTTATTATAATAGGTACGGTTAACAGCGTTAATTTAACAGATGGATTAGATGGTTTAGCATCTAGTGTTACGGTTATAGTAGCAACCTTCTTTGCGGTAGTCAGCATTGGTGAAAAAAGTGGTCTAGAACCAATTGCTTGTACAACGGCAGGGGCACTACTAGGCTTTCTTCTATTTAATTGCCACCCAGCAAAGATTTTTATGGGGGACACTGGTTCTCTTGCTTTGGGAGGCTTTGTTGCTGTTACGGCAGTTATGCTAAAAATGCCAATTTATCTACTTATCGTAGGTTTGGTTTATGTAGCGGAAACGTTATCTGTTATTATGCAAGTTTGGTACTTTAAGGCAACAAAAGGGAAAAGATTATTTAAAATGGCACCATTACATCATCATTTTGAATTGTGTGGTTGGACAGAGACAAAAGTAGTTGCAGTATTTAGTGTAATAACTGCTATGCTATGTATAATTGGATTAATGGGAATATAGGGGGTTGGAATTATGGATTTAACAAATAAAAGAGTTTGTGTAGTTGGAGCGGGGTTAAGTGGGATAGCTGCTACTACTCTACTAGTCAAAAAAGATGCTAATGTTGTTATTTTTGATTCAAAGAAAAAAGATAAAGATGAAATTATTAGCTTGTTAGGGGATATTGATTTAAACAAGGTTAGAGTTTGTTTTGACCAGTTTCCTATAGATGAATTAAAAGATATAGATTTATTTGTTATGAGTCCAGGTGTACCACTTGAGCAACCTTACCTAGAAGAAAGCAAAAAGTACAACATTCCTATTTGGGGAGAAATTGAATTAGCATTCCAATGCTCCAAAGGTAAAGTAATAGCAATAACAGGTACAAATGGTAAAACTACTACAACATCGTTAGTAGGCGAAATTATGAAAAACTATTATAGTGATGTATTCGTTGTCGGAAATATTGGTATACCATATACGTCAATTGCGTTACAAACTACAGATGATTCCATTATTGTGGCTGAAATTAGTAGTTATCAAATTGAAACAACAGATACTTTTAAACCAGTTGCAAGTGCAGTGCTTAACATTACACCTGACCACTTAATGAGACATAAAACGGTTGATAATTATGCTTGGGTAAAAGAACAAATATCTAAAAATCAAGATAAAGATAGTGTTGTTGTCTATAATTATGATGATAACTATACTAGGAATATGGCGAATAGAAGCAAATGTAAGGTTCTGTTTTTTAGTATGAAAGAGAAACTAGAAAATGGAGTATACTTAGATGGAGATACACTGGTATTATCAATCGAAGGAAATCAAACGAACGTCTGTAAAGTTTCAGACATAAGATTGTTTGGGACACATAATATTGAGAATGTTATGGCAGCTATTGCATTAAGTGTAAGTATGAATGTACCGTTATTAAATATATTAGATACAATAAAACAATTTAAGGATGTTGAACATAGAACAGAGTTCGTGAAAGAACTCAAAGGTGTTAAATTCTATAATGATTCGAAAGCAACTAATCCAGATTCAGCAATCAAAGGAATATCATCAATGTCATCACCTACCATTCTAATAGGTGGAGGGCAAGATAAGAAATTACCAAATGCATATGATGAGTGGGCTAAATTATTTCCGGAAAAAGTGAAACAACTCGTACTATTTGGAGAAACAAAACATAATATTGCAGAGACAGCAAGGAATATTGGATTTAATGATATAGTTCTTGTAGATACATTGGAAGAAGCAGTGAAAACAAGTTACAGCTTTGCGACGGATGGAGATGTAGTATTACTATCACCTGCATGTGCTAGTTGGGATATGTTTAAGAGCTTTGAGGAAAGAGGTACATTATTTAAACAATATGTGAATGAATTGGAGTGAAGTGTAGATGGCGACAGTTACTAGATTTAGTCAGGTTAGAGAACAAAAAGCAAATGAAAAACCCCAACCGATTAAAGAAAAGTTATTTGTTGGAGGTAGAACAGATTATACTTTTCTAGTTGCTGTACTATTTTTACTTGGGTTTGGTTTAATTATGATATATAGTGCTAGTACATATACGGGAATCACAAAGTTTGGATCTGCTACTTATTATTTTTACAAACAATTAGGTATTGCAATTATGTCAATATTTATTATGTATATTGTTTCTATCATAAATTATAAAATAATTGCTAAGTTTGTTGGAGTGATATATATTTTTGCAATTGGACTTCTTATACTAGTATTAATATTCGGTAAAGAATTAAATGGAGCAAAAAGATGGCTTTTTATTGGACCATTTAGCTTGCAACCTTCAGAACTTGGAAAGGCAGCCGTTTTAATATTAGCAGCATTCGTATGTGCTAAAACATCAAAAAAAATGAAAAGTAATTTAGCGGTATTCTTTTTATTTGCACTTGTTGTTGGCCCACCATTCGTATTAGTAGCGGCACAAAATCTGAGTACTGCACTAGTTGTTGGGGCTATTCCTTTCGTTATTTTTTTAGTAGCGAATCGAAAGATAGGTTGGGCAGTTACGATTGGGGTTGTAGCCATCGCTGCGGTTGCTGCGATAATAATGTTTGGTGAAGGATTTAGAATGGCTCGTTTTCAAGTATGGAAAGACCCGTTTATAGATCCTCAGGGTAAAGGATATCAAACAATTCAGTCTCTATATGCGATTGGATCAGGTGGACTATTCGGAAAAGGCTTAGGTCAAAGTATACAGAAGCTAGGATTCATACCTGAGGCTCATAATGATATAATATTTTCTATAATATGTGAAGAACTTGGTGTGTTTGGAGCTGTTATGGTAATGCTGGTATTCCTAATCTTGATTTGGAGATGTATGTATATAGCCAATGGAGCCCCCGATTTGTTTGGGACCTTACTTGCCGTTGGCCTTATGGCACAAATAGGAGTTCAAGTTCTAATAAATATTGCGGTAGTAACGAATACAATACCATCCACTGGTATGCCCCTTCCTTTTATCAGCTATGGTGGTTCTTCCTTATTTTTCTTAATGGCAGAAGTTGGGGCTGTAATGAATGTTGCAAGGCAACGAAAATATGCATTTTCATAAGTTAATCACATTTACCTGAGTATCTACATATACTATAGTAATTAGTTCGCGTAGATATTCGGGTGGTGGAGATATTGTCAGCATTTATTCTTGAGGGCGGAGAAAGGCTTATGGGAGAGCTAACAGTCCAAGGAGCTAAGAATGCAGTGTTACCAGTTTTGGCAGGGACGATATTAAATAAAGGTATTAGTATTATCAATAATTGTCCCCAAATTATAGATGTTAAATGTATGGTTAAGATTCTAACTTCAGTAGGTTGCATCGTTAAGTGGGAAGGAAGTACCATTATAGTAGATGCGAGTAATATTAATAATACTATGGTTCCTGAAGAATATGTAAGAGAAATGCGTTCCTCTATTATAATGTTAGGAGCAATGTTAGCTAGAGAAAAGATAGTCTCGATATCTTATCCAGGTGGGTGCTCAATTGGAATTCGACCTATTGATATTCATCTGAAGGCTATGAAAAAATTAAATGTTAGTATTGAAGAGGTTAATGGGTTTATTGAATGTGATGCAACTAATATGGTAGGTGATACAGTAACATTTGAATATCCTAGTGTAGGTGCCACAGAAAACATTATGCTTCTTTCTATTTTTTCAGAAGGAATAACGAAAATAAATAACCCTGCGAAGGAACCTGAAATAGTAGAACTACAGAATTTCTTAAATAGTATGGGAGCCGATATTAATGGCGCAGGAACAGATCAGATATTAATTCGGGGAGTAAGTAAGCTCCACGATACAGAGTACACGATAATGACAGATAGAATCGTTGCAGGAACATATATGGCTGCAACTGCAATCACTTCTGGTGAAGTTTTATTAAAAGGAGATATTGCTCAGTATACGGAGTCCATTATGGATAAATTTATCGAGATGGGATGTATCCTTAAGAAATATAAAGAAGGTGTCTTATTTAAGGCTCCAAAACGATTAACTCCTGTAGATAAAATTGTAACTAGACCATATCCAGGATTTCCAACTGATATGCAGTCTCAGATTATGTCGGCATTAACAGTTGCGGAAGGAACAAGCGTTATTGTAGAGAGTGTATTTGAAGCTAGATATAAGAATGTTGATGAATTAACTAGGATGGGAGCAAATATATACACAAGTGGTAATGTTGCTGTCATAAGAGGGGTTAAAAAATTACAAGGTGCATTGGTATCAGCTAGAGAACTGCGGGGTGGGGCCTCGTTAATTATAGCAGGGCTTGCTGCTGATGGCATAACAATTGTAGAAAATCCGCATTATATATTGCGTGGATATGAAGATATTGTAAGAGATTTAGGAAGTTTAGGAGCAAAAATCTATCTAAAGATGACAGGTGATGAATTTGAAGAGGGAAAAAAAAGGTAAAAGAAAATATATAATAATTTTGCTAGTAGTTGGTGCATTTCTGATATTTCTATCAAGCTTAAATATTAAAGAAATTATAATCCAGGGAAATAGCTATTATTCCGATGAACAAATCAAAGAATTCACTAAAATCAATAAGACGAACAACACCATTGCCTTTATTATAAAAAATAAATTTAAACCTATTGGGGATGTTCCATTTCTAGATAAAATAGAAATTAAACTAGATAGCCTCAATAGCCTACATATAAATGTTTATGAGAAAAAGGTAATCGGATGTACACAATATATGGGTCTTTATCTTTATTTTGACAAAGAAGGAGTTATCGTTGAATCATCTTCTCTAAAAAGAGAGGAGATTATAGAGATACAAGGTCTTGAGTATAAAAGAGCAATTATGCTTGAGCAACTTCCGGTAGATAACCCCAAAATATATGAAGGAATACTCGAGTTAATACAACTTATTACTAAATACAACTTAGATATTGATTTAGTTGTTTTTGATAATATGTATAATATCACTTTAATATCATCAAATATCCGAGTTAAATGTGGACAAGCTAGTGAATTACACTCCAAGATATCGAGATTAGAAAAAGTTTTGCCTGAACTTGAGGGTAAGACTGGTGAAATTGATCTTAAAAATGCAAACAAGAATATTATATTTAAGGAGGACATAAAAGAAGATACTGTCGATGAAGAAGAAAAAGGAACAGATGAAGGAACAGATGAAGTAAAAGAAGAAGCAACAGAAGAAAAAGCAACAGAAGAAGAAATAACAGAAGAAGTAACAGAGGCAGCTAATACAAATGAAGAAAATAATGAAGAGGGCACGAATCAAGATTAAGGGGAACTAGATAAGAATAAGTAAAACAGAAACAAGGTATATTTGTCAAAGATTAAGTTAATGAATAAGGAATTGTCGAATTAGAATTGTAGAATAAGAAGAAGATATAGTGAGTGAAAAGAAAGATTAACAATACATATCGTGTTATATTTATAATTATTCACTATATTATGTATAAAAGTTAAAAAAACATGGCTATACGTGTTGACAATTATACAAAATAAATATAATATAAAGATTAGTATACGTTTAGATACGAAGGAGGAGCTACCTTGTTAGAGATAAAAATGAATGAGGAAAACACAGCGGCTAAAATTGTTGTGATTGGTATTGGTGGAGCAGGCAATAATGCTGTAAATAGAATGATAGATGAGAATATGACAGGTGTAGAATTTATAGCTATAAACACAGATAGCCAAGCCTTGAATATGTCGAGAGCAACTATAAAGATCCAAATTGGAGAGAAATTAACAAGAGGACTTGGAGCGGGAGCGGAACCTGAAAAAGGATGTAAAGCTGCAGAAGAAAGTCAAGATGTTATTGAAAATACTATTAAGGGTGCAGATTTAGTATTTGTTACTTGTGGAATGGGTGGTGGAACAGGAACAGGAGCTACTCCAGTTGTCGCAAGAATTGCTAGATCATTAGGAATACTAACAATAGGTGTTGTTACTAAACCGTTTATCGCAGAAGGACATGTTCGTATGAAGAATGCGGAAGAGGGTATTGTTGCATTAAAACAAAACGTAGATACACTCATTGTTATTCCGAATCAAAAGATTTTACAAATTATTGATAGAAAAACTAAGATGCCAGATGCATTAAAAAAGGCAGATGAAGTTTTACAACATGGAGTTCGTGGAATTTCTGACTTGATTAATATACCTGGACTTATTAACTTAGACTTTGCAGACGTAAGAACTGTTGTTCAAGATAAAGGGATTGCTCATATCGGAATTGGAACTGCAAAAGGTGATGATAAAGTTGTTGAAGCAACAAAACTTGCTATTACTTCACCATTACTTGAAACAACTATCAATGGAGCAAAGAATATCATCGTAAATGTATCGGGTGATATAGGTATGGCTGAAACAGATGATGCAATGTCTCTTGTTAAATCTATGGCAGGAGAAACGGCTAACATAATATTGGGAGCATCATATGATGAAACAAATGTTGATGAAGCAACCGTATACATAGTTGCAACAGGAATTGATGAAGATAAGAAAACAAAATTTACACCGATGGCACCAATTCAAACGAAATCTGATTCAACATCTTCGATAAATATTCCTAGCATCAAACCATTAACACAAGAAAAGACTATTAAAATTCCGGAATTCTTACAAAGAAATAGGAATAATAACTAATAAATAACTAATAAATAAACTAGAGCCCTCACAAAATTACTTTGCTGTGAGGGCTTTTTTGCGTCTTTTTATAATATAGGGAAAATTTATGCGATAAAAACATTGATTTTTATACATAAAATTGACAAAAAAATCCTTGGTAATAAATTATAATAAAAAAAAGAAGGGGAGGAGAGTAGGTGGAATATGAACTATACATTGATGTATACTTCATACTAAATTTCTTGATGGACTTCATTATAATTACAGCAGCGAAAAAGTTATTAAGAAATAATAGTAGTATACTTCGAAGGATAATAGGAGCCAGTATAGGAAGTTTAGCAATGTGTTTTTTTGTGATTTTTCCTATATACAATAGATTGCTATATGTAATCCTAGTATATTTTGTCCCGGGTATATTTATGACAATAGTTTGCTTTCAACCATTAAACATACGACAACTATTAAAACAAGTTTTCTTTCTATATATATCTGCGTTTATATTGGGGGGATCAATGCTTGTAATTTATAATTATACAA
Source organism: Clostridiales bacterium (assembly GCA_029256575.1). Classification (GTDB taxonomy): domain Bacteria; phylum Bacillota; class Clostridia; order Lachnospirales; family JAQSXR01; genus JAQSXR01. The sequence continues at coordinate 65,806 of JAQSXR010000007.1, read as the reverse complement.
ATTTCGGATATTACATAGCAAAGGTTATGAATGGTGAGGTTGGCAATCTAATTTCAATAAAATTATTTCTTATACTATCGATTGTAGGAACCAGTATTTTGTTTTTATTTACTGCATATAAACATAAGCAGGAAAGTTATGAGGGGATAATATATATAGTTGAGATGGTACACGATGGGAAATCCACTATTGCAAATGCCCTAATGGACACGGGAAATCTACTAAAGGACCCTATAAGTAAAAGGCCGGTAATAATTTGCGAAAAAGGTATAATTGAGAAGATTGTAAAACCCCATGTCCTTGAGGTATTAATTGAATCAAATATGGGAGGTTACAATATGTTTGATGCATTAAGGGATTCTAAAGTCAGAATGATACCATATAATGCAGTTGGAAATACAAATGGGATGTTAGTAGCAATTACTATAGATAGCGTGAAGATTACATATAACCAGAATTCGATAACTTTGTGTGAGACTTTGGTAGCAGTATACGACAAAAAATTATCGCAATCAGGTGAGTTTCAGATGTTATTACAGCCGGATTTACTAAAAAAATAATAAATATATATTTGGAGGGAGAATATGTTCATTAAGGTTGCTATACCTAATTATGTACAATTTAGGTTAATTGAAAGTCTGTGGAATTTAATATTTTTTAAAAGAGGAGACGTACATTACATTGGTGGTTCAGAAATACTACCTGCTCCACTAGATTGTGATGAAGAAATGAGAATTATTTCAATGCTTGGAACAGAAGATGACTATATTGCAAAGTCAAAATTAATCGAACATAATCTTCGATTAGTTGTATATATAGCAAAGAAGTTTGAGAATACCGGAGTTGGAATAGAAGATCTAATCTCCATCGGTACTATTGGCTTAATAAAAGCCATTAACACATTTAATCCAGATAAGAAGATTAAACTGGCTACATATGCTTCACGATGTATAGAAAATGAAATATTGATGTATTTAAGAAAAAATAATAAATCAAAATATGAAGTTTCTATTGATGAACCCTTAAATGTAGACTGGGATGGAAATGAGTTATTATTATCCGACATACTAGGTACAGATGAAGACTTGATCAGTAAAGGTGTTGAAGAAGAAGTAGATAAGACATTATTACGACAAGCATTAGACAAACTCAACAAAAGAGAACGAGTAATTATTGAACTTCGGTTTGGGATTAATTCAGATGGAGAAGAGAGAACACAAAAAGAGGTTGCAGATATATTAGGGATTTCGCAATCGTATATATCAAGACTTGAAAAAAAGATAATAAAAAGGTTAAAAAAGGAAATAGTTAGAATGCAATAATTAGTATAATATTAATACCTTACGTTAATCATTTATATATATGGTTGTGATGTATTTTGACATCCAACCCAATAATTAACGGAGGTATTTTTTATGGCGCTCTATAAAGTTGAAATCTGCGGTGTGAATACTGCAAAATTACCTTTACTTACAAATGCAGAAAAGGATGAGCTTTTTAAAAAAATACACATGGGGGATAATGAGGCCAGGGAAACTTTTATTAAAGGTAATCTTAGACTGGTTCTTAGCATAATTCAAAGATTTAGTAATAGCAATGAAAACGTTGATGATTTGTTTCAAGTAGGATGTATAGGCTTAATTAAAGCGATAGATAATTTTGATGTTACTTTAGGATTAAGATTTTCTACGTATGCAGTACCAATGATTATTGGAGAAATCAGAAGATATTTAAGGGATAATAATTCAATAAGGGTAAGTCGATCAATTAGAGATACCGCATATAAAGCACTTTATTTGAAAGAACAAATGACAAAGAAAAATCTAAGAGAACCAACTATTGAAGAATTAGCAAAAGAATTAGAAATGAGAAAAGAAGATATTGTATTTGCCCTTGATGCAATACAAGGTCCAGTTTCATTGTATGAACCAGTATATAATGATGGGGGAGACGCAATATTTGTAATGGATCAGGTAAGTGATAAAAAGAGCAAGGAAGAGAATTGGGTAGAAGAGATATCGCTCAAAGACGCAATGGACAAGTTGAGTGAACGAGAATATCATATCGTAAAACTCAGATTCTTCGATGGAAAGACTCAAATGGAAGTAGCCGATGAAATTGATATTTCACAAGCACAAGTTTCTAGGTTAGAAAAATCAGCATTAAAATCAATGAAAAAGTATTTAAGTTAAAAGTGTTTTAATTTTGGGGCTAAGTACAGTATTCTAGCCCTTTTTATTTATTAATTGATTTACTGTATTAAAGCGTTCAATGGACAAATCATATGAAACATACATAATATTAACTTGCAAAGAATATTATGTATAAATTAATATGAAAGATGTGGTTGGGTGCTTGTACGAATATATGATTTGAAACAAAAAGAAGTCATTTGTGCAAAAGAATGCAAGAGACTTGGCTTTATTTCTGATGTATGTATTGATTTGTGTACTGGTAAAATAGTTGAGATCATTGTACCGAAATGCCAAAGTTTCTTTAAATTATGGGGTTCAGAAGATGAATATCATATTTCTTGGAACGATATTATCCAAATTGGAAATGATGTAATTTTGGTTAATATTGACCGATAATGAAAGTTTAGGAAAAAAAGGCGTCAAAAAATTGATATTTTAATAGCTTTTATAAAACAACCATGTTATAATACAACCACAAACAATGATTACGGAGGTATAAAATCTTGAAAATTGTTAATAATATAGTCTTTTTTTGCATGACTGTTGCTTTTCAAATCTTTTCAATGATATAATACCTAAGTAACATGTTAAAATTGTAAAGGAGTGTTTAAGATTATGAAAAGAAAATTAGCGTTAGTACTAGTAGCATTATTAGTAGCGACAACAGCACTTAGTGCATGTGGTAAGAATAAAGATAAAGACAGCACTACTACTACTACTACTAAAGAACAAGGTGAAGTGAAAGATAAGGTTGAAAGTACAGGAACATTAGTTATTGGTACAGATCAGTTTAATGGTGTATTCAGTCCTTTCTTTGCTACAACAGCATATGACGTGGAAATTGCAGACCGCGTTATGGGTAAATATTTAATATCAAATGACCGTTTAGGCGCGCCAATTGATGGTATTGCTAAATATGTAGCTCCAGAAGAAGTTAAAGATGCAGATGGTAATATTACAAAAACTGTTTACACATTTGAACTTATTGAAGGTGTAAAATTTAGTGATGGAACACCTATCACAGCTGATGACATCCTATTTACTTACAAAGTTTTCTGTGACCCTACATATGATGGATCAGCAACAATTTATACAACACCAATATTAGGAGTTCAAGCATATAAATATGATGACCCTAATTACGAAGCAGCAATCGCAGCGATAGCAGAAAAAGTAGCAGCTTATGCACCAACGATTGAGGAAATTACTCCAATCGCTCAAGAATGGGCTGATGACAATGCTATGCCAATAGAAGACTTCTTACCAGAAGGCGGATATTATGCATATACTTTAGATGACGCAACATCAAGATACAAAGCGCAACTTGAAAAAGAATATATCGCTGGTAACCTTGCAAGCGGAGAAGTAAAAGTACCTGAAATTGAAGGTATTAAGAAAATAAATGACACAACAGTAGAAGTAACTATTGATGGTGTTGACCCTAAAGCTATATGGAATTTGGGTGGAATTCAAATTGCTCCAGCTAAATACTATGGTGAAGGCTTCAAAAAAGGCGATCTTTCAATGGTAAAAGCTAAGAATGACTCACCAATGGGAGCAGGACCATATAAATTTGAATCTTATGAAAACAACGTTATAACATTAGTAACAAATGAAAATTACTTCTTAGGTCAACCAGTTACAGCAAAGATGAAATACCAAGTAACTGCAACAGCAAACAAACTTGATGGTGTAGTTCGTGGTGATACAGATCTTTCTGACCCAACAGCATCACCAGAGATGATTGAGCAAATTGATGCTGCAGGTATGCATTATGAATTGTTAGATAACTTAGGATACGGATATATTGGTATAAATGCACAAAGAATCAATGATTTAAATGTTCGTAAAGGCTTAATGCACTTAATGAACAGAGCACCAGCAGTTAAATCATACTATGATGATTTAGCAACAGTTATTGAAAGACCAATGTCAAGAGTATCATGGGCTTATCCAGAAGGTGCTACTGAATATTACGGTTTTGATACAGCGAAAGCATTAGAATATTTCTTAGCAGCTGGATATACTCAAGATGGTGGCAAACTTATGAAAGATGGCAAACAACTTAGAGTAGAAGTTGGTATCGGCGGTGACGGAAACATGGATCATCCATCAGCTCCAATTTTAACAGCTATGAAAATTGAACTTGAAAAATTAGGCGGTATTCTTGATATAAGTGACGTTGATTCTTCAATCTTATTTGATAGATTAGACGCTGGTGAATGGGATATGTGGGTTGCTGCATGGCAAGCAACTATTGACCCTGATATGTACCAAACTTACTATTCAGATGGACCATCAAATCACTATAAAGTTAATGATGCTCGTCTTGATGAAGTAATCGTTCTTGCTCGTCAAACAAATGACGTATCAGTTAGAAAAGAATTATATACAGAAGCTCTTGATATTATTATGGATCAAGCAGTTGAAATGCCAGTATACCAAAGAATGAATTTATATGTATTCAATCCAAATCGTATTGACATTGATACATTACCAGCAGATATGACAGCTTTTTATGGTTGGTCAATGGATATCCAAACTTTACAAGCTAAATAAATCTTAATATAATATATATATAAATATAACTTGTTAAATGCCTGACTGGTTCAGTTAGGCATTTAACAGTTATTTTACGATATAGACAGAATAATTCGAAGAAGTGGGTGAAGTATGAAACAATTTATTATAAGAAGATTAATTCTGAGTGTATTTATACTAGTAGGGGTATCAATGGCATTATATGCACTAATTAGAGCAATGCCAAGTAATTATGTTAAACAAATGACTTCTGGTAAACCAGGAGTAACAGATCAACTAATTGAACAATTAGAAAAGAATTATGGCCTTGATTCTAGTATCCCAGAGGGATATGTGAAATGGGCAGGTAATGTTATAAAAGGTGACTTTGGAACCTCATTTGTATACAAACAACCAGTATTTAAAGTAATCAATGATAAGATGTGGGCATCGTTTTGGCTGTCATTTATTGCACTGATATTAGAATTATTAATCGCCATACCACTCGGTATTATTTCGGCGACAAAACAGTACTCTAAAACAGACTATGCAATAACGACATTTGCATTTTTAGGTATATCGTTACCTTCGTTCTTTTTTGCAGCTTTATTGCAGAAATTTTTTGCTATGGATTTAAGAATTTTTCCATTGCAGGGTATGGTAACAGCTAGAGAAGACTATGAGGGATTTCGACTCCTGTTAGATATAGGTTGGCATTATTGCTTACCAATTATAGTATTTGTTGTTCTTGGAGTTGGATCATTAATGAGATACACAAGAACAAATATGCTAGAAGTATTAAACTCAGACTTTATACGTACAGCGAGAGCAAAAGGTCTTAGTGAACATAAAGTAATATATAAACATGCATTTAGAAACACTTTAATTCCTATCGTAACCATGGTAGGAGGATCGTTGCCAGGATTATTTTCAGGGGCGATTATAACGGAAGGAATTTTTGCTATTGATGGTTTAGGGTATACTGCACTACAAGCTTTAAAATTTGGAGATATTCCATTTTTAATGGGCTTCAATATGTTTTTAGCAGTATTAACGTTAATAGGAACACTGATTTCAGACGTTTTATATGCAGTGGTAGATCCACGTGTTAGATTGAGTTAGGGAGGAGACCAAAAATGAGCGTACAAAATCAAACAACGGTTAAACCTATAACACCTGGTCAACTAATACTTAAGAGATTTTTAAGAAATAAGCTTGCAATTGCAGGTTTTGCAATAATAGTTGGCATATTATTATTTGTTACAGTTGGTTTAGCAGTAACTCCATACGGAGAATATGAAATTTTTTATTCAGAAGAAATTAATGATAAAGATGTTGAAATAACAGATCCAAACCAAAGTGTAACTGGAGATAATGTTGAGATTTATAAGAAAGCGAAACCTAATAGTAGACATTTATTAGGTACAGATAAAGATGGTAGAGACGTACTTACAAGATTATTACACGGTGGTAAAGTATCATTATTTATTGCATTTGCTTGTATTCTTGTTGAATTAGCAATCGGTGTAACTCTTGGAGGAATTGCAGGTTATTACGGTGGATGGGTTGATGGATTAATAATGCGTTTAGTAGACGTCATAAATTGTATTCCGTCGCTACCAGTTATGCTAATCATGAGTTCTATTATGATTGCAAATCAGTTCCCGCAGAAATATAAAATATATGCCTTAATTGGAATAATGTCCTTGTTAGGATGGGTTGGTATTGCCCGAATTGTTCGTGGACAGATTCTATCTTTGCGTGAGCAAGAATTTATGGTTGCTACGGAAGCGGTTGGACTAAGTACACCAAGAAGAATATTTAAGCATTTAATTCCTAACGTAATGCCTCAACTTATTGTTATGGCAACTTTAGGTGTTGGTAGTGTTATATTAACGGAATCTGCACTAAGTTATTTAGGATTTGGTGTTCCATTTCCATATGCATCATGGGGGAATATGGTTAATACAGTTAACGACCCTATTATCATGAAAAACAACTTAAACATGTGGGTACCACCAGGGGTTATGATTCTTCTAACAGTTATGGCTTTTAACTTCTTAGGTGATGGACTCAGGGATGCATTTGACCCTAAAATGAAACGGTAGGTGATAATTATGGGCGATAAAAATAGTATTAAATCTAAAGGTAAAATGGAACAACGTAAGAATATTGCTCTTATGAAATCACTTGATAAGGCAAAGAATCGTAAAAAGATTCCAAAGAGTGAATATGTAACTGAAATGAAAAACAAAGATAATATTCTTGAAATTGATAATCTTGCAACCTATTTCTTTACAGACTCAGGTGTTGTTAAAGCAGTAAATGGTGTTTCTTTTGATATTCCAAGAGGAAAAACAGTTGCAGTTGTTGGTGAATCAGGTTGTGGTAAATCAATAACAAGTATGTCAATTATGAGATTAATACAAGGACCATCTGGCCAAATTGTAGATGGACAAATCAGATACAATTCAGAAGAAGGACCAATAAATTTAGTGAATGTACCAATATCAAAAATGCAAGAGTTACGCGGAAACAAGATATCTATGATTTTCCAAGAACCGATGACAAGCTTAAATCCTGTATTTACGGTAGGGGATCAAATTGATGAAGCGATACAACTTCATAATCCAAAATTAACAGCAAAGCAAATTAAAACTCGTTCAATAGAAATGTTAGAATTAGTTGGTATTGCTAGACCAGAGGGTATTTATGATGCTTACCCACATGAATTATCTGGTGGTATGAGACAAAGAGTAATGATAGGTATGGCACTTTCTTGCGAACCTGAATTAATTATTGCAGATGAACCAACAACTGCACTTGACGTAACGATTCAAGCACAGATCCTTGAGTTATTACGTGAAATTAAGGATAAGGTAAATGCTAGTATTCTATTAATTACACATGATCTAGGTGTTGTTGCTGAGATGGCTGACTATGTTGTTGTTATGTATGCAGGTCGTATTATTGAAAAAGGTACAGCAATTGATATTTATAAAAATCCTCAACATCCATATACAATCGGCTTATTAAATAGTAAGCCTGCTGTTGGAAAAGTTGTTGATAAATTATATTCTATTCCAGGTCAAGTTCCAAACCCAATCAATATGCCTTCACATTGCTATTTTAAAGATAGATGTGAAAAATCATTTGAACCATGTGGTGCGATTTACTTCAAGTTAAGAATCTTTGCAAATACTTTCCGATAAGAGGCGGAGTATTTCAAGGAACAAAAGGATTTGTAAAGGCAGTAGATGGAGTTTCATTTAGCATTGAAAAAGGCCATACGATGGGTCTAGTTGGTGAATCTGGATGTGGTAAAACTACAGTTGGACGTACACTTCTAAGATTACACGAAGCTACTAGTGGAGAAGTAATTTACAATGGAAGAAACATTTTAGATTTAAGTAAATCAAAAATGAGATCACTAAGACCTGAATTACAAATAGTATTTCAAGATCCATATAGCTCATTAAATCCACGTGTTCCAGTTGGAGAAATTATCGGTGAAGGTGTTAGACAACACAAAATCGTTCCAAGAAGTGAATATCGTAAACATATATTAGATACAATGGAAGCTTGCGGTTTGCAAAAGCACCATATTGATCGATATCCTCATGAATTTTCTGGTGGACAACGTCAACGTATCTGTATCGCACGTGCTCTTGCTCTTAAACCTCAAATAGTGATTGCAGATGAACCTGTATCAGCTCTTGATGTTTCGATTCAAGCACAGATTATAAATTTATTAAAAGATTTACAAAGAGATCGCGGATTAACTTATTTATTTATATCACATGACCTTTCAGTAGTAGAACATATCTCTGATAAAGTTGGTGTTATGTATTTAGGTAACCTTGTTGAAATGGCACCTAAAACTGAAATATTTAAGAACCCAATGCATCCATATACGAAAGCATTATTTAGTGCAGTACCTGTTCCGGACCCTGAAGTTAGGATGAATAGAGTAATTCTTCAAGGGGATATTCCTTCACCTGCTAATCCTCCAAAGGGATGTAAGTTCCATACACGTTGTCCAGTTGCTATGGACATATGTAAAACTCAAATTCCAGAATATAAAGACTATGGAGATGGACATTTCGTAGCTTGTCATTTGTGCGAAATGGAATGCGGTAAAAAATAAAGAACAAACAAAGTCGTGCCCTTAGGGACACGACTTTTTACATGGATGCGGGTTACAGGTTTTGTTGTGCCATAGGGGGGTGTTAATTCTTTGTATGCGCTAAGATAGATTTGCATGTTTTTCTCTTGCCTCCACAATCCGAAGTTTTGTTCGTGACTATCAGATAAAAGACATCTGCTATTCACGGACAAAACTTTGGATTGTGTATTCAAAGGAAAAACATATGCCAATACTTATCTTAGCGCATACAAAGAATATGAAGGTGGTGGTGGGCACAACAAAACCTGCAACCCCATCTTAACCTTCGAAGATAAAAGTGTGGAGGCACAACAAAACCTGCAACCCCATCTTAACATTCTAAGATTAAAGTGGTAGTGGGCACAACAAAACCTGGAACCCATCATAACCTTCGAAGATAAAAAGGGTGGGAGGCACAACAAAACCTGGAACCTCAACTTAACCTTCGAAGATAAAAGGTGGTGGAGAGCACAACAAAACCTGGGACACTATCATAATCTTCGAAGATAAAAAGGGTGGAGGGCACAACATAACCTGGATTTTTTATTTTAGGATTGGTACAAAATAATTGTGTAAAATTTATTTAACAAGATATGTTATTTATTGGCGGATTAGTATATAATAGGGTTGTATATTTTAATTGAAGGAGGCATTTTAGATGAAGGATAATGATGAAAATAAAGAGTTTGAAGATGATGGGCGTTCTTTTGCGGATATGAATGTTGAGGGGATGCCAGGTTATAATAAAAATAGGGATAAACATAGGGAAGCTAAGAAAAATATTGAAGAGTTGAATTTAACGAAGAAGGAAAAGAGATCTATTGTTTTAGCATCCTATTCGGTTATTATTCCGGTTGCAATTTTATTCTTTGGTCTTATTGCTTTGTTTATGCTTTTATTACAATTTGTGTGGTTAAGATAATAACGGACAGGTCAGTGATATAAAGAACTTGACCGGTTAACGTAAATATTTTATAATGATAATATAATATGCTACAGGGGGGAACTTACATGAAATGTCCATTTTGTAATAGTGAAGATACAAAAGTAATTGATTCAAGGCCAGCTGAAGATAGTAGTTCTATTAGAAGAAGAAGACAATGTATTGTTTGTGACAAAAGATTTACGACTTATGAGAAGATTGAAGCGATACCTTTTGTAGTAGTTAAGAAGGATAAAAATAGAGAACCTTTTGATAGAAGTAAATTAGAATCAGGGATTGTTCGATCATGTCACAAAAGACCAATACCGGTTAAGGTAATTGAGAATATTGTGGATGAGATTGAAAATACAGTATACAATATAGCGGAAAAAGAAATTGAAAGTAAAGAGATTGGGGAGCTCGTTATGAGAGCACTCAAAGAAGTTGATGAAGTTGCTTATGTTAGATTTGCATCTGTTTATAGAGAGTTTAAAGATGTTAATACTTTTATGATTGAATTAAGTAAGTTGTTAACAAAATAGAATGTGATACATAATTGTTTCATTTGGTTTAGAATAGGTACTAATTATTTATATAGAAAAAACAAACAAGATGATAAGATATAGTAGAATATTGTGGTTGAGACCACATATACTACTATATTTTTTTGTTGGAGGGATTGGGTGTATTCAAAGGTAACTAGTGCAATGATTAGGGGAATTAATAGTAGCATTGTAAATGTAGAGGTTGACATAAGTGATGGGCTCCCTGGATTTGAAATGGTAGGTTTTTTAGACTCTGCAGTAAAAGAGGCAAAGGAAAGAGTTAAGACAGCAATTAAGAATAGTGGGATATATTTCCCACCCAAGAAGATAACCGTTAACTTATCTCCAGCTGATGTTAGAAAAGAAGGACCGTCTTTTGATTTGCCGATAGCGATTGGAGTATTAATGGGTATGGGCATTATAGAAGATAGTATTGTTGATACTTTGATTATTGGGGAGTTATGTCTGAATGGGGACATTAGTAAAGTAAATGGCATATTACCTATTGTATATTCAGCAAGAGAAAGAGGAATTAAGAGATGTATCATACCTAAGGCAAATATTGAAGAAGGTGCGGTAGTCGAGAATATCGATGTAATAGGGGTAGAAAATTTAAATCAGATAATTGATTTTTTAAATGATCAGATATCAATAGAACCTAAGAAAATAAATATTCTTCAAATATTACAAGCAGACACAAATAATTATCGATATGATTTTTCGGAAATAAAAGGACAACAGCATGTTAAGAGAGCCATAGAAGTGGCAGCAAGCGGAATGCATAACATTCTAATTATTGGATCACCGGGAACTGGGAAGACGATGCTAGCGAAACGAATACCATCTATTTTATCTCCATTATCGATAGAGGAAAGTCTAGAAATCAGTAAAATCTATAGTGTTGCAGGGTTATTGGTTGAAAAACAAGCATTGGTTACAACACGTCCATTTCGATCACCACATCATAGTATCACTATGTCAGCATTAACAGGAGGGGGGAGGAACGCAAAGCCGGGAGAGATAAGTCTAGCGCATAGAGGAGTTCTATTTTTAGATGAACTTACAGAATTTCAGAAAAATGTATTAGAGATTATGCGTCAGCCCTTAGAAGAAGGGAAGATAACAATTTCAAGAGTAAATGCAACGTATACATATCCAACAGATTTTATGCTGGTTGCATCGATGAATCCTTGCCCATGTGGATACTTCCCTGATCCAAATAAATGCACCTGTTCGCCAATGCAAATTAAGCGATATTTAAGTAAGATAAGTGGCCCACTACTAGATAGATTAGACCTTCATGTGGAAGCACCAAATATAAAGTATGACGAGTTGAATAGCAAAAAACAAAGTGATAGCTCAGAATTAATTAAGGAAAGAGTTCTAAATGCACAATTGATACAAAGACAGAGGTATAAAGATATTGGAATACGTTATAATTCAGAATTAGAGACAGGCAATATTGAGAAATATTGTAGACTGGGGGATGAAGAGAAAAGCCTTCTAAAGCAGGCGTTTGAGAGTCTTGAACTTAGTACTAGGGCATATCACAGGATACTTAAAGTAGCAAGAACAATTGCAGATTTAGATAGCAGTGAGAATATAAATATAACACATTTAAGTGAAGCGATACATTATAGGACACTTGATAAGAAGTATTGGAGTAAGGGGAGGTAATGAATATAGAAAGAGAAGGGTATTGGTACTGGTTTAATAATATAGATGGAATAGGGAGAAAGAAACAGCAGATCTTATTAGACTATTTTGAAGATGTAGAAGAAATATGGAAGGTAAGTGAAGATAGTCTGAAAGAGATTAAAGCTTTATCTTCAAATGATGTCGCATCTTTTGTTGACTCTAGAAATGCAGAGAAGATAAAAAAGGATTTTGAGATGCTAAAGAAGTGGAAAGTAGAATTTTTAAGCATAGAGAATAAAAATTATCCAACAAAATTAAAAAATATATATGACTATCCATATGGAATATACTATTCTGGAAATTACATTAATAATGATACTCTTAGTATTGCAGTAATTGGCGCAAGGAATTGCTCAGAGTATGGGATCGAACTGGCAACGTACTTTGGTAGGGAGCTTTCTAAAGCAGGTGTTCAAGTAATAAGCGGATTAGCACGTGGAATAGATACTTATGCCCATAAAGGGGCTCTAATGTCAAATGGAAATACAATAGGAGTCCTAGGAACAGGGATAGATATATGCTATCCAGAGGAAAATATTAAAGTAATGGAAGAGATGCTTGAAAGGGGAGGCATTTTATCAGAATATAATCTTGGTGTCCAACCAAGACCAGGGCATTTCCCGATGCGGAATCGTATTATTAGTGCGTTGGTAGATGGTATAGTGGTAATTGAGGCAAGAAAACGGAGTGGTTCATTGATAACTGCGAATATTGGATTAGAACATGGTAAAGATATATTTGCTGTCCCAGGAAGAGCTTTTGATAAGTTAAGTGAGGGAACAAATGCTATAATAAAGGCTGGGGCTAAGATAACTACAAAAATCGAAGATGTTTTAGAAGAATATTTTGATATTGAAGAATCGGATCAATTTTCTGTAAAAAGTAGAATTATAACGAATCAATTAGAAAAAACAATATACAATATACTTGATTTTGATCCAAAATGTATTGATGAACTTGAAGGAGAAAGTAAGCTTCCTATCGGACAGTTTTTGCAAGGGTTATTGAGTTTAGAAATACATGGGGCAATTCGTAAGGTAGCTAATAGTGGGTATGTTAAAATTTTGTAGGGTAATTCATGCATGGTTTCGTTTTGAAAATTGAAAATAGTATTGAACTTTAAAATAAGTAAATATAAGTCAATTTAAGACATTTGAAGTAGAATTTTGCTCCAAACGTCTTTTTAGATTTGTTATATAATACTAGTTTTTAAAAATGAGGAGATAATATATAAAATTAATAGCATAGAAGCGATGCTAACCTTATAATTATGTAGTAATTATAGGAATATAAATAAAAAAATTATCAAAAATAAACCAAATAATAGATATATTAGAGTTTTATAATAATTACTTGCTGATTAAATAAATAACTTGATATATGCTTCCAAATAGTGTATTCTTATAAAAGTCTTTATATTTACTAGGTTTTTTGTAAATATTAGGAATAACAAGTGTTATGGAGGGTATTAATTTGAAGAATCTAGTAATAGTAGAATCACCTGCTAAGGCGAAGACAATTAAAAAATTCTTGGGCACTAATTTTGAAGTAAGGGCCTCAAATGGGCATGTAATTGATTTGCCAAAAAGTCAACTAGGTATTGATATTGATAATGATTATGCACCAAAATATATAACGATTCGTGGCAAAGGAGAACTATTGGCAAAACTTCGTAAGGAAGTTAAGAAAGCTGACAAAGTATATTTAGCAACTGACCCTGACCGTGAAGGCGAAGCAATTTCTTGGCATTTAATGAATACATTGAAACTTGATGATAATAAAGCAAGTAGAATTACTTTTAACGAGATAACAAAGAATGCAGTTAAGAATTCTATTAAACAACCTCGACAAATAGACATGGATTTAGTTGATGCGCAGCAAGCAAGAAGAGTTCTAGATAGAATGGTAGGGTACCAAATAAGTCCTTTATTATGGAAAAAGATTAAAAAAGGATTAAGTGCAGGTAGGGTTCAATCTGTAGTATTAAGAATTATCGCTGATAGAGAAGAAGAAATTAATTCATTTATTCCACAGGAATATTGGACACTTGATGCTGATATTCTTGTTAACGATAAAAATACAATAAGTGCAAAGTTTTATGGAAAAAAAGATGAAAAAATTGAAATAAATAATAATGAACAATTACAAATGATATTAAGTGAATTGAAAAAGTCAAAATTTAGTATTAGTGAAGTGAAACAGGGAGAACGTACGAAAAAACCACCAATTCCTTTTATAACAAGTACACTTCAACAAGAAGCATCTAAAAAATTAAATTACTCAACACAGAAGACAATGCGTATCGCACAACAACTATATGAAGGTGTCGATGTAAAGGGGCAAGGAACGGTTGGTTTAATTACCTATTTACGTACTGACTCGGTTAGAATATCAGAAGAAGCAGAAGAATCTGTAAAAAAATATTTAACGGAAAATTACCCTGATGATATCGCAGATTCACCAGTAATAAAAAAAGATAATGGTAAAAAGATACAAGATGCACATGAAGCGATTCGACCATCTGATGTATTTATCACACCTGCAATGATTAAAGATTCCGTTTCAAGAGATCAATTAAGATTGTACAAACTAATTTGGGAAAGATTCGTAGCAAGTAGAATGAAACCTGCACTTTATACAACAGCATCAATAAAGATTAAAGCAGGAGAATATATCTTTACATCAAGTACTTCAAAATTAGTTTATAATGGATTCTTATCAGTCTACAATTCGAATGATGAAGAAAAAGAAAAAACAAATGTGGTTTTGTATGATCTGAATAAAGAAACAAAAGTAAAATTAGTTCAATATAACGAAGCTCAACATTTTACGCAACCACCAGCTTATTACACAGAAGCATCGTTAGTTAAGACGCTTGAAGAATTAGGAATTGGAAGACCGAGTACGTATTCTCCAACAATTACAACGATACTTCAAAGGCGTTATGTTACGAAAGAAGATAAGAAAATATATATCACAGAATTAGGTGAAATTGTAAATGGTATTATGAAAGACAATTTCAATTCTATTGTTGATGCCAATTTTACTGCTAATATGGAATCGTTATTAGATATGGTTGAAGATGGTAAAATAGCATGGAAGACAGTTATTCGTAATTTCTACCCTGACTTAGATGAAGCTGTTAAAGAAGCAGAATCAAAAATAAGTGAAATAAAAATAGAGGACGAAGTTAGTGATGTAATCTGCGATTTGTGCGGAGCCCCTATGCTAATAAAATATGGACCACATGGCAAATTCCTTGGATGTAAAAACTTTCCAGAATGTAGGAATACAAAATCTTATTTTGAAGAAATAGGAGTAAAATGTCCAAAATGCGCAAAGGAAATTGTTCTGAAAAAGACTAAAAAAGGCAGAAAGTATTTTGGATGCGAGAATTATCCTGAGTGTGACTTTAGTTCTTGGCAAATGCCAACGAACGAAAAATGCGAAAAGTGTGGAAACATTTTAGTTATTAAAGGAACAAAACTAGTTTGTTTGGATCAACAATGTGGATTTAGCAAGGATAAGCCGACGGATAATGATATTGTGTAAAATAATTATTGTATTATGGTAAATGCTATGATAATATGATAATGTATATTGAATTATCGCACATACGAGACAATTGGAGGTTAAAAATGAGTGTACAATTATTAGACAAAACAAGAAAAATCAACACATTGCTTCACAGAACAGGAACGGAAAAGATTATCTTTAGCGATGTTTGCGAGATACTTAGTTCTGTTTTAGGCTCAAACATTTTAATCGTTAGTAAAAGAGGTAAATTACTAGGTGTTAAATGTAGGGAAGAAATCCAGGAAATCACTGAGTTTTTGACAAATGAAGTTGGAAACACAATTGATTTGGTACTTAATGAAAGAATTCTTAATATTCTTTCTACAAAAGAGAATGTCAATTTGATGACACTTGGTTTTGAGGCAACTGATATTAGTAATTACCAAGCCATTGTAACGCCAATCGATGTTTCAGGTGAGAGACTAGGTACAGTATTTGCTTATAGAAAAGTTATGCCATACCAAATTGATGACATAATTTTATCAGAATATGGCGCTACTGTAGTAGGACTAGAAATGATGAGAGCAGTAACGGACGAAAAAAATGATGCTGAGAGAAAAGTATCAGTTGTTAGAGCAGCATTTAATACATTATCTCATTCTGAATTAGAAGCTATATCTCATGTATTTAAGCAATTAGACGGAATGGAAGGAATGCTAGTTGCTAGTAAAATAGCGGATAGTGTTGGAATTACTAGATCAGTAATTGTTAATGCACTTAGAAAATTGGAAAGTGCCGGAGTAATCGAAGCACGCTCATCGGGTATGAAGGGAACATATCTTAGAGTTATTAATGATGTAATTTTTGATGAATTAGAAAAAATTGATGAAACTTTATAATAAAGGGTCGGTAATATTTGGATCATATATCATTTGATGTATGGTCTATTTTTTTGTTTTAAAGTAAGAATGTTCTATTTAAAGGGTTTATTTTAATTGTTTTACATTAATTAGAATAAACATAGTATTTTCAGTAAAATTTTATATAAAATTGTAGCATTTTGTAAAATAAAGCTTGAAATTTTCGGGATATAATTTATAATAGTATATATATGGTGCAACAATAGTAATAAGTGATATATATTGTATTTTAATGGGAGGAAAGATAAAAAAATGATAACGGATGCATTTAAGAATATTGATGTTTATAGTAAAGCAATAAATGCCACATCATTAAGGCAACAGGCAATAAGTTCAAATATTGCTAATGTAGATACTCCTGGGTATAAAAGACAAGATGTGATTTTCGAATCAATGTTACAAGACGCTTTGAAAATGAACGGGAATAACGTTAAAAAGATAAATCTAGATAGCATTTCTCCGAAGCTCGTAACAGACAGAAGTAATATGAGTTACAGAATGGATAAAAATAATGTTGATATCGATACAGAAACTGCAGCTGCAGCAAAAAATCAACTTAGATATAATGCTTTAATTGATAGAGTAATCTCAGGATTTGATAGAATAACAAGTTCAATGAAAAATAGATAACAGTAAGGGGGAGCAGAATGTCGTTATTTAGTATAATGAATACAAGTGGATCGGGGCTTACGGCACAAAGATTGAGAATGGATACAATTTCACAAAATTTAGCTAACGTTAATACTACAAGAGGAGCAGATGGCAATCCATATAGAAGAAAGGTTGTTGTTTTTGAGGAAAACAAAAATCAATCTTTTGAGAATATGTTAAATCAACAAATTGGAAAATATGGAGCATCTACATCAACTGCTAATGCAGGGGTTAAGGTTTCTTCTATTGTAGAAGATCAAAGTGAATTTATTAAAACGTATGATCCTTCACATCCGGATGCAAATGAGGACGGTTATGTAGAATATCCGAATGTAAATTCAGTTATAGAGATGACAAATTTAATTAGCGCTACTCGCTCATATGAAGCCAATGTAACAGCATTAAATGCTGCTAAGAGTATGTTTGCAAAAGCACTTGAAATTGGAAGATAGGAAAGCAGATATATTAAGTTTTGCCTGTGTAAAGGGTAAATAGGGAGGATATAGAATGCAAGTTGGAGCAATTAATCAAATTAGTGATATATTAAAAAATACAAGTATTACAAATAATAGTGAAACAAAAAAAGATAACTCCTTTTCAAATATATTTAATGCAGCAATGAACTTGCTTAATGATACTAATTCACTGCAACTTAAAGCAGATGACATTGGTATGGAGTTTTTGTCAGGTAACACTAATGTTAATATTGAAGATGTTCTTATTGCATCAAAGAAGGCTAGTACAGCTCTACAATTTACTGTTGAAATTAGAAATCAAGTCTTGGCAGCATACGATGAAATTATGAAACTTCAAATATAATATATTGCTGAGAACTAAAGGAGTGTACAATGGGCGAACAGTTTTCTAAAATGTCACAACAGATAACGAAATTATGGAATAAATATGATAAAAAACAAAAAGTTAAAATGGGAGGTATTACTCTAGTAGTAATAGCTTCCTTAGTTGCTCTTGTTTTATTTTTAAATAGAACTAATATGGTAAATTTGATATCCAATATTACACCATTACAAGCAAGTAATATAAAAGATGCTTTAACTGAGAATGGAATTACTTATGAGATTTCTAATGATGGAACAGGTGTTAAAGTAGATGAGAGACAATACAGTGAGGCAAAAATGGCATTGGCGGTGTCCGGTATTCCGTCTGAGGGATTCACATATGATGATGCGTTTACGAATAGTTTAAGTACAACAGATAGTGAAAGACAGTTGAAATTTAAACTTGCTAAAGAACAATCGCTAGCAAATGATTTACTAAGATTTGAAGGAATAGTCGATGCAGTAGTGACGATTGTTGTTCCAGATGATATGAAAACAATTTTAAAGGAAGAAAAAGAGGCGAAAGCAAGTGCAATACTGACAACATCAAAAGATTTATCTCCTGAATCAGTATTAAGTGTTGTTAACTATCTTGTTGGCTCTATTGATAAATTAACAGATGCAAATGTAAAGATTAGTGATCAAAAAGGACGAATTCTTTATATGGGAGATGATAATGATTCACTAGGAACCATCTCTACAAACAAACAATATGAATACCAAATGACACTAACAAACACTATGAAAAAGAATTTGATGGCAGGGTTAATTAGTACAGGCAAATATGATGATGCGGAAGTAATGCCAAATCTAGTATTGGATTTTGATAAACAATCAACTGTATCAGAAGAGTACGAATATCCTGAAGATGGGGATAAAGGAATAATTAGAAATATCTATACATACGTGGCGGAAGGCAATGATGTTGAAGCTTCGGGCGTACCAGGAACGGATACAAATGGAGTTGTTACAGATTACCAATTTCCTGATTCAAATCAGTCAAATTCATCTGTAGAACAAGAACAAATTCAATACGAAATTAACAAAATAATTACACAAACGGATAAAAGTATAGGCGGTCTTGAATTTGAAAAATCTTCAATAGGAATCGTACTATCGAAATATAAATTATTTAACCAGGAACAATTGGAATCGGACGGAACTCTTGAAGCTGCGGGAATGACATATGAAGAATTTAAGCAGGCAAATATGGCAAGTATTGAGTTACCGGTAGATCAAAATACAATTGATTTGATCGTAATGTCAACAGGTATCGATAATGTTAAGGTTACAGCATATGAAATACCTAAATTTGAAGATAAAATAGTTGAAAAATCTGATTGGACAAAATATTTACCGATAGCACTAGCTGCTATAATATTTGTATTCTTGGCTTTTGTTGTATATAAAGGAACAAAACCAGTGGAGATTTCTGATATTGATGCAGGTCTTTCCGTTGAAGATTTATTAACGTCTACTAGAGAATCACAGATTCCGAAAGAAGAAATTCCAATGGATGATTTAAATGAGACAAGAAAAATGATTGAGAAGTTTGTTGAAGATAAACCGGAAGCAGCTGCACAGTTACTTAGGAATTGGCTTAACGAGGGGTGGGAATAAAAATGGCAGTGAGAAAGAACATGGATATTCCAGGAATTCAAAAAGCAGCTATATTGCTAATTACTCTTGGACCTGAAAAATCGTCTACAATATTTAAGTTTCTCAAAGAAGATGAAATTGAACAACTTACGTTAGAAATAGCAAATACACGAAGTGTATCAGCAAAATTAAAAGATGAAATATTAGATGAATTTTATGAAATCTGTTTAGCACAACAGTATATATCAGAAGGTGGTATCGGTTATGCCAAAGACTTGCTTGAAAAAGCGCTTGGTGCAGATAAGGCTTTCGAAGTTATTGGTAGACTTACCGCTTCACTACAAGTTAGACCATTCGAATTTATTCGTAAAACAGATGCAGGTCAATTACTTAACTTTATTCAAGATGAACATTCTCAAACAATAGCATTAATACTTTCCTATTTACCAGCAGTTCAAGCAGCATCTATCGTTGCTGCACTATCTCCGGAGAAACAAGCTGATGTAGCGAGACGTATTGCACAAATGGATAGAACATCACCTGAGATTATTAAAGACGTTGAATCTGTTCTTGAGAAGAAGTTAGCTTCTTTAGTTACTCAAGATTACACTATTGTTGGTGGAGTTGATTCTATCGTTCAAATTCTTAATGCAGTTGACAGATCAACAGAAAAACACATTATGGAAACTCTTGAAATTGAAGATACAGAACTTGCGGATGAAATCAGAAAGAAGATGTTCGTATTCGAAGATATTCTTACTCTTGATGACCGTTCAATTCAAAGAGTACTTAAAGAAGTTGATAACAATGATATTGCTACCGCTCTTAAAGGGTCTGTTGAAGAAGTTCAAAATGTTATTTTCAACAACATGTCAAAACGTCTATCTGCAATGATAAAAGAAGATATGGAATTTATGGGACCTGTACGTTTGAAGGATGTTGAAGAGGCACAACAAAAAATCGTTAATATTATTCGTAAATTAGAAGACGCTTCTGAAATTGTAATTTCTAGAGGTGGAGGTGACGAAATAATTGTCTAATTTATTAAAATCAGGATTTGTAAAATTTTCACCAAATAGCAAGCTGATCATGGTTGACACAAATGATAAAAGAATTATTAATAAACCTATTTCAGATGAAATAGTTAATGAAGAAGAAATCATAATCGATAATGAGCTAGATCAACTATTACATTTACGAGACCAAAAGAGAAAAAAGACAGAACAACAAATTATTGACGAGGCTAATATTAAAGCAGAGAAAATCATAGAGCAGGCGAAATTAGATGCAGAAAAGCTAAAAGTACTTGCATATGAAGAAGGAAAAAATGAAGGAATTAGTGAAGGATATCAAGCTGGATTAGGAGAGGCTGAAAAAGCCGTACAAATGGCAGAAGAGCAAATTAAAGTTAATAAATTAAAGTATGAAGAGCAATTAAAGCAACTTGAACCTAAATTTGCGAAAGTAGTAATCCAGGTAATAGAAAAACTTACAGGACAACTCCTTCAAGATAAAAATGAAATAATTATTAATATCATCAATCAAGGAATGATGGAGATTAATAATTCAAATCGAAGTTTTCTAATAAAAGTGTCACAAGATGATTATGAATATGTAATAGAAAATGCTAACAAGGTAGAAGGATGTTTGAACCCTACTAATAAAATAGATTTTTGTGTAGACAATCAACTTGAAAAAGGTAGCTGTATTATAGAAACAGATTCTGGTTTTGTGAATAGCAGCATTGATATTCAACTAAAAGGCATTATCTCAGATTTAAGATTAATTGCTGGCCTATAGAAAGTTGGTGAAACCTTGGAACTAATAAATTTTGACAAGTACAATCTTTTGCAAGAAAAATCATATGTAAAACATAGCGGAACAGTTGCTAAGGTTGTAGGTTTAACAATTGAAACAATTGGGCCCAATGCAAATCTAGGTGATTTATGTAGAATAACATCAAAAGATAAGATACAAACTGCAATCGCAGAAGTTGTTGGTTTTAAGGATAGTAGATTATTATTAATGCCACTAGGATCAATGGAAGGCATTGGACCTGGAAGCTCTGTTGAAACAGTTGGGGTACCACTTCAAGTATCTGTTGGAGAAGGTTTATTAGGTAAGATATTAGATGGTCTAGGTAACCCTATTAATGGATTATCGCTAGAATTAGATGAGAAGTATCCAGTAGATGCTCCACCACCAAATCCGATGGATAGAGCACTAATTGATCAACCGTTACCTCTTGGGGTAAAGGCTATAGATGGATTACTTACTATTGGCAAAGGTCAAAGAATAGGGATATTTGCTGGTAGTGGAGTTGGTAAAAGTACACTTTTAGGAATGTTAGCTAGAAACACAAAAGCTGATGTAAATGTAATTGCTTTAGTAGGTGAACGTGGAAGAGAAGTAAGAGAGTTTATTGAAAGAGACTTAGGGGCGGAAGGATTAAGTAGATCCGTCATCGTTGTAGCAACTTCAGATAAGCCCGCACTCATAAGACAAAAAGCAGCTAAGACTGCTACCGCTATTGCAGAATATTTTAGAGATAAGGGAAAAGATGTATTGTTTATGATGGATTCACTTACGCGATTCTCGATGGCGCAACGTGAAATTGGATTGGCAATTGGAGAACCTCCTGTAACGAGAGGTTATACGCCAAGTGTATATGCAGAACTCCCCAAATTACTTGAACGAGCAGGTAACTCTGAAAGTGGATCGATTACAGGACTGTATACTGTTTTAGTTGATGGTGATGATTTTAACGAGCCAATAACAGATGCTGCCAGAGGGATACTAGATGGACATATTATGCTAACAAGAAAGTTAGCAAATAAAAATCATTACCCAGCAATCGATGTTTTACAAAGCATCTCTCGTGTTATGAGTCAAGTTATTTTACCAGAACATAAACTAGTTGCAAATAAGCTAAAAGAAGCACTTGCAATATACTCAGAGTCTGAGGACTTAATTAATATCGGAGCATATAAAAAAGGCTCAAATAAAGATATAGATTTTGCAATCAGTAAAATAACGAAAATCAATGAATTTTTAAAACAATCAGTAGAAGATAAAATACTCTTTGATGATATAACAGATAGGCTAAAAGCTATATTCGAGGATTAGGTGCTTAAATGGCAAGATTTAGATATAAAATGCAAAGTATTCTTAATATTAAATTAAGTATAGAAGCACAAAAAAAAATTGCATATACATTAGTTCAAATTGAACTAAATGAGGCAGAAGAAAAACTTAATTCGATTGAAACAGAAAAATTAAACTACCAAGAAGAACTAAGAGATTTAATGGGACGTAAACTCGATATTCTAGAAATGAAAAGATGTAGCAGTGCTATTAAGACTTTAGAAAATTTAATCGATATTCAATTAAATTGTATAGAAAAAATTAAGGTTCGATTAGAAAAATCTCGAGTTGAATTAAATAAAGCAATGATTGAAAGAAAGACGCACGAAAAGTTACGAGAAAATGCTTTTCAAGAATTTTTGATAGAAGTTGAAAAAGATGAAAAGAAAGCTGTAGATGAATTAATCAGCTATAAATACAATGGTAGTAATGGAGATAAATAATAATTAATACATTGGGGTGATGAAAATGGCTAATAAAACAGGAAACAATGAAAATCTTAACAGCGATGAAAAAGGTAAGGGCGGTCTATTTTCAGCACTTATTGGAGTTGGTTTAGTTTTTGCTATAATTATTACTCTTCTTTTATTAATCAAATTTAATGTTGGTGGATTTGCGAGTACAATGCTTCGACCAATGTTTGGTGATGTAAAGGCGATAAGCTGGATGTTACCAAAAGAGGAGAAAGTGGAGTATGTTGACCTTAATTATCCTTATGAAACCATAGAAGAAGCGATAGCAAGAATTAAAGAATTAGAAGTTGAACTTGCTACTGCAAACAAAGCAAAAGATGAGAAAGTAACTTCGATAGAAGATTTACAAACTGAAATAGCTAGACTAAAAGTATTTGAGGATAAGCATACAGAGTATATAGAGAGCAAGAAAACATTTGATGATGAGGTAGTATTTAATGCAAAAGCACCAGATATTGCCGAGTATAAAGCATATTATGAACTGATTAATCCAGTAAATGCTGAAGAAATATATAGACAAGTTGTTGAGCAATTAGCGGTAGAAGAAGAAATTCAAAAAGTTGCAAAAGCATATCAAGAAATGAAGCCAGCTCAAGCAGCTAGCGTACTAGAAGAGTTATCATCGAATGTCTCACTAGTTGTTGATATATTGAGAAATGTTAATACGGAACAACGTGCCAAGATATTAGGTGCGATGGACCCGACGATTGCTGCAAAGATAACAAAGGCAATGTCGCAATAATTTGGTAGAAAGTTACAGCGTTGGTAGAAATACGAATGCTTTTAACTGTATCTATAGATAAAAATTATAGAGCAATTTATAAGTTGCTTCAAGAAAGGAGGAGGGAAAATGACAAATGTAAGTGCACTAAATATTAAGTCAGCTTTTTTAGATATTGGTTCAAAAAACAATGTGGCGGGCACCAATCAAACTAATTTTCAAGATACATTAAAGAATAGTGTTAAGAAAGAGGATGAGCCAGTTACTACAAAGAACAAAATGGATAACGCTGCACAAAAAACCGATAGTACAAGGAATCAAAAGGTTGAATCACCAAAAAAAGAAATTTCAATCTCTAAAGACGTTGTAAATGAAGAGGAAGAAATTCGAGAACTAGAACAATTAGAGAATAAATTAGTAGAATTAGTTGCAAAGGCATTGGGGATAG
Source organism: Clostridiales bacterium (assembly GCA_029256575.1). GTDB lineage: Bacteria > Bacillota > Clostridia > Lachnospirales > JAQSXR01 > JAQSXR01. The sequence goes on along the minus strand of JAQSXR010000007.1, from coordinate 41,450 downwards.
GCACCAAAGAATTAGAAGCAATTATGGATAACTTGCGATTAGAGCCAACTGAACTTCTTAATTTAGAAAATCTACAAAGCCTAATTCTTGCGGTAACAGGAAATGAGAATATGCTACATTTATTAGCACAACCAAAAGAAGTTACGATGCCAATAACTGAAATGATTTCAGAAATAACAGCACTATCTGCGAAAGAAAGTATTCAACAAATTGTTCAAACTGAAAGTAATATTTCAACAACTACACAAGAAAAACCTGTAGTATTACCAGAAGTAAAGACTGTACAAGATCAAAATATTGTTGAAAATGCAGAAGTAAAAATGAATACAACGGAGCAAGAAACGAAAAACATTACTACTATTGTGCAAGATTTTGAAGAAAATGTTAGCCAAAATAGTGATCAAAAAGAAAATTTAAAAGAAAACAAAAGCGGTAATACAGAAACAACAAAAACCGTAATGTCTTCAGATGAGTTACTAAGCAATCTTAATAAACTTTCTGATAATTCTTTAAATGTTAACCGAACTGAAAATGTTGAACAACCTGCGACTACTAAGTATGTTGAGATTGTAAAACAAATTGTTGACCAAATTAATGTCACAATAAAGGCAAATGTAACGAGCATGGAAATGCAATTGAACCCAGAAAATCTAGGCAAATTAAATCTAGTAATATCATCAAAAGATGGAGTTTTAAAGGCTCAATTTACGGTTACTGACCAAGTTGTAAAAGAAGCTCTAGAATCTCAGATGACTCAACTAAAAGAATCTCTTAGTCAACAAGGATTAAAAGTTGAATCGATTGAAGTTAAATTATCAAATCTAGCTTATGATTTAAATCAACAAAGACAACAACAAGGGCAACAACAGCAAAAGAAAAAATCTAGTTTCAACTTAGAAGACGCGCAAGCAGCAGAAGAGGATAGAAGCTTTATTGAAGGTATTAGAAAAGAATTAGAAATTGAACGAAGTACACAAGTTGATTTTTCAGCATAGGAGGAGAAAAAATGAGCGATGTTAACGCAATAAATAACATAGCAACACAAGGGAGCCAGACTCAAAATGCTAGTAAGGCTGCAGGTAGTGATTTAGGTAAAGATGCATTTTTGCAATTACTTGTTACACAATTAAAATATCAAGATCCACTTGATCCAGCTTCAAACGAAGAATTTTTAGCACAGATGGCTCAGTTTTCAGCATTAGAACAAATGCAGAATCTTAATACTAGTTTTGATAAGTATCAAGCATTTACAATGATTGGTAAAAATGTATTGGTTAAGATAACAGATTCAACAGGCAAAGAAACATTATCAACTGGAAAAGTAGATGCAGTTCAGATGATATCAGGAACTCCATATTTATCTGTAAATGGTTCATCAATACCACTTAGCAGTGTACAAGCGGTAATGGATGAAGGAGTAGTTGCTGAGAACCCTGCAACACCAACTGCTTAAAGAAAACACTAATTTATTATTATAATTAGAAAGGGGAATTTGTTATGGCTATTAACAACATTAATTTCTCTTCAATTGAACAAATTCAGGCACTTCTACAAAAAAATTGCTCTACATTACCAAAGACTGGTGCCAAAGCAGCGAACTCATTTAGTGACATATTAACAAAACAATTGAATACAAGTCCGGAAGTTAAATTTTCAAAGCACGCCAATGAACGACTTGCATCAAGAAATATTGAGTTATCTGAAGAACAAATTATTAGATTGGAAGATGGAATTATAAAAGCAAAAAGTAAAGGTGTAAAAGAATCATTAATGCTTATAGATAATGTAGCATTAGTAGTAAATATTCCAAATAACACAGTGATAACTGCCGTTGGGAAAGAGGATACATTACATAATGTTTTCACTAATATTGACGGAGCGGTGATCGTATAGCTGGACCGATAAGGAGGCTATCAATCTCTGAATGACAGAGGAGATTGCACCAACAAATTCTAAGGAGGTCATATAAGATATGATGAGATCAATGTACTCTGGTGTTTCTGGACTAAGAGTTCACCAGACAAAAATGGACGTTATTGGTAATAATATCGCAAACGTAAATACAATAGGTTTTAAATCTTCATCTGTAAGTTTTTCTGATGTTTTTTATCAGACATTACAAGGTGCATCAGGAGCGAATCCAGAAACAGGATCAGCAGGAACAAATGCAAAGCAAATTGGACTTGGTGCAAATGTATCAGCAATATCTACTAATATGTCAGAGGGTGCCTCACAAAGAACAGATAACACCCTTGATATGAAAATCAATGGAGACGGTTTCTTCGTTGTAAGTTCAGCGGGTGAATTTCTTTTTACAAGGGCAGGTTCATTTGATATTGATGGAGCTGGTAATTTAGCAACACCGGATGGTTTACCTGTTATGGGGTGGCAACCAAACGGTACAACTGGAGAAATTGAAAAAGGTACCGTAAGTGCAATTGAAATATTAACACCAAAAAATATGTATGCTGAGCCCGCATTAACGACTGACTGCACAGTATCTGGTAATATTGATAAAAATGATGCTCAGTTATTAAGTACAGGAGTACCATTTGCAATTGAAATGTATGACAGTTTAGGATACAAATATACAATGCAATATTCAATCAAAAGTGATGCAACTGACCCAAATCAGTTTATATTTGCAATCGGTGCGATTACCGATTCACAAGGGAATGCGTTAACAAGTACAGCAACACCTGCTAGTATATCAATTCCTTTTGACCCAAGTACAGGAAAGATAGCTGCAACTACACCATCGCAATTAGATATTACAGGATTAGAAGATATTACAGGATTTTCAAAGCTTGCTGCCACATTATCAGTTGACTTTGGACAGTTGACGATGTTCGCTGGGAAAACAGCAATTGAACCTGGCCGTGGTGATAGACAGGGATTAGGGAATGGCCGTGCGGCAGGAACAATGTCGGGTTACTCAATTGGAGATGACGGTAAAATTACTGCAAGATATACAAATGGTCAACAAAAGCTTCTAGGGCAAATCGTAGTAGCGACATTTGCAAATCCAGCTGGTCTTGAAAAACAAGGAAGTAATTTGTTCTCCGCTACTGTAAACTCAGGTGAGTTTGATAGTATAGGTGATGATCCTAAAGCTGCTGGAGGATCATTAACAGCAGGAGTAATTGAAATGTCAAATGTAGACTTGTCAAAAGAGTTTACAGAAATGATAACAACACAAAGAGGTTTCCAGGCAAACTCAAGAATTATAACTACTTCAGATGAGATTTTACAAGAACTTGTAAATCTAAAGAGATAGTAATTTGATAAATGCATAAGTATACTCGCTAACGAGAAATCTTTTTATTTCGAATGTTATTGTCTAATCAACATTAACATTCGATAATGAAAGGATAGGATGAATGGAAAATGGGGTGTGTAAATATGATTAAGGTGACAAGATTCAATTCTAATATGATAACAATAAATGCTGAAATTGTTGAGACCATTGAAGAAACACCAGATACAGTAATTACATTAACAAATGGGAAGAAATACATTGTTCAAGAGAGTTTAGATGAAGTAATAAAACTAATTATCGAATACAAAAGGTCAATCTTTTATAAATATATAGAAAAAATTTAAGTTAAGAGGTGGAACAATGGATATATCAACTATTATTGGGTTAGTAGCAGGTGCAGGATTTATGATATATGGTATTGGGCTTGCTAATATTGGAGGCTTTATCGATGTGCAGTCACTCATTATTACAGTAGGCGGTACATTTGCCTCAATGTTTATAGGATATCCGCTAAAGAATGTAATTGCATCAGTAAAAGCATATGGGCATATTTTTAAAATTACTAATTTAAATGAGACATTTGTTATTAAGAAAATAATTGAATTATCAAATGTAGCACGTAAAGAAGGATTATTAGCACTTGAAGAAGTTGCGAATGAGTTGGACGATGCCTTCTTAAAGAAAGGTATCTTACTAATTGTTGACGGAACAGATCCAGAATTAGTTCGAAGCATAATGGAAACAGAACTCTCGTTTCTTGAAAGTAGACACAAAGGTATTCAGGGTTTCTGGGAGACATTAGCTTCATTAGGACCTGCTTGGGGTATGATTGGTACACTCATTGGACTTATTAACATGTTAGGTGCACTTGATGATCCTGGAGCAATCGGACCTGCCATGGCGATTGCTTTAATAACAACTTTGTACGGATCAATATTAGCAAATTTCATAGCTAACCCAGCAGCTAATAAAATGAAAATTAAAAGTGCTTCAGAAGTCTTATTGAAAGAGGTTATGATTGAAGGGTTACTTTCGATTCAAGCAGGTGAGAATCCAAGAGTAATTGAAGAAAAACTAAAAGCATTCTTATCTCCTACACAAAGAGCAATGTTCGAAACTACTGATGAAAAAGTAGGTGAAGAATAATGGCAAGGAAAATAAAACAAGATGAAGTAAAAGCAGGGGCTCCTGAATGGATGAATACATACGGTGACATGGTTACACTTTTGCTCTGTTTCTTCGTATTGTTGTTTTCAATGTCTAGTGTTGACGTTGCAAAATTTAAGGCATTAGTAAGTGTGTTTAATACTAATGTAGGATTTTTGGAAGGCGGAACATCACTTACTGAAGGTTCACTAATTGCAAGTGGAGTCAGCCAATTATCTGAACTAGATATTTTCTTCGTAAATATAGCGGAAACAGCATTATCTGTTGAGAAGCAAGAAGCAGTAGAAGAATATAAAGAAAAAGAAGAGCAAGAAAGAATGGAACAAGCCGAAACGATTGCAGAGGAATTGCAAGAAGGATTAATAGAAAGTAATATAGCAGATGATGTTGTAATTACGTATAATTCTCAATATATTCTTCTCTCTCTAAAAGGGGCTGTTTTATTTGATAGTGGTAAAGCTGTAATAAGAAATGATGCAATAGACTTAGTTGATAAATTAGGTAAGCTATTAAAATCCTATGAAGAATATACGATAGCTGTTGAAGGCCACACGGATAATGTCCCGATGAATACGCTTCAATTTCCAAGTAACAGACATTTATCATCTGGACGAGCGATATCAGTAGTGGAGTATTTTATAGCAAAAAATGGGTTTGAAGATAAAAATCTTTCGGCTGTTGGTTATGGTGAATTTCGTCCAGTAGTATCAAATGATACTGCTGAAGGTAGAGCACAAAACAGACGAGTTGAAATAAAAATTAAAAATACACTATTAAGTAAGATTGGGGATTAAAAATGGAAAATAAAAAGTCGATTTTTCCGATAATTTGTGTTATATTATTAAGTATGAATTTATTATTAACAGGGGCAGTTGCTTTCTTTACTGTACCTGCTACTTCAAAGATGAATAAGCTGTTAAATCAGATAGGAAAAGCTTTAGATTTGGACTTTGCTGAAGAAAATCCGGAAGAAGCAAAAGAGGTTCCTATGGGGCAAAGACGACCAATTACAATTGAAGAAGCTATACTAGTTAACCTATCCTCTGATGGCAGCTCCACAAAACATATGCTTAGTGTATCAGTAGGAATTTCACTAGATTCGAAAGCGAAAGATTATGAAAAGATATCAGAACAGATAACAACAAATATGGGTATCGTTAAAAATGATATTAGAAATACAATAGCAAAGCATACTTACGAAGAGATATCAAATGATAATTATGCACCAATATTAGAACAAGAATTAACCGCTGTATTGAAAGAACGATTTGAAACGGATACAATTGTAGTTGTATATTTTGATGAATATATTTATTAATATAAGACTGGTTTAGGGGGTGTAAATAGATGGCTAATGACGTTTTGTCACAAAATGAGATTGATAGTCTCTTAAATGCATTAAGAACTGGGGATCTAGATGTCAGTGATATGGCAGATTCAGGTGAAAAACAGGTCAAAGACTATGACTTTGCTAGACCTTCAAAATTTTCCAAAGATCACTTAAGAACATTGGAAATAATATTTGAACATTTTTCGAGACTTTTATCCACTACGTTACCAGCTTATTTAAGAAGCTCAGTTCAAGTCGAAGTTGTAAACTCAGAAGCTGTTAGATTTGTCGAATTCTCAGGGGCGATGTCGACACCCGTACTGCTTGGAATGGTTAATTTTTACCCACTAAAGGGAAGTGGAGTACTTGAATTATCAGTGAATCTCGGTTATACTATTATAGATAGGTTACTTGGTGGAAAAGGTAAAAGTTTAGAGAAAAACAGAGAATTTTCTGAAATTGAAACAACAATATTAGAGAAAATTTTTAATGTTTGTGTAAATCAACTTAGAGAGCCTTGGAAAAATGTTGTTGAATTAGAACCAAGACTTGAAAAACTAGAAACAAACCCTCAATTTGCACAAATTATTGATCCGAATGAAATGATAGCATTGGTAACACTTAATGTTAGGATTGGTAAAGAAGAAGGCTTAATGAATATTTGTTTGCCATATATATTGATTGAACCAGTTATGGACAAGCTCAATACAAAATATTGGTTCTCAAATATGCAACATAAAGATCAACAATCATATACAGATGTTATTGAAAGTGTTATTAGTAAGGTAAAGATACCTTTGAAGGTTAATCTAGGAAGAAGCTCAATATCAGTTGGTGATTTTGTTAATTTACAAAAAGGTGATATTATAAGACTTGATACCAAAATAGATGGTGAACTTGATGTATACGTAGGTAATATAAAGAAGTTCAAAGGAAAACCTGGTCATTCCAAGGATTTTAATGCTTTACAGGTTACTTCAATATTTAAGGAGGAGGAGGATATATAATGGATGGAATGTTATCGCAAGAAGAGATAAACGCATTGTTGAACGGTTTCGATGAACCTGCATTAGGACAAGAAGGGGATAGTAGTTCTCAAATAGATACAAATAAAAGACCAAATGTTTTAGACATACTTACTCCGGAAGAGATAGATGCTACGGGAGAAGTATCTAACATAAGCATGGGATCAGCGGCAACAACACTTTTTCAACTTGTAAATAAACTAGTAACAATAACAACACCTACTATAACAATAACTCGCTGGAGTGATTTTACTCAAGAATACAATAAGCCTTGTGTTATAGTGCAGATTGTCTATAAAGAAGGTATTAGCGGTAGTAACATAATTGTTTTTCAAGAAAATGATGTTAGAGTAATTACCGATTTAATGATGGGTGGAGATGGTTTAAATCCGCCAGAGGATTTAACAGACATACATATGAGTGCAATAAGCGAAGCAATGAATCAGATGATGGGTTCAGCCGCTACTGCAATGTCTCAAATGCTGTCAAAGAGAATTGATATTAGTCCACCAGAGGCTAATTTAATTGATATGCAAGATGGTACGATGGAGATGTCAACACTTGATCAATTCTTACAAGATGATTTTGTAAAAGTTGAATTTGACATGGTAGTTGGTGATTTAATTCATAGTAAGATTATGCAATTATTCCCAATAAATTTCGCCAAGGACATTTTTAGATTATTCTCAACTGTTAAAGAAGAACCAGATACAAAACAGAAGAATACAGTACCAAAAAAAGAACCAGTAAAAGCGAAACCTGAACAGGTTCAAAATCAACTTCCTCCACAACAAGTTGGAAATCAACAGATGGGATATCAGATGCCACCACAACAGATGGGATATCAGATGCCACCTCAACAGATGGGATATCAAATGCCACCTCAACAGATGGGGTATCCAATGCAAGATATGTCTATGATGGGGCAAAATGTAAATGCATATAGAGATGTTAATGCACAACCTGCTCAATTTCAAGCATTTTCTATGGTAGATATGATACAACAAAAGGAAAATATAGATTTAATTATGGATGTTCCATTAGAGGTAACAGTAGAACTTGGAAAGACACATAAATCTATAAAAGAGATACTCGAATTTTCTCCAGGTACTATTATAGAACTTGATAGATTAGCGGGTGAACCTATTGATGTTATGGTTAATGGTAAACTGATTGCTAAGGGAGAAGTTGTTGTAATAGATGAAAACTTTGGTATTAGAATTACAGATATTTTAAAAACAAAATAATATACTGCGAGGAGAAAAAGTCATGGGAAAAAGTATTTTAATAGTAGACGATGCAGCATTTATGAGAATGATGATAAAGGATATTCTTTCAAAGAACGGCTACAATGTTGTTGGTGAGGCTGAGAATGGATTGAAAGCAATTGAAAAATATCAAGAATTAAAACCTGATTTAGTTATTATGGATATAACTATGCCAGAATTAGATGGAATTCAAGCGGTTAAGAAAATCAAAGAGAATGATAGTTCAGCAAGCATTATTATGTGTTCTGCAATGGGACAACAAGCAATGGTTATTGAATCAATTCAGTCAGGTGCAAAAGATTTTATCGTTAAGCCATTTCAAGCGGATAGAGTTCTTGAAGCAGTTAAGAAGGTTGTTGGATAAGAATGAAATTTGATTTTAATGTATTTTCTAATGTCTTTTTAGCAACAGATATTTTCTCAAATAGTGATAAAAAAATATCCGGTTTATCAACATGGGATACATTCGCTCAACTATTTACTATACTAGTAATTTTTATAATCGTTTTAGTCGGTGCTTACTATTCAACTAAGTTGTTAGGGAAGGCGCAAGGACAAAGATTTAAGGGCGGTAATATAGAAGTAATTGAGACAATTTCAATAGCAAACGGTAAAGTAATTCAATTAATTCGAACTGGTAGTAAATATATAGTTATCTCTGTAACAAAGGATCGAGTAGAATTTCTTGCAGAAGTACCAGCTGATCAGATAAAGATTAAAGAAATACCGGAACAAAAGGCAAAAAATAGCTTTGACGATATACTTAGAAAAGTAATTTCGAAAAAAGGTAGGAACGATTAACGTCAAGGAGAAATCAATAATATGAGGATTAAGAAAAGGCTAAGAGGTTTATGTAAGCATAAAAGGGTTATTTTCCTTCTAGTTGTTTTGCTTATGGTATGTTTACCAATATTTAATGTAAGTGCGACAGAGACTGGTACAACAGATGAAAGTTTCTTAAACCTTCAAATAGGTAATGGCTCTGAGGGGTCTACCGTAACGACTAGTATTCAAATGGTGTTGTTATTTACAGTAATATCATTAGCACCATCTATCCTTATAATGATGACTTCGTTTTCAAGGATAATAATCGTGCTGCATTTTGTGCGCTCAGCACTGGGTACTCAGCAAACACCTCCTAATCAGATTTTAGTTGGTTTAGCTTTGTTTCTAACATTTTTTATTATGGCTCCAGTCTTTACCGAGATAAATGATGTTGCAGTTAAGCCTCTTATTGCAGGCGAAATTACACAAGAGGTAGCCATTGAAGAAGGACTTAAACCATTAAGGGAATTTATGTTAGGACAGGTTAATGAAAAGGATTTAAAACTATTTATCACAATTTCTGGCCAAGAAGAAGTAGAAGATTATGATGACATACCGATTACTACTATAATTCCTGCTTTTATTATTAGTGAACTAAGAGCAGCTTTTATTATTGGATTTTTAATATATATACCTTTTATTATCATTGATATGGTTGTTGCTTCGGTGCTAATGGCTATGGGTATGATGATGTTACCTCCGGCAATGATTTCGTTACCATTTAAGGTGCTTTTATTTGTAATGGTAGACGGCTGGGGATTAATATTAGGAGAGTTAGTAAAATCATTTTATGGATAAAGATAGAGCTAATGATGGGTTTAACTGGAGGAAAAATAAATGGATACAGGAGTAATAATTGATATTGCTAGAGAAGCGTTAATGATGATTATTACATTATCTGCACCTATATTACTAATAGCTTTAGTAGTTGGTTTAGTAGTAAGTATATTTCAAACAGTAACATCAATACAAGAACAGACATTAGCATTTGTTCCCAAGATATTAGCTGTATTTATTGGGTTGATATTTATTGGATCATGGATGCTAATAAAATTACAAGACTATATGACAAATATATTCTCAAATTTTATTACGTATATTAAAGGTTAATGCATATGAATAATATACAGTTTTCAATAGAGAATTTTGAGATATATTTATTGATTGTGATAAGAGTAGTTAGTATGCTTGCAATTGCTCCAATATTCGGTATGAGAAATGTTCCAAGAATGTTTAAGCTTGGAATGTGTATATTTATATCGGTTGTACTAATAAATGTTGTGCCAGTTCCAGAATTGGTATATTCAGATTTTATTACGTTTGGATTAATTATTATAAAGGAAATATTAGTTGGAATTGTTATTGGTTTCTCAGCTTATGCAGCTACCGTAATAATTAGTTTAGCTGGACAGTTAATTGATCAACAAATTGGGTTCTCAATGGTAAGCGTTCTAGATCCAATGAGTCAGGTACAACTATCTGTTACGGCTAATTTTTACTATTATGTACTATTATTACTAATGCTAGCAACAAATATTCATTATTTTATTATATCTGCATTGGTTGATTCATTCACTCTGATTCCAATAGGGGGAGCTGTTATAAATCCATCTATATATTCCGACTTTATTAGTTTTGTTACGGATTATATACTAATTGGTTTTAGAATAAGCTTACCTATTTTTGGTTCAATATTATTGTTAGATGCAGTGCTCGGAATCCTAGCTAAGACAGTACCTCAGATAAATATGTTTGTAGTAGGTATGCCTTTGAAAGCACTATGTGGATTACTTGTATTATTAGTAACAGTAGGTTTAATGCCCACTATCTCGGATTTTATATTTAATGAGATGATTGATGTAATGCAAAAAATGATAAATGGCTTATCTCCGGGGTGATAAAAATTAGTAATTATAATATATATTTGAAGTTTGATTTGCAGCTATTTGCAGAAGGACCTGGTGGAGAAAAAACTGAAAAAGCTACACCAAAGAAAAGGGAAAAAGCAAGAAATGAAGGACAAGTAGCGAAAAGTACAGAACTAATAAATTCTGTAATGCTATTAGCATTTTTTTTATCAATTAAAATCTTGGTTCCATTTTGGTCCAAGAATTTTATGAATTCTTTTCGAAATGGATTTAGTAAAATATCAGAAATAGATTTAAAAGGTATGACTTTAAATACTGCAACTAGTATATTTAGATGGGGAATACTAGAAATTATAAGGAATATATGGCCTATTTTATTAGTTACATTCCTGATTGCTATTATCATGAATGTTGTACAGGTAAAATGGAAAATCTCAACAAAATCTCTACAACCTAAATTTAGTAAATTAAATCCTATAAAGGGCATGAAGAAAATGTTTAGCCCTCAAACCCTTATGGAATTAGTGAAATCTTTAGCTAAAGTGGGTATTGTAGTGTGGATAACGATATCAACACTAACGGGTGAAGATTCGGTAATATTAATTTTATATGATGTTAGCTTAATTCAAGCGATTGGCGTAATTGGCGAAATGATTATAGATTTAGGAACTAAAATATCCGTGTTTTTTTTAATCGTTGCTTTTATTGATATAAAATACGTTAGATCAAAATTTGAAAAAGATTTAAGAATGACAAAACAGGAAGTAAAAGAAGAGTATAAGAACATAGAAGGTAATCCGGAAATTAAAGGTAAAATTAGAAGAAAACAAAGAGAAATATCTATGCGTCGTATGATGCAAGACTTACCTACCGCTGATGTAATTATCACTAACCCAACACATTTTGCAGTTGCAATAAAGTATGACATTAGTGAACATCCTGCCCCTTTTATTATTGCGAAAGGCGCGGATTTAATCGCGGCAAGGATTAAAGAAAAGGCGAAGGAATTTAAGATTGAAATTGTTGAGAATAAACCTTTAGCTAGAATGATCTACTACAATGTAGAAATTGGTGAGCAAGTTCCGCAAGAAATGTACCAAGCAGTAGCTGAAGTACTTGCGTTTGTATATTCATTAAAAAACAAAAAGAAATAACATAGGGGGGAGCATTATAATGAAAATCGGAGATTTAGTAGTTGGTGGATTTTTAATTGGCGCTATTATTATAATGATTATACCGCTTCCACCAGGATTAATAGATGTATTTATTATACTAAATTTTGCAATCGCATTAATTATTTTATTTAATGCTTTGTTTTCAAAAGAGGCTTTAAACATGTCCTCATTTCCAACAATTCTATTGTTTACTACAGTATTTCGATTGGCAATAAATGTTTCATCAACAAGATCAATACTCTCCACAGGAGATGGTGGTAAGGTAATTGAGACCTTTGGTAACTTTGTTGGTGGAGGGAATGTTGTAATCGGTATTATTGTATTTATGATTTTAGTAATTGTTCAATTTATGGTTATTACAAAAGGTTCAGAAAGAGTATCAGAAGTATCTGCAAGATTTACATTGGATGCAATGCCGGGTAAACAGATGGCTATTGATGCAGATTTGAATTCAGGGTTAATAGATGAACAACAGGCGAGAGAAAGACGTCAAAAAATTCAAGATGAAGCTAGTTTTTATGGATCAATGGATGGTGCCAGTAAGTTTGTAAAGGGTGATGCCGTCGCTGGTCTATTAATCACGTTTATTAATATTATCGGTGGTATTGCATCCGGATACTTTTTCCTGAACTTAGAGATTGTAGAGGCTATGAATAAATTTACTATAATGACAATTGGTGATGGGCTTGTAGGTCAGCTTCCTGCTCTTATGATTTCACTTGGAACTGGTATTTTGGTAACTAAAGTTTCGAAAGAAGCAGATGTTTCGGATACGTTAGCAAAAGAACTTATGTCAGTACCAAAGGCTTTATTTTTATCTGGAGGAGCTCTTGTATTCTTGGGTATTGCAACACCATTACCTACACTTTTACTGATGTTTGCAGGTGGATTAATAATTACAATTGGAATAGTTGTTAATAATAATAGTAAAATTGCAGAGGTTACTTCTAGCATTGATCAAGATGATGAGGATGCAAAAGAAATAAGAAAACCTGAAAATGTTATTTCACTATTACAAGTAGACCCAATCGAATTAGAATTCGGATATGGAATAATACCTCTAGCTGATGTAAGTCAGGGTGGAGATTTATTAGATAGAGTTGTAATGATTAGAAGACAAGTGGCTATCGAATTAGGTGCTGTCGTTCCGGTAATAAGGCTACGAGATAATATTCAATTAAATCCAAATCAGTATATAATAAAGATAAAAGGGATAAAAGTAAGTGAAGGCGAGATTTTGTTTGATCACTACATGGCTATGAATCCTGGTTACATTGAAGAAGATATACCAGGTGTTCCTACCTTAGAACCTGCTTTTAATTTACCGGCAAAATGGATTTCAGAGGCACAACGTGAAAGAGCAGAAGCTCTTGGATACACAGTTGTAGACCCACCTTCTATAATAGCAACCCATTTAACTGAAATTGTAAAAGCTCATTTAGATGAACTTCTCACAAGACAAGATGTTCAAACACTTATCAGTAATGTTAAAGAATCAAATCCAGTTCTTGTTGAGGAACTAATTCCAAAACTACTTAACATAGGTGAAATCCAAAAAGTATTACAGTGTTTACTACGTGAGGGAGTTTCAATTCGAGATTTAATAACGGTATTTGAAGTATTAGCAGATCATGCAAGTACAACAAGAGATACTGATATATTGACGGAATATGTAAGACAAGCATTAAAGAGAACTATCTCCAATAAGTTCTTTTCACCTGGTGAAATGACAAGTGTTGTTACCTTGGATCCAACGATTGAGCAAACGATTATGGATTCTGTAAAGCAAACAGAGCAAGGGGCATATATAACGTTGGAACCAAGTATTACTCAAACAATAATAAAATCAGTTGAAAAAGAAGTTTCTAAACTTGAAGGACTAGGCAAACAGCCTATTGTCGTTACCTCTCCAATCGTTAGAGCTTACTTTAAAAAGTTAACAAGTGATTATTTAAAAGATTTAATCGTTATTTCATATAATGAAATAGATTCGAATGTTGAATTACAATCAGTTGGGATGGTGACTATTTAGTGAAAATCAAAAAATACCAAGCAAATACTGAAAAAGAGGCAATCTATAAAATTAAAGAGGAATTAGGGAATGAGGCTTTAATTTTAAATATTAGAGCAGTACAACCCAAAGGATTTTTTAGGTATTTCAAAAAGCAGCAAGTTGAAGTTACAGCTGCGATTGATGATAATATTTCATATACTAGACCCCCTGTAAAAGAAGAATCAGTATTCAAAACTAATAATGCTAGTATATATGAGGGGACAAAAGATACGAATGTAGACTCACCTCATAATTTTCAAAATTTTTTCAATCAAAATAAACCAGCAATTGAAGAACCAGTCATTGAAGAAGAAAATAAAATATCTAAGAATCTAAATTTCGTTAAACTTATATATAATCAATTAATCAACAATGAAGTTGATGAAGAATATGCAAATCAGTTGATTAGTGAGATAGAGAATGCTTTGAGTAAAGAAGATAGTATGGATAACATTCTAGGAAGCCTCTATCAGAAAATTGTATTAAAACTAGGTGAAATCAAACCAATTACATTATCTCCAGGTAAAACTAAAATAGTATTTATTATTGGACCAACAGGTGTAGGCAAGACTACGACGATTGCAAAAATTGCATCCAAATACAAATTAAACAATAATACAAAAGTAGCATTTATTACAGCTGACACGTATCGAATAGCTGCAGTTGAACAATTGAGGACTTATGCAAACATACTAAATATACCTATGAGTGTTATTTATTCAGACGATGAATTGACGGATGCATTAATACATTATCAAGATTATGATTTGGTTATTGTTGATACTGCAGGAAGGTCTCATAGAAATGAAGCTCAATGTGACAGTATTAATGAGATAATATCTATGGTAGAAGAAAAGGAAGTTTTCTTAGTACTAAGTGCAACAACAAAATACAAGGATTTAGTTAAGATAACAGATAAATATTCAGGTATAACAAATTACAAAATAATATTTACAAAATTAGATGAAACAAGTGCTTTGGGTAATATATTGAATATAAAAATGTTAACTGGGGCAGACCTATCCTATGTGACTTATGGACAAAATGTTCCAATGGATATTTGTGAACTTAATTCTCAACAAATTGCTAAGCATTTACTTGGAGGTGCCGACGAATAATGATGGATCAAGCAGAAGAATTACGTAGTATTTTAAAACGACAAAATCCGATTAAAAGTAATGCTAGGGTAATAACAGTCACAAGTGGTAAAGGTGGAGTTGGTAAATCTAATATCTCAGTAAACCTCGCGATTACACTAAAGCGATTAGGGAAAAGAGTAATTGTATTTGATGCAGATTTTGGACTAGCTAATGTAGAAGTTTTGTTTGGAGTAGTCCCACAATATAACCTTGCAGATCTTATGTATAAAGATAAAGGGATAAAAGATATCTTAAGCAAAGGTCCACTAGAGATTGAGTTTATATCTGGAGGTTCTGGAATACAGGAATTAACCAATCTAAGCATTGATCAAGTACATTACTTAATTCAACAATTAGGTGAAATTGATGAACTAGCAGATGTTATAATAATAGATACAGGTGCAGGGATATCAAATAGTGTTTTAGAATTTGTTATTGCAAGTTCTGAGATTCTGTTGGTTACAACACCAGAGCCTACCTCTATTACAGATTCGTATGCTTTGTTAAAGGCACTAAATAGAAATAAGGGCTTCTCTAAAGAACTAGCACAAATAAAAGTGATAACAAATAGAGTGAGTAGCGAAAATGAAGGTCGGGAAATTTTTAATAAACTAAGTACGGTTTCTAAGAAGTTTTTAGACTTGGATTTAGAATTTATGGGTGCGGTTACTTATGATTTGAATTTACAAAAAGCGGTAATGGAGCAAAGACCGGTAACTATGTTATATGAAAATTCAAATGCCTCACAAGATATAAATAATATTGCAAAGAGGATTTTGGATATTGAAATTCAAACACCAAAAAAGGGAATAGCTCAGATGTTCTCAAGATTAATTAAATTAAAATTGACTAAGTAGAGGTGTTGCTAGATGGATAGTATTTTTACTCCGGGAGACAGGGTTGAGATAGTAAAAGTAAAAACAAATATGATTGAAAAGCTTGGTGCTGATAAAACAAAATATGTGAGTCAAGTAATAGATATAATAGATGAGACAACGTTAAAGATTACAATTCCGATTTTAGCTGGGAAGGTTATCTTACTAGAGTTAGATGCGCTGTATGACGTAACTTTTTACATAAAGAAAGATATCTATGGCTGCGAAGCAACAGTTGTTTCTAGAGGTAGAGAAGGTAAAGTATATTTTGTTGTTATTAATTTACTTACTAAACTGCAAAAAGTACAAAGAAGACAATATTATAGATTAGCTCTTCTATTTGGTTTTCGATTTGCTGATGAATCAGCGGAAGAAGTTGAATGGATTGATGGTACGGTGTTGGATATAAGTGGCGGTGGAATTCGTTTTATGTCTAAAAACAAATATGAAAAAAATGTAGAACTTACTTGCAGGCTTCCAATAATCTTAGGATCAAACTCTGAAGAACTTATACTAAAGGGAAAAGTCAGAGGATCTAATTCAACAAGCGACGACAAAATAATGTATGAAACAAGATTATTATTTGAAGAAATAAGCGCTGGAAACCGTGAAAAGATCATTAAATTCATTTTTGAAGAGGAAAGAAAACAACGTGCGAAGAAATAAAGGGTTATATTTTGACATGAAGGACTGATAAAATGGAAATTATGAAAAAATTTGTTATAATTGATGACTCTGCACTCATGAGAAGGGTGATATCGGATATAATTAAAATAAGTTATAAGAATGCTCTTGTAACGACTGCAATAGATGGTTTAGATGGATATAATTTGCTATCAAAAAAAGAAAAACCGGATGTTGTAATATTGGATATTAATATGCCTAGAATGTCAGGATTGGAATTACTAGAAAAGCTCAAGCTAATAAACTATGATGTGCCTATTTTAATCGTTAGCACAGTAGCATTAGAAGGTGCAGTAGAAACAATTAAAGCATTGGAACTAGGCGCACTTGATTTTGTAACAAAGCCAGGGGCTATATCTGAAACATTAGAAAATAAGTTTTCGGAAAAGCTTTTAGAAAAAGTTAATATGGCTTTATCTATTTGTAAAAAGGTAGAAAGTCCAAAACCATCGATTTTAATAAGCAAAGCACTATCAAAAGAGGAAGATTATAAGAAAAGTATCAATAATAATCAGACCAAATTAATTGCTTTGTGTTGTTCTACCGGTGGACCAAAGGCACTTCAACTCGTTATTCCTAAACTCAAGAAGAACATGGATGCTGCGATGTTACTTGTACAACATATGCCGGCTGGGTTTACGAAATCTCTCGCAAATAGACTAAATGAATTAAGTGAAGTAGAGGTGAAGGAAGCAGTTGATGGTGAAATTATACAAAAAGGTGTCGTATATATCGCTAAAGGTGGTGAGCATATGCAGCTACAACAAAAAGGTAATAATTACGCACTTCATCTGAATAGTTTACCAGCAAGAGATGGTTTAAGGCCTTGTGCAAATATGATGTATGAATCAATTCTAAATATTAGTGTTGATGAAGTTACTTGTGTTGTATTAACAGGAATGGGATCTGACGGAACAGAAGGAATAAAAAAATTAGTTCATAGTAAAAAAGTTCATTTAATAGCTCAAGATGCTGCATCAAGTGTAGTATATGGAATGCCTAAAGCAATCTATGATACAGGACTAGTAAATGAAGTTGTAACACTAGATAAAATAGCTGACACAATTATGAAAAAAGTGGGGGTGCGATAGCATGGACGTTAGTCAATATTTAGAAATTTTTATTGAGGAATCAAAAGAAAACTTACAAAGTTTGAATGAGTCTTTACTTATTTTAGAAAAAGAACCAAATTCAACTGAAACAGTTAATGTAATATTTAGAGCGGCTCATACTCTTAAAGGAATGAGTGCAACAATGGGCTTCAAACGCATGCAAAAATTAACGCATGACATGGAGAACGTATTATCTGAGATTAGAAATGGTAAAATGAATGTAACTTCAAAGTTATTAGATGTACTATTTAAATGTTTAGATGCATTAGAAGAATACATCAACAACATTGTATCAAGTTCTGATGAAGGAACGAATGACAATAATGACATTATTATTATTCTTAATTCTATATTAGAAAACAAAGGAATGGATGATGAAGTAGTAACACAAGCACAAACTCCATCAAGCGATAAAGTAGAAGTAGTAGTTAATACTTCAACGGATAGAAGAAAACATAAAAATATTAAACCAAATGAATATGAAGAAAATGCTATTATTAAAGCCAATGAACAAGGTTTTAATGTTTTTGGAATAACTATTTATATAAATGAAGGATGTATTCTTAAAGCAGCGAGAGCGTTCATTATATTTAAGAGATTAGAAGAACTTGGACAAGTTATTAAAGCATCACCAGAAGTTCAGGAAATTGAAGATGAAAAATTTGATTTTGATTTTTCTGTTTTAATCGTAACGTCAGAATCTGCTAAAAAATGTATTGATGAACTTTCGAACGTTGCAGAAGTTCAAGAGGTCTTAGTTGATGAAATCGTGTTAGAAAAAAAACAAGGAAAAGTTGAAATTGAATCGGATAAACAAGTACAAACTTTAAACCCATCAAAAACGACATCTAAATCAGATGATAAAACGAATTCTCAACAAGCAGGTAAAGCAGTAACAAATAGAACCGTAAGAGTTGATATAGAAAGACTTGATATATTAATGAACCTTGTAAGTGAGTTAATTATAGTTAAGAATGGTTTAGAAACATATGAAATAAAGAATGTAAATCAAAATTTCAATGAATCGATAGAATACTTAGAACGTATCACAAGTAGCTTACATGATGCAGTTATGAAAGTTAGAATGGTTCCAGTAGAAAGAGTATTTAACAGATTCCCTAGGATGCTTCGTGATTTATCAAGACAATTGGATAAAAAGATTGAACTCCATATGTCAGGTGAAGACACAGAACTTGATAGAACTGTTATAGATGAAATTGGCGATCCACTCGTTCACTTACTTAGAAATGCAGCAGACCATGGATTAGAAACTCCAGAAGAGAGAATAAAAAGAGGAAAAGATGAGATTGGTAATGTATATCTAGATGCATATCAAGATGGAAATAACGTTGTCATAGAAGTAAGAGATGATGGTTATGGAATTGATTGTGAAAAGATCAGAAAGAAAGCTGTTGAAAAAGGTACGATATCTGCAGAATTTGCATCTAATATGACAGAAACAGAAATCATAGAATTATTATTTAGACCAAGTTTTTCAATGGCAGAGAAAATATCCGAAGTATCTGGTAGAGGTGTTGGTCTTGATGTAGTTAAGACGAAGATTGAAGCTCTCGGTGGTGTTATGGAAGTTAAAACTAAACTCGGAGAAGGAAGCGTATTTACAATAAGATTACCACTAACATTAGCTATCATTCAAGGATTAATGGTTGAATTAAACACTGAAAAATATGCTATCCCAATTGGTTCAATTCAAACGATTGAAGAGATTAAAGTTTCTGATATTAAATTAGTTCAATCAAAAGAAGTAATACACTTAAGAAATCACGTAATTCCACTTGTGAGACTTGATAAGGTATTAAATTGTGAAGCTAGTGTTAATGACAAAAAAACATTCACAGTTGTAATAGTAAGTCGTGGAGATAAACTTGCTGGACTTGTAATCGACTCGTTAATTGGACAACAAGAAATTGTTATTAAATCGCTTGGAAAATATTTAGCTAATCTTAAAATGATTGCGGGAGCTACAATATTAGGCGATGGAGAGGTAGCGCTTATTCTTGATATAAATTCACTAATATAGCTGGAGGTGCGAATATGGAAGAAAATCAACGAACTGCAAAAGTAGAGAAAGAACAATATATAGTAGTTAAATTTGGAGAAGAACAATTTGGAATAAATATTCAATACGTTCACAATATAGTTAGAATGCAAAGAATGACCAGAATACCTAAGGCACCAGTATATATAAAAGGTGTTATTAATTTACGTGGTGAGATTATACCAGTTATGAGCTTGCGATCTAAATTTGATTTACCAGATGACGAGTATACAAATAAAACAAGAATTATTATTGTTAAGATTGATCCTGAATTTCCATTAGGATTACTCGTAGATGAAGTTAGGGAAGTAGTACAACTAGACGAAGGAAGTATTGAAAAAAGAGCATTTGATACAAAAGATACAAATGGTAATTATCTAGTAGGTATCGGTAAAAGTAATGGTGAACTAATTTCTTTGCTAAGCTTAACTGAAATATTAAATGAAAAAGAAAACATATAAGGTGGGATTGTATGTCAAAAGTAAATCTTGATGATGTAGATAGCTTGCATATGGACGTACTCCGAGAAATAGGTAATATTGGAGCTGGAAATGCAACTACTGCATTATCTCAAATGATAAATGCAAGAATTGATATGGGTGTTCCTCAAGTAAATTTATTAGAATTCAAAGATCTTGCAGAGATAATCGGCGGAGCTGAGACACCGGTCGTGGGAATTTTATTTTCACTTGAAGGTGACGTTAGTGGAATGATGATGTTTATGCTCGAACTGAAAGACGCACATGTTCTAGTTAATTTACTTTGTGGGGGAGATTCAGGTGTGGGCGATGAGTTCACAGAAATGGATTTATCTGCATTACAAGAAATCGGAAATATCATAGCTGGAGCTTATTTATCTTCATTGTCAACATTGACAAATCTTTTGATAATATCTTCAGTACCGTATATGTCAATGGATATGGCTGGTGCTATACTTAGTGTACCAGCGATAGAATTTGGTAAAGTTGGAGATAAAGCTCTATTAATAGAATCTTGTTTTGGAGAAGAAGACTCAATTAGCGGTTATTTTATATTAATACCTGAACTAGCTTCGTATGACAAAATATTAAATTCATTAGGAATATAAGGTGGGCACCATGCAAAATACAATAAAAGTTGGTATGGCTGACTTGAATGTTTGTGTTGCCCCTGATGTTTTAACTACTTTAGGATTAGGATCTTGTGTTGGAATAGCATTATATGATCCTAGCAGTAAAATAAGTGGTATGGCACATATAATGTTACCAGACAGTACACAAATAAAAAACAACAGTAATTTAGCAAAATTTGCAGATACAGGCATTAATGAGCTTATTGCCCAGATGATTAAGCTTGGTGCTAATCGAAATAAATTAGTAGCAAAAATAGCTGGTGGGGCTCAGATGTTTGCATTCACTTCTACAAACGAAACAATGCGTATTGGCGACCGTAATGTTGAAGCTACTATTAAGATACTAAATAATTTAAAAATAAATATTTTAGCACAAGAAACTGGAGCAACATATGGTAGAACAATAGAATTTTACTCTGAGGATGGAAGACTATTAATAAAAACTATTGGCAAACCTAATAAGTACATATAGGGAATGTAATGACAGGAGTTACAATATGAAAAATAAATGGATATCAGTATTGATTATGTTGGTTGCAGGTGCGGCATCATCTATAGTATTCTTGATTCAACGAATAGATCCAACCATTATGTTATTAAATCTAATAATTATTTTACCTGTATTTTATATTTTTGGGAGAATTGTGGAGAAGATAATACTAAATCTTAATAAAGAAGTGATTAATAAAGAAAGATTAGAAGCAGAACGTATTAAACAAATAGTTGTAAGCAAAATAATAGAAGAAGAAAATAGTGTAGAGGATAAACTTTAAATTTAATAAATGAAAAGTTAAAGTTTAAAGATGATAAGTATTGATTTCACTATAAAATACTAAATGAGGTCTAATATGAACGAATTTTCTAAAAATCAACTTTGGGAAGAGTATAGTAAAGTTAAATCCCTAGAAATTAGAGATAAAATAATAATTGAATATGCTTCTTTAGTTAAATTCGTTGCAGGTAGACTTAACATGTATCTAGGATATAATGTTGAATACGACGACTTGGTTAGTTATGGCATTTTTGGCTTAATAGATGCGATAGATAAATTTGACTACAGTAAAGGGATTAAATTTGAAACTTATGCAAGTCTTAGGGTAAGAGGAGCAATATTAGATGAAATTCGAAAATTAGACTGGATTCCAAGATCGTTAAGACAAAAACAAAAAAAAATTGATAATGCATATCAAAAAATAGAAAATGAACAGGGTTCTAATATATCTGATGAACAAATGGCAAATGAATTGGGTATTTCTGTAGAAGATTATCTATTGTGGCAAAATCAAACAAAGATATTTAATATAGTTTCTTTAGAAGAATTTATGGAACAAAGTACGGAAGGTAAAGTAGATCAATCAAATCACCAAACTTTTAATACCCCTGAACAAGTTGTTGAGAAAGATGAACTTAAGAAAACATTAAAAGAGACATTAGATAACTTAACAGAAAAAGAGCGTAAAGTTATTTTATTATATTATTATGAAGATTTAACATTAAAAGAAATAAGCTGTGTACTCGAAGTATCCGAGTCAAGAGTATCACAGTTACACACAAAAGCTTTACAAAAAATGAGACTACGACTAGGGAACAATATTGAACTGCTTTCAAGTATCTATTAATCGAGGAGGGGTCAAGAATGGATGAAAGAAATGGTTATTTTAAGCTGGAAAATAAGCCGGATGGAACTTATATTAGGGTGTATAAGTCAGAAGGTGGTGGACGTTCTTTAAATTTCGATGAAGTATCAACATATTTGCATAATCAGAACTTTGCTGATTTTGATATTAAAGCTCTAAATTCTGCAATCGTAAATGCAGATGGTACAAATGAAGTTAAGATATCTGAGCTACAAATAGGTAATATTGATGAAATTATTGACTTGAAGGTAGCTTCCGATAAAACAGTTGCGTTTATGAAAGTATATCCAGCATGTGGAACTGGTCAAAATATTGTATATGGTGATATTAGTTTTATTCTAAATAAATTTGGTGTAAAAAAAGGAATCATTGAAGAAACAATTACACAAATCCTAGACGAGAAAATTTATGGAAATATGTACTTAATCGCGGAAGCACAAAGACCGATTGAAGGAAGTGATGCAAAATTAGAATATGCCTTTGAAATTAACAAATCATCCAAACCGAAGATGAATGCTGATGGTACGGTTGATTTTAAAGACATGGATTTAATTTTGCACGTTAAAAAAGGAGATCTATTAGCAACCTATACACCTGTAAATCCTGGTGAGGTAGGTTATGACGTCATGGGTGGGATATTAAGGCCAAAACAAGTTAAGAATTTTCCTTTTAAAGTAGGAAAAAATGTATATTTATCAGAAGATAAATTACAAGCTTTTGCTGGGGCGGATGGACACTTTGTATTAGAAGATGAAAAAATAGTGGTATATGATACATATGTAATTGAAGGTGATGTGGATACTTCAACAGGTAATGTTATATTTGAAGGTTCTGTAAAAGTTAAAGGCGGAGTACGTGCAGGTTATGAAATTAATGCAACGGGTGATATAGAAGTTATTGGAATTGTAGAGGGTGCGAAGCTTATTTCTGGAGGCTCGATAATCCTCTCAAAAGGCATACAAGGAATGAATCGAGGAGTTCTGGATGCAAAGGGAAATATAATAGCAAAATTCATAGAGAATACAAATGTAAGAACAGGTGGAGATCTTCATACCGAATCTATATTGCATAGTACTGTTTACGCAAGTGGAGAAATTGTATGTGCAGGAAAAAAAGGATTGATATCTGGTGGTGATTTAAGATCTGGTACTCAGATTACAGCAAAGATAGTAGGATCTAACATGGGGACAACAACAAAACTTGAAGTTGGACTTGACCCAATGATAATAGAAAATTTTAATCGATTATCAAAAGAAATACCACAAGAACAAGAAGAGTTATTGAAAATTGACCAGATAATTAGTTTCTTAAATAAACGCAAAGAACAATTAGGGACGTTAGAACCAGATAAACTTGTATTATTACAAAAAAGTACACAGAACAAAATTATTTTAGCAACTAAAATAAAAGGGTTGACAGCTGAATATGAAAAAGTAGTGGAGCAAATTGAAAATAAAAATGATGGTAAAGTAAAGATTAGTTCAGTAGCTTATCCGGGAGTGTTAATTGTAATAGGTAACATTAAATATTTTGTTAGAGATGAGATAAAATATTCACAGTTTGTTAGAGATGGTGCAGATATAAGAATTAACCCTTACATCTAAAATATATTATTTTTAAGGAAGTGAAAATGTGCCAATTAGTCCATTGGATATGCAAGTAAATGTTCAGAGAACACCTTCTGTAAATGAAAATAAGCTGTATGAAAGTCATAGAAATGATATGCACCAGGTAAATACAACAGCTGCTACGAAAAAAGATGTTCAAACACAGTTGCAAAAGGTTGTAAAATCAGAGAAAAAAGAAGAAGAAAAAGAATATAAGTATGATGCCAAAGAAAAAGGAAGTCAAGAATATCAACAGCAACCAAAAAAGGATAAAGAAAAGAAAACATTAAAAAAGGTTGATGATGAAGAAATTATACATACCATAAAAAAAATTGATATTAAAATATAGTAGGGAGTAGATTTAATGAATGAGTCAACAATAATTGCGATTATACTAATAGTAGTTGGGTTAGCAGTAGTTTTTATTAGTTTCATTTTTTCTGAAAAATATTTACATAAAGATATCGACAAACAAGATGATATGGCAAAACTTTCGAATTCTTTCTTAGTCAAGCAAGAAGAAGAAATTGCTAATATGGCTAACAAAAAAATGGCTGCAATAAATGAGTATTATACTTTTGTAATTGAAGAAATTGAGAAGAAACATAAAGAATTGTTGTTTTTATACCATATGATATCTGAAAAAGATAATGAACTAAAAAAAGGAATTCAAAATGTAGGTAACATTATGAATGATTTTGTTGTTGAAAAAGAAAAATTTATTAAGCAAAATGAAATTCAAAGTACTTCACAAGCTGCAGAATTTTATAATGTGAAAGGCAATAATGAGCAAAATAAAAATTTAATTAAAAGTAAACCAAATAAAGAAATAAAAAATGAGAATACGGATAATAAAATTTTATCAAAAGATAATAATATTGTTCAAGAAAAAGTGGAATTTACAAGCAATAATGAAATTATACTCGATTTATATGCACAAGGGAGTTCTGTGAAAGAAATAGCTTCCAAACTAGGTCTAGGTATTGGAGAGGTTAAACTTGTAATTGATTTATTTAGCGAGGTGCGCCTATGAAGTTACAATATTTTATGAAGGGTTTAGGAATAGGTATCGTTTTTACAAGTATAATTTTATTGGTCGCAACGGGTGGTACGAACCAAACTCCTACATTAGGAGACCAAGAAATTACTGAAAAAGCAAAAATACTAGGAATGGTTACACAAGATCAATATTTAAAGAAAACTATGACGGATGAACAAGTGATAGAAAAAGCGAAACAATTGGGTATGGTTACGCAAGAGGAATATTCAAATAAAACAATTGAAGAGGAACAAATAATAGAAAAAGCAAAAGAACTAGGAATGGTTACCCAGGAAGAATATTCGAATAAAATTATGACGGATGAACAAATAATAGCAAAAGCAAAAGAGTTAGGTATGGTTTTCCAAGCTGCAATGACAGATGAATCATCAATCCCGAAAGAAGAACCAGCAGTTGATAATACTGGTACGAATGCTATACTCGTTGTTACAAAAGGAATGAACTCTATAGAAATATCTAAGAAATTAGAGGAACTTGGAGTCGTTGAAGATTGGGAAGAATTTGAGAGATATTTAGAGATAAACGACTTTGATGGAATAATGAGATCAGGAACCTTTCGTATAGATAAAACAGCTAATTTTGAGACAATAGCAAAAATTCTCACAAAAAGTAAAAATTAGCTTGAAATTATCAAAAGGCCATGATATAATTCAGTAGCAAAAAACACGTACTATGATTTACAAGTGGTGCCGAAAGGTTGCTTATAAAGATGACTGGTACGGAAGAACAAAACCAAATGGAGGAATAAAAATGAGCGTTATATCAATGAAACAATTACTTGAAGCAGGTGTACATTTTGGACACCAAACAAGAAGATGGAACCCTAAAATGGCAGAGTACATCTACACAGAAAGAAACGGAATCTATATCATCGACTTACAAAAAACTGTAGGTAAAATTGATAATGCATACTTTGCAATTAGAGACGTTGTAGCAAATGGCGGAAATGTTCTTTTCGTAGGAACAAAGAAACAAGCGCAAGACGCAATTAAGTCAGAAGCAGAACGTTGCGGAATGTATTATGTAAACAACAGATGGTTAGGTGGTATGTTAACAAACTTCAAGACTATCCAAAAGAGAATTGCAAGACTGAAAGAATTAGAAACTATGCAACAAGATGGAACATTTGAAGTTTTACCTAAGAAAGAAGTAATCATTCTTAAAGGCGAAATGGAAAAACTTGAAAAGAACCTTGGTGGTATCAAAAACATGAAGGGTTCACCAGACATCATATTCGTAGTAGATCCTAAAAAAGAAAGAATAGCTATTCAAGAAGCTCATATTCTTGGTATTCCACTAGTAGGTATCGCTGATACTAACTGTGACCCAGAAGAATTAGATTTTGTAATTCCAGGTAATGACGATGCAATCAGAGCAGTTAAATTAATCGTTGCTAAGATGGCAGATGCAGTTATTGAATCAAATCAAGGAACACAAACTACAGAAGCAGCAGAAGTTGTAGCAGCTGAATAGATAGTATATATAAATTAACCCTTTGTGTGGGGCGGGGCTTGCTCCGTCCCACATTTGCGTAAAAAATAAAACAAAATATATTGGAGGATAATAAAATGGCAATAAGTGCATCAATGGTAAAAGAATTAAGAGAATTAACTGGCGCAGGTATGATGGACTGTAAAAAAGTTCTTACTGAAGCAAATGGTGATATGGAAAAAGCAATCGAACTTTTAAGAGAAAAAGGATTAGCTGCAGCTGTTAAGAAAGCTGGTAGAATCGCAGCTGAAGGTATGGTAAATACTTGCGTATCAGCGGATAGTAAAAAAGCTTCTATGGTTGAAGTAAATAGTGAAACAGACTTTGTAGCTAAAAACCCTACATTTAGACAATACGTTGCAGATGTAGCTGCTCAAGCATTAACAACAAACGCTGCTGATTTAGATACATTTTTAGCTGAAGAATGGTCATTAGACAATTCAAAGACAGTTAAAGAAGAATTATCAACTAAGATTGCATTCATTGGTGAAAATCTTAATATCAGAAGATTTGTTCAAGTTGAAACAGACGGTCTTGTTGAATCTTATATCCACGCTGGTGGAAAGATTGGTGTTTTAGTTGAATTAGCTACTGACGTTGTAAATGATGCAGTAAAAGAAATCGCTAAAAACGTTGCAATGCAAGTTGCAGCTGTTAATCCATTATATGTAACAAGAGACCAAGTTCCTGGTGACTATGTAGCGAAAGAAACTGAAATCTTAAAAGCACAAGCAGCAAATGAAGAACCAAACAAACCAATGGAAATCATTGAAAAAATGATCGTTGGTCGTGTAAATAAGCAATTAAAAGAAATCTGTTTAGTTGATCAAGACTATGTTAAAGCAGAAAACAAAGAAAACGTAGCTCAATATGTAGCAAATGCAGGAAAAGCTGCTGGTGCTAACGTATCAATCAAATCATTCATTCGTTTTGAAACTGGTGAAGGAATTGAAAAGAAATCAGAAGACTTTGCAGCTGAAGTTGCAAGACAAATTGGAAATTAATTAAATAATAAATAAAGAGGGCTGACTTGGAGCGGTTGGGTATTGAAGCCTGTAGAAGACGATTTGTTTGCAGTGTTTTTCTCTTGCCAGCACAAATAATGGAATTGTTCGCGTATGAAAGATTAAAGTACAATCTTTCATGCACGTACAATTCCACCATTTGTACTTTCAAATGAAAAACATTTTTGCAATACAAATCTCTTCTACAGGCTACAATACTATAAGGCTATGGGTCAGCCTGATTAGTGTTGTATAGATATAAGGATATAAAGATTGATATGAATATGATTTATAAAGAATATGATTAATAAAGTTGTAATTAATAACGGTTAGGCGAGATTATTAGATGAACGAAATAATTAAATAAAATTAGATATGGCTAAATAAAGTTATGTGACTTTTTTATGAAAAAGAATTTTTGTATGGAAAAAAAATTAGAAGTATGGTAAATTATTATAGAGGTGTATAACATGAGCGAATATAAAAGAATTTTATTAAAATTAAGTGGTGAAGCCCTTGCGGGTGAGAAAAAGATCGGATTTGATGAGGATACTGTTATTAAGGTAGCGAATCAAATTAAACAAGTAGTAGATTCTGGCGTTGAGGTTGCTATTGTTATTGGAGGCGGGAACTTCTGGAGAGGAAGAACAAGCGAAAATATTGATAGAACAAAAGCTGACCAAATTGGTATGCTTGCAACGATAATGAATGGTGTTTATGTTTCAGAGATTTTTAGAACACTTGGAATGGACACAAAAATATTTACACCTTTTAAAGTAGGTGCTGTAACAGAATTATTTTCAAAGGATTTAGCAATCAAGGCATTAAATGAAGGGCATGTAGTTTTCTTTGCAGGTGGAACTGGTCATCCTTATTTCTCAACAGATACGGGAGCATCACTTAGAGCAATAGAAATAGAAGCAGATGCAATACTTGCTGCGAAAGCAATTGATGGTGTATATGATTCAGATCCTAAGAAAAACCCTAATGCTAAGAAATATGATGAAATTTCAATGCAAGAAGTTCTTGCTCAGAGACTTCAAGTTGCGGATCTTACATCAATCGTAATGTGTTTAGAAAATAAAATGCCAATGTTAGTCTTTGGACTAGATGATGAGAGCATTATTAATACAGCAAATGGCAAATTTAACGGTACAAGAGTAACCGTATAATACAAAAACCTAGGAGGGATATTTTATGAGTGAAAACTTAAAACAATTTGAAGACAAAATGAATAAATCTATTGATGCCTTAGCGGAAGAATTCACATCAATTAGAGCAGGAAGAGCGAATCCGCACATACTTGATAAGCTTAAAGTTGACTACTATGGTACACCATCTTCATTACAACAAGTAGCAAATGTATCTGTACCAGAACCAAGAATGATTCAAATTCAACCTTGGGAATCTAGCTTAATCAAATTAATTGAAAAAGCGATACTTCAATCAGACTTGGGCCTTAATCCAACAAATGATGGGAAAGCAATTCGTATTATGTTTCCTGAGCTAACAGAAGAAAGAAGAAAAGATTTAGTGAAGGATATTAAGAAAAAGGGTGAAGCTGCGAAAGTAGCAATTAGAAATATTAGAAGAGATGCAAATGATTTATTTAAGAAGCAAAATAAGGCGAGTGAAGTAACAGAAGATGAATTAAAGACTCTTGAAGAAAAGTCACAAAAGTTAACAGATAAAGCAATTGCTGATATTGATAAAATGATAGATGTTAAATCAAAAGAAATTCTTACGGTTTAGAAGTACCGCGAATTATTTATGAAATATTGAAAATGGGCGGAAGAAATTCCGCTCAATTTTTTAATAAAACTGGAGGCAGATTATGTCAGAAGAATTAAAGATTCCGAGTCATATTGCTATTATTATGGATGGCAATGGAAGATGGGCCAAGAAAAGATTTCAACCAAGGGCGTTTGGACATAAAGCTGGGGCTGAGCGACTTGAAGATGTTTCAAGATGGGCAGACGAATTAGGAGTTAAGTACTTAACGGTATATGCTTTCTCAACGGAGAATTGGAATAGACCATTTGAAGAAGTAACTACTTTAATGAACTTATTAAGAATGTACATGAAAAAGAAATTAGCCGATGCTAAGAAAAACAATCTTGTAATTCGTATGATTGGTGACAGGAGTAAGTTAGATAAAGATATTATACTGAAAATCGAAGAAATTGAAGAAGTAACGAAGTTTAATACAGGCTTACATTTGCAAATAGCACTTAACTATGGTGGTAGAGATGAAATTGTAAGGGCTGTTAAGAAGCTTGCTAATGATGTTGAAAATAATAAACTAAAAGCAACAGATGTGGAAGAGAAGATGCTTGAAAGTTATTTAGATACAAAGGAAATCCCCGATCCAGAATTGTTAATTCGAACTAGTGGGGAAATGAGACTTTCAAATTACTTATTATGGCAACTAGCATATACTGAATTTTATTTTACAGATGTATTATGGCCAGATTTTAATAAAGAAGAACTTATGAATGCAATCTATTTTTTCAATAAACGGGATAGACGGTTTGGTGGGTTATAAGATTATAGATTATTATTTAATGATTCAAATGACAAATTAGGAGGGCATGGGTATGCTAATAAGAACGCTAAGTGCTGTAATATTATTTCCAATAGTAGTGTTTGTAATGATTAATGGGGGGATTCTTTTATTATCTCTGCTAGGGTTAGGCGCATTAATTGGTGTTTATGAATTTTATCGAGTAATGAAAATAGAAAAAGATATACTGGCTATAGTGGGATATTTATATACAATCGGATATTTTATTCTTTTAGGAACAGACTATAGTGTTCATGCTTTATCTTTTATAACGTCATATATAATTGTAATTTTAGTTATTTCAGTTATAAAATATCCAAAATATCAGATTGAAACATTAGCTACAGCATTTTTACCTCTAGTATATGTAGCAGTAATGCTTTCATATATATATATAGTGAGAATGAGTGAACATGGGCAATGGACAGTATGGCTTATATTTATTTGTGCTTGGGGTGCGGATACTTGTGCATATTTAGCTGGTAATTTATTTGGCAAACATAAGTTATCCCCTAAGTTAAGTCCGAATAAGACGATAGAGGGTTCTGTCGGTGGAATATTAGGGGCTATTTTAATCGCTGTTGTGTATGGTATTTTAATTCATTCAAAAGTTAATACAGAAATACCGATTGCAGTAATATTTGGTATTATAGCATTAGGGGGCTCAATATTATCACAATTTGGGGACCTTGCTGCTTCAGGGATAAAAAGAATAAAAAATATTAAAGATTATGGTAATCTAATTCCGGGGCACGGTGGTATAATAGATAGAATGGATAGTGTATTCTTTACTGCTCCGATGGTATATTTTTTAATGATATTATTATTTTAGAAAAAGGAATGAGTAACAAATGAGAAAAATATCAATACTAGGTTCAACAGGATCGATTGGGAAACAAACTTTAGAGATTGCAAATGATAATGAAGATATAAAGATTTGTGCATTAAGTGCAAATTCAAATATTGCTCTATTAGAGGAGCAGGCAAGAACATATAAACCGGAAATGGTTTGCGTGATGCAGCCAGAACAAGCAAAGGAATTATCACTAAAGTTAAGAGATACAAATGTAAAAGTAGTAACAGGTGTTGAAGGTCTAATTGAGATAGCAACACTAGATTCAATTGATATGGTAGTAACCGCTGTTGTAGGTATGATTGGAATTAGACCTACAATCGAAGCTATTAAGGCTGGAAAAGATATTGCTCTTGCAAATAAAGAAACTTTAGTTACAGCAGGGCATATTATCATGCCATTAGCAAAGGAA
The DNA here is from genome assembly GCA_029256575.1 of Clostridiales bacterium. Classification (GTDB taxonomy): domain Bacteria; phylum Bacillota; class Clostridia; order Lachnospirales; family JAQSXR01; genus JAQSXR01. The sequence goes on along the minus strand of JAQSXR010000007.1, from coordinate 9,873 downwards.
TGTAATGTTAGAATCTTACCAGTTGATAGTGAACATTCCGCAATTTTTCAATCCTTAAATGGCGAAGATTCGAGTAAATTAAGTAAAATATTACTTACTGCATCAGGCGGACCGTTTAGAGGGAAAAATTTAGAAGACTTAAAAAACGTTACGGTTAATGAAGCACTTAAACATCCTAACTGGTCAATGGGTAGGAAAATTACAATAGATTCTGCTTCCATGATTAATAAAGGGCTAGAGGTAATTGAAGCGAAATGGTTATTTGATGTTGGTTTTGACCAAATACAAGTAGTCGTACATCCACAAAGTATAATTCACTCTATGGTTGAGTATATTGATGGTGCAGTGATTGCACAATTAGGTACTCCTGATATGAAGCTTCCAATTCAATATGCACTTTTTTATCCAGAAAGAAGAACTTTAGCACAGAAGAAACTTGATTTTTATGATTTAACAAATCTAACTTTTGAAAAACCTGATTTAAATACATTTAAAGGTTTATCCCTCGCATTCGAGGCAGGTAGGCTTGGAGGTTCAATGCCAACAGTTTTAAATGCTGCAAATGAACGTCTAGTTGATAAATTTTTAAATAATGAAATTAAATTTTTAGATATCCAAAATACGATAGAAGATGTTATGAATAAACATAATATTATTAATAATCCGAATCTAGAGCAAATATTAGAAATTGAACAATGGACATACAAAGAAGTAGAGAGCAGGTGTTATAAATGAATATAATTATAGCGATATTGATATTTAGCCTTTTGATATTGGTACATGAGTTTGGACATTATATAGTAGCGAGAATGAACGGAATATTTATTGAGGAATTTTCATTGGGAATGGGACCTAAATTGATAGGTATTACTAGAAAAGGGACCCTTTACTCTATTAGAATCTTACCATTTGGCGGTTATTGTAAGATGCTTGGTGAAGATGAAGCAGTAGTAGATCCAAGAGCATTTACAAGTAAATCAGTTTGGGCAAGAATCTCTGTTGTTGCTGCTGGACCAGCTTTTAATCTAGTAATGGCAATAATCGGTGGTGTAATTCTAACAGCAATGATGGGATTTACTCCAGCAAAGATAAATGAGGTAATTCCCGATAGTGCAGCTGAAGCAGCTGGCTTTCAAGAAGGCGATACAATTGTTAAAATGAATGGTAAGAAAATATATATCTATGATGAAGTAAGTTTGCAAATGTATGGAGTGAAAGACGATCCAATTAACTTTGTTCTACGATCAGAAGAAGGAAAAATAAAAAAGGTAACATTAACTCCAAGATATAATGAAGAACAAAAGCGATACATGATTGGTTTTTCACCATACAATGAAGAAAAAGATATCTTCCGACAAGAGGCAAAAGGATTTGAAAATGTAAAATACGGGTATTATACAGTACGTTACTATGTTAAGTCTGCAGTATTTGGCTTTGGACAATTAATAACAGGAAAGCTAGGAAGACAAGAAGTCTCAGGAGCAGTTGGGATAGTGAGTTTTATTAGCGATACGTATAATCAGACTGCAAAAGAAGGCTTTAAGATAGTATTTGCAAATATGCTAAATATTGTAATTCTACTTAGCGCGTCTCTCGGAGTAATGAATTTAATGCCTATACCTGCTTTAGATGGTGGTAGATTAGTATTTCTTATTATAGAAGCAGTAACTCGCAAAAAGGTTCCTAAGGAAAAAGAAGCACTTATACATGCGATAGGACTTATTGTTTTATTAGCGCTAATGGTTTTCTTAGTATTCAACGATATTGCCAAGATATTTGGTATATAAGAATCGAGGGATAATAAAATGCATAGAGATAATTCAAAAATTATAAATATTGGGAATAGAGTTATAGGTGGTGGAAACCCAATACTTATTCAATCGATGACAAATACAAAAACAGAAAATATAGAAGCAACCGTAGAACAGATATTAAGACTTGAAGCAGTTGGCTGCGATATTATTAGATGCACCGTACCAAACATAGAGGCAGCGCATGCACTCAAAGAAATCAAGAAGAGAATTCATATCCCTCTAGTTGCGGATATTCATTTTGATTACAAATTAGCGATTCTAGCAATTGAAAATGGTGCTGATAAAATAAGGATAAATCCTGGTAACATTGGATCTATAGATAAAGTTGAAGCAGTTGTAAAAAAAGCAAAAGAATGTAACATACCAATTCGAGTAGGTGTAAATAGTGGCTCAGTTGAAAAACATCTTATAGAAAAATATGGCCATGTAACACCGGAAGCATTAGTAGAAAGTGCATTGAATAATGTAAAAATTATTGAAGATATGGGATATGATAATCTTGTCATTAGTATAAAGGCCTCTGACGTATTAATGTGTGTAAAGGCTCATGAAATAATATCACAAAAGACGAATTACCCATTACATGTAGGAATAACAGAATCAGGTACCTTAATGAAAGGAAATATTAAATCGAGTGTAGGTCTTGGTATTATTCTATATCAAGGCATTGGCGATACGATAAGAGTTTCCTTAACGGGAGATCCAGTAGAAGAGATAAAGTCAGCAAAATATATATTGAAAACACTAGGATTAGCAAAGGGCGGAATTGAAATAGTATCTTGTCCAACCTGCGGTAGAACTTCTATCGATTTAATAAAACTAGCGAACGATGTAGATGAGTTAACTGAGAAATACAAAGATTTGGATATTAAGATAGCAGTAATGGGTTGTGCAGTTAATGGACCAGGGGAAGCAAGAGAAGCAGACCTTGGTGTAGCTGGTGGAATTGGAGAAGGAATAATCTTTAAAAAGGGAAAGATCCTTCGAAAAGTTCCTGAGAAGGACTTGTTGCAGGAGCTAGAGGCTGAGATTAAGAGCTTTATATAATTGAATGAAATAAATATGAAGCGGATGGGTTCTTAACACGCATGAGATAGGTTGGATTTTGTTGTACCCTGGTTGGTTCTTATCTTCGCGGGCTTTCGATAGATTTGCATGTTTTTCTCTTGCCTCCACAATCTTGGATTTGTGCGTGGTATGCAGACTAAGAGCGTCTGCTTACCGCGGACAAATCCAAGATTGTGTATTCAAAGGAAAAACATATGCAAATGGCTATCGAAAGCTTGCGAAGAATTATATGTATGAGGGTACAAGAAAATTCAACCTATCTCATGCGTGTTAAGAACTTTATGGAATACATAAAAGATGTAAGGGATAAGATAACAAGAATTAAGGAACAAGGAATTAAGGAACAAGGAACAAGGAACAAGGAACAAGGAACAAGGAACTGTAAATGTAGATTCTTGGGATGATGAATGATGGGAAGAAGTGAGAGTGTATGGATAAAGGGTTTTTTGAAGTGTTTGAGGGGATGAAGGTTGATCAGGATTTGACTAATTTGTTTGGTCAGGTTGTGGTTAGTAATGTTGTGGTTAATAAGCATGATATGAGGCTGTCAGCTCATATTATTAGTAAGCGAATACTTCATTATAAGGATATTAACCTTATGGAGAAGGCAATGGAAGAACAGTTATTTGGAAAATTAGGACTTACGGTTAGAATTTGTGAAAGATATGAACTATCTCAGCAATATTCTGCAGAAAAGTTATTCGAAATATATTATGATAGCATTTTGGCGGAACTAGAGGCTATTAGTGCGGTAGAGTATACAATGTTAAAAAATGCGAAATATGAGATTACAGGAGAGATATTAACCTTTACGATTGGTAACTCTTTTTTGCATGATACAAAATCAGATAGTGTTAATAGATTCATAACTACAATTTTCAGGGAAAGATTTGATATCCCAATTATTGTACGATGTGTAAATACAGAAGAAGCAAATAAATATTCAGCTAAGAATATGAAAAAGCTTGAGCAAGAGGTAGCAAAGGTAATGGCGGAATTAGGGGATAAGAATATGGATGAAAATGGTGAATTTATCGAATCATCAAAGGATGCCAATTCGAAAGACTCAAACAAAATAAATATGAGAAAAAAGTTACAATTCCAGAGGATCCGAACCTTATATATGGTAAGAATTTTGAAGGAGAGGCAATTAATTTAGTTGATATTGTTCAAGAAATTGGCGATGTAGTGGTAAAAGGTCAAATTATTTCAATTGAGCAAAGAGAACTTAGAAAAACGGATAAAATATTGGTTACGTTGGGATTAACAGACTTTACTGATTCTATAATGGTTAAGATGTTTGTTCTGCCTGCAGATATAGAGCTACTTATGGAAGACGTGAAGAAAGGTAGCTTTATCAAGGTAAAAGGGGCAGCGCAATATGATTCATTTGCAAAAGAAATAGTAATTATGCTAAGAGGCTTAAAGCTTTCAACAGATTTTACAACGAAAAGAATTGACACAATGGAAGTTAAGCGTGTTGAATTACATGCCCACACCAAGATGAGTGATATGGACGCAACGATTGAACCTCAAGATCTTGTAAAACAAGCGAAAAGATGGGGGCATAAAGCTGTGGCAATAACGGACCATGGTGTAGTACAAGCTTTCCCTGATGCAAATCATGCTCTTGACAAGGGTGATGATTTTAAGATTATTTATGGTGTAGAAGCCTATTTAGTTGATGATGTAGTGGAATTAGTAAAGAATCCAAAGGGTCAGACATTTGAAGATACTTTTGTTGTATTTGATATAGAGACTACTGGATTTAGTGCAATATCGGATGAAATAATAGAAATTGGTGCAGTTAAGATTCAAGGTGGAAAAGAGGTAGCACGATACTCGCAGTTCGTTAATCCAAATAGACCAATTCCATATAAAATAGAAATGCTTACGGGTATCAATGATGAAATGGTTGTGAATGCACCGCATATTGACCACGTTTTACCAGGATTTCTTGAATTTTGTGAAGGAGCAGTATTAGTAGCCCATAACGCTAGATTTGATACTGGATTTATCTTTGAGAGAGCAAAAAGATTTGGGATTGCAACTAATTTTACAATCTTAGATACGGTTACCATTGCTAGAAAATTATTACCAGAGTTAAGTAGATATAAATTAAAAACAGTTGCAAATCATTTGGGAGTATCTCTTGAAAATGCGCATAGAGCAGTAGATGATGCAAAGGCGACTGCTGATATATTCTTGATTTTTATATCAAGACTAAAGTTGAAAGAAATTAATACACTTGCTGATTTATCAAAATTGGATAAGGTATCACCAGAAGAGATAATGAAAATGCCTATGTATCACGCAATCATTCTTGTTAAGAATCAGATTGGACTAAAAAATCTGTATAAACTTATATCTTACTCTCATATCGATTACTTCAAGAAGCGTCCTAGGATGCCGAAGAGCCTAATTGAAGAACATAGAGAAGGATTGATATTAGGGTCTGCATGTGAAGCGGGTGAACTGTATCAGGCTATATTAAATGAACTACCTAGAGATGCAGTAATGAGACTTGCTGAATATTATGATTATTATGAAATTCAACCAATTGAGAATAATTCATTTATGCTTAGAGAAGATAAAACAAGAGTAAAGACAGAAGAGGATTTAAAAGAAATTAACCGAGCTATTGTAAAGCTTGGTGAAGAATATAATAAACCAGTTGTAGCGACATGTGATGTGCATTTTATGGATAAAGAAGATGAAATATTCCGTAGATTAATAATGGCTGGACAAAAATTTAAGGATGCTGACCAACAGCCACCACTTTATTTTAGAAATACCGAAGAAATGTTAAATGAGTTTATGTATCTAGGTGAAGATAAAGCGGAAGAAGTAGTAATTACAAACACAAATTTAATTGCAGATATGATTGAGAAAATATCGCCAGTACAGAAAGATAAATATCCACCACGAATTGAAAATTCAGATGAAACCCTAAGAACTATTTGCTATGAGAAAGCACATTCACTCTATGGGGCGAATCTTCCACAACAAGTTTCTGAGAGACTTGAGAGGGAACTTCATTCGATTATAACAAATGGTTTTGCAGTTATGTATATAATAGCCCAAAAACTAGTTTGGAAGTCATTAGAAGATGGATACTTGGTAGGGTCGAGAGGTTCGGTAGGATCGTCATTTGCGGCCACAATGGCTGGAATAACAGAGGTTAATCCATTGTCAGCACATTATTACTGTCCAAATTGTCATTACAGTGATTTTGAATCAGAATTCGTTATGAGTTATTCGGGGCGTTCCGGTTGTGATATGCCAGATAAGGAATGTCCAGAATGCGGTTGTAAACTGAACAAAGAAGGACACGACATCCCGTTTGAAACCTTTTTAGGATTTAAAGGAGATAAAGAACCTGATATTGACCTTAACTTTTCAGGTGAATATCAGAGTAAAGCACATGAATACACGGAAGAGATTTTCGGCAAAGGATATGCTTTTAGAGCTGGGACAATTGGCACTTTGGCAGAGAAGACTGCTTATGGCTATGTTAAGAATTATTATGAAGAAAAAGGAGTTCCAAAAAGGGATGCAGAGATTTCTAGGTTAGTAAGTGGATGCACTGGTGTTAGAAGAACAACCGGACAACATCCAGGTGGAATCATTGTATTACCTCGTGACCAAGAAATATATAATTTTACACCAATTCAAAAACCAGCAAATGATATGGAAACAAAGACAATAACAACTCATTTTGATTACCATTCAATTGATCATAACTTACTAAAATTAGACATTCTAGGGCATGATGATCCAACGATGATTAAGATGCTAGAAGACTTAACCGGATTAAATGCAACATTGCTCCCAATGGATGATGAGAAAGTAATGTCACTTTTTAAATCTCCAAAAGCATTAGGGGTTACGGCAGAAGATCTTGGGGGATATACACTTGGAGCACTTGGTATACCTGAGTTTGGTACGGATTTCGTTATGCAGATGCTTATCGATACGAAACCAGAATCTTTTTCAGATTTGGTAAGAATCTCTGGATTATCGCATGGAACAGATGTATGGCTTGGGAATGCACAGACTTTAATACAAGAGGGCAAGGCAGATATCCGTGGCATTATTTGTACAAGAGATGATATTATGACATACTTGATACATATGGGTGTAGATAAATCCCTATCCTTTACAATTATGGAGAGTGTTAGAAAAGGAAAAGGCTTAAAAGCTGATTGGGAAGATGCAATGTATAATGCGAACGTACCGGAATGGTACATTTGGTCTTGTAAAAAGATAAAATACATGTTCCCGAAAGCCCATGCAGTAGCCTATGTAATGATGGCAATTCGAATTGCATATTTCAAAGTTTATTATCCAAAAGAATATTATACTACCTTCTTTAGCATTCGAGCATCTGCTTTTAATTATGAAACGATGTGTTTAGGAAAAGAGCGATTAGAGTATCATATGGCAGAAGTTAAAAAAATTATGGAGGCTCCTACGTATAAACCAACAGCAAAAGATAAAGATACGATTAAGGACATGAAAATTGTTCAAGAAATGTATGCAAGGGGCATCGAATTTATGCCAATCGATATATACACAGCGAATGCGAATCGATTTCAAATAATAGATGGCAAAATAATGCCAGCACTCAGTACAATAGATGGACTTGGGGAAAAGGCGGCTGAAGGAGTAGTAGAAGCTGCAAAGGGTGCAAAATTCTTATCCGTTGAAGATTTTAAGAACAGGACAAAAGTATCAACAACAGTAATTGATTCAATGAAGCAACTTGGTTTACTTCCTGGACTTCCTGATGCAAATCAAATGTCATTGTTTGATTTTATGTAAATATCAATATTTATGGTTAATTATATAAAAATAGAGTGTTTAAATAGAAAGACAATAAAGGAAAATAAAACTTGCATAAATTGGATTGTAGTGTTATAATAAAAATGTTGAAATGTGGAAAAATATTAGGAGTGGGCGTAAGCCCACTCTTTGATGTTATAATGGCAAGAAATTTTTTAAAAGGTCATATTATTAGAAAGGATATATATATGTCAACAAAAGAAAACATCGTTAAGAAAACGGAAGAATTACTAAAGCCGATAATTGAAGATAATAATTTTGAATTAGTGGACGTTGAATATGTAAAAGAAGGTGCAAACTATTATTTGAGAATCTATATTGATAAAGAAGGCGGAATTAATATAGTTGATTGCGAATTAGTTAGTAGAGCAATTGACTTAAAATTAGAGGAAGCTGATTTAATAGAAGATCAATTTATTTTAGAGGTAAGTTCACCAGGACTAGACAGACCACTAAAGAAAGAAAAAGATTTTAAGAGAAGTATCGGGAAAAACGTTGAAATAAAGCTATATAAAGCTGTAAATAAACAAAAGAATTTTGAAGGTGAATTAATGAGTTATACACCGGAGACAGTTTCTATTATGTTAGAAAATGATGAGATACTAGAAATAAATAGAAAAGAAATAGCTTTAATTAGACTCGCGTTTGAATTCTAATTGCATAAGGAGGATATTATAAAATGGGTGTAGATAAGATGGGTCAAGAATTGATTGAGGCATTAAATCAACTAGAAAAAGAAAAAGATATTAGTAAAGATGTATTATTAGAAACTTTGGAAAACTCATTAGTAGCAGCTTGTAAAGCTCAATACAACAAAGCAGATAACATTAGAGTATTAATTAACAGAGAAAATGGTAAAGTTGTTGTATATGCTGAAAAAGCAGTAGTTGAAGAAGTATTAGATGATGTAATCGAAATCAGTCTTGAAGATGCAAAGAAGTTTAATAACGCTTATCAAATTGGAGACATTGCAAATATTGAAGTAACTCCGAAAGATTTTGGAAGAATTGCAGCACAAAAGGCAAAACAAGTTATTCTTCAAAAAATCAGAGAAGAAGAGAGAAAGTCATTATACACACAATACCAAACAAAAGAAAAAGATATAATTACTGGAATTGTTCAACGTTATGTTGGTAAGAATTTAAGTGTGAACCTTGGTAAGGTTGATGGAACACTTGCTGAGAATGAACAAGTTAAATCAGAGAGATATCACCCTACTGAACGTATTAAAGTTTATGTTGTTGAAGTAAAAGATACAACAAAAGGCCCAAAAGTTTTTGTTTCTAGAACTCATCCAGAATTAGTTAAGAGACTATTTGAATTTGAAGTAGCAGAGATTAAAGATGGAACAGTTGAAATAAAGAGCGTTGCAAGAGAAGCTGGTTCAAGAACAAAGATTTCTGTTTATACAAAAAATAAGGATGTTGATCCTGTAGGTGCTTGTGTTGGTGTTAATGGACAGAGAGTAAATGCAATTGTTAATGAATTAAAAGGTGAAAAGATTGATATCGTAGTGTGGGATGAGAATCCAGCTAAATTCATTGAAAATGCACTTAGCCCAGCAAAAGTAGTATCTGTTGAATTACATGATACAATTAAGACAGCAAAAGTAATCGTTCCTGATTTCCAATTGTCTCTAGCAATTGGAAAAGAAGGACAGAATGCTCGACTTGCCGCAAAACTTACAGGATATAAAATAGATATTAAGAGCGAAGCACAAGAGAAAGAAAAAAATGATATCGTAGATGAATCTGTTAGTAATGAGATGGAATTTGATACGAATGATGTTGTAAATGATGCAAATGAAAATAAACTCGGATTTGAAGAAGAAGCTACTGAAAATGTGAGTGAACTAGAATTTATTGAAGACGTTGTTAATCAAAGCGTAAATGAAGTAGAATTGTTTGAAGATGCTACGGATAGCGCAAAAGAGTTAGAATTTGTAGACAATGATAAAGTTAGCGTAAAAGATTTAGAAATACTTGATGTTGCTAAAAATAAAGCAAAACTGAAAGCACAAAAAGTTGAAGATAAAGACTTTATAGACTTTACAGCAAATGAAAGTTCTTCCCCTGCAAAGAAGAAAAAAGCTTTGAAAAATGAAGAAGAAAAACCAAGTAAAAAGAAAAATAAATAACACACAAAA
>JAQSXR010000040.1 GCA_029256575.1 Clostridiales bacterium | reverse complement strand
TTCAATTAAAGGAGAGAAAGAAATGAATTACAGAATTGAAACAAAAGAAGCTTTTGATGTTTTTGGAATCGAAACAGTTGCATCTTTATCAGGAGAAGAAGGTTTTATAAGCCCTGCCGAATTATGGCAACAATCGCATCAAAACGGTGATTACGAAAGGCTATTTAACGCATCAGGGGATTTGCCAAAATTTATTTCACAGGATTTATGTAAAATCCATGGCGTTGAAAATTATCGAAAAACAGAAGGGAATACTTTCCCATATATGTTATGTGCCTTTGTTTCGGAAAGCTCAAAAACAGATGGCTATAAAATTCAACACATACCTTCACAGACATATGCCATATTTCCATCTGAAAAATTCAAGTGGGATGAAGATTTGAATGAAGTTTTGAGAAATCTTCAAAAAAGATTCTACTCAGAATGGCTGCCTACTGCCAATTATGAAAGAGTTAATGGAGCGAATTTTGAGATATATGGTGGAGACAGAGAATATGGTTATATCGAATTATGGTTTCCTGTTAAGCAAACAAATTAACATCACGAAATGAGCTAGAGCATAAAACGATGCCGTCAACTACCTTTGATTAGTTATTATAAGAATTAAAAAACCCAGAGACAGACTAGCCAATTAGGTGATCAAAAGGAGAACAATGTACCCCACCGTTTTTCTAATCTTTTTCACCCTATCGAGAAGTCCATTCACCCGCTCCCCCGAATACTCGTGCATATATATTGAATTTTGAGTGACCGTCTGAAAGCAGTGCCCATGTTTCGTTAAGACACAGTGAAAACTCGAACAAAGTGAGAGCTTTTCACACTCTTTGTGGCTTATAAGAAACATACTGCTTGAAGGTAAGGCACACAAAATTCAATATATATGCACAAGTATTCCTCCACCCCCTAATAATGGACTTCCCATCACCAAAAAAAAAGAATGGCTACTACGTAGCCATTCCAAATTCTCCATATTTTCTAAATCGTTCATAACGTAACTGAACTAGTTTTTCAATATTTTTTGTTTCAAGTATATCAAGTTGTTCTATTAAATACTTTTTCACTTTATGAGCTGCCTGTTGAGGGTCTTTATGAGCCCCGCCTGTTGGTTCTCCAATAATGTGGTCGATAATTTCAAATCCTAACAAGTCCTTTGCTGTCATACGCATCTTCTCAGCTGCTTCTTCCGCTCTCTTGCTATCTTTCCAAAGAATACTTGCAAATCCTTCTGGTGAGAGAATGGAGTAAGTTGTATTTTCTTGCATAAAGAATCGATCGGCAACTCCAAGAGCTAATGCCCCACCACTTCCGCCTTCACCAATTATTCCTGAAATGATAGGAACTTTGAGTCTAGACATTTCCATAATGTTTCTTGCAATTGCTTCTCCTTGACCTCTTTCTTCTGCACCAATACCACAATAAGCACCTGGAGTATCAATAAGACATACCACTGGTCTGTTGAATTTCTCAGCTTGTTTCATCAGTCTTAGAGCTTTTCTATATCCTTCTGGATGTGGCATTCCAAAGTTTCTCTCTACATTTTCTTTTGCATTATTTCCTTTATTTTGAGCTATTATCGTAACAGTATGTTTTCCAATCTTGCCTATTCCACCAATGATTGCTCTGTCATCGCTAAAGCTTCTATCTCCGTGGATTTCAATAAAGTCTTCTACTATTCGATCAATATAATATTGAGCTCTTGGTCTATCAATATGACGGGCAAGTTGTATTCTATCCCATACACAATATTCTTTTTGTGCTTTCTTTTCCAAATGAATTAGAATGCTTCGTAATCTTGCAATCGTTTTTACTATTTCATCATTTTGTTCTAATTTAGATAATTCACTGATTGCCTTATATATTGTTTCAATTCGTTCAATTGTTTGGCTCATTATTTTTTATCCTCCTTAGAATGGAGTCTCAATATGCGATCTAAAACTGTCCTTATTTCATCTCTTTTTACAACACTATCAATCATTCCATGGTCTAATAAGAATTCCGCACTTTGGAAGTCTTGAGGAAGCTTTTGCTTTAGTGTTTGCTCAATAACTCTTCTTCCAGCAAATCCAATTAACGCACCTTCTTCAGCAAGAATTATATCTCCAAGCATTGCAAAGCTCGCAGTAACTCCTCCTGTTGTTGGATCTGTAAGTACTACAACATAAAGTAACCCTGCATCATCATGTTTTGCGAGTGCGCTACTTGTTTTAGCCATTTGCATCAAAGAAAGTATTCCTTCTTGCATTCTTGCGCCACCTGATGCTGTAAAAATAATTAATGGTAGTTTATGAACGGTTGCGTATTCGATGGCTCTCGTAATCTTTTCACCAACAGCACTACCCATACTTCCCATCATAAATCTTGAATCCATAACCGCAATAATAATATTACGACCTTCTATCTTAGCTCTACCTGTAATTACCGCTTCATTTTGCTCTGTCTTATATTTGTAAGTCTCGATCTTATCTTCATATTCAGGGAAATCAAGTGGATTTACACTTGTAACGTTAACATCTAATTCCCTAAAGCTACCTTTATCTACTGTAATGTTTATTCTATTCTTAGGGGAAACTGGATAATAATAATTACAATGAGGACAAACTCCTGCACCTTGCCTTAAGTCTAATTTATATATGCTCTTCTTACATTTAGGACATTGATAAAAAATACCATCTGGAATATCACGTTTTTTTGTAATTGGTTTATCACATTTCTTCGTCTTTTTTATAAGATTATCCAACATTTATATCAACTCCCTTTTCTAAAATCGCGTCTAAATTCTTCTCAATATAGGAAGTATCAAAATTACCGTCTTTAAAAGCCTCTTGTCCTATCAATTGATATTGAAAATATATATTGGTATCAATACCTTCAATGACTAATTCAGCTAATGCTCTTTCCATAATCTTTATTGCTTCTTCTCTCGTAGCAGCATAAGTGATTATCTTGGCAAGCATTGAATCATAGAATGGAGGAACTGTATATCCTTGATATATAGCGGCTTCCGTTCTAACTCCACGACCACCTGGAAAATGTATCATGTTAATGTTACCTGCACTTGGGCGAAAACCCTTATTTGGATTCTCTGCATTAATTCTACACTCTATCGCATGACCCTTTAAAACGATATCATCTTGTGTAAAACTAAGACTTTCGCCGGAAGCTACTTTAATTTGCTCTTTAATCAAGTCAATCCCTGTTACCATTTCAGTTATTGGATGTTCAACTTGTATTCTTGTATTCATCTCTATAAAGTAAAAACGTTGGTTTTTATCTACGATATACTCAATCGTTCCTGCATTTTCATAATTAACTGATTTCGCAGCTTTTATTGCAAAATCACCCATTTGCTTACGAAGTGTTTCACTTAAAAAAGGTGAAGGTGCTTCTTCTAAAACTTTTTGATGTCTACGTTGTAAGGAGCAATCTCTCTCGCCTAAGTGAACAACATTTCCTTTTGAATCACCGATGATTTGAAATTCTATATGTCTTGGATTCTCAATATATTTTTCCATGTACATACTTCCATCCCCAAAAGCGTTCAAAGCTTCTGTACTAGCAGAATCAAAAGCATTTTCTATTTCTTCTTCTTTCCAAACAATACGCATTCCTCTTCCGCCGCCGCCAGCTGACGCCTTAAGCATAACAGGATAGCCTATCTTGATCGCTAATTCTTTCGCAACATCCATATCTGTTATCTTACCATCAGAACCTGGAACAACAGGAACCCCTGCAGCTACCATCATTTCTCTTGCTTTTGATTTATCTCCCATAAGGTCAATCATTTCAGAAGAAGGTCCAATAAATTTAATTCCACATTCATTACACATTCCGGCAAATCTTGAGTTTTCTGAAAGGAATCCAAAACCAGGATGAATTGCATCTGCACCCGTTAGTATTGCTGCGCTCATAATTCTTTCCATATTCAAATAACTATCTTTAGGTGATGGTGCTCCAATACATACAGATTCATCTGCAAGCTTAACATGTAAAGCTTCTTTATCTGCTGTCGAGTATACTGCAACTGTTTCTATGTCCATCTCTTGGCAAGCCCTGATAACACGGACAGCTATTTCACCTCTATTAGCAATAAGTACTTTTTTTAACACAAGACCAACCTCCTTTACCTATCCGATTGCAAATGTAAGCTCTGCCTCACAGGCTATCTTACCATCTACTGTTGCAATTGCTTTCCCGATTCCTATAGGACCTCTTTGCTTAATAATATTACATTCTAATCTTAATGTATCCCCTGGTAATACTTTTGTTCTAAATTTAGCTTCTTTAATCCCACCAAAATACGCAATTTTACCTTTAAAAGCTTCTTGAGATAACAATACTAATGCACCTACTTGAGCAAGTGCCTCAATAATTAAGACTCCTGGCATTACTGGCTCTCCTGGAAAATGACCTTGGAAGAATGGCTCATTCATCGTAACATTCTTATATCCTATTCCACCGGTACAACCTTCTAATATCTCAGCTTTATCAACTAGTAAAAAGGGATATCTATGAGGTATTATTTCCATTATCTCTTTCACATTCAACATAATATTAATCCTTCCTTATCCTATAACGAAAAGTTGTTGACCGAACTCTACCATTTCATCGTTTTTAATTAATACTTCTAATATCTCTCCGTCAACTTCTGCTTGTAATTCATTCATTAACTTCATCGCTTCAATGATACATATAGGATCGCCTTTTTTAATCTTTGATCCTACACTTACAAAAGGTTTCCCATTTGGTGTACTAGAAGCATAGAAAGTACCAACCATTGGAGACGTAATATATTTTTTATCAGTATCTTTAATTTCTTCTTTTATTGTTTCCTTCACACAAATTTGCCCATTATTATCTTGTACTTCTACTTTATTGGCAACTTGTGTTGCTATTTGTGCATTCTTACCTTCTTTTTCAAAACAAATTTCAAAGCCTTCACACTTAAGACTTAATTTTGTTAAGTCTGCTGCTTTGAATTCTTGAATTAAATCTTTTACTATTTGAGTATCCATTTATTGATCCTCCCATTTCTTAAATATAATACTTGCATTATGACCACCAAAGCCTAAAGAATTGCTCATAGCATATTTTACATTTTGTTCTATTCCTACATTCGGTACATAGTTCAAAGAACAATTTTCATCTTCAACTTGATATCCGATTGTAGCTGGAATAAAACCATCTTCTAACGCTTTCGCGATTGCAATTGCTTCAATTCCTCCTGCTGCGCCAAGTAGATGTCCAGTCATTGACTTAGTTGAACTAATTGCAACTTTCGTATCTTCTCCAAATACTAGTTTCATTGCCAAAGTTTCTGTTTTATCGTTATATGGAGTACTTGTTCCATGTGCATTGATATAATCTATCTCACTAGGTTCAATATTCGCACCATCTAATGCTAATTTCATTGCTCTTGCAGCACCCTCTCCGTCTGGAGATGGAGAAGTAATATGATAAGCATCACCAGTTGCACCGTAGCCAACTACCTCAGCATATATATGTGCTCCTCTATTCTTTGCATGCTCAAGTGTTTCCATAACCAACACTCCTGCTCCTTCACCCATTACAAAACCACTACGTTCTTTATCAAAAGGTATAGAAGCTCTATTTGGATCCGTTGTATTCGTAAGGGCTGTAAGTGCATTGAATCCTGCCATTCCAAGTGGTGTAATGCAACTTTCTGCTCCACCAGCCATAATTACATCATTGATTCCATTTTTTAAAGCATAAAATGCTTCCCCAATTGCATGAGTTCCTGTCGCACAAGCCGTAACAACGGTTGAACAGATTCCTTTTGCTCCTGTATAGATGGATACATTTCCTGCTGCCATATTTACTATTGTCATAGGCACGAAGAAAGGAGAAACTCTCTTTGGCCCTTTATCTCTTAATTTAAGTGCTTCTTCTTCTATATTCCCTAATGCACCTACACCAGAACCTATTATAACTCCAACTCTAGTTGGATCTTCTTTTTCCATATCAAGCTTTGAATCTGTCAAAGCTTCTTTACTCGCATAGATTGCATATTGAGAAAAAGTTGCTATTCTTCTTTGTTCTTTTCTATCAATGTACTTTTCAACATCTAGATCCGTAACAAGTCCAGCTACAAATACGTTTAGTCCTTCTACTCTTCGATCCTCTGGTAATTCTTTTATACCACATACTCCATTTTTCAAATTGTTCCAGTATGTTGTAAGATCATTTCCAACTGGTGATACAACACCCATTCCTGTAATAACGACCCTATTATTCATCTTTTTATCCTCCTCTACATTGCCATTCCGCCGTCTACTTTAATCACTTCACCTGTCACATAATTTGAAAGGTTACTTGCTAAAAATAGAGCAACATTTGCCACTTCTTCCGGCGTCCCTAATCTCTTCATCGGTACTGAATCTAGGATACCTTCCTTCGTATTATCTGATAATACATTTGTCATGTCAGTTTCAATAAATCCGGGAGCAATTGCATTTACTCTTATATTCTTCCCGGCGTATTCTCTCGCTATCGATTTTGTAAAACCAATTACACCTGCTTTTGATGCTGCATAATTCGCCTGTCCAGCATTACCTGTTATTCCTACAACAGAAGTCATATTGATAATACTTCCTCCTGATTTAAGCATAGTTCTTAGAGCATTTTTTGTAGAATTAAATACTCCTTTTAGATTAACCGAAATAACTTTATCAAATTCATCTTCTGTCATTCTTAATAACAACATATCCTTCGTAATTCCTGCATTATTTACAAGAATATCAATTCCACCATATTCATCTTTTGCAAAATCCATTAAAGTCTTTGCTTGTTCAAAATTACTTATATCTGCTCGAAAGGAACAAGCAATTCCACCAGCTTCTTGTATTTGTGCAACTAATTTTTCAGCATCTTCGGCACTTCGTTCACTTACGTAATTGATTACCACTTTTGCTCCATTACTTGCATACACTCGTGCAATTTCTTTCCCTATTCCTCTTGTACCACCAGTAATTACAGCAACTTTGTCTTTTAGCATTGGTTTTCTCCAATCTCTTGCATTATATTTTCGATACCATTTGGATCTTCCACTTGTAATGTTTGAGCCTCAGGTAGTATTTTCTTCACTAGATTGCTCAATGTACGTTTAGGTCCTACTTCAATAAAAGTATCAAAGCCTTGTTCGGCTAGATACAACATGCTTTCTCTAAAACGAACACCTTTCATAATTTGCATTGGAATGTTTTCTATTATCTCTTGTGCAGAATTCATTTCCTTTGCTGTTACATTACTAATAATAGGACAAATTGGGTTCGCAAAATTAATATTTGCAACTTCAACTTTCATATTATCAGCTGCCCCTTCCATTAAATTGCTATGGAAAGCTCCACTTACTTGAAGTGGTAAAACTCTTTTTGCTCCTGCTTCTTTCAGCAATATGGAAGCCTTTTCTACGCCTTCTTTTATACCTGAAATGGTTACTTGCCCCTCGCAGTTATCATTTGCTACTGCAACATAGTAACTTTCATTTGTTACCATTTTACAAATTTCATCTATTTTTGCAACATCAATACCCAATACAGCAGACATCCCGCCAGGATTATTCGTTGCACAATTTTCCATAAAAACAGCTCTTTTTTCTACTAATTCTAATGTTTGCTCAAATGAAAGAGATCCACTTGCATATATTGCGCTATATTCACCTAAGCTAAAACCAAGTACTGCATCAATTTGAAGTCCTTTTGATTTTAGTGCTTCGTAAATAGCTATGTTTGTTGTAAACAGTGATGCCTGAGTATAGCGAGTTTGGTTGATTTTATCATCTTTATCTTCAAAACAAACTTCTCTGACGTCCCAGCTTAGTGTTTGAGCTGCTTTATCAAATATTTCTTTGCTTTCATTACATTGATTATATATCTCTTTGCCCATACCTACATATTGAGCGCCTTGCCCTGGGAATAATACTGCTATTTTCACTTTGCACCACCTATTATATCTATAATATATTTTTACTTCTATCCGCTACTATTTCTTTCAGTTCTTTCATAAATTCATCTATTATTTCTTTTGCACTTTGTTCTTTATTCACTAACCCTGCAATTTGACCAGCTAATAATGACCCATTTAATGAATCTCCTTGAATCGCCGCTCTATATAAAGCACCTTTTCCAAGTTCTTCTAATTCTTCTGGTGTTGCTCCAGCCTTCTCAGCTTGCATGAATTTTCGTGTAAGTTGATTCTTAAGAGCTCTAACTGGATGTCCTGTAGGTCTACCTGTTACAGCAGTTTCAATATCCGTTGCTTTTAATACTTTATCTTTATATGATTGATGTACATTACATTCTGTTGCAACTAAGAAACGAGTACCAATTTGAACTCCTTTTGCGCCAAGCATCAATGCTGCTGCAAATCCTCTTCCATCAGCGATACCACCTGCTGCTATAACAGGAATGCTTACTGCGTCGACAACTTGAGGTACGAGTGCCATAGTTGTAATTTCTCCAATATGTCCGCCTGATTCACAACCTTCTGCAATAAGTGCATCAGCTCCTAGACGTTCAAGTCTTTTTGCTATTGCAACGGAAGGTACAACAGGAATAACTTTAATTCCTTTTGATTTCCAAAGCTCCATATATTTACCTGGGTTACCTGCCCCAGTTGTTACTACTTCTACACCTTCATCGGCTACAATTTGTGCTACTTCATCCGCAAATGGACTAAGCAACATAACATTTACACCAAATTCCCAGCTGCTATTATACCAAGTCCACCAGCATTTGATACTGCAGCTGCGATACTAGCATCCGCAATCCAAGCCATACCACCCTGAAATATAGGATATTCTATATTAAGCAAATCCGTAATTGTTTTCATTGTATTTTTCCCTCCTGTAAAACGTTTATTGAATCATAGGTAATTGCACCAAACTATAGGTTTCCATGGTTGTTTTCCAAATTTTAAGATAAGTATTTACACAATGTTTTTCCTTTGAATACACAATATGTGAAATTTGTACGTGAATAGCAGACACTTGTGTCTGTTAGACGCGAACAATTTTCATATATTGTGGAGGCAAGAGTGGCAATTACTTTCCTAATTCAATCTATTTATTGTCTTTCTTGAATATATTTTACTGCATCTTCAACTGTAATTATTTTTTCTGCGTCTTCATTTTCAATTGTTATGTTGAATTCTTCTTCCATTGACATAATTACTTCAAATAAATCGAGTGAATCAGCTCCTAAATCATCACGGAAAGATGATTCTAACTTAACTTCTCCAGCATCTACACCTAATTTGTCAACTACTATTGCTATTACTTTTTCTAATACCATTTTTAAATCCTCCAATTATTCTGCTATTGCTCTTTTTCGCAATTTTACATTTTATTTATCCTAAACGGCTATTTGCCCTTGGATACAAACTAATGATTTAACCCCATATCAACAACATACTTCCCCATGTAAGTCCTGCACCAAATCCAGATAATATTATTTTATCACCCTTTTTAAATAAATGTTTGGCATCATATAGTGCTATTGGAATACTTGCTGCTGATGTGTTTCCATATTCGGAAACATTCATAAAAAATTTATCAAGGCTTACCTTCAATCTCTTCGCTACGCTGTCGATAATTCTTGCATTTGCTTGGTGTAGTACAAACCAATCTACATCCTCTAATCTATAATTTTCTTTCTCGAGTAATTCAATAATATTTTTAGGTACTGCTGTTGTTGCAAATTTGTAAACAGCTTGCCCATCCATTTGAATATGTCTTTCTACTTCTTCGGCCTTTGAAAATGAGTTACTGTGTGGTATATTAGCTAAGCGAATTAATTGACTACCTTTTCCATCGCTCTTATTACTAAATCCGATGATATTATTTTCATCCGATCTTTTATAGATTGCAGCGCCTGCACCATCTGCAAAGAGAATACAAGTACCTCTATCTTGCCAATCAACCATTTTGCTTAATACTTCTGCTCCAATAACTAAGGCATTTTTATAATTCCCTAGTTTAATAAAAGACGTTGCAACCTCTGATGCATATATAAATCCACTACATGCAGCTGTTAAATCAAAGCAGATTGCATTTTCTATTTGTAAATTCTCAGCCACTACACAGGCAGTACTAGGCATAGCCATATCTGGACTTACTGTTGCAACTATTACAAGTTCAATGTCTTTTGGTTCCAAGCCACTATTTTCAAGTGCTTGTTTTGCCGCATTTATAGCTAAACTTGTAGTACTTTCTTCGACTGCAATACGTCTAGATTTAATCCCAGTTCGTGTTTGAATCCATTCATCTGAAGTTTCAACCATCGTTGCTAAATATTCATTTGTAATATCAAGATTTGGAATTGATTTTCCCAAGCCATCTAATCTAACACCATACATAACTTTTCTCCTAAACTTTTAACTTTTTACCAAATATATTACTATAATAATTTAAGGAATAATTTGATCTTTGTATTGCTGTTTGAAAAATTGAGTAAGCTTATCGATTGAATTAATTAGAACTTCATTATCACTTTCATCAAGTTTATCGACTACACTTTTGACCATGTTTTTATGGAACAGTTCATGCTCTTTAAAAGCTAACTGTCCCTTTCTAGTTAGTTCAATATAAACAAACCGTCTATCGTCAACGGCTTGATTTCTTGTTACATAATCTTTTTTTACCAATCTATTTATCGTTGTCGTAAGAGTTCCAACTGTTATCTTAAGTTGGTTGGCAACTTCCGTCATTGTTTTCCTTGTCAGTCCTATTTGTTCTAATACATGCCACTCTGTCATCGTAAGGTCTTTATGTTCTGTTGCTGCTAAAGAATTCTTCTCAATAACTAATAGGTTGTTAAACATATTTACGATCAACCCATTTATTACTTCATTCGTATTCTTCATAAAACCCCTCCTTACTACATTATTATAATATTCTCTGTATAAATAGTACTTTGAATATCAAAGCATCTGTTAGCAAACAAAATCGTTAAATGACTACTAAATAATACTTTGAGTATCAAAGCATTATTAAAAATAAAAAGGCTCTAATCGTGATAAGAATAAAAATTAATACTTAACACATTATAGCAGAGTATACTAGATTGATTTATATTTGTCAATCGTATTTTGCATTACCCACAGATATAGACATCTTAACTACGTATTGTATGATTAATAATTCAAGTTATATTTTTCGTAAAATTATTTTATTTTACTATAAAAATTTACCTATTTTGATAAAATTTTTAATAACTTTACTTATCAATATCATTTTATTGATATCTATAAATTTTACATTTACTTATTTTAGTTAATAATTATACATTTACATCATGTAAAAAAATGGGTCTATATAGGCATATCACTGAACTATATAAGTTTGTCCCATATTATCAATAAATATTTATAAGCTACAGCATGTAGTTGTTATTTACTATATTTAAGCTTTATTAGAATATTACTATTTGGCTAGCATAAAATATTAGTATCTATATATTAAGGAGTGTTAATATGCTATCAAGAGAGGAATTCATAAGACTGTCTCTAGAAAATAATCTTTTCTGGTTACGAATAATGAAAGACCATGCAATTTTTATTGAAAATGCTCTACCTGCTCCGGAAATTCGTCTCGCACAAGAAGCTGATCGTTTTAAACAACAATTTGAGCAATTACTAGCATCTACAATTATTCTTGCAAATGCTTCTGTTTCAAAGGAATCATTGCTTTCAGGAGAATTCTACACACGGTTTACAGATGAGGCAGAGCGTTTAACAATGCAATTTACTGATATCGATATTAATAGAAATTTAATACTTCAAACTACTAACATTGAACCATTAACTCAATATTCAGTTGCAACTGCTGCAAAAGAACAAGATGTTTCATTATTGAATCAAAGTATTCTTACATTAATGGATCAGTTTATAAGCTTTAAAACTGGATTATACAATAATCAAGTATCCTGCTGGTTAATTACTTCATTGTATACTGCAGTTCTAGAGCATGTTCTCGAAGAAGCTCGAGAATACGTTACTATATTAACAAGTCTTCAAAGGAGAGAAACACCTCAAATGACTATATCCCCTGAGAAAGAATATTTCTGGGCACATCTTATGTTAGATCACGCGAAAGCAATCCGAGGATTATTGGACCCTTCTGAAATGGCTTTGTTTAATGAAGCAGATGATTTTTCCAAACTATTTACTGCAATAACAGATAGCTATCTCGTTCCAGGAGATAATATTGTTGTTCCTGCTGGGGATGCAACTCTTACTGAAACGATTGCACTTAGTGAATTAAAAGCGCATATTACTCGCGGCCTTATTGAATGTAAAGTGAAAGCTTTAATGATTCCTCTTTATGCGGATCATCTCCTTCGTGAGGCATATCATTTTATTCGATTGTTACAATATTAAGTTATAATATAGGAAGAGCTATCTTTTTTGCGGGTAGTTCTTTCTATATTTAATATTTATTTTAAATTTTACTTGTAATCTATTGTGCCTTCTGATAAAATATAAAAGATAAGTTCACGGCAAATTTTTTTTGCCCAAAAATAGCAAATTTTTTTTGCCCAAAAGCGGATCTGTAGTGATGAATAGGCGTTTTGTCTATAGTTATTTGAAAAAAAAAACTAAAAAAACGGAGGATCTACCAATGAAAAACCTTAAACCACGTGACTACCTTCTTAGCATCCAACATTTATTTGCAATGTTCGGTGCAACCGTACTAGTTCCACTTATGACAGGTCTTAATCCTGCATTAGCACTAGTAACTGCAGGAATTGGAACTCTAATGTTCCACGCAGTAACTAAATTCAAAGTTCCTGTATTCTTAGGCTCTTCATTTGCTTTCCTAGCTGCAATCACCGCTATCGTTAAACCAGAAGGCATAGTTGTTCCTGAAAATGTTCCTCTTGCTCAAGGTGGTATAATAGCTGCCGGTATGGTTTACTTATTATTTTCACTCTTAGCTTATTTAGTAGGTTCAGACAGAATGAAAAAATTCTTTCCTCCTGTTGTAACTGGTCCTGTAATAGTAGTTATCGGTATTGGATTATCCTCAACTGCTATAAATGACAGTACAAATTGGGCAAATTTATCAGAGACACTGTCTGGTACAACTCTTATAAACATAGGTATTGCATTATTCACATTAGCAGTTGTTGTTATTGCTTCTGTATTTGCAAAAGGTTTCTTCAAATTAGTGCCTATTCTAATAGGAATAGCGTCTGGATATTTACTCTGTGTAATTCTTCACCTTTTCGGTATATATACAATGGATTTCTCAGCGATTACAAATGCAGATTGGTTCAACATTCCATTCAAGACATTAGATTCTAACGGCGTTGCTTTCTTCTCACTTCCTAAATTCGATTGGAGTATTATTCTTTCAATAGCCCCTATAGCTTTAGTAACTTTTATGGAACATATTGGTGACATCACTACAAATGGTGCAGTATGTAAAAAAGATTTCTTTAAAGATCCAGGCTTACACAGAACACTTTTAGGTGATGGACTTGCTACAATGTTTGCCGGCTTAGTTGGTGGACCTCCAAATACAACTTACTCAGAGAATACAGGTGTATTAGCAACTACAAAGAATTACAACCCTGTCTTGTTAAGAATAACTGCTGTAATAGCAATATTATTAGGTTTCATAGGGAAATTTGGAGCTGTTTTGCAAACTATACCAAACCCAGTAAAAGGCGGCGTTGAAATAGTATTATTTGGTATGATCGCTGCTATCGGTATTAGAACTCTTGCAGAATCTAATCTTGACTTCACACATAGCCGTAATCTAATAATAGTTGCACTTATTTTAGTGTTTGGCCTTGGAATTGGCTCATTAGGTGGTATACTAATAAATGTTGGTACTGTTTCAATTACATTCTCTGGCTTATTTATAGCTGTTCTTATTGGTGTAATCGCAAACATTTTTTTACCTAATGTCCCTGATGCCGAGTAATATAAAAAAAAATAAAAAGGAAGCGATATAATATGAAAAACGTAACAATTTTTGATCACCCACTCATACATCATAAAATCTCAATTTTAAGAGATGTTAATACTGCAAGTAAGGAATTCCGTGAATTAATAGAAGAAATAGCTACTCTAATGGGCTATGAATCATTACGTGATTTACCAGTACACGAAGTAGAGATTACTACACCTATTACAACAACAAAAGTAAAGATGCTAGCAGGTAAGAAACTTGCTATCGTACCAATATTACGTGCCGGTCTTGGAATGGTTAATGGCCTTCTTGCATTAGTTCCATCAGCACGAGTTGGTCATATTGGGCTTTACCGTGATCACGATACATTAGAACCACATGAATATTACTGTAAACTTCCTGAAGATGTAGATCAAAGACAAGTTATTTTACTTGATCCAATGCTTGCAACTGGTGGTTCTGCATCAGCTGCCATAAATTTTATTAAGCAACGTGGATGTTCAAATATTAAGTTAATGTCAATTATCGCTGCTCCAGAAGGTTTAGATAGATTATGTAAAGAACATCCAGATGTTAGTGTATACATTG
Source organism: Clostridiales bacterium (assembly GCA_029256575.1). Taxonomy (GTDB): domain Bacteria; phylum Bacillota; class Clostridia; order Lachnospirales; family JAQSXR01; genus JAQSXR01. The sequence continues at coordinate 12,886 of JAQSXR010000040.1, read as the reverse complement.
GTTGTTTAGATGAAAAATTAAACGAACATGGATATATTGTGCCTGGTCTTGGTGATGCTGGAGATAGAATATTTGGTACAAAATAGTAGATTAGAGGTGTAATATGAAGAAAATTGATAGCTTTACTGTTAATCATTTGGATTTACTAACCGGAATTTACGTTTCAAGAAAAGATTATTTAGGCTCAGATACAATCACAACATTTGATCTTAGAATGACTGTTCCAAATCTTGAGCCTGTTATGAATACAGCCGAGATTCACACGATAGAACACATTGGGGCGACATTCTTGAGAAATCATCCATCCTATACGAATAAAACTATTTATTTTGGTCCTATGGGATGTAGAACAGGTTTTTACTTAATTCTATCAGGCGATTATACTTCAAATGACGTTATTAAGATTGTTACAGAAATGTTTGAATTTGTCCGTGATTTTACTGGTGATATTCCTGGTGCTACTGCTAAAGATTGTGGAAATTACCTTGACTTAAATCTAGGAATGGCCAAATATCTTGCCGAAAAATATTTAAAATATACTTTGTATTGCATCACAGATAAAAATCTTAATTATCCGAATTAGAGTTTTAATTTTTTAAACGTATAAATATGGAGGCTACTGAAAAAATTTAGTTTTTTCAGTAGCCTTTATTATTTCGCAAAGTGTTTTATCCATATTTTCATACTCTTTATAATGTATATTCTTTATATATTTTCCACATAATATTTGATGCAATAAGTATATAAGGAGGAATTACTTTGAAAGCTTATTCAAGTTCAAAAAAAGAAAAATTACATTTTCCAAGACCTGTTAACACCTTTCACGACCCTTTGGATTTGATTTTTTATCAAATTCGACCTTCAACTAATATGGATGTTCAGAATCCAGGAATGTTGTTTTTAAATAATTTTGAAGATACGAAAGGGGAGATTAAATGAGGTCAAGTTCAGATATGTATTCTTTAGTTGCAGATAACTGTTCTCAATATAAAATGAAACTACTAGACTCTCTCATGAACGTAGGAGACGAACATCAATCCTGTACCAACTGCAAACACTTTTCAAATGATGCCTACTGTAAAATAGATTTATACGATCCAATTGCTGCTCGTTTTAGTTCAGATCATTTCGAATAAAAATAATACAAGGCAGTCGCAATAATTGCGGCCGCCTTTACTATTTTAGATATATTCAACTGCTTATTACATTTACAAGAATTCCAACAAATCCCCAAGCAATTGTGGCTACATATGCCCAATCCCTCGTTTTTTTGAAGTTCATATAAGTAATAAATCCTACAATACCTAGTAATCCAATACTAATCATTATTTCATTTGAACCTAGTATGCCATAATATTTTAGTACATTCGCAATGTTTACCGCCATTGCAAGTGTTACCCAAGCAAAATTTATTGAAAAAGGTAATTTTACAAAAATCATTTCGTTTTTGCTATATGTTTTTCTTTCTGGTTCTAACGTTATATATATGTTCATTAAAATAACGAAGTATACAAAAATAATTATAATAGAAAGTATATAGTTTTTATTTTCCCATATATACAACCACATTACATTAAGTAAAACTGAAATAATAAACAACCAGTCAATTTTCTTCACTTTGATATTATTTTTACCTTCTCTACTAAATTGAAATAAAACAAACCCTGTTAGTAATAAGTAAATTAAAATCCATATTAAAAACGTATAACTAGCTGGTGTAATTATAGCTTGTTCCGCTCCATCATTATCAAAGAAACCATTTATCGCTGCAAATATATTCGCACCCCATAAAACGATGAGAAATAATAAATTTAAATACTTTAAATTCTTCAACAAATCACCCACTTTCGTATATATATTATGAATGAAAATAAGTTTATATTCATAAAAAACACACTAAGTCATAGTTTGTCTTATTTAAATAAAAATAATACAAGTAAGTGAAGTGGATAAAATGCATAGAATGCGTACTGCAACCATTTGCTAGAATAACCTTTGTTCCCATTATAATAAAATATTGGAAACAATGCTAACAATGAAAAACTTTGAATATAATCACGTCCAACAAAAGCCATTAAGGAATTGATAATTAAAAGCCCTATAATTAGTTTTATATTTCCCTTTTTATATAGGTGGAAAATAAAAATCATTGCTATACCATACCATCCGTAATCAGTCATAGCAAATGTTGCTATAAGAAAAGCCCCAATTAAAGTAGACATAGCATATTCTTTAATATGTTTATCTATAAAATATTCATAAATCATAATTGCAAGTAATCCAATAAATAACGTGAAGTAAATATTTTGAGAGATGTATGTTTGAGATAAACTATAACCGGACAAAGTACTTGGTGAATAAAACAGTGCCAAATTAAATGGTATCTCAGAAATTAGAGCAAATAAACCAATTCTGAGTAAATACTTCTTCTTGTTACTTGTCTTCTTATAGCCCTCTGTAAGCAAGAATGCGTATATTGGAAATGCAAGCCTACCTATAATCCTAAGTGCAACTAAATTATCGAATAGAAGGAATCCTGCGTGGTCAATCAGCATAGTTACTACTGCTATTATCTTAAGCCAAAAATTAGACATAAATATACCTCGTTTCATTTAATTAGGTAGATTATAACATAATTTTTTTAGAAATGCTAGGTCTTGCCCTATTCGTGTTCATTTGTAGACGTTTCATTTTATTCTAATATCTATTTAAAATACTCCACCCCAGATTCAAATATATACTGATCTTTGTTTCCAACTATATTGATTGCAACGGCTGTTCCTTTACGTTCTGAATGGCTCATCTTTCCAAGAATTTTTCCATCAGGGCTCGTGATACCCTCTATTGCATAGTAAGAACCATTTGGATTATAAACTTCATTCATTGATGGAGCACCATCTAGGTCAACATATTGAGTTGCCACTTGCCCATTCTCAAATAGCTTCTTAATCCATTCATCGTTCGCTACAAATCTTCCTTCACCATGTGATATCGGAGTTACATGAATATCTCCAACCTTGCATTTTGAAAGCCATGGTGAATCATTTGAAGTTATTTTTGTATGAATCATCTTTGAAATATGTCTTCCAATTGTGTTCATCGTTAAGGTTGGTGAATTATCCGTTTGTTGAATGATATCCCCGTATGGTAAAAGACCTAATTTGATAAGAGCTTGGAACCCATTGCAAATGCCGAGTGCAAGACCATCGCGTTTATATAATAGATCAAGGACAGCTTCCTTTAATCTTTCATTTCTAAAAGCTGTTGCTATAAATTTACCAGATCCATCTGGTTCATCCCCAGCACTAAATCCACCTGGGAACATAATGATTTGGCTTGTTCTTATAGCTTCTTCAAATATATCAACCGAATCTCTAATATTATCTGGTGTTAAATTCTTGAATACTCTAATATCTGCTACTGCCCCTGCTGCTTCAAATGCTCTTGCTGAATCATATTCACAGTTAGTCCCTGGGAATACTGGTATAAATACTTTAGGCTTTGCGATTTTATTAGAAGCTATATAGATTCTATTTGAATTAAATTCCTGTGTTTTTAGGTTCGTTTCTTTTGTATTTGATACAGTAGGGTAAACTTCTTCTAGCGTATTTGACCAAGCAGCTATCGCCTCATCCATTGATATTGACGCGTTTTTATAATTGAATACTTGTTCAATTGTAATATTACCTATTTCAATAGCATCTAAGCTACTAACCACATCTGATGGTACTTCTGCTACTATATTTCCATATGATTTTGCAAATAATGATTCTTCACTTATTGTGTCATTTATCTTAACTCCAAATTTATTACCAAACGCCATTTTACTTACTGCTTCTGCTATTCCACCATATCCGATTGCATACGCTGAAATAATTTTCTTTTCTTCAATCAGTTTTGTAATATTAGCATATACCTTCTTCAATTGTTCAAATACAGGTATGTCGAATTCATCTTTTTCTATTTGGAATAATACTACTTTATTTCCAGCTTGTTTGAATTCTGGAGAAATTATATTCTTATGACTCGCAACGTCAACTGCAAAAGATACTAGTGTTGGAGGTACATCAATATCATTGAAGGTACCTGACATACTATCTTTACCACCAATTGAAGGTAATCCTAATCCAATTTGCGCTTCATATGCACCAAGTAATGCAGCAAATGGTTCACTCCATCTTGTTTTATCTACTCCAAGGCGTTTAAAATACTCTTGGAATGTAAATCTAATCTTTGAAAAATTCCCGCCAGTTGCAACAATCTTAGACACTGAGTGAATAATTGCGTAAATTGCCCCGTGGAACGGACTCCAACTGCTTAGAAATGGATCAAATCCATAACTCATCATAGTAACAGTATCAGTAGCTCCATTTAACACAGGAAGCTTTGAAACCATTGTTTGAATCGGTGACAATTGATATTTTCCACCATATGGCATCAATACTGTTCCACCACCAATTGAGCTATCAAAATGTTCTACCATACCTTTTTGTGAGCAAACATTTAGGTCGCTTAATAGTTCTAACCACTTATTTGTAATATCTGATTTTACGTTATTTGTATTTGCTTTCGATATTGCTTCTTCTTTTGATACTTCAGCCTTAACATTATTAAAATAGTTGTCTTGTTCTGCTGGTAGCTTAACTTCAATATCAACTTCTAAATGTGCTCCATTTGTATCAAGGAATGCTCTATTTATATCAACAATAGTCTTATCTCTCCAAATCATAACAAGCCTTGGTTCTTTTGTAACGACTGCAACTTCTACCGCTTCAAGGTTTTCTTCATCTGCATATACTAAGAACTCCTTTACGTCTTTTGGATCAATTACTACCGCCATTCTCTCTTGTGATTCTGAGATTGATAGTTCTGTTCCATCTAGACCTGCATATTTTTTAGGTAATTTATCTAAGAATATGTGTAGCCCTTCTGCTAGTTCTCCAATTGCTACGGAAACGCCACCAGCACCGAAATCGTTACATTTTTTTATTAGCTTACTAACTTTTTCTTTTCGAAATAATCTCTGAATCTTTCTTTCGGTTGGAGCATTTCCTTTTTGAACTTCTGCTCCACATGTTGATATTGATTCTTCCGTGTGAACTTTTGAAGATCCGGTTGCACCCCCACAACCATCGCGGCCTGTTCGCCCTCCAAGTAAAATAATGATATCTCCTGGGTCAGATGTTTCTCGAATAACATTTTCCCTAGGAGAAGCACCGATTACAGCACCAATTTCCATTCTTTTAGCTACATAGTTAGGATGGTATACTTCATTTACATATCCAGTTGCAAGACCAATTTGGTTACCGTATGAACTATACCCTTTTGTTGCTCCTGTTGATATTTTTCTTTGTGGTAATTTACCTGATAACGTATCACTTACTGGCACTGTTGGATCTGACGCACCTGTTACTCGCATTGCCTGATAAACATAAGAACGGCCTGACAATGGGTCACGAATTGCACCGCCAAGACAAGTTGCTGCTCCTCCAAAAGGCTCAATTTCAGTTGGATGATTGTGTGTTTCATTTTTAAAACTTATTAACCATTCTTGTTCTAACCCATCTATCTCAACTGGAACCACAATACTACATGCATTGATTTCTTCTGATTGCTCTAAGTCTTCTAACTTTCCATCTTTTTTAAGTTTTCTCATAGCCATAAGTGCAATGTCCATTAGACATACATATTTATCATCTCTGCCTTTAAATACTTCTTCTCTGTGAGCTAAATATTTATTATATGCATTTACGATTGGTTGGTTGTAAAAACCTTCCTCAAAACTAATATTCTTAAGTTCTGTTAAGAATGTTGTGTGTCTACAATGATCAGACCAATATGTGTCTAGCACTCTAATTTCCGTCATAGTCGGATTTCTTTTTTCATCGTTAGCAAAGTATGCTTGAATATGTTTAAAGTCCGCATATGTCATTGCAAGGTTTAAACTACTATATAAAACATTTAGTTTATCATCTGTGAAATTTATGAACCCATCTATTACTTCTATATCTTTTGGATCTTCAAATTCAGTAATTAATGTTGCTGGTTTCGAACTATTCGCTTCTCTTGAATCTACTGAGTTAATACAGAAATTCTTAATCTTAAGTAACTCTTCACTCGTTATATTCCCTTCAATGACTTTTATAGTTGCTGTTTTTATTGTAGGATTTTCTTCTTCATTTAATAACTTCACACATTGCTCTGCAGAATCTGCTCTTTGGTCAAACTGCCCCGGTAAAAATTCAACACCAAAAACAGATGCACCAAATAAATCTGGTAGCACTTCTTCATATAAATCATCAATTGGTGGTTCTGAGAATACGGTTCCTAGAGCCTTCTTATATATTTCTTCTGATATATTCTCAATATCATATCTTATAAATTCTCTCACTTTCGTTACGCTATTAATTCCTAGGTAACTGTGTATCTCATCATATAATTCCATTGCTTTTACTGCATATGGTGCTTTCTTCTCAATGTAAATTCTCTTTACGTTACTCATCTATAAGTCCTCCATACATTATTTGCTATATTTATTCATTGTTCCCACTATTCATTTTGTTTACAAGAATATATTAGCATGATAAAATTAATTATAAAAATTATAAATATTAATAGTAATTATAAGGGAGGCTTATATTGTGGATATAAATTACGAACACTACAAAGTATTTTATTTTGTAGCAAAGACACTTAGCTTTTCGGAGGCATCTAAACAGCTATACATTTCTCAATCAGCTGTTAGTCAATCAATTAAAGTCCTTGAAAAAAAACTAAATCAACATTTATTTATAAGAAGTACCAAGAAGGTTCAGCTTACACCAGAAGGGGACATGCTCTTGAAGCATATCGAACCTGCTGTTAACCTAATTATGCGTGGTGAAAATCATTTAATGGAAACACATACATTAAATGGAGGACAATTAAGAATTGGAGCCAGCGATACAATATGTCGCTATATACTTTTGCCCTTCCTCAAGATTTTTCATGAGAAATATCCGAATGTTCACATAAAAGTAACGAACAATACTTCTATCGAATGTGTTTCTTTATTAGAAAAGGGGTCTGTTGACTTTATTATAACAAATTTCCCAAATAGAAGATTTATTGCTGGTAATCGATACAGCAAACTCAAGAATTCATCTTTAGCATTAAAAGACATTCAAGAATATCCAATTCTTATGCTTGATAAGAATAGTACAACAAGCGAATACATTCATGATCTATTTAGAGAGAAGAAATTAGAACTAATACCAGAAATTGAATTGAGTAGCAATGACTTATTAATAGATTTAGCTAGAATTGGTCTTGGTATTGCATTTATGCCTGATTTTTGTATCCCAGAAGATGCTGATGATATTTTCATAATTAATATGCAGGAAGAAATTGCTGAACGCTATATTGCAGTTGCATATAGTGATCAAATTCCACTTTCTCATGCTGCACGAGCTTTTATCAATATGATTTTACTACAATATAATTTACAAAAAATTAAGTAATAATATGTAACTGACAGCACAAAGGACACATGAATGATAATGTGTCCTTTGTGCTGTTTTCTTTTTGCTATATTTCATTAAATTTTACTTTTTACTGTATGGCATAAACTTTATATACCTACTTATCGTATGACATAATAAGTATATTTCTCTACTTGATCAACTGACAGGTTTGGTTCTCTTTCCAATAAAATAGCTTTTATTTTGGCTGCTCTTGGGAAGTACTTTTCTGTTTCATCAACTTCTTCAATATCTTCGTCTATAAAGGATGCAGAATACTTATTGATAAACCATTCTTTAATCTCATCCTCTTTTGATTTTGCTACAGTAGCCGCTTTTTTCATTGAACCAACTTTCAATGCTGATTGAATACCAATAAGTAGAAATACAATGATTAAGGTATACATAACACCAAAGAACATATATTTATTGAATCCTTCCATATTTAAATCAATAAAGCCGAGGGCACAAGCAGTAAGTGCTATAAACCCTATTATTCCAACAAACAAAAAAGCACTTGCGGAAGACTTAACTTCATTTACTTTATCTAATTCATCCATATATACATTTCCAGAGGCTGCTTGTGTATCATCCTCTTCGAACATTTCTTCCGTTGGCTCATTTTTTTGATTTTCTTCATCTGTTGATTTCTTAAACACTTGAAACAATTTTTTAGCTTCTTTTTCTTGTTTTTCAAGAACACTGATTTTCAGCTTATTTTCTTCCATCGTTTCTACTAAAGTAGTTATATTACTATATTTTAAAAATGCATCTAGCTTTGATATATGTTCTTCTACGCCTTCTGCTAGTTGACTCCACTCAATTTTACTTTCTTCTAAATCGTCAACTAATTCTTCTTTACAATCTACACATTCTTTAATTCCATCTTCGTACTCTGTCTTACATTTTGGACACCAAGGCATCTTCATTTCTCCCCTTCGTTAATGTATTTTAATAAACTTTATTATAGCAATATATGTATATATTATCAATCTTAAATATTATAGAATAATTTACGCTAAAAAGCTGTATCAAATATTTATTTGATACAGCAATATCTTTTTTATATTATTATTTACAAGATTTCTGTAAAGTCAATATCCTCTATGAAACCTTCTTCGTATTCTTTGGTCCAATTTTTATTATTTTCTCGTTTAACTGGTTTAACTGGTTTTGCTGCAACTTTTGCTTTATTTCTTATTAACTCTTCTTCTCTTTTTGCCATTGCTTTTTTTTCTTTTTCTAAGCGATTAAACTTTTCAATTTTATCAGGTTGTTTTTCCTTCTCTTTTTTAGGGACAGCATTTTTAGGATCACGAGAATCCTTCGTAGCACCATATGAATCTTTTCCACCACGAGAGTCTTTGAATCCACCACGTGAATCTTTCATCCCGCCGCGTGAGTCTTTGAATCCACCACGTGTATCTTTCGATCCTCCGCGTGAATCATTTGTTCCTCCGCGTGAATCCTTGTATCCACCACGTGAATCATTTGTTCCTCCGCGTGAATCCCTGTAACCTCCACGTGAATCATTTGCTCCTCCGCGTGAATCACTTGCTCCTCCACGTGAATCTTTTGCTCCTCCGCGTGTGTCCTTCATATCGTTGCGTAAATCTTTACCTTGAAACGCCACTGAGTGTTACTCCCTTCTACATCATCTTTTATATGTAATTCCGATACCTTTATTTTATACGATTTTTCAAACTTGTCAATACAATTTGTACTAAGTTTTTTTATTCAATTTATACCACTTTTTATTTTTTAAGAATTATCAATTTCTTTCTTATTAATAATAGATTTTTTTATATAACATTTTTCTAATATTTTTAATATCACCTTGCTTTTTTATACAAGTTCTGATAAAGTTTTAATATAATATTAGAAAAGAGGTAAATAACATGTCTGAACACGAAAAATGCTGTGGTGGAGAACATCACGAACATAATCATGATGGCGATTGCGGTTGCGGAAGCGAACATGATACTATAACTTTAACACTTGATGATGGTACAGTTGTTGAATGTGCTGTTTTATCTGTATTCCCTGCTGGGGATTATGATTATGTGGCATTATTACCAATAACAAACGATGGCGAAGCTGAAAGTGATGAAGTATTCTTATACCGTTATGCAGAACTTGAAGACGGTGAAGTTGAGTTAGAAAATATAGAAAATGATGAAGAATATGAAATAGTTGCAGAAGCTTTTGATGCTTTATTAGACGACGAAGAATATGAAGAATTATTTGATGACGAAGAAGAATAATTTTTAAAAGACAAGGTTTATACCTTGTTCTTTTTTGCCCAAACCCGCTCAAAGCTATTACAATTTTAACATTTTTAAATTTCTTTGTTTATTTTCAACTAATACGTTGAAATAAAGTAAAATGAATGTTATAAGTAATTAAACCATTTATAATAATTAGGAGGATTTTTTTATGTCACCAGATAATCAATTACTAGAAACAATCCCTGTTGGTACCCTTGGCATTATTGCTCTTAGAAGCTGTGAAGATTTAGGAAACAACATAAATAATCACATTGTTCAATGGCGTAATCAACGCGATAGTATTCATAAATCAAATATTGTTTTTGACGGTTATCAACGTGATTCTTACTTAATTAATGCTACTTGCCCCCGTTTTGGATCAGGTGAAGGAAAAGGTATTATTAAAGAATCTGTTCGTGGTAACGACTTATATATTCTTGTGGATATAGGTAATTATAACTGTACTTACCCACTATACGGTAAGGAATGTCCTATGTCTCCAGATGATCATTTTCAAGATTTAAAGCGTATTATTGCTGCGGTTGCTGGTAAAGCACGTAGAATAACTGTTATTATGCCAATGCTTTATGAAAGCCGTCAGCACAAACGTAGTTCAAGAGAATCCCTTGATTGTGCAATCGCTCTTCAAGAATTAGTAAATATGGGTGTTGAAAATATTATTACTTTCGATGCTCACGACCCTCGTGTACAAAATGCAATCCCATTAAATGGTTTTGAAAATGTACAACCTGTATATCAATTTATTAAAGGTTTATTAGGTCATGTTGATGACTTAACGATTGATAGAGAACACATGATGATTATTAGCCCTGATGAAGGTGCAATGGGTAGAAGCGTGTATTATGCTTCTGTACTTGGTATTGACATTGGTATGTTTTATAAACGTCGTGACTATTCAACAATATTAAATGGAAAAAATCCGATTGTAGCTCATGAATACCTTGGCTCTTCAGTTGAAGGAAAAGACGTAATTATTATCGATGATATGATTTCTTCTGGTGAAAGTATGCTTGAAGTTGCAAAAGAATTAAAGAAACGTAAAGCTCGTAGAATATTTGCGTGTACAAGCTTTGGTCTATTTACAGAAGGACTAGCTAAGTTTGATGAATATTATGAAAAAGGTTACTTTGATAAAGTTCTTTGCACTAATTTAACTTATACAAACCCTGAATTATTCGAAAGAGAATATTTTGTAAGTGTTGATTTAAGTAAGTATATAGCATTAATGATCGATACATTAAATCATGATGCGTCAATCAGTCATTTATTAAATCCAGCTTCAAGAATTGAAAATGTTCTTGAAACATATAGAAACAAAAATAATAAGTAATTTTGAAAATGTAGCGATATGGAACCCCATATCGCTACATTATTTCATTAACAAAACGTGATATTGTATATTTTTTATTATATCTTTCTGATGCAAATAAAATTTCTAAGTTTTTTCTTGCTCGTGTCATTGCGACATAAAATAATCGTCTTTCTTCTTCTATGTCCTCGGGCAAATTACTTTTCTCATGAGGTATTATACCTTCATTTGCGTCGATAATAAACACGTAATCAAATTCTAATCCTTTTGCACTATGCATAGTCGTTAACGTAATTGCTGTTTTTGCTTGATTTACTTCTATTGCTTTTTCTATTAACTTTTGACTATAGTCTTCAATATAAGCGAACCATTCACTCGTCGTTACAAATTGTTCAGAGCTCTCTTGAATTTCATTTAAAATCTCCTGAAGTTCCGAGAATTTAATTTTACGTTCTTGTGCATATGTTGCCAAGTAATTTTCATATCCTATTGTTTGTCTAATATACCCAATAGCAGCTCTTGGTTTGAGTCTACCAACTATCTTAACATCATATTCAAGTTGTTCTACTCTATCATACATCCATTGTTGTGAACTATATTTTTGTTTTAACCAAGTAAAATTAATATCTTCTTCATCCAATGTCGCTCTAGAAATATATCTGAGTGGTTTATTCATAACCCTTAACAAATGTGTCCTTTTGAGCTCGCCTTGAGACATTCTAAGGTATGCTATAAGGTCCTTTGCTATCCAATGTTCATATATATTAGGAAGTCTATCTCGAATCGTAAATGGCAGATTATATTCCATTAATTTCTCTACTAGTTGTCTTGGCTGTCCATTTGTTCTATAAATTACGGCTATTTCTGAGGCCTTAATTTTATCAACATTAATGCATTTCATTATTCCATCAATTACATACTGATTTTCAACACTAATATTATTAAACTTATGAATCTTTATTTGATTATGAGAAGGATTTATTGTTTCAATAATTTTATTAAATCTTATTGTATTATTCCCAATAAGTTTTCCCGCTGCGCTCACAATCTCAACGGAGGATCTATAATTTATATTTAAAATAGTTCTTTTCGCATCCGGATAATCCTTATCAAAATTCAATAGTATTTCTGGTTTTGCACCTCTGAATCGATAGATTGATTGATCGTCATCTCCAACGATAAATAAGTTGTTCTTTGGTTTAGCTAATAACCCGATTATTTTATATTGCAAAGCATTAATATCTTGGAATTCATCAACTAATATATAGTTGTACTTAGTTTGCCACCGTTGTAAAATGTCAGGTCGTTCAACGAATAATTCATAGCAAAATAAAAGCATATCATCAAAATCAATCATATTACTTTCTCTTAACCAATTCTCATAGTTATTATAGATAGATCGAAACACTGTTTCTGGACAAGAGATTGAATAATAATTTCCGATATTAATTTGTTCATTTTTTAGTAGACTAATCTCAGAAATCAATGATTGCGTTAACTCGTTTTCATCCTCTGTATCTACTTCATACTTCTTAATTTGCTTCTTTATAAAATCATTCTTCACTTCTTCTTTAACAATGTCGCTTCCTTTAAAGCCATAAGCCATTCGGATTATTCTAAAAAACACAGAGTGAAATGTTCCAAACGTAACTTCCGTTGAATCTGTGTTCAATATACGAAGAAATCTGTGCTTCATCTCGTCTGCCGCTGCTTTTGTAAAGGTTACAACCAATATGTTTTCCGGTTTTATTCCTTTTTCTATTAATCTTTTTGTTCGATAAGTGATTACT
>JAQSXR010000006.1 GCA_029256575.1 Clostridiales bacterium | reverse complement strand
TTGTTAGTGCCCTATCACAGACTAAATACTATTCGCAGGCTTTAGATAAGTATTTGCATATGTTTTTCCTTTGAATACACACTACTTGGAATTGTACGTGAATAGCAGATGTACTGTATCTGATAGTCACGAACAATTCCAAGTAGTGTGGAGGCAAGAGAAAAACATGCAAATCTATCTCAAACCAGCGAATAGATAATATACTTTATTTAGGGCACTAACATTCAACTTCCGAGGAATAAGAGATATTCATGCAAATCTATCTCAAACCAGCGAATAGATAATATACTTTATTTAGCGCACTAACATCAATACATAAAGCGAAAAACTTCTTATGTCCAAGGTTTTATTACTTGACTGGGGTACTTTAATTTGGTATAGTATTACCACGTGTAGTCTAGATGATAGAAACATAGTATATCTAAGTAGGAGGAACATAATTTATGAATCAGAATAAGTACAAGAGATCACCAGTAGTTGACTTGCCAGATAGACAGTGGCCAAGTAAACAAATTGAAAAAGCACCACGTTGGTGTAGCGTAGATTTACGGGATGGTAATCAAGCCCTGATCGAACCAATGGTAGTTGAAGAAAAACTTGAAATGTTCCAACTCTTAGTTGATTTAGGATTTAAAGAAATTGAAGTTGGATTTCCATCAGCATCACAGTTAGAATTTGACTTTTTAAGAACATTGGTTGATAGAAATATGATTCCTGAAGATGTAACTGTTCAGGTATTAGTTCAATGTAGAGAACACTTGATAAAAAGAAGCTTTGAGGCACTTCAGGGTGTTAAGAAAGCTATAATTCATATATATAACTCAACATCAGTAATACAACGAGAAGTAGTATTTAATATGAGTAAGGAACAAATAAAAGACATTGCAGTTGAGGGAACAAAGTTAGTAAAAGAATTAGCTAAGAGCTTTGACGGACAGATAACTTTAGAATATTCTCCGGAAAGTTTTAATGGAACAGAATTAGAGTTTGCATTAGAGATTTGTACTGCTGTCCAAGAGATTTGGAAACCAACAAAAGAAAATAAAATAATCTTTAATTTACCAGCAACAGTAGAAAGTGTTACCCCAAACGTACATGCAGATCAAATTGAATGGATGTGTAGGAATTTCAAGGATAGAGATAATATCATTGTAAGCTTACATACGCATAATGATAGAGGAACAGGAGTTGCATCTACAGAACTTGCACTTCTTGCTGGGGCAGATAGAGTTGAAGGAACTTTATTTGGAAATGGGGAGAGAACAGGTAATGCGGATATTTTAAATATTGCTCTTAATATGTTTTCCCAAGGAATAGATATTAATTTGGATTTCTCCAATATTGATAAAGTAATAGATGTTTATGAGAAATGTACTAAGATTCAAGTTCACTTGAGACATCCATATGCAGGAAGATTAGTCTTTACAGCTTTTTCTGGTTCTCATCAAGATGCAATTAATAAAGGAATGAAGGCAAGACAATTAAAAGGCGATGAAGTGTGGGAAGTACCATATCTACCAATTGATCCATATGATCTTGGACGTGAGTATGAAGCTTTAGTTAGAATAAATAGCCAATCTGGTAAAGGCGGAATTGCTTTCATCATGGATATATACTATGGATTCAAAATGCCAAAAGCAATGCATAAAGAATTCGCTGATATAATACAAAAGATTTCTGAAAAACAAGGTGAAGTAATGCCTGCTGAGATAAATGAACAATTTAAGAAAGAATATTTAGATATTAATACTCCTTTGAAATTCATAAAAGCTAAGATTTCTGATGATTCAGAGGATGATAATGAATCAACAATTATAGATGTTAAGTATGAAACGAATGGGGTAATAAAGAATATAGTTGGAAAAGGAAATGGTCCGATCGATTCATTGAAAAAAGCTCTTCAAAGTGCTGGATTTGATGCGTTTAAAGTACTCAGCTATAATGAACACGCACTAACGCAAGGATCTGATTCAAAGGCAGCAGCTTACATTGAATTAGAAGATGAAAAGGGTAAAAAGTGTTTTGGAGTTGGTGTAGATAATAATATTACAGTAGCTTCAATAAAAGCGGTATTTAGTGCTGTTAATAGACATCATAGTATATAGTAATAAAGTAAGTAATAAGGCAAGTAATCAAGTAAATAATCAAGTAAGTAATCAAGTAAGTAATAAGGTAAGTAATCAAGTAAATAATAATGGAAGTAATAAAGTAGTAATAAATAAGATATAAAAAAAGATGTTCTAAAGTATACACTATAGTAGGAGTTAAGTTAAACTCTAATATAAAGTTACTTTGGAACATTATTTTTATTTAAATAATATTTTCAGCATCACGGTATTTATTCATTAAGCCTCTAAATATTTCAGCACTAGTTGGCGGAGTGTAAGTTATAGCATTTGCACCAGCTTCGATTGTTCTAAGAATACTTCCACTAGTTGGGCCGCCTGTTGCTATGATAGGAATTTTGGAATTAATTCGTCTAATATGTTTTACAATACCTACTGTGTCACGGGAGCCAGAAACATTAAGAATCGTAGCACCACTTTCTATACGTTTTTCGATATCAGTTTTATCGGAAACAACGGTTACTACAATTGGAATATCAATTTTGTCACGCAAGATTTCAATGATATTATTTTCAGTAGGGGCATTAAGAACAACACCCATTGCGCCTTGAAATTCGGCATCTTGAGCAAGTTCGATAACTCGCTTACCAGTGGTAGTCCCACCACCGATACCACAAAATATTGGCATTTCTGAAGCACTTATTAGAGCATGAGTTATTATAGGTTGAGGAGTAAAAGGGTATACTGCGATTACTGCATTCGCATTACAATTTCTAATTAGAGCGACATCAGTTGTAAATACTAATGATTTTATTAATTTCCCGAAAATCCTTATTCCACTTACCTGTTCAATCACAGATGGAACATTAACCATGTGCCTTCTTAAATTCCCTTCAATAATTGGTGTTTCAAATTGATTCATATCGTTCCCCCTTATTCATTTGTTTAAATAAATATATATACATTATAATATTTTATAGATGAATCAACAAGTGATTTGTAAGACAAATACTTGATTTATAAATCAAGTATTTATAAATCAAGTATTTATAAATCAAGTATTTATAAATCAAGTATTTATAAATCAAGTATTTACAAATCAAGTATTTATAAATCAAGTATTTATAAATATATAAATCAAGTATTTATAAATCAAGTATTTATAAATCAAGTATATACAAATCAAGTATTTATAAATCAAGTATATATAGGTCAAGTATATATATGTCAAGTATATATATGTCAAGTATATCTAAATCAAATCAAAATTTTACTCCAACCCTCGCAATGCTTGAAAAGTATTTGCTAAATTTAATAATCCATAGCCTAATTCTCGATTAGGGTATTCTAAAACAGGATTTCTTATTGCACCTTTAATGATTGAAGTCTTTATTTTTGTTGTGTCAACATATATATCTGGACGATTTATGCCCCATTCAAATAAAAGAGCTGCAGCACCTGCAGTTATTGCTGCAGCTACACTAGTACCACTTAGAACTCCATAAGTATTATTAGGGAAAGGACCAAAAACATCAACTGCAGGAGCAACGAAATCTGGCTTAATGTATTCTAAGCGAGTATATCCCCTGCTTGAATTTATATATATAGAATTGGTTCTATGGTTATATCCTCCTACTGTTATAGGAAGAACAGCAGTACTTGGAACGGTTAAGGTTGTATTGATGGTTGGTTGAATAAAGTAAGTATTATTGGATATCCAATTACAACAAGGAAGCCACATGTTAATCGGTTGATTGGTACCTGCAATCCGCTCCAGACTAATGGTCCAAATTCCCTCGGAAGGTCGAGTGAATCGTATGGAAACCATAGGATCACCAGTTCTATTTTCGAATATTTGATATTCGATTAGTATAGAGGTAGGTTCCAAAATAAAAGTTATATTATCAGTCTGGCCTAACCGGGCTGGAATTTGCCTCACAGATTCTCCGGATGGAGTTACAATACCAACAGAAAAAAGGTCCGGAGCTTTCCCCCATATATAAAGAACAAAGCCAGATTCGTTAGGTCCTATACGAATATTCGTATTTACAGTTGGAGAATTGGCTGTAAATATGAATGAGGCGTGTCTGGATAGAGTAGTTTCATTTCCGGCAGAAATTACTACACAAACACTACGGTTTGTAGAGATGAAGTTTAAATATTCTTCTATTAGTGACCTTCCGTCATGTCCACCTTGATTTGTTCCTTGAGAAATACAGATTACCAAAGTACGATCAAGGGAAGTAGCTTTATCAACAGCATATTTAACTGCAAGCATAATATCAGATGCAGTATAGGTGGTTGCAGCAGGATCAACCATATATAACTTTCTTAAATAATCTTTCGCTGGCTTTAGTTTAACAATAATTAATTCAGCATCAGGAGCAGCACCTGAAAAATTAGCAGAAGTAATTGTCCTTCCTGCAGCAACTCCAGCTAGAAATGTGCCGTGGCCAGAGCTATCGGTAGATGGGACTATAGATAATGGGTTTTCTGAAGAGAGAGCATTATTAATTTGCTCACGAGTATATTCTGTTCCGTAATTAAGTCCATTAGGGGGGATTCCTTCTATGGTCTGATCCCAAATGGATTCTATTTTAGTAGAATTATCTTCGTAAACAAAGGCAGGATGCGTGTAGTCTATTCCAGAATCAATTATTGCAATTAATACACCAGCACCTCTGAGTTGTAAGAAGGGTTGAGTAAATAAAGGGAGAATACCAGATTCTTCTATAGCTGATAAATCTGTGGCAGATAAATCTGTAGTAGATAAAGAACCATTTGCTACATACATGGGACTTAATAAGTATGGATAATAGGCAAACGGGTCATATTCAAAGTCTTTGATTAATCCATAAATAACAGCATAATTATCAGATACAAATTGGACACAGCTCGGGTTCAGAATTTCAATTCTACTTAATTGTCCTCCAAATTCTACTGCTAAATCATAATATAGCTGAGAGGTTATTGCTTCGCTACAAGCAGTATTATTAATTATGTTATTATCCATAGTGCACGCCCCTTACTCATACTTTTTATACTATTATATGAATCAAATATTATTAAATGTAAAATTTTATCATTTGCTATAATTTTAAAATGTTGCATCACTTCTTAAGGTATTAAAGGTATTGATTAAATTTAATGATCCATAACCTACTTCTTTGTTTGGGTATGTTACGTTAGGTGCTCGTGTTGCACCTCTTATAATTAAATTTTTTATTTTTATCGAATCAATATTAAAATCAGTTCGACCTATGCCCCATTCAAATAATAGAGCAGCTGCTCCAACTGTTATTGCAGCAGCAATGCTAGTTCCACTTAATGTCCCATAGGAATTGTTAGGGAGAGGGCCGAACACGTCAACAGCAGGAGCTACAAAATCAGGCTTTTGTAGACCATAAGTAGTATCGGCATTCGGTTCCATAAAATACGTATTTGTTGTAATCCAATTACAACAAGGAAGCCACATATGAATCGTTTGATTTACACCAGAAACTCGTGCTAATCTTATGGTCCAAATTCCTTCGCTTGGTTTATTGAAACGCATATTAATTAATGGTCCGCCTGTTCTATTTTCAATTATGTGATATTCAATTAAAATAGTAGTAGGCTCCAAAATAAAAGATATTAAATCTCTCTGCCCTAATCGTGCTGGTACTTGTTGTACAGACTCTCCTGAAGGGGTAATAATTCCAACGGTAAAACTATCTGGAGCTTCACCCCAGATGTTCATTAGAAATCCTGCTTCATTTGGGCCAATACGAATATTAATATTAAAAACTTGGGTTGCTTGAGTAAAACTTAGTGAAGTATGCCTTGCTAATGTCGTTTCATTACCCATGGCAGTTACAACGCATGTTTTACGATTCGAAGAAATAATGTCTAAGTACTCTTCAAATATAGAACGACCATCATGCCCTCCAAGATTTGTACCAAGGGATAAGCAAATTACCAAAGGGCGCTTTAGCTCAGACGCTTTTTGTAACGCAAATTTGATACCCATCATAATATCATTATCTTGGTAAATAGTTGCCTCAGGGCTAATAATATATAATTCCCTAAGATAATTTTTAGCGGGCTTTAATTTTACTATAACCAAATCAGAGTTAGGGGCAGATCCGGAAAAGTTATTTTCGGGTATAAATCTTCCTGCTGCTACACCTGCTAAAAAAGTTCCATGGCCACTTTCGTCTACAGAAGGAACGACTAAAGGAGGGGTTTCTGATGTTAGTGCAGTATTGATTTGTTCAGTTGTATATTCGGTCCCATAATAAAAGCCTTCGGGAGGAGTACCGACTATTGTTTGATCCCAAAGTGATATTATTTTGGATGTATTATCCTCATATACAAAAGCTGGATGAGTATAGTCAATGCCAGAATCGATAATAGCAATTAGAACTCCGTTGCCTCGTAACTGTAAAAATGGTTGAGTAAATAAAGGAAGTATACCGGATTCCTCGATAGCGGATAAATCCGTTGCGGATAAATCCGTTGCGGATGATTTAGTTGAAGATAAATCAGCATTATCAAAAGTTAGTGGACTCAAACACATAGGAGAATAAGCTAATGGAATATTAGGAAATTCTATAATTGTTCCATGTAAAACGACGTAATGTTCATTAATTATTTGAAAGCAGGTAGGCTTGTATTGATTTAAAATTCCTTCTAAATCACCTCCATATTCTACTATGAAATCAAAATATGACTCGCCAGTTATGGCTGTTTGGCATAAAAGAGGATCAAATTGTGTTAATTCCATTTGGTCACCTCGGAAAATTATTATATATAATTATATGAAACGCAGGGATTAATTAGAAGTTCGCAAGTCCTATAAATGCTGGGAGGATATTAGATAAATCTAAAGCAGTTAAATCTGTAGTAGATAAAGAATCATACGCTTCATACATTGGACTTAATAAGTATGGATAATAATAAGGTAATAATACTGCTTGTACTAATTATAGTGTTATATATAAATGTAAATTAATATATTGCTTTAAAATGTAGCATCACTTCTTAAGGCGTTGAAGGTATTAATTAAATTAATTGCTCCATAACCTACTTCTTTGTTTGGATATGTCACGTTAGGACTTCGTGTTGCACCTCTTATAATTAAATTTTTAATTTTTATCGAATCAATATTAAAATCAGTTCGACCTACACCCCATTCAAACAATAGAGCAGATGCTCCAGCTGTTATTGCAGCAGCTATGCTGGTGCCACTTAATGTACCATAGCTATTATTAGGTAGAGGACCGTATACGTCAACAGCAGGAGCTACGAAGTCAGGCTTTTGAAGACCAAAAAGTAGTATCGGCATTCGGTTCCATAAAATACGTATTTGTTGTAATCCAATTACAACAAGGAAGCCACATATGAATCGTTTGATTTACACCAGAAACTCGAGCTAGTCTAATCGTCCATATTCCTTCGCTTGGTTTATTGAAACGCATAATAATCAATGGTCCGCCTGTTCTATTTTCAAATATATGGTATTCAATTAAAATCGTAGTAGGTTCCAAAATAAAAGATATTAAATCGCTTTGACCTAATCGTGCTGGTACTTGTTGTACAGACTCCCCGGAAGGGGTAATAATACCAACTGTAAAAATATCTGGTGATTCACCCCAAATAGTTAAGAGAAATCCTATTTCATTTGATCCAATACGAATGTTTACATTTGAAACTTGGTTTGCTTGGTTAAATCTTAGTGAAGTATGCCTTGCTAATGTCGTTTCATTTCCCATAGCAGTAACAACGCATGTTTTATGATTCGAAGATATAATATCTAAGTACTCTTCAAATATAGTACGGCCATCATGACCACCCAGATTCGTACCAAGAGATAAGCAAATTACCAAAGGGCGACCAAGCTGAGCAGCTTTTTGTAATGCAAATTTAATGCCGAGCATAATATCATTATCTTGATAAATTGTTGTCTCAGGTTTAACAACAAGTAAATCCCTAAGGTAATTTTTGGCTGGCTTTAATTTTACTATTACCAATTCAGCGTTAGGTGCAGTTCCAGAAAAGTTACTCTCAGGCATAAATCTACCAGCTGCAACACCAGCTAAAAAAGTTCCATGACCACTTTCGTCTACGGTAGGAACAACTAGAAAAGGAGATTCTGATGTTAATGCTGTATTGATTTGTTCTGTTGTATATTCGGTCCCAAAATAAAATCCTTGAGGTGGTGCACCGCTGATTGTTTGATCCCAAATAGATATTAGTTTGGATGTATTATCTTCATATACAAAAGCTGGATGAGTGTAGTCTATTCCTGAATCAATAATAGCGACTAGAACACCGTTTCCTCGTAATTGCAAAAATGGTTGAGTAAACAAAGGAAGTATTCCGGATTCCTCGATAGCGGATAAATCAGTTGCGGATAAATCAGTTGCGGATAAATCAGTTGCGGATGAATCGGTTGCGGATATATCATTTGATGACATAGTTAATGGACTAAAACATCTAGGAGAATAAGCTAACGGAATATTAGAGAATTCTGTAGCCTTACCATGTAAAACGACATAATGTTCATTAATTATTTGAACGCAAGTTGGATTGTATTGATTTAAAATTCTTGTTAGATCCCCCCCGTAGTCTACTAAAAAATCATAATAGGACTCGTCAGTTATAGCTGTTTGGCATAAAAGAGGATCAAATTGTGATAGTTCCATTTGGTCACCTCAGAAATTTATTATATATAATCATATGAAATACAGGGATTAATTAGAAGTTAGCAAGTCCCATAAAAATGCACAAGTTAATCGGTTTCCCAATGACAAAATTCGTCATTACGTCAATAGTAAATATATTAAATTGGTAGTAAAATTACTTTATTAAATTAAATGGGGGAAACACTTATGCATAGAACTAAGGCAATATCTGAAAATACACCTTTGTATGTTCTGGCTTGGCCAATATTCATTGAAATTCTTTTACAAATGCTTATTGGTAGTGCTGATACAATCATGATTTCTAGATATTCAGAGACCGCAGTTGGATCAATATCAAATGCCAATTCATTACTTAATGTATTAACAATTACGTTTAACATATTTGCCATTGCAACAGGCATAATAGTTTCACAGTATTTAGGGGCTAAGAAGAAGGAAGAAATTCCAAAAGTTTACTCGTTGGCGATATGCATCAATCTTGCCTTTGGTGTTTTAATAAGTACAATTATGGCATTGTTTGGAACAAGTATATTAAGGCTTTTAAATGTACCGCCTGCATTAATGGGAGATGCCATTGCTTATTTGAAAATTGTTGGAGGCTTTGTTTTTATTCAGGCTGTATTTATGACAATCGGTGTAATATTTAGAAGTAATGGATTGATGAAACCAACACTATTTATTTCGATTGGTATGAATCTAATTAATATTGTAGGAAATTATTTGTTCTTGTATGGTGGATTAAAGGGACTAGGTTTAGGAGCAAGTGGTGTTGCGATATCTAGCGTAGTTAGTAGAGTGATAGGGCTCATAGTGGTAATTATAGTATTTAAAAGGATGATTGGTATTAAAATAAGTTTGAAAGACTTAAGACCATTTCCGAAAGACATTTTTGTTAAAATGCTTAAGGTTGGATTACCAAGTGCTGGAGAACAAATCTCGTGGAATTTTTCGCAAGTTGTAGTAACTACTATTGTTAATACAATTGCAATCACATCAGGTGAATATATTATTATGACAAAATCATATGCTGGAATTGTATGTATGTTTGCATATGTATATTGTGCATCGGTTGCATCGGCCACGCAAATTGTTGTAGGGCATCTTGTTGGGGCAGGGAATGAAGATGGAGCGAATAGGAGATTAATAAAGAGCTTATTTCCTTCACTAGGGATAACGATGGGTATAACTACAGGGTTATATTTCCTGAGTCCTATGCTATTTGGACTATTTACCGATAATCCCCAAATTATAGAACTTGGACAAAAAATTATTTTGATTGATATTATACTTGAGGTAGGACGATGCTCGAACTTAATAGTAATTCAAAGTTTAAGGGCAGCAGGAGATGTATTATTCCCAGTTATAATTGGGCTAATATCAATGTGGTTACTAAACGTTGGAGGATCTTATTTACTAGGAATAGTAGGAGGATTAGGATTAGTGGGAGTTTGGATAAGCATGGCGAGTGATGAATGCTTAAGAGGAGTTCTGGTAATTATACGGTGGCTTAGAGGTTCCTGGAGAGGTAAACGACTAACGACATAGAGTAATTTAGTAAATTTAAAAGTTATTTTATTTAATATAATTAGCATAAAAATAGGCATGGGAGAGCGTTTTCTCCCTGCCTATTTTTGCGTGTTAAAACTTCCCACATGCTTCAATGCACTTGATTTTATGACATAAAATGGTATACTTAGCTTATGTACATAAGGAACGATAATTAATTTTGTTCGGAACTTGCTTCGGATACACTGTCATTATCTAGAGCAGTTTCTATTGCATCAATAAGTAGTGCGGAGGTGTATCGTTGTTCCGCTGAATAAGTAAGATTGTTTAATGGGACATCAGAGCTAAGTTGAGTATTGATGTTGTCAAGAGTAGTGGAAAGTAGTGGGTATAGAATTTCAATCGATTCACTTATATTTGTTAAGCGTACATCTGATATAGTGTTATCATCAACAACAACCTCTAAATTAAGAGCTTGATCGTTTATTAATAATGTTGAGTTGTAAACACCAGTTTCGTAATTCATAACAGGTTCTGGATGTTCATTCTTCTTTTTATTAGAAGTAAGCATTACAACTAATAACACAATCAAAAGAATAGCTAAGACAACAAATATGGTACCATATATAAGTTCTTTGAATCGAACTATGACTATTTTTGTTCCCATAATAATGGCCTCCAGTAAATAAGATTACTATATTCTATTATTAAAAGTCAGAAATTATGAATGTTTATAGTAAACGCTAAGGTAATTAATTTTTTAATACTTAAATAAATTAAACTATGTAATAAAAATATATTTCTATAATATTTACACTTTAATTCAAAATTTAATGGGGGATTTGCATGAAGAGAAAGAGCGTCATTTTAGTATTATTAGTATTACTTCTTACAGGATGTGGAGCAAAGAAGCAACCTAACACATTAACAATAACAACGGAATCACAGATTCCAACAACACCATTACCAACGACTCAAACAGAGGATGCCTCAACTGTAATATTACCTATCGTACCAGTCCCAGAGCCTGTTGTTGAGTTAGACTATGAGGTAGTTAAGCCAAATGAAATGGGAAATATTTTGGTCGTGATGTATCATGGAATATATGATAATCAACCTTATCATATTCCGGCAGAACAGTTTAGAAGAGATCTTCAATATATGTATGATAATGGGTATAGACTTATTTCTATGAGTGATTATCTAAGTGGTCAAATTGACATACCGGCGGGGACTACACCAATTGTACTCACTTTTGATGATGGACTTCCTACAACCTTTTCTCTTGAAGAAAGGGAGGGTCAATTAGTGCCGGTAAAAGATACAGCAGTATATATTATAGAAGAATTTTCTGATAAATATCCTGATTTTGGGCGAAATGCAATATTTTATGTAAATACAAGTAATGGAATGTTTACTGGGGCAGGGACAGAACAAGAGAGATTGCAGTGGCTAGTTGATAGAGGTTACGAAGTATCAACACATACGGATACACATATTAATATGGATAAAGCACCAAAAGATTTACTTCTAAAAGAAATTGGTGGTTCGATTATTAAATTACACGATTTACTTGGTGAAGAGTATGTGATGGAAAGTTTTGCATATCCTTTTGGATCTAAGCCATCAGGAGAACTTGAAAAATATGTTTTAGATGGAACATATGAAAATAGTACATATAGTTTTAAAATAGGTTTAGCAGTTGGAGCAAGCGGTCCTTTTGTAACTCCATATCATATTAACTTTAATAAATACAAAGCGCCAAGAGCGAGAGGTTCAGAAGGAGATATTCAAGATTTATGGTGGTTTTTTAAAGATTATGAAAAAAACCCACAAAAGAAATACATATCAGATGGGATGATTGATAGATTAAGTGTTCCTGCTGGTAAAGAGGAGAATATCAACAAAGAAGCTCTTCCTGAAGGAATTGAAATATACATATATTAATATTACATTAGATAAAATAGTTCGGAAGCTTGTATCTCAATAGGTTGCTGTAATGAAACTGTAACATTTTATTTATTGACAATTTTAGGAAAACGGTATACTATGAAAAAAGAATATATCAGAAAAGGAGGTAGTCAATTATGGCAAGATCATTATTACCATTAGAAGTAAGATTTAGTAATGACAAATTTAACATGAACAACACTACCTCAACCAATAATATCTAATTATAGGATTATATTGCTGTGGTATCATACCACAGCTTTTTTTATTGGAAGAGACTGTGTATAGTCTCTTTTTTGTTTATAAAAAATGTGGTATGAGGCATAATTAGAGTGATTGGTTGAGCTTGTAAGTAGGGAGGAAATTGAGTGAAGAAAACATCTACATATATATTGAGATACTGGTATTTTTATCTTATAGGGTTAGCCCTAATGGTATTTTCAGTAACACTTGATATGGTGTCGCCAAGAGTAAAAGAGGTATTAGTAGACAAAGTTTTAAAGGAAGGTAAGTATGATTTATTAAAGTGGATAATCTTAGCCGTTGTGATTATCACGATAGGTAGAGCGGTATCTGGGTATTTTAAAGAGCTTGTATTTGATATTGCAGGTGTAAATATGTGTTACCGATTAAGAAAAGATTTATTTAAGCATATTCAGGGATTATCCTATCGATTTTTTGATAGAAGTAATACAGGGGAGTTAATGGCTCGTATTAAAGATGATGCAGAAAAGATTTGGTATGCAGCAAGCTTTGGTATTATGCTAACGGTTGAAGTAATATTCCATTCAATATTCTTAGTGATTATGATGGTTAGTATTAGCCCATTATTATCGATTATTGCATTTGTTACAATGCCGATTATTGGATATATTGCAATGAAACTTGAAAAAGATATTGGGCAAACATATGAGGATATTAGTGAACAAAATGCTGAAATGAATGTAGTTGCTCAAGAAAATTTATCAGGTGTACGTTTGGTTAAAGCCTTTGCGAGAGAAAAGTTTGAGATTGGTAAGTTTCTAAAGAAAAATGAAGTTTACTATGATTTGAATATGAAGCAAACAGAAATAATAGCGAAGTATAATCCGGCGATTCAATATATAACTAAAATATTACCAGCTATAGTGATACTATTTGGTGGAATTATGGTTATTAATAAAAGCATTTCATTGGGTAAATTAGTTGCCTTTGTAGCTTATGTTGATATGATTGTATGGCCAATGGAAATGATCGGTTGGCTAACGAGTTCAATGACAGAAGCAGCAGCGTCAAATAAAAAACTTAGAAAGATTGCAAATGAAAAGTCTGAAATAATTGAAGTTGAAAATCCTGTTGAAGTTGAAAAAGTTGAAGGAACGATTGAATTTAGAAATGTAAGTTTAGAATTGAATGATACATCTATCCTTGAAGATATTAGCTTTAAGGTTGAAAAAGGTAAAACAATAGGAATAATGGGTAATACCGGTTCCGGTAAAAGCTCTTTGATTAACCTGCTGGTAAGATTTTATGACACGACAAAAGGTGAAATCCTACTAGATGGTGTCAATATCAAAGAGTATAAGCTGAAAGACTTGAGAGCGAATATAGCACTTGTAATGCAGGATGTTTTCTTGTTCTCAGATTCTATCGAAGAGAATATTCGTTTAGGTGGTTCAGATCAAATCAGTGATGCTGATATGGAAGAAGCAGCTAGAATAAGTGGAGCGAAGGAATTTATTGAAAAATTAGAGAAGAAATATAAAACTGTTATTGGCGAACGTGGTATTGGACTTTCAGGAGGACAAAAACAACGTATCAGTATAGCAAGAGCAATTGCTAAGAAATCACCAATTATAGTTTTTGATGATTCAACTTCAGCTCTTGATATGGAAACGGAAAAGAAGATTCAACACGAGATTGGTAGCATGAAGGGTATAACTCAAATCGTTGTTGCTCACAGAATCTCGGCAGTTAGAAATGCAGATGAAATTATTGTTCTTAAGAGAGGGCAAATAGTTGAACGAGGAACCCATGACGAACTAATGAAGCTACAAGGTAGATATTTTAGAACGTTTAATGAACAATATGAAGGCTTTTTTGAATAGGAGGTGCCAAAATTGAATACATTCAGAGAAGATGAAAAAGTAGAAAAAGAAACCCTGAAAATAAATACGCTATTTCGACTTTATGCTTATTTATTAAAATTCAGGAAAGAAATAATAATTGTTTTAGCATTAATGGCTTTAACAATAATAGTAAAAGTAGTAAATCCTTTGTTGATTCAAAAAGGAATTGACAATTTTATCGATACAGATTCACCAAGCGTTAATGGATTAATCATAATTGGTGTATGCGCAGTTATAATTAATGCAATATCATGGATTTGTGTTAGAAAGAGAACTTTGATTATTTCAAAAGTTTCAAATAGAATCCTTATGAATATAAGACAAGAATTATATACACATATACAATCATTAGGTTTTGAGTTCTTTGATAATCGACCAGTTGGTAAAATATTAGCAAGAATAATTGGAGATGTTAATTCGTTAAAAGAAGTACTTCAAAACAGCGTTATTTCTTTGATACCGGACTTTATTACAGTAATAGCAGTAGCAGTAATAATGATCGTGATTGATTGGAGATTGGGGCTTGCGGCGCTCGCATCATTACCTGTTATGGTTTTGGGAATGTGGTTTGTACAGATACGTTCTCATAAAAGATGGCAAATGGTAAAGAAGAAAAATTCAAATATGAATGCTTTTACAAATGAAGATTTTTCTGGTATAAGAGTAGTACAAAGTTTCGCAGCAGAAGATGATACAAATAAAACTTTTGATGGAATATTAGTACAACACAAGGATGCATTTATAAAAGCAGTTCGATTAAACGATTTATTTTGGTCAATGACAGAATTATCATGGGGTGTTGGTACCGTGTTAGTTTATATTATAGGTGTTAATCTATATAAATCGGGTGAAGTAAGTATTGGTATGTTAGTTGCATTTACAACCTATATCGGTTTGTTCTGGGGACCGATTATGAATCTGAGTAATCTATACAACCAATTAATTACGAATGTAGCTGGAGCTGAGCGTATATTTGAGATAATGGATATTGAACCAGAAATAAAGGACTCAAAAGAGGCAAAAGAACTTCCGAATATTCATGGTGAAGTTGAATTTAGAAATATCACGTTTGGATATGAAGAGGATATAAAAGTATTAGAAGATGTAAGCTTTAAGATTAAACCTGGAGAAACGATTGCATTAGTTGGTCCGACTGGAGCAGGTAAAACAACAATAGTAAATCTAATAAGTCGTTTCTATGAAGCACAAAAGGGTGAGATATTAATAGATGGCCATAATATATATGAGGTTACAGTTGAAAGTCTGAGAGGACAGATGGGGATAATGACGCAAGATAATTTCCTCTTCTCCGGTACTATAAAAGAAAATATTAAATATGGTAAGTTAGATGCTACAGATGAAGAAGTAGTTGAAGCGGCGAAAGCGGTTCATGCGAATGAGTTCATTATGCAGTTAGAAAATGGTTATGATACACAGATTAATGAGAGAGGTACTAGGCTTTCGATTGGTCAAAGGCAATTAGTTGCTTTTGCGAGAACAATGATTTCAAAACCAAGAATATTAATACTGGATGAAGCTACTTCGAATATTGATACTCATACAGAAAGATATGTACAGCAAGGAATAGAAGAGTTATTAACAGGTAGAACCTCCTTCGTAATTGCACATAGACTATCTACAATACAAAAAGCGGATCGTATATTTGTAGTTGACCAAGGGAATATACTTGAGCAGGGAAGTCATGCAGAACTACTTGCAAAGAAAGGTATTTACTACGGTTTATATATGGCTCAATTTGATCAGAGTGCAATTCTGTAATTAAGAATAAAAAATGGAACCAATCCAAGGGTTCCATTTTTTTTATATACTAAGAAATAGGGGAGGGCTATATCATAAAGAAAGCAAGTGCGATAAAGATTAGTATCGTTACTAATGTGTTTAAGGATAAAGTAGTTGATACATAACTTCCATCTTCTCTTAAATCAGCGAACATTGGTATTACAAATGGTGATGGAAGAGCAAACAGTAATATTAATGCTATCTGTAAAGTTTTATTCATCGGAACCAACAAAAACAATATTGCGTTAGCTATGAAAATTAAAGCTGTCATAATAATTAGCCTTAATGCAATTGTCTTAATAACAGGAACGAATACTTTTTTGTCAAAGGATAGATCATAACCAACTATAATAAGAATCATTCCTGCTGTAGGAGCTATGATAAAATCTAATACATTGGTAAATATTCCGCCTAATACTGAATCGGTGATGATGGTACCTAATCCGGTAATTCCAAATAGGATGCCTAAAAGAACGCCGATGAAGGCTTTGTTTTTAAATAAACTCATTACGGTACCTTTTAAAGTTGCTTTTCCACCTGTTGTATTAGTCAATAGAACAAGATATATTGTGTAAACGAAGATTGTTTGACCTAAATCAACAGTAGCAAAGTAAGAACGGTTTTCCGGTCCTACTAATAAAGCGAACAGTGCATATCCTAACATTCCGGCTTCGAATCCTGATAATAGAAAAGGCATTAACTTTGAATGGCTTCCGATTAATTTGCGAGTTAAATAACCAAATCCTAGTGCAAGTACACTACATATGTAAACGATAACAAATGCTATTATTGTTGTAGAAGAATAGTTAGCTTTATAAAAAGCTAAAAATAAAACTACAGGTATTGTAATATTCGATATTAGTGATTTTAACCCGTGTAGTCCGTTTTCATCAAAGAATTTCTTCTTTTTACATAGGTAGCCTAAAGCAATCATCACTAATACTGGTAAAACCATTTCTAATACTTGTAATAATTTATCCATATAAAACTACCTCACAATTTGATTTATGGTGTTGCTACAACAACTTTATCATTGTTTTGGAATGGAGAAAGTGCAAATACACATTTAAGGGGTTGCGTATTGGAAGGATTTTTTAGGTAATGAATTTCAGTTGGTTCAATATGAATAAATTGACCTTCTGTAAGCGTGTGAATATCACCGTCAACATTAATTTCAAGTGTACCTTCTAGTACAAAGAAATTTTCTTCCATAATATTATGAAAATGAGCATCAAAATCTTCGCCTGGTTTTAGACGAACTACTCCGAAATTCATTCGAGGTCCTCTCATTATATATTTGGGACCACTGTCACCAAAACGATATTCCACTTCTTTTTGATCTAATATAAACATAATTATTCTCCTATCTGCCGCTGTGTGGGCTTACGCAAGGCAAAACTTGCTACGCATTTCGTGTTGTTGGCATTGAACTATTTTTGTATTTCATTTATATATGAATTGAATTATAAACCTGGAGCGATCCACATATTATTTGTGATTTTTCTGTCTGCTAGACTTAATTGAGCAGAGTACATTTCACGCCATTTAGAGTACATTTCATTATATATTTTAGTGTTTTCAGGATTTGGAATATATTCATTATCCCATTTCACAATTTTGGAAGCAGCAGAAGCAGCATCCGTATAAATTCCCACTCCTACACCAGCTAAGATAGCAGCACCAAGTGCAGTTGCTTCTTTGATAACAGGGACACGTACAGGTAATCCCAAAACATCAGCTAATATTTGACACCATTGTGGACTTTTTGAGGCACCAGATGCAAATACTACTTCGGTTGGCATGTTACCGGTTACTTCTTTCACTAAATCAAGGTGTCCTCTAGTAACGATACAAGCGTTTTCCATCAGTGCTCGATAAAATGTAAAACGATTATACTTTACTGGATCGAGAGCAAAATTTGTAAAAGTAGGAGCAGCATGTTTCCATTCTATGTAATTCATTACGTCGGAAAATGCACACATCATACCATAACAACCCACTGGAACATCCGCTGCTTTTTCTGCCATAATTGCATATGTATCTCTTCCGGTTGCTTTCGCTTCCGCTTTCTCTAACTCACAGAAGGCATCTCTGTACCATCTCATAACTAATCCTGGATAAAATGCGAGTGCTTCATATTGCCAAATGTTTGGGACTGCATGACAATTAACTCTAACGCGACAATTATCATCTGTCTTAGCTACATCGGTGTTATATTCGTATTGCCAAAAGCTTCCGCCAAAAATAGCAGCTTGATTATTCTGTGTTACACCTACTCCGATACATCCTAATTGAGCATCTCCACCACCAGCAACAACAGGAGTGCCAACTGCTAGCCCTGTCTGGGTAGCTCCGATAGTGTTAATATTCGCAACAATGGTACCACTTTCGTATACGGAAGGGAAAATATCAGTTTTTAGTCCGCATTTCTCTGCAATTAGAGGATTCCAATTTCTACTCTCGAGATTAAATATTCCGGTTGTAGAACCATTACTAGGTTCGGTTGATAATTTGCCAGTCAATTTATAGATTAGCCAATCATTAAACATGGAAACAGTAGTAGTTTCTTCATATAATTCAG
Organism: Clostridiales bacterium; assembly: GCA_029256575.1. Lineage (GTDB taxonomy): Bacteria > Bacillota > Clostridia > Lachnospirales > JAQSXR01 > JAQSXR01. The sequence continues at coordinate 77,697 of JAQSXR010000006.1, read as the reverse complement.
GGATTTTATTCTTAACCCACAAAATACGTGGAAGAGCATCTAAAGCATAGGTTTGACCAGATTCTCTGTAGATTTCTTTTTCTAAAGTAGGAGATTTGCTAATTAGTTCCGCCACTTCATCGGCAGAACGCGCATCTACATTTGCACAAGCCCATATTTCTTTTCCGTCTTTACCATATAAAACTATACCTTCACGCATGCAGGTTGTTGAAACCGCAGCTATTTCTTTTGGGTCAATTTGAGACTGCTTTAAAACATCTTGCACACATCCTACGGCTAAATTCCAATTGTAATCCCAATCAAAATCCATAGAACCTTTGAATCTAGGATCTTCCTTGTGATACCATTCTTGTTGTGAAACAAATAATTGATTTCCGTTTGTATCAAACAATACAGCTCTTACACTCCCTGTTCCAGCATCAATAGCCATTAAATATTGTTTCATGATATCCCTCCTATATAAATAGAATAATTTTAATGAATGTATATTATAAATCTAATATACTTTGCGCAGTATCTTCATCACTAATAAGTACATTTATACCACCGTTTTTAAGTGCTGCATCGATCGCATAGCTTTTGTCGAGTCCGCCGGCAACAGCTATAACATTGTTTAGTTCCTTTAGTTTCTCTATTGGTAAGCTGATTAGTCGATCATGGATATCAGAAATAATTTCGTTTCCGTCTTTATCTATAAAGTGACCTAATAAATCTCCAACAGCTCCACTTTTTTGTAACATTAATAAATCAGTACTACTTAACTTGCCATCTTTAACTACAGTAGCTCGATTAGTAACACTTCCTATTCCTATAATAGACATACTTGCAAGAGAAGACATTTTAAGAACTTCATTTACAGAAGGTTCTTTTATAATAGCGGCAGCCATTTCTGCTGTTGATGCAATAAGAGGAGCAGGGATAATATGAATTTTTGAATTTCCAATTCCAGGATCGGCAGAAGAAATGTAATAACTAACTCCTCCGGTTAACGAAACGAGTGAAATATTCGAATCGTTACTTAATACTAAGTTATTGAGAGTTCGTGAAAGAGTATCTCCGTATCCTATATTAATGAAGCCTTCATTTTCGGCTCTGTCTGATACATATAGTGCAGCAGCATGTGAAACAGCTTCATTTATATTGTCAGATACACTTGGTATTAAGAAAACATCTTGCAAATTATATTTCTTAATTAGTGCTAATTCGAGCTCCATTCTGTGAGAACCATCCGCTCTTATTTTGAACTGGACAATTTTTTTGTCTCTTGCTTTTTCTAGAAGTTTAATAACACGCATTCTAGAGATTCCGATTTTTTCTGCTATCGCTTGCTGTGTCATGTTTTCGATATAATAGCACCAAGCTATTTTGGTCATTAGTATTTCATCATAATTCATAATTATCGCCCCTATTTTTTTTATTATTAATAAGAAGTCTTTCGTTAAATTTCTTGGTAGTTCTTAGTAAATATTAGCATATTTAGTTAAATTATACAAAATATTTATTGTGGTACATATGTAAGGCATAAAAACATTTGTTGTGTTTAAAATTAGTATATCAGATGAAAATATCTTTGTCAATAAATTAGGTGAAAGTTAGATAAGTAACAAGAAGAGATTATCCTTTATATAGAAAGAGTAATATTTAGTTATAAAAAAACCATAAGAAACACGACTTTTAATGTGCAAAATGTTACAAAAAATAGTCGAAAAATAAAAATCGGGAAAAATTATTGCATTTTTGCACAAATTATTATTGACAACAGAGTATGAGTGAACTATAATTCAAATATAGATAAATGTTCAGCGATAACACAAATGTTATCTAAGAAAGTAGGAGGATAATATAGATGAGCAGAGTAGAAAAAAATAATGAAATCATGATTTCCATTCGAAACGTTTATAAGTCCTTTGGACAAAATGCTGTACTTAAAGGTATAAGTCTTGATGTAGCCAAAGGAGACGTAGTTGCTCTTATCGGTGGAAATGGTGCTGGTAAAAGTACACTAATGAAGATCATAATGGGAATTTATCAGCCTGATGATGGTGAGATATTTATAAAGGGTGAAAAGGTTAATTTGAATAAACCATCAGCTGCTCTTGCACAAGGAATCTATTTAGTTCCACAAGAACCGATGCTCTTTCCTAATATGACAGTTGAAGAAAATATCTTAATTGGATTTAGTGAAAAAAGAAGTATATTACATAATCGCTTAGTTGAACTTATTGTACAACTTGGGTGGAATCTTAAGCTAGATCGAAAAGCGGATAGCCTTTCAATAGCAGAACAACAGTTAGTTGAAATCTTACGCGGACTATTAAGAGAATCTAGAATACTTATTTTAGATGAACCAACATCAGCATTAACATTTAATGAAATTGAGTCTTTATTTAAATTAGTAACCGATTTAAGTTCAAAAGGAATTAGTATCTTCTATATTACTCATCGATTAACAGAAGTTTTTGATATAGCAACACATGTTGCGATAATGCGAGATGGATTATTTACATTAAAAGGTCTTGTTAGCGAATTTACAAAAGAAATGTTAATTAAAGGGTTGTTACCACCTAATGCAAAATCAACTTCCTCAACGGCGGGTAATGTGTGTAAGCAAATTGATCACTCAAAGACAAGACCTGTTCTAGAAGTGAAAAAATATAGCGGTTATGGATTTAGTAATATTAATCTTAATGTTTATCCTGGTGAGATTGTTGGTATGGCGGGAGTAGTTGGTGCCGGACGTACTGAGTTTGCAACTACCATATTTGGAATGGATGAAGTAAAAAGTGGGCAAGTCATTCTTAATGGGGAAGATATAACAAGCTTGAAAACAACAGAAGTGTTGGACAAAGGATTGAATTATGTTCCGGAAGATAGATTTTTGAACGGGATATTTAAGATAAGTGATATAACTTCAAATACATCATCAGCAATAGTTCGTACATCAAGTAACTTCCTATTAAATAGGAAGAAAGAAAAAGAAGTTACGGATGAATATATTAAAGACTTCCGTATTAAAGCAACAGGGCAAGATCAAATTCTTGGTTCACTATCAGGTGGTAATCAACAAAAAGTAGTTATTGCAAGGGCATTATCAACTGCTCCAAAGCTTGTTATTCTTGATGAACCGACACGCGGTATTGATGCAGGAGCTAGAGGCGATGTTTATACTATAATCAATCAACTTAAAGAGTCAGGAGTTGCAATTCTCTTAATATCTTCAGACCTTGAAGAAATTGTTGAATTAAGTGATAGGGCAGTTACTATGTTCCAAGGAAAACTAACAAACAGTTTTGATAGGGCACATATTAATCTTGATAATCTTATGGCCGCATCTTTCGGTGTATATGAGGAGGAAAAAGCTATATGCGAAAAACAATAAAGAAATTAACTAAAATTCGTGAGTTATCATCACTAAGTTTCTTGGTTTTATTATTTGTAATTGTTGGATTAGTTAACTCTGATTTCTTCAAAATCAAAAATTTACTGTTAACCTTTGATGGAAGCGTTATGTACATACTATTAGCAGTAGGGATATCATTTGTAATAGTAACAAGTGATGTTGACGTTTCAATCGGATCAACACTAGGATTAACAGCTGCATTTATAGCAACTTGTGTTCGAGATGATGTAAGTTTGTGGATTGCAATACCTGCAACATTGTTAATCGGTGCTGTTATTGGATTTATTAATGGAATTGGAGTAGCAAAATTAAAAATTCCTTCTATTATAATGACTCTCGGTACAATGGGTATAACACGTGGACTAATTTATATCTATACAGACGGTAAATGGGTAGAAAATCTACCGGATTTCTTTAAAGAGTATTCACAAGCAAATATATTTGGATTTATAAACTTGTTTTTGCTTGTTACATTAATATTAGTAGTTTTGATTTTCTTGTACTTATCAAAAGCAAAAAAGGGACGATATTTCGCCGCAGTTGGAGACAACATAGGTGGAGCTACATTAATCGGTATTCCTGTAGTTAAGACACAAATACTAGCATTTGTTTTATCTGGGGTATTTGCAGCATTAGCAGGTATTATATTTGTAAGTCGTGTTGGATTTGTTTCTCCAACAGCAGGTAGTGGTTATGAAATGACAGCAATTGCAGCATGTGTACTTGGTGGTATTAGCTTAAGTGGTGGTGTTGGTTCCGTAATTGGTGCAACAATTGGTGCGATAATAATGTCATCAATTAGTAGAATTCTTGTATTTTTAAAATTTTCATCTGATTTAGATAAAACAATAACAGGTATTCTGTTAATAACAATCGTTGTTGCTGACTCGCTTCTTCACCGACGTGCCAAAGAAAAAGCACGTAAAGCCAGACTTTCAGCTAGATCAACTAGTGAGGAGGTAAAACAATGAATAAATTAAAGAAAATATTTTTTCGATGGGAAATGTTCTTGATATTGATTTTGGTAGCAGAAATATTTATATTTGGGTCTATTAATCCAAGATTTTTAAGAATGAATGTATTGTTAGGTAGTGTTAATGATTATATCAGTATTTGTATCATTGCTTTATTTGTAACATTTGTAATGATTACAGGTGGTATAGATATACAGGCTGGTTCAATAGTAGGATTAACTTCTATCGTACTGGGGCTTTTATGGCAAGATGCAGGATTTAACATTTGGCTTGCTATTCCATTAGCAATAATGATTGGTGGTATTTGCGGAGCATTTAGTGGTTTCTTAATTGCTTACACTGGAGTTCAACCGATGGTAGTAACCCTTGGGGGTATGTTCCTTTACTCTGGATTAGCAATAGCAGTATCAAATTTATCTGTTTCAAGTTCATTTGAAGGTATAAGTGGATATCCAGATGCATTTATTCAAATTGCAAATGGTAGAACCTTTGGAATTCCAAATCCATTTATCATATTTTTAGTATTGGTAGCATTCGCTTATGTCCTATTACATAAGACAAAGTATGGAAGATATATATTTTTGGTTGGAGTAAATCAAAGTGCAGCAGAGTATTCAGGAATTAAGTCAAAATTAATCATAATGAGTACTTACATGCTTTCTGGAATATCAGCTTCGATCGCAGGAATTGTATTAACAAGTTATCTTGGATCTTCGAGATCTGATCTTGGTAGTGAACTTACTTTACCTATTATAACAGCAGTTGTTCTAGGTGGGACATTAACAACAGGTGGAAAAGGTGGAGTAATCGGAACTGCTTTAGCAGCCCTAGTAATCGGTATATTGAAATTTGGAATGCAGATGGCAGGCGTACCAACTCAGTATCTAGATATCCCGGTTGGATTACTTTTAGTAGTTGCAGTTGCATTAAGATGTATGTCCGGTAACTCGATACTAGGAATGAAGATTAAGAAATTATTAAAAGCTTATAAAAAAACTAGCTCAAAAGCTAACTAACCCTGATTATATTATCAAAGATAATATATATAATTAAAACAAACCCAAACTTTTAAGGAGGTATTTTCTATGCGTAAAACATTATCATTATTACTAGCTTTAATTCTTGTTGTGGCTTCATTTACAGGTTGTAAATCAGAGGACAAAGACAAATCATCAAACACATCTACAGAAGCAGCTAATGGTTCAGCTGGTGTAAAAGATGCAAAAGATATTAATGTAGTATTTGTTCCAAAATTAACAGGTAATTCATTTTTTGAATCAGCTAATGTTGGTGCTCAAGACATGGCAAAACAAGTTGGTTTTTCAGCTAAATATGATGGAAACTCAGTAGCATCAGTTGCGAACCAAGTTCAAATTATAAACAGTGCCGTAAACCAAGGTGCAGATGCAATTTGTATATCATCAACATCACTTGAAGGCTTAAATCAATCTTTAAAGAATGCTGCAGATGCAGGCGTTAAAATAGTTACTTGGGATTCAGATGTAACAAATGAATACCGTTCATTACACGTAGCACAAGGAACTCCTGATCAACTTGGAGAAATGTTAGTAGAAATGGCAGCTAGCCAAATGACACCAGAACAAGTGAAAGATGCTACATTTGTATTCCACTATTCATCATCAACAGTTACAGACCAAAATTCTTGGGTAGTAGCAGCAAAAGCTTATATTGCAAAAACTTATCCAGGATGGACTGCAGTAGCAGAACCTTATTATAGTGAACAAGATGCTGAAAAAGCTATAACAGTTGGTGAATCAATACTTTCAGCTTACCCTGACATTGATGCAATTCTTTGTCCAGACTCAACAGCTCTTCCAGGTCAAGCACAAGCAGCTAAGAACTTAGGAGTAGCAGGAGAAGTTATTATTACTGGATTTGCAACACCTAACTCAATGAGAGATTTCGTTAAAGACGGAACAGTAGTAAAACATGGTTTATGGGATTGTAAAGTACAAGGAGCTATGGGAACTTACTTAGCTTATTGGTTAGCTGCTGGAAATACATTTAAAGTAGGCGACAAAATTGAAATTCCTGGAGTTGGAACAGTTGAAGTTCTTCCAAATACAGTTCTTAACCCAGACGCTTATACAGCAGATGATTCAGGTATTGTATTAATGCCAGAACGTACTGTATTCGATATCAACAACACTGATAACTTTGATTTCTAAGAATTATTAAACTATAGAATTGATGTAGCTGTGGTTAAATAATCACAGCTACACCATTAGTATTAACAAGGAGGATTTTTATAATGGCAGATTTAGACGGATTAAAAGTAGCAAAAGATTATAGAATTGATACACCTTTTGCAAGACAAGGTGGCTTTCACGTAAAAGGTATGGCAGATGCAGATTGGGGTATGAAGACTCGTCTTTCAAAAATATTCCAACCAGAAAGCGGACATACTGTAATGTTAGCTTTCGATCATGGTTATTTTATGGGATCAACAGCTGGTCTAGAAAGATTAGATGTTGTAATTCCACCACTAATGGATGATGTAGATGTACTTATGGGAACACGTGGTGCTTTCCGTACTTGTATTAATCCAAACCATAACAAAGGTATTGCATTACGTGTTAGTGCGGGTTCATCAATGGTTAGTATCGGAGATGATTTAAGCCATGAAGTAATTGCTGTTAATATCGAAGATGCTATCCGTATGAATGCTTCTTGTATGGCAGTTCAAACATTTATCGGAGCTGATGGTGAAACATCAAGCTTAAATAATTTATGTAAAACAGTTGATGCAGGCATAAGATACGGAATTCCAACAATGGGCGTAGTTGCAGTAGGGAAAGACATGGAACGTACTTCACGTTTCTTCAAACTTGCTACTCGTATGTTACCAGAACTTGGAGCTCAAATAGTTAAGACATATTACTGTGATGACTTTGAAGAAATTACTTCAGCTTGTCCAGTTCCAATAGTAGTTGCCGGTGGCAAGAAATTACCTGAGGCAGAAGCATTAACATTATGCTACAAAGCAATACAAGGTGGAGCAGCTGGTGTTGATATGGGAAGAAATATCTTCCAAAGTATTAACGCTCAAGCTATGGTTAAGGCAGTGAGAATGGTAGTTCATGAAAATGCAACTGATAAACTTGCATATGAGTTCTTCCTTAATGAAATTAACAAATAGATAGCTAATTATTACTCCCAGTAATTAGAATATACCCTACTTGGATCAACATCCCCCCGGTGTTGGATCGCACAAAGACACTATAATTTTTGGTAATATACAAAAGTTATGGTGTTTTTTGTTACGTTTGAAGCAATATATAATACTTTAGTAAATTGAAGTAAAATGATATAATATAGAAAAGTAGGTTGGAGGGGATTGGATGGTTTTACAATTGGTACTTGGAAGTTCTGGTGCAGGAAAGAGCTATTACTGTACGAAAGAAATGATAAGGGAAGCAAGAGAGAATATAGATGATAATTATTTAATGATAGTTCCAGAGCAGTTTACACTTCAAACACAGTTGGAAATGGTTTCAAGTAGTGAGAATAAAGGGATATTAAATATAGATGTTTTAAGTTTTAACCGATTAGCACATCGAATCTTTGAAGAGGTACCAGGATATAATAGACCAGTGATTGATGACCTTGGGAAGACATTAATTCTACGTAAACTTTTACAAACGAATAAGGATAAACTTCATCTTATTGGAAGAAATGTAAATAAACCAGGGGTTATTGACGAAATAAAATCGATTATTTCAGAACTATACCAATATGGAATAGAACAAAAGGATTTAATAGAAGTTGCAAATAGGCATAAAAACAGACAATTAGGTCTGAAGTTGGAAGATATATCTATAATCTACAAAGCATTTCAAGATTATATGAAAGAAGATAAGATAATTGTAGCAGAGGAAGTATTAACTTTGTTATCGAATGCTATAGAACAATCTAATATTATTAGAAATACTACAATATGTCTAGATGGATTTACAGGGTTTACACCCGTTCAATATCGATTAATTGAAAAGTTAATGGATTATGCGAAGAAGATTATTATACCTATTACTCTAGATGAAAGAGAAGTAGATAGACCAATCAAAGATGAGCACGAATTATTTAATCTTAGTAAAAAGACAATCTTGAAATTAAAGGAAATAGCAGCTTCTAAAGGCATAGATAAGGTTGAGCAAATTGTGTTGGGGAATGGGACAACAAAAAGACATGAAGGTAACGAAGAACTTCTTCATATTGAAAAGAATCTTTTTCGGTTTCCTTATAAAACATATACAGGTGAAGTAAATAATATCACGATTGCAAGTTATAAGAACCCTGTAAATGAAGTCGAAGAGATCGCCATCAAGATATCAAATCTAGTTAAAAATAACGGATATCGTTATAAAGATATAGCAGTTGTTTCTGGAAGCGTAGAAGACTATACACATAATATTGAACGGACATTCAATTTATATAACATACCATTCTTTATCGACAATAAAAAGAGTATGTTAGATAATCCACTTTCTGAATTAGTTCGTTCCACCCTTGAGATAATAGATAAAGATTTTAGTTATGATAGTGTTATGCATTTCCTAAGGACGGGCTTATGTAACTCCTATATGAAAAAAGTAAGTCTTGCGGATGCAGATGAAGAAATTACAATTACAGTAGATGAAATAGATAAGTTAGAGAACTATATTTTAGCTCTTGGAATACGAGGGAAATCAAGATGGAGTAAGACGTGGGATAGAACACCTAGGGGTACTTCCAAATCGATACACCTTGAAGATATAAATAAAACAAGAATTAAAATATATGAACTTCTTAAGGATGTTTATGAGGTTGTTAATAATAAGGATAATAATATTAGCGTAAAAATTGAGGGTATTTACGATTTTTTAGTATGCCTGGATGTAGAGAAAAAGTTAGAAGACTTAAGTGAAGAATTTAATGTAGCTGGAGAAAAGCTTCTTTATAGAGAATATAAACAAATAAACAAAATTGTGATAGAGTTATTTGATAAAATGTATGATGTTATTGGTGATGAAAAAGCATCTGCGAAGGACTTACTCCAAATAATCGAAGCAGGTCTTATGGAAGCAAAGGTTGGTCTTGTTCCTCCATCAATTGATCAAGTAGTAGTGGGTGATGTTGAAAGAACAAGACTAAAAGATAATAAGATTTTATTCTTTATCGGTGTAAATGACGGATTAATACCAAAAGCGTCTACAGGGAAAAGTATAATCAATGATAATGAAAGAGAAGCTTTAGAATTAGATAATTTTGAACTTGCTCCGAATCAAAAGAGGAAATTATTTATTGAGCAGTTTTATTTATATCTTAACTTAACAAAACCATCTGAAAAATTATACATAAGTATGTGCAGAGTGGATATGAATGGTAAGACAATGAGGGCATCCTACCTCGTTGGTAGAATTTTGAAATTGTTTGATAAGTTAGAAGTACAGTATGTAGATACAGAAGTCTTTACTATTGATAAAGTAATAACAGCTAAGAATTCAATTCAGTATATTGTTTCTAATTTAAACCGAATAAGGAACGAAAGTGTGAATGATTTATTTAGAGAACTTTTCACTTGGTATATAAGCAATGAACAATGGAGTGTAAATATAGAAAAATTACTTGATGCTGCGTTTTATAAAAATGAACAAACTTATATTTCAAAAGAAATAATTAAAAAATTATATAGTGATACAATAATTAGTAGTGTTTCCAAACTTGAGAATTTCTCAACATGTCCGTATTCCTTCCTAATGACGTATGGTATTGATTTAAAAGAACGTAAGGAATATGAAGTGTCAATGCCTGACATTGGAAATATACTTCATGAGTCGATAGAAAAATTTGCAATACGATTAAATTCGCTTGGACTTACGTGGAACGATGTAGATGATTTGAAACGTGATGAAATCGTAGACAATATTGTTCTTGAAGTAGCGGAGATTTACGACAATAACGTATTAACGACAAGTTGTAGGAACAAATATATGATTTCGAGACTGCAACGTATTGCGAAAAGGACAGTATGGGCACTGCAAAGTCATTTGAATGTTGGTGAATTTACGCCTCTTGGATATGAAATAAAATTTGATAGCTTAAGCAATAAACTTAAGACTTTGAATCTAAAGTTAAACAACGATACTTCCTTAGAATTAGTCGGTAAAATTGATAGGGTAGATTCCTATGAAACAGAACAAGATGTGTATATTAAAGTAATTGATTATAAGAGTGGGTCTACAAAGTTAACATTAGAAAAAGTTCTTAGTGGATTACAACTACAACTATTTGTCTATATGTACGCAGCAGTTGAACTTGTAAAAGAGCAAACAACCAAAAAGGTAAAGCCGGCAGCAGCACTATACTATAACATTCTAGACCCAATCGTAGATAAGGATGAAAATTCTCAAGATTCCAAGGAGCAAATTGAGGAGAAGATATTAGAGAAACTCAAAATGAATGGATTAGTTATCAATGAATTAAGTTTGATAAAGAAGATGGATAATAAAATGGAGGTAAAATCTTCTGTACTTCCTGTAGAGTTCAAAAAAGATGGACTACCTTCTAGCCGAGCGTCGGTTGCATCTGAATATCAATTTGATCAATTAGAGGGATTTATACAAAATAAAATTAAAGAAATAGGCAATAAAATCGCAGAAGGGGATACAAGTATAACTCCGTATAAATACGAAGCAACAACAGGCTGCGATTATTGTAGTTACCAAGGAATATGCAAATTCGACAAAAAATTAGGGAATAAATTTAATAACATAGGTAAATTAAGTAGTAAAGATGAATTCTGGAATTATGTAAATAAAGTAAAAACTGGGGGTGAGGCGCATGTGGACTAAAGAACAACAAAACGTTATCGATGCAAGGAATAGAAATTTGTTAGTAGCGGCTGCGGCAGGTTCTGGTAAAACAGCAGTATTAGTAGAGAGAATTATTCATATGATTCTTGATACCAGTAATCCTATTGATATCGATAAGTTTCTTATAGTTACTTTTACAAATGCTGCCGCATCAGAGATGAGAGAAAGAATTGGAAATGCAATTGAGAAAGAGGTCATTCATAATCCTGACAATGTTCATCTTCAAAAACAATTAGCATTAATTCATAAAGCACAAATAACTACTATTCATAGCTTTTGCTTAGACATAATTAAAGGGCATTATAATGACATAGATTTAGACCCAGCTTTTAAAATAGCGGATGAAAATGAGTTAGTTTTAATCAAAACAGAAATATTACAAGATATTCTGGAAGAAAAGTATAATCAAGCGGATGAAGCTTTTATTGATTTTGTTGAATGCTACTCAACTGGAAAAACAGATAATCAAATAGAAGAGCTTATTCTAAAATTAAATAATTTCTCACAAAGTTATCCATACCCTAAGGAGTGGTTGGAAAGCTGTAAGAAGTTTTATGAGATCAAGACAATTGAGGATATAAATAAGCTTCCACATATTGAATTTATTGTGAATTATATTAGGACAATTATATCGGATACCAAGAAGATATTAATTGGTGCGACTGAAATTTGCAAAGAAGACTGCTCCTATTTTGCGGCGATTCAAAGTGATTTAGAAAATATCAATGCTATAGAAAACAGCAAATCTTTTGCTGACTTGTATCGTGCACTAAATAACATCTCTTATGAAGCGTTATCGAGGAAAAAAGATAATGTAGACAAAGAAGTAAAAGAAATGATAAAGTCGCTTAGAAATTCTGCAAAAGAAAATATAAACAAAATAATAAGCGATCTCTTATTTCAGGATCCTAAAGACATTCTAGAAGACATCATTAAGCTAAGATCAATTATTTCTACAATGGTAGAAATAACGATTCAATTCCAAGAGCGTTTTGCAAAAACGAAAAGAGAAAAAAATCTGCTTGATTTTGGGGATTTAGAACACTTTGCTTTAGAAATTTTGGTAGGAAAAGATGAAATTACAGGTGAATATATTCCAAACATTGTTGCGAAGGAATTGCGAGATCATTATGTTGAGATTATGATAGATGAATACCAAGATAGTAACTTGATTCAAGATACCATACTTACCAGCATATCAAGAGCTGTGCTAGGTGAACCAAATATATTTATGGTTGGAGATGTGAAACAAAGTATTTACAAATTCAGATTAGCAAGGCCAGAATTATTTATTGATAAATATAACACCTATTCACAAGATGAATCCAAATATCAAAGAATTGAATTACACAAGAATTTCAGAAGTAGACAAGAAGTATTGAATGTTACTAATTTTATATTTTTACAAATTATGAGGAGCGAATTAGGAGACATTGAATATAATGATAATGTTGCCCTGAATGTTGGAGCTGAATTCTTAGAAGAATCAACCACAAATAGAAATGTTGAATTAATCCTGGTTGAGAAAAGGGTAGTAGAAGAGAATGAAGAAGATAAACAGACAAACTTTGATGAGGACGAAGAAGAGGCTACGAGTAAAGAATTAGAGGCAAGGGCCATTGCAAAGAAGATAAATGAATTAATTAATAATGATAAACCATATTTAGTTGTAGATTCAATAACAAAAGAATATAGACCAGCACGTTATAATGATATTGTAATTTTGCTTAGAAGTATATCTGGATGGACGGAAACTTTTGTTGATGTACTATCAGAGGAGGGAATCCCGGCGTATGCAGATACATCAGCGGGATATTTTTCTACTGTAGAAATAAGGACGATACTAAGTTACTTAACTATTATTGACAATCCACGACAAGATATACCCCTTTGCGCAGTATTACATTCACCAATAATAGACTTGACGACAGAAGAACTTGCAATTATTAAGTTGGCAGATCGGACAGCAAGCCTATACGATGCACTAATCAAATATTCCGATTTAGATGAAAAAAACGACACAATAATTAAAGTTAATAAGTTTATTGAGCAACTAAATAAATTCAGGGAAAAATCTACTTATCTTTCAATTCATGAGCTAATATATTACATTCTTGATGAGACAGGGTACTACGAGTATGCAACTGCTATGCCAGCAGGCTTACAAAGAAAAGCAAATATAGATATGCTTATTTCGAAAGCAATTGGATATGAAAACACAGGCTTTAAGGGGTTATTTAAATTTATTAAATATATAGAAAAGATTAAAAAATATGAAATTGATTTTGGTGAAGCATCAACCATTACGGAAAAAGATAATACAGTTCGATTAATGTCAATTCATAAGAGTAAAGGACTTGAATTTCCACTTGTTATTGTTGCAGGAATGGGTAAACAATTTAATAATTTAGATGCAAGGGATAAAACGTTAGTTCATCCTGATTTTGGCTTAGGGGTAGACCTGATTGATCCGAAGAAACGTCTAAAGTCTCCAACGATTTTCAAGAGAATAATATCCAAAAAAATTATGTTAGAAAATTTAGGGGAGGAATTAAGAATCCTATACGTTGCCCTGACAAGAGCAAAGGAAAAACTTATTATCACTGGATATACTCCATCTGCGGAAATGTTAATAAAGAAAAGTGTGACTGCATGTATGAGTTCTGAAATTAAATTATCATTTAGTGGATTAAGTAGCTCAAGAACATATTTGGATTGGATTGTTCCGAGCCTAATAAGAAATAAATGTTTTGCTCATATTCTAAATGAATATGAAATCGATATAGACAATAATAGCTGTAATCAATTTGATAATGTTCCGATTGATATACGAATTATTAATGCTGACGATTTAATCGTTTTAGCTGCAGCGAAGGAAATAGAGAATACTGCTATTATGAATGAGCTAATTAACTGGGATAAGAATTTAGTGTTTAATAAAGAAATTAAAAACAAGATTGATGAGGCATTAAATTGGGAATATGAATATAAAGATGAAGTAAGCACGAGTATTAAAGTAACGGTAACGGAATTAAAACGACTGGGTGAAAATGCAGAGGAATCGGATCAAATAGTAGAAGCTTTTAAAGAAGATACAAAAATGAAGGAAGAAAAGCATACGATACCTCGATTTAGACAAGAGAAAACAAAGGTAGAAAACACCCGTTATGGAACTGTTATTCATAAACTATTTGAGAAAATACCAATCGATAAGATGATATCAGAAGAAAGTGTTGCAAACGAAATTGCTGAATTATGTAGGCAAGGCTTCTTTACAGCCGAAGAAGCTAGTAGTGTAAAACCAGATATATTTGTTAACTTTCACAATACAGATCTAGCAAAGAATATGCAAAAGGCTTGTGATGATAGAAAATTATTCAAAGAACGCCCATTTGTATTAGGTATTTCGGCGAAGGAAATTTTTGAGTCTTCGAAGAGCGAGGAATTGACAATGATACAAGGAGTAATTGATGCTTATTATGAAGAAAATGGGGAATTGGTAATCGTTGATTACAAAACGGATAAGGCATCTAGAGATGAGATTTTGAATCGATACAGTAATCAATTAAGATATTATAAGATGGCACTCGAACAAATTACAGTGAAAAAAGTAGTGAAAACTGTAATATATTCCACATATTTAAAAGAAGAAATTGTAACAAGTGCATAAAAAATGCTATTAATGTACAAGTTCTTATGCTATAATGTACAAGTTAATAAAAAATAGCATTCCTATAGGGGGTAACTTATGAAAAAACGTATTTATGCATTACTAATGAGTTTAGTAATGGTAGTTTCAATTTTTGCAATTTCTCCTTTTGCAACAATTAAGACACAGGCAGCCGGAGCAACAATAATTATTCACTATCAAAGAGCTGATAAAGCTTATGATGGCTGGAACTTATGGGCATGGGAGGATGGTAAAGATGGCAAAGCTGTAAAATTCACAGAAGATGATGATTACGGCAAAGTAGCAATATATAAAACAAATAGTGATGTTGCTAAGCTAGGCTTTATTGTTAGATTAAACGACTGGGAAGCAAAAGATATTGGTGACGATAGATTTATTGAAGTGAAAGATGGTTTTGCTGAAGTTTGGTTACAAAGTGACAATACTGAGGTAATGACAGCAGCACCAGCTGGAGCGACAGCGTATGACGTTTCAAAAATTGAAACACCAGTAGCAGATGATTCGGCAAATGTTCCTGAGATAACAGGAGAGGGTTTACAAGTTAAGATACATTACCATAGATATGATGGTGTATATGACGGATGGAATGTTTGGACTTGGCCAGATACCAAAGAAGGAGCAGCATATCCATTTAACGGAACGGATGAATTTGGTGCAGTTGCAGCTTTTGCACTACCAAATACAGAGGATGTTGCAAAGTTCGGATTTATAGTAAGGTTAAATGAATGGGAATTAAAAGATGGTGATTCAGACCGTTTTGTAGATATTGCAAATGCAAATAATGGAGTAGTAGAGATTTACTTACTTGAAAGCGATAGCAATGTATATTTTAGTAGAGATGAGATTGATTTGTCACCGATTTTCCTAAAAGCAGGAATAAGTAGTGCAACAAAAATTGATTTTCAAGTAACAATGCCATTCGACATTAGTAGCCAAACAGCTAAAGATGATATGAAGATTGTTGATACAGCAGGTAAAGAGTATAAAATCAAAGCGATTACAACAACAAAAGCTGGATTAACTTCAAATGGTACTCTTATTATGGAAGAAGAGTTAGACCTAATTAAACAATATATCATATCCAAAGAAGGATATGGAGAAAAATTTGTTTCTATGGGTGATGTTTTTGGAAGCGCAGATTTTAGCGAGAAGTTTACATATGATGGAAAAGATTTAGGAGCTACCTACTCAAAGGAGAAAACAGACTTTAGATTATGGGCACCTACAGCAACTGCAATAAAATTAAATCTTTATAGTGAAGGTCTAGGTGAAAACTTAATCAAAACTATTGATATGACAGCAGATGTAAAAGGAACTTGGATTACTTCTGTGAATGAAGATTTAAATGGTGTTTACTATACATATACAGTAAGTGTTGATGGAAAAGAAAATGAAGCAGTAGATCCATATGCTAGAACTACAGGAGCAAATGGTAAAAGAGCGATGGTAATTAATCTTGATGAAACAGATCCTGAAGGTTGGGATAAAGTAGACAGACCTGAATTTATTAATGATACAGACGCTGTTATTTACGAACTTCATGTAAGAGACTTATCATCAGATGCAAGTTCTGGAATACAAAACGTTGGTAAATTCCTAGGGCTTACGGAAACAGGAACAAAAAATGCATCCGGACTTGCTACTGGATTAGATCATATGAAAGATTTAGGAATAACACATTTACACTTATTACCTTCATTTGATTATAGAACAGTAGATGAAACAAGATTAGATAAAAACCAATTTAACTGGGGATATGATCCTCAACACTACAATGTACCAGAAGGTTCTTATTCAACAGACCCTACAAAAGGGGAAGTAAGAGTAAATGAATTTAAACAAATGGTGCAAACACTTCATGAAAATGAAATTAGAGTAGTTATGGACGTTGTATATAATCATACAAGTTTAAGCGCAGATTCTGATTTTAATAAAATTGTACCAAATTACTATTATAGAACGATTGATGGAAAATTCTCAAATGGTTCAGGATGTGGTAATGAAACAGCTTCAGAAAGAGCAATGGTTAGAAAATTTATTGTTGAATCAGTTGTTTACTGGGCGACAGAATATAAAGTAGACGGTTTTAGATTTGACTTAATGGGATTACACGATATTGAAACAATGAAGGCTGTTAGAGCAGCATTAGATGAAATTGATCCAAGTATCATTATTTATGGTGAAGGTTGGACAGGAGGATCATCTCCTCTTAAAGCATCTGAAGCAGCTATCAAGATTAACACTTGGTTAATGCCAGGAATTGCTGCGTTTAGTGATGATATTAGAGATGGACTAAAAGGACACGTATTTACATCAACAGAACCAGGCTATGTAAGTGGCGCTCAAGGTAAAGTTGAATCAATTAAATTTGGTATCGTAGGTTCTACATCTCATAATCAAATACTATATCCATTAGCATCTTCAACTAGTCCATGGGCAGATGCACCAGGACAATCAATTAACTATGTTTCAGCACATGATAACCTAGCATTATGGGATAAATTTGCTGTTTCAAATCCAAATGATTCAGTTGAAGATAGAATTAAGATGAATAAACTTGCGACTGCAGTTGTTATGACATCACAAGGTATTCCATTCTTCCAAGCAGGCGAAGAAATCTTAAGATCAAAACCAAGTAGTGTAACAGAAGGAAAATTCGATGAAAATAGTTATGTATCACCAGATTCTACAAACAGTATAAAATGGGATACTAAGACGGATAATATCGATGTATATAATTACTACAAAGGACTTATAGCATTTAGAAAAGCTCATTCCGCTTTGAGAATGACAACAACAGAAGATGTACAAAATAACTTAACATTTATTGATGGTTTAGATGAAAATGTTATCGCATATACAATTGATAATAGCCCTAATAAAGAAAAAGCAAAATCAATCATGGTTATACTTAATCCAAATAAGGAAGCTACTACGTTAGACTTACCAGAGGGAACTTGGAATGTGTATATTAATGGTGAAAAAGCTGGAACAGAAATAATTGAAACGATAAAAGATGGAAAAGCTACCGTTAATCCAATATCTTCATTAGTTTTAGTTCAAGAAGGTTCAGAATCAGTGTCTGATAATAATATGGTAATTTACATTGCGATTGGAGCAGCATTATTAATAGTAGCTGTAGCAAGCTTTGTAATTGTTAAAAAGAGAAAGAATATAAAAAAATAATAATAACTAAAAAATAATAACTAAATATTTAAGAAGGGATGTCTCAAGATAACTTGATGTATTCAAGCCAAGAATGGCAGGATATATACATATGCTATTTTGAGGCATCCCTGTACTATAAGAAGAAAGAGGTAAATAAAATGCTACTACAAGAAGAAATATTTTCAAGTGAAGAATTCAATAAGAAGTATTATTATGATGGAAATGATCTAGGATCTATATATACAAAAGAAAAAACAAAATTTAGAGTTTGGGCACCTACTGCAACTGAAGTTTCATTAAATTTATATAAAGAAGGTTCAGGAAACAACCTTATTGAAATAGTATCAATGGAGCAAGATGTAAAAGGTACATGGGTTGCGGAAGTAAATAAAGATTTAAACGGTGTATACTATACTTATTTAGTAACAGTTGAAGGTAAATCAAATGAGGCAGCTGATATATACGGAAGAACGTCTGGTGTAAATGGGAAAAGAACAATGGTAATTGATCTATTATCCACAAATCCGGATTCTTGGCAAAATGATGTAAAACCTCCTTTTGTTAAAATGACAGATGCAGTATTGTATGAATTACATGTAAGAGACATGTCAATGGATAAAAGCTCTGACATCATAAATAAAGGTAAATTTTTAGGGATTATTGAAGAGGGAACAACAAATAGTTATGGGCAAAAAACAGGTATTGATCATATAAAAGAATTAGGGATAACACACTTACATCTACTACCTTCTTTTGATTTTAAAACAATTGATGAATCAAAATTAGAAGAAAATAAATTTAATTGGGGTTATGATCCACAAAATTATAATATTCCAGAAGGCTCCTACTCAACGGATCCAACGAATGGTGCAGTAAGAGTAAAAGAGTTCAAGAAAATGGTTCAAGGACTTCATAAAAATGGTATAAGAGTAGTAATGGATGTGGTATATAATCATACATTTACAGCACTTGATTCAGATTTTAATAAGACAGTACCAAACTACTATTATAGAACGAAGAACGGTATTTTTACGGATGCTTCTGCTTGTGGAAATGAAACTGCATCAGAAAGACTTATGGTTAGAAAAATGATCACGGATTCATTGGTTTACTGGGCTACAGAATATAAAGTAGACGGATTTCGTTTTGACTTAATGGGTATTCATGATATAGAAACTATGAATGGAATCAGAAAAGCTCTTGATAAAGTTGATCCTTCAATTATATTGTATGGGGAAGGATGGACAGGTGGAGACTCTCCACTTCCTGAACATCTCAGAGCTGTAAAATCAAATACTTACTTAATGCCTGGTATTGCTGCATTTAGTGATGATATGAGAGATGCAGTAAAAGGACATGTTTTTTATGAAGATGAAAAGGGATTTGTTTCAGGTGAAAAGGATTTAGTTGAATCAATCAAGTTTGGAGTAGTAGGAGCAATCGCACATGATCAAATCGATTACTCTAAGGTTAAGTATTCGGATAGACCTTGGGCAAAAGAGCCTTCTCAAGCTGTAAATTATGTTTCTGCACATGATAACTTAACTTTGTGGGATAAATTAAATATTTCAACACCTGAGTCGAGCTATGAAGATAGAGTTAAAATGACTAAGTTATCTGCAGCTATAGTATTAACATCACAAGGGATACCATTTATGCAAGCTGGAGAAGAAATGTTAAGATCAAAACCAGTAGATGAATCAAGAACTAAGTTTGATGAGAATAGCTATGTTTCACCTGATTCAATTAATAGCATTAAATGGGACGAAAAATATAGCAATATTTCAATATTTAATTACTACAAGGGATTAATTGCTTTTAGAAAAGCTCATCCAGCTCTTAGAATGGAATCTGCAACAGATGTGCAAGAAAGAATAAGATTTCTAAATAATGTTCCAGCTAAAACGGTAGCATTTACGATCGATGCAAAGATGAAGGATGAAACAGCAGATAGCATTATAGTAATTTATAATCCTAATACAGTGGCAAAAGAATTTACTTTGCCATCAGGACGCTGGACAGCTTATATTAACGAAGATTTTGCAGGAGTTACACCATTAGCAACTGTAACGAATGGAAAAGTATATGTTGCTCCTATTTCTGCAATGGTTTTGGTAAAAGAACAACAAGTTAAAATGCAAATGAATAAAAAAGCAAAACTAACCGCTTTAGGAGTGGGAGCAATTGCATCTGGGATTTTATTAGGGCTTTTGATTAAGAAGAGAAGAAGATAAAACATAAAGACAAACATTCGTTTTTCTTGGGGGAATTAAAGGGAGATGGGTTTGCTTCTCCCGAATAGTACGGTAGCTATTTGCAATACGGATTCGAAATGCTCGTATATCTAATGGAATAAAAATCGCTTAGAACAGTGGTTGGAATGGGGAACTCGCTTGTGGACTGTATATTAGATTGGTCTGTTTGCTCAAACACCCCCATTCCAACCACTTGGCGCGATTTGTATTCGATAAGATATACGGCATTTCTCATAATGTATTGTAAATAGCTACCGTACTATTTGGGAGAAGCAAACAATTGGATAATGGGGCCCCAAGAAAAACGGAAAACATAAAGATACAACATAAAGATACAACATAAAGATACAACATAAAGATAAAACATAAAGATAAAACATAAAGATAAAACATAAAGATAAAACATAAAGATAAAACATTATGTTAAACATAAAGATAAAATATTATATGTTTTTCTTGGGGGGGTAATTAAAGGGAAATTAATAACAAAAAGATTAAAAACAAAAGATTAAAAACATTGGGTAGGGGTATACATTGCCATATTATGGACATACTTTAATGGTATTATTAAAAAAGGAGTGGTGTATATGGCGGAAAAGATTAAGACCCCTGAGGAAATTAAGAAAGAGAAAATGAAGTTTGAAATTGCTGAAGAACTTGGACTTATGGATAAAGTTGAACGAGGTGGTTGGAAGTCACTTACGGCAAAAGAAAGTGGTCGTATTGGAGGGCTGATGACGAAAAGGCAAAAAGAGGTAAAGAAAGAATAAGTGTTAAAGTGAGTATTAAAAAGAGAGTATTAATAAGGAATATTAAAAAGAGAGTATTAATAAGGAATATTAAAAAGAGATAGTTTTAAGAATAATAGGGATAAGTAATATAATCGAATAAGTAATAAAACACAAGAAAAATCAATTTGATTTTTCTTGTGTTTTATTGAGGTATCGGAATTCCTTGAATTATAGTTGTGTATCTGCTACAATATCTTTTAGTTAATCAATTGCTTTATATAATTTAAGTTTTGATATAGAGTATTTGTATATTTGCAGCAGGAGGTCGATGATGGATTCTTATACAAGCTTTGCGCAGGTTTATGACACTTTTATGGATAATGTTCCATATGAAGAATGGACTGATTATATAGCAAAATTACTTACTGATTATAATGTTAGAGATGGTCTGGTATTGGAACTTGGTTGCGGAACTGGGAATTTAACTCAACTATTATCTCAAAAAGGTTATGATATGATAGGGTTAGACAATTCTTTGGACATGCTTGAAATAGCCCAGGAAAAATCAAGAGATAGTATATCTTCTATTTTGTATCTGAATCAAGATATGAGAGAATTTGAATTGTATGGCACAGTTAAAGCAGTTGTAAGTGTTTGCGACAGTATAAATTATATAACTAGTGAAGAGGATTTAACTGAAGTATTTAAATTGGTTAATAATTATTTGGATCCCAATGGAGTATTTATATTTGATTTTAATAATAAATATAAATATGAAACACTCTTAGCAGATAATATTTTTGCTGAAAACAGGGAAGAATGTAGTTTTATATGGGATAATATGTATTACGAAGAAGAAGAAATTAATGAGTATCAATTAAGTATTTTCGTTCAAGTTGGAGATGATTTATATCGTAAATATGAAGAAACTCATTATCAAAAAGCTTATACTTTAGAGGTTATAAAAAAATTAATCGAAAAATCAGGTCTAGAATTTTTGATCGCGTATGATGCATTTACGAAACAATCGCCAATGGCGGATAGTGAGCGTATATATGTAATAGCAAGAGAAAAAGGGAAAAATAGGTGACAAAATGGATTATATATTAAGAGCAACAGCAGCAGACAATCAAATAAGAGCCTTCGTAATCAACTCAAGAGATTTAGTTGAAGAAGCTCGCTCGATACACAATACAAGCCCAGTTATGACAGCAGCATTAGGACGTTTACTCACTGCAGGAGCAATGATGGGATGTATGCTAAAAAACGAAGAGGATATATTAACACTTTCAATTCAATGTGATGGTGAAGCAAAAGGCTTATTAGTTACAGCAGATAATAGCGTTAAAGTTAGAGGTTATGCAAATAATCCAGATGTTATGTTACCTCCGAATAGCAAGGGGAAATTAGACGTTGCTGGGGCATTAGGACTTGGTGTATTAAGTGTTGTAAAAGACATTGGTTTAAAAGCTCCTTACAATGGGCAGACGATTTTGGTGACGAGTGAAATAGCAGAAGATATTACTTATTACTTTGCAACTTCGGAACAAACTCCATCTGCTGTCGCATTAGGGGTGCTAATGAATAGAGATAATACAGTTAGACAGGCAGGCGGGTTTATTTTTCAATTAATGCCTGGGGCTAATGAAGAAGTTATAGTGGAATTGGAAAAAGCACTTAATTCTGTGAATTCAATTACAAGTCTTTTGGATGAGGGTTATACACCTGAAATGATTTTAGAAAAATTACTTGGCCATTTGGGATATCAGATATTAGATACTGTACCTGCTGAATTTAAATGTAACTGTAGTAAAGAAAGAGTATCAAATGCACTCGCTGCAATTGGACGTAAGGATCTTGAAGAAATTATTGAAGATGGTGAAGATATCGAAATGAGTTGCCATTTCTGTAATCAAAACTATATTTTTAATGTTGATGATGTGAAAACCTTAATCGAAAATTCAGATCGCATGAAGAGTAAATAGGTAATAGCAAGCTAATAGATAGATAAATAATTTAAATTAATATCGAATAAACATCGAATAAACATCGAATAAATATCAAATAAATATCAAATAAATATCAAATAAACATCAAATAAACATCAAATAAACATCAAATAAATACTAAAATAAAACCCCTAGAATAGTTAAGACTAATCTAGGGGTTTTGTCTACTCTTATTGTGAAGTTTAATATTAGGAAGCTTTATTTCAAGCGTGTTTAATTTATTTTACGTCACCCAATGGTTTTATCTTAGTGAGATATATGTGTCTAAACAGGTAGAAACATGCAACTGCAGACACTACTTCTGCTATAGGAAATGCTAACCAAAGTGCATCACGACTAACAAATTTAGATAATAAATAGGCAACCGGCAATATAACGAGTAATTGTCTTATTACAGACATAACTAAGCTATGCATACCATTTCCAAGGGCTTGAAAAACAGAAGAAATAACAATAGCAGTCCCGGCGAATACAAAACTTATACTTATTGTTCTAAGAGCAGGAACTCCAATTGAGAGCATTTCATCACTCGCATTAAATAGTAAGAGTAATTTGTCTGGAATAACCCAAAATAATGTAACACCCAATAGCATTATGCTTGTTGCTAATACAATAGCTAATTTAATTGAATCTATAATTCGCTTCTTTTTACGGGCACCATAGTTGTATGCGATAATTGGTATAAGTCCATTCGTAATACCAAAAACAGGCATGAATATAAAACTTTGCAATTTGAAATATACACCAAGAACGGAAACTCCAACTTCTGAGAACGTAATTAGAATCTTATTTAGTCCAAAGATTAATACAGCACCTATCGATTGCATAATGATGGATGGAATACCAATTTTATAAATTTGTATGATCATTTGTTTGTTTGGGATGAAACCTTTAATCTTTAATTTTATTTCTTTATTCTTAGTAAGGTTCAAGAAAATACCAAGAGCCATACCAGAAGTTTGACCTATTACAGTAGCAATAGCAGCCCCTGCAACCCCTAGCTTTGGAAATCCGAATAATCCAAATATTAGAATTGGGTCTAAGATTATATTTAAGATAGCCCCAGTTCCTTGAATGAACATGTTATAAATTGTATTACCAGTTGATTGCATTAGTCTTTCACATGTTATCTGAAGAAATATACCCAATGAGAATATAGTGCATATAGAAATATATTCAGTCCCCATTTTTATAACTTCTGCATTTGTACTAAATGCTCTTATAAAGGCACCAGCTCCTAAAATACCAAAGGTAGCAAATGCTATCCAAGATATTATAGCAAGGAAAATACCATTTGTTGCAGCTAGGTTTGCTTCTTCAAAGTGTTTTTCACCAAGCTTTCTTGAAACGATAGCGTTTATTCCGACGCCTGTTCCGACCCCTACAGCAATCATAAGTTGTTGTATAGGAAATGACAGCGATACAGCAGTAAGTGCATTGTCACTTATCTGTGCTACGAAGATACTATCAACTATATTATATAATGCTTGTACTAGCATTGAAATTACCATAGGGAGAGACATCGTCACAAGTAGCTTATTAACAGGCATTACACCCATTTTATTCTCTTTAAATTGTTCCATATTACCATCCTTTTTCTTTTGCTGAATTTAACTTGTTACATATTACCATTCATTCTTTTGCTGATTTTAACTTGTTACATATTACCATTCTTTTTTTGCTAATTAAGTCACTAGGTTCCTATTCTACTACAATTTTCGCAAAAGAACAAGTGCACGTACTTTATTAGTTTTGTATGAAAAGGGTATGCATGTTTGACCGAAATGGGTATAATAGATTTTAATATATCAAATTGAGAGTGAGGAATTAGTGTGGAAAAACAAAAAAGAGTAGCAGCAATACATGATATTTCAGGTTTTGGAAAATGTTCATTAACAGTAGCCTTACCAATCATTTCAGCAACAGGAGTTGAAGTGAGTGTAATACCTACAGCGGTTTTGTCAACTCATACGGGTGGGATACCAGGATTCACATATAGAGATTTAACGATGGATATTCGACCTATTGCAGATCATTGGAAGTCTCTTGATATCCAGTTCGAAGCCATATATACAGGTTATCTTGGTTCGTTTGAGCAACTAGAAATAGTGGAAAGTATTTTTGATGACTTCAAGAAAAACGATACTTTAGTTTTTGTTGATCCAGTAATGGCAGATGATGGCAAGTTATATGTGTCATTCCCAGAAGATTTTCCGAATGGAATGAGAAAGCTATGTCAAAAAGCAGATGTTATAGTTCCTAATATTACGGAAGCTTGTTTGTTAATCAATGAACCTTATATGGAAGGGCCATATAAACAAGATTATATTGAAGGCATTTTAAGAAAATTATCGGACATTGGACCAAACATGGTAGTATTAACAGGAGTATATTTTGACGAAGATAGGCTAGGAGCAGCTGCATATGACAAGAAAAAGGATAGTTTTAGTTATGCTTTTTCAGAAAAAATAGAAGGCAGTTTTCATGGAACAGGAGATATTTTTGGTAGTATACTACTAAGCACATTAATGAATGGTTTTAATATAGACGAGGGCTTACAAATTGCAGCGGATTTTACAACTAATTGTATTAGAAGAACGAAAGAAGCTGGAACCGATAGAAGATTTGGTGTGAATTTTGAGGCAGGTATTCCAGAACTCTTAAAAAGAATGAAAAAATTATAGAAAATGAATGTAAAAAGGTAAATGGTAGATACTAGCACTGAGGTGAAGAAGATGAATTCTGTATGGAGTGCTGAGTGTCAAATAGAAAAAAGAATAAAATTAAGCAGAGACATTGAAACAGATACGGTTGTAATTGGAGCAGGAATGGCTGGAATATTAACTGCCTTTTTACTTCAAGAAAAAGGTATTAAGGTTGTAGTCGTCGAAGGAAATGAAGTAGCTAGTGGTATGACAAAAAATACAACGGCTAAGATAACAGCACAGCATAATTTAATTTATAGTAGGTTAATAAAAGAGATTGGACTTGAGAAGGCAAAGCAATATGCAAGAGCAAATGTGGCGGCTATCAAAAGATATAAGGATATTATTGATGAATTGAATATTGATTGTCATTATGAAGAAATGCCCGCATATGTATACTCTTTAAGAGACAAAATTAGCATATTAGATGAAACGAATGCTGCTATTAGCGTTGGTATAGATGCTGAATATACGGAAACTGTAAGTTTACCATTCAAAGTTAAGGCTGCAGTTAAGTTTAACAATCAAGCTCAATTTAATCCATTAGAATTTATATCAGTTGTTTCAAAACGATTAGATATATATGAGCATACGATGGTAAGGGAAGTTAAAGATAATGTTGTTATTACGGATAATGGAAATATTACTGCTAGGAATATAGTAGTTGCAACACATTATCCATTTATCAATGTTCCAGGATATTATTTTTTGAGGATGTATCAAAAACGTTCATATGTATTAGCTCTTGAAAATGTTCCTTTATTAGATGGAATGTATAAGGATGAATCTGAAAAAGGTTATTCTTTTAGAAATTACAAAGATTATGTAATTTTTGGTGGAGAAGGTCATAAGACAGGCGAAAAACGTTTGGAAAGTAGTTATGAGAAGCTTAGAAAAGCTGCTAAAGAAATTTATCCGGATTCAAAAGAAGTATATAATTGGTCAGCACAAGACTGCACAGGGTTAGATGAAATACCTTATATCGGAAGGTACTCTGCAAAAACACCACATATGTATGTCGCAACTGGATTTAATAAGTGGGGAATGACAAGTTCGATGGTATCAGCAATGATTATTAGTGATATGATAACGGAGAAGGAAAACGAAAATGCAGATGTATTCTCACCACAAAGATTTAATGTAACGGCTTCAGCAAAAAATCTTTATGAACAAGGAAAAGAAACAGTAACAAGTCTAATGCTAAAGAAATTAGTTATTCCGAGTTCTGATATTGAACATGTCGCGAATAATACAGGTGCAATCATTGAATATGAAGGGCATAAAGTTGGTGTATATAAAGATGGAACGGGAAAGGCATATTTTGTTTCAACTACATGTACGCACCTTGGTTGCCAACTAGAGTGGAATCCTGATGAATTATCTTGGGATTGCCCATGCCATGGATCAAGGTTTGATTATGAAGGAAATTTAATTAATAACCCAGCTTTAGTTGATTTGAAAAAAGGAGAATAGTTTTGAAATTGTCTGCTTTTATTAATCAAATACTTAGTGATAAAGATCAAACTCAAAATTAATGATTGTAATTCAAAGTGCCACAGGAAAGTTCGCTAGTAGATAGCGGACTTTTTCGTGTCACAACATAAATTAAGTCATTCTTCTTAGTCAATTTGCTCAAGTTCTTTGGTTTTAATAAGAAAAGATTACTTTGGTATTAAATAAGACGTGATTACTTTGGTATTAAATAAGAAATGATTACTTTGATATTACATATAAATAAATGGTAATAAATGCCGATATATATCATGTAAAAAATATAAAAAAGATTATTATATTACAATATAGATAACAATTGTATAGTATGGTAAGGGGGATTCAGATGAAAGTATTAGCAAGTAATATGTTACAATCTCAAAATACACAGAGTATTTATTTTTCGAAAGAAGATAAACAAAAAGAAGGAAATGGAAAACAGATAAAAAATAAAACGATATATGCAGGTGATTTAAACCTGAAGGATCAACAAGATAACATTGCTAAGAAGAAAGTAAATGCACAGAAGAAGGCAATGCGAACTATATTAGAGCAATTTAAGAGAGATAAATCGATAGCCGATGGGATTACGACACGTCGCGATCATCAGCAAGAATTATTAGAAAAGGCTGGTGCGATTCAAGAAGAAATAAGGAATATTCAGGATTTGCGGGAGAAGCTTAAAGAATCCTATGGAATTAGTGATGACAGTGATGAACAAAAGAATCTTAAATTACTTGAAAAAAGTATGGATTTTAAACAGAAATTAACCAGTGATGAAAAAGAACAATTGATAAAAATAGGACCATTAACCGATTATCAGAAGAAAGCATTAGAATTTGATTCTATGGAAGATATCTGGAAGGAACGTGCTAACAGTGCAATTCAAGGAATCACGAATGAAAGTAGAACAATTGTTTCTATAAAATTAGCTCAGTTAAAGACGCAACCAATGACGGATGCACAGAAAGAAGCAGCTAAGATTATGGAAGCTGCTAATAAAGAAATCATAGGAATGTTGGTTCAACAAACGAAGGAACATGTTGATGAAGAAATTGAGAAAAATGAAGAAAAGGCTGAAGAAAAACTTGAAAAGCAGGAAAATAGCGTAAATCAAGGTGAAAAAAAGGACCAAATTGATAATACAGATCAATTTCAGAAATTGGCGAAACAGCAGGATGAGATACTTCTAGAATTAAAATATATATTACAGAAAGAAATAATAATTGAAGATGATGTTAAGGGAATTATCATTGATGAGCAAGTTTAAACGATGAAATTTTCATTTGCTTTATACAAAGAAACTTTCCATTTGGTTTGGTCTTGACAAAGTCTTTGAGGGTGTTATAATGAAGGAAATAAGATAACACGTTGATGAGAAGAGTAAGATGTGAAAAATTTCAGAGATGAAATACATTAGCTGAGAGTATTTCTAATTGGAAACATCCCAAAACTACCTCTGAGTGACTCTAATAAAGTCCGTTGATTACGTTACAATCGACTGAGTGGCACAAAGTGCAATCAGGGTGGAACCGCGGGTAATTTATAACTCGTCCCTTTCTATATTAATTATATATAGAGAAGGACGGGTTTTTTTGTTATCTAAATTTAGTACAAAGATTAAGTAAAAATGTATTATTAATAACAAAGTAAATTTGAAAAATAGAAAACAATTATAAAAGGAGAGCTTAAAATGAAGATTACATTAAAAGATGGTTCAGTTAAAGAATATCAACAAGAAATGTCTGTGCTTGATATAGCAAAAGACATTAGCGAAGGACTTGGAAGAGCTGCAACAGCAGCTGTTGTAGATGGAAAGGTTGTAGACCTTAGAACAATTATCAATAAAGATGTAGAATTAAGCATTTTGACATTTAATGATGCGGAAGGAAGAAAAGCATTTAGACATACAGCTTCCCATGTACTCGCACAAGCAGTTAAGAGATTATATCCAAATGCAAAACTTGCAATTGGGCCAGCGATTGAAGAAGGTTTCTACTATGATTTTGATGCTGAGTCTTTCTCTAGAGAAGACTTAGATAAAATAGAAGCTGAGATGAAGAAAATTGTAAAAGAAGATATTAAAATTGAAAACTATACATTACCAAGAGCGGAAGCAATTAAATTCATGGAAGAGCAAGGAGAACCATATAAGGTTGAATTGATTCAAGATCTTCCAGAAGATGCTGTTATCTCTTTCTACAAACAAGGAGATTTTACTGACCTATGTGCCGGACCTCATTTATTGAGTACAAAGACTATCAAAGCTTTTAAATTATTATCTTCCTCAGGAGCATATTGGAGAGGGGATAGTAAAAGACCAATGCTAGCTCGTATCTATGGAACAGCTTATACAAAAAATGCGGATCTTGAAGAACACATAGTAAAATTAGAAGATGCTAAAAAACGTGATCATAATAAGCTTGGACGTGAAATGGAATTATTTGCAACTGTTGATGTAATAGGTCAAGGACTTCCGTTAATGATGCCAAAAGGCGCTATGATGATTCAAACTTTACAAAGATGGATTGAAGATGAAGAAGAAAAACGTGGATACATGAGAACAAAAACACCTCTTATGGCAAAGAAGGATCTTTATGTTATTTCTGACCATTGGGGACATTATAAAGAAGGTATGTTTGTACTTGGTGATGAAAATGATGAAAAATCAGAAGTATTTGCGTTACGCCCGATGACATGTCCATTCCAATATTTTGTATATAAACAAAGTCAAAAGAGTTATAGAGATCTTCCATGTCGTTATGGTGAGACTTCTACATTATTTAGAAACGAAGATTCTGGTGAAATGCACGGTTTAACTCGCGTTAGACAGTTTACTATTTCAGAAGGACATTTAATCGTTACTCCAGAGCAAGTAGAAGAGGAATTTAAAGGTTGTCTTGATTTAGCGATGTATTGCTTAAAGACATTAGGCCTTGAAAATGATGTAACATACCAATTCTCAAAATGGGATCCAAATAACAAGCAAAAATATCTAGGAGATTCTGAGCAATGGGAAAAGACACAAGATAGAATGAGAGAAATTCTAATTCATCTTGGAGTTAATTTTACTGAAGAAGAAGGCGAAGCAGCTTTTTATGGCCCGAAACTAGATATTCAAACTAAGAATGTTTATGGTAAAGAAGACACAATGATAACAATTCAATTGGATTTTGCATTAGCAGATCGTTTTGATATGTTCTACATTGATAAGAATGGTGAAAAGAAACGTCCGTTTATTATTCATAGAACATCAGTAGGCTGCTATGAAAGAACTCTTGCAACATTAATAGAAAAATATGCAGGACTATTCCCTACTTGGTTGTGTCCAGAACAAGTTAGAGTGCTTCCGATATCAGAGAAGTACCATGATTATGCAAATGAAGTTA
This sequence comes from Clostridiales bacterium, assembly GCA_029256575.1. Lineage (GTDB taxonomy): Bacteria > Bacillota > Clostridia > Lachnospirales > JAQSXR01 > JAQSXR01. The sequence continues at coordinate 47,012 of JAQSXR010000006.1, read as the reverse complement.
GAAATACTCTTCGTAATAAAGGTATAAAAGTTACAATCGATGAAAGAGCTGAAAAAACAGGCTACAAAATTCGTGAAGCAAGACTTGATAAAGTACCTTATATGGTAGTAGTTGGACAAAAGGAAGAAGAAGAAGGTACTATTTCAGTAAGAAGCAGATACAATGGAGATGAAGGTTCAAAATCAATCGAACAGTTCTTATCAGAAATATTAGAAGAAATAGCTACAAAAGAAATTAAGGAAATAAAAGTAGATAAAGAATAGGAAAAATAGAACAGGAAAAAGTAAATAATAGGAAAAAGTAAATAAAAGATTATAGAGTTAAGAGAAAACATCAAGTAAATAGGAATAAATAGCAACACTAAAGACTAAATAACAAAAGAGAATAAATGTAAAAGACATAGAATACTATACGTTCTATGTCTTTTTTATGTATTTTTTTAAATAAGGATGCGTATACTTATAAAAAGTATATTAATCATAAAAATAATAATATAAAAAGGAGTGATACTTTTGAGTTTTAACCCTTTTGAGGAAAGGCCCGTTAACATCGAGGCAACGATACAGAATTGGAAGGAACTATATCCAGAATCATATAACAAATATGAAGTAGATCCTTACACAAAATTACGTATAATATTAACGAATGGTGCAGAGTTTGAAGCAAACTGGTTTTCTCATCAATTCCACCGTCACTGTTGTGATAATGACTTAAGACGTGAGTTGGCATTAACAAGATATATTGAAAAACAACAACAAATGAAGATTGCTAACTTGAAACCTATAAATGAGACAATACTTGAAACTACAATAGGATATGAGCAATTAGCAGTAGATTTAACAGCAAGATTAGCTCTTCAAGAACCAAATGAATATGTAAAAGCAGCATTAGATTTTGCTTTGCTAGAAGACTTTGATCATTTATATCGATATTCTAATTTGTTAGAATTGGAATGGAAAATACCTGCTGAAAAACTAGTAGGTGGATATACAGAAATTATGCCAGCTCGTCCAACAATTGCACATCATAGGCATCCTTTTGATAACGTGACATATTTTGTAGACTACAAATCAGCTGATATCATAACTAAACTTAATATCGGAATAATTACAGCAGCTGAACAACAAACTATGAACTATTATATGAATGTAACTGGATTCTACACATCAGATCTTGGGAGAAAATTATACCAGGAAATTGGCTTAGTCGAAGAAGAACATGTAACTCATTATGGTGGCTTAATGGATCCTAGTTCAACTTGGTTAGAAAGTCTGTTATTACATGAGTACACAGAATGTTATTTGTATTATTCTTGTTATAAAGATGAAACAGATGCATATATCAGAAATATTTGGGAACAGAATTTGATTCAAGAAATTGCTCACTTACACAAAGCAGCCGATTTATTGCAAAAATATGAAGGTAAAGATTGGCAACAAGTAATACCAAACGGTCAATTCCCTAAACTTCTAAAATTAGGACCTAATATTAATTATGTAAGAGATGTAATTAAAGCAACAGTAGAGATGACAGCAGATAGAGAAGGATATATAAATGTGAACGATTTACCAAATGATGCTGACTTCTTTATGTTCCAAGATATAGTAAATCCAGATAAATGTATCGTTCCAAGTCATTGTGTAATTGATAAATATATTAAATCAAACGGAATTGATTATAGATATGAAGTAGCTCCAAACCCTATTGAATCACTTAGAAATAGAAAAGTAGACAACACTACACTTGGTAGGGTTAAGCAAAGATAATGGAAATTTATTTAGATAGCAAAGAGAATATTCTTAGCTATCTTTTTTTTGTTGTATTTGCAATAAAGAACATATGTGTGTATAATTAGGGATGATAATGATCAAACAAACTAGGCTGAGAAAGCGAGATCTACATGAAGGGTTCATCCAAAAGTACAAAAAAAACATTAAAAATACAACTTTATAATAAATCTTGTTTTGACGTATTAAAGGATATTTCGGATTCAAGTATAGATTTGATTCTAATAGATCCACCGTATGTAATAAGCCGTGAAACAGGTTTTGCAAGTGTTGTATCTGGTGTCGAAAGATTTGCTGTTTCAATGGAGTTTGGTGAGTGGGATAAAGAATTTGAAGGACTTAATATTGTAATAGATGAAGCTTATCGGATTCTTAAAAAGGGCGGAACATTTATTTGTTTTTATGATCTATGGAAAATAACAGAACTTAAAAAATATATGGATGAAGCAAAATTCAAACAAATAAGGCTAATCGAATGGATAAAGACGAACCCAGTTCCATTAAATAGCAAAGTGAATTACTTGACGAATGCTCGAGAAATAGCTATATCTGGAATTAAGGATAGTAAACCCACCTTTAATAGTGAATACGATACGGGTATATATCAATTTCCTATTAACCATGAAAAGGGGCGTTTTCATCCGACACAAAAACCCTTAGCATTAATAGAGGAATTAGTGAAGAAACATAGCAATGAAGGTGATTTGGTTGCAGACTTTTTCTCGGGTTCGGGAACAACAGCAGCAGCAGCAATTAATAATGGACGAAATTTTATTGGTTGTGAATTAGAAGAAAGTTATTATACAAAGAGTATTGCTAGGTTAAAACGTATCGATAAAAATATTACTATAGATGTTGAATGAAAGGAGGGGACATAGTCTGCTTGCGATAACTCACAAGACCCAGGCTATGTAAGGATTATGAATAAAAAACAATCACAGTCACTATCTGCGATATTCGAAGAAGTTGCAATGCCAGATGATGAAGGATATTCAAAAGAAGTATATATAAAAGATTTGATTGAGATAAATGAAGGATTTGCCCTTGGAAATGGTGGAAGCTGGTGTAGAAGCGATGGACAACTAGGACGCAAATATAATATAAAAAGAATAAAAGAGAATAATAAAATCATTGCAGTAAAACTCGATGGATTTAATAGAGACCCCAAAGGGCGAAATATAAATGCATCTATAAAAAAAGTTATCGTTAGTAGAAGATGTGCAGTTCTAGATATTGGAACAAATATTGAATGCGATCATAAAAATGGTAAGTACAATAAACGTGAAATGGAAGATAGTACGAACCAACAATTAAACGATTTTCAACCGTTGTCAAAAGGTGTTAATATAGCGAAAAGGCAACATTGTAAGGAATGCGTCGAAACCGGAATAAGATACGATGCTAAGAAACTTGGGTACAGTGTATCCTATTTAAAAGGTGATGCGGATTCAAAAAATTGTGAAGGTTGTTATTGGTACGATCCACAAGCATTTAATAGAGTTATTTCACAAGGATATAAAAAAGATTTGTAAAATAAGATTATATTTATTACAAAAACGTTGACAATATAAGCATTACGTGATATTATTACAGAAGTTGTGAGAAATCAGAACAAAAACAACAAAGTAGAGTTATCCACTCTCACCTTAGCATTTTATGACTTGGGTTAATACTTAGAGACTATATGTCGAATCTAATGTGGATAGCTATGCTAACCACTTTTTTTATTGTAAAGACTAATTTGGAGGTGTCGTATATTAGCGATTTAATGATTAATGAGCAAATTCGTGACAAAGAAGTACGTTTAATTGATTCAGAAGGTGAGCAATTAGGTATCGTGTCTACAAAAGACGCAATGCAGCTTGCTAAAGATAAAAATCTTGATTTAGTAAAGATAGCGCCAACAGCTAAACCACCTGTATGTAAAATAATTGATTATGGTAAATACAGATATGAACTAGCTAGAAAAGAAAAAGAAGCGAAGAAGAAGCAAAAGGTTATAGATGTTAAGGAAGTTCGTCTATCAACAAACATTGAAGAAAACGACCTAAATACAAAAGCAAACCAAGCTAAAAAATTCTTGGAAAAAGGCGATAAAGTTAAGGTTTCTCTTAAGTTTAAAGGAAGAGAAATGACACGTATTAGTGCAGGTAGACTCGTATTAGATAAATTTGCAGAATTGTTAAACGAAGTTGCAGTTATTGATAAACCAGCCAAGTTGGAAGGTAGAAGTATGGTAATGTTTTTATCAGAGAAACATTAACAATAAACATTTTATAAGGAGGAAAAATCAATGCCAAAAATGAAAACAAGCAAAACGGCTTCAAAGCGTTTTAAACTAACAGGAACTGGTAAATTAAAAAGAGCGCAAGCTAACAAGAACCATAAATTAGGACAAAAATCAGCTAAGCGTAAGAGAAACCTTAGAAAAGGTGCTATGACTGATGCTACAAACGTAAAACAAATCAAGAAAATGCTACCATATCTATAATCGATATGAAGGAGGGACTAAAAAATGGCAAGAATTAAAGGTGCTTTGGGCGCTAAAAAAAGACATAATAGAGTTTTAAAGTTAGCTAAAGGATATAGAGGTGCTAAATCAACTCAATATAGAATAGCGAAACAAGCAGTTATGAAGTCTTTAACATATTCATATACTGGTAGAAAGTTAAGAAAAAGAGAATTTAGACAACTTTGGATCGCAAGAATAAATGCAGCTGCAAGAATGAACGGTCTTTCATACAGTAGATTAATGTATGGTTTAAAATTAGCAGATGTTCAAATTAACAGAAAAATGTTATCAGAAATCGCTATCAATGATGCAGCAGGATTTACTGCTCTTGTAGAAACAGCTAAATCAAAGATAAATTAATATAAAGACAATGGAAAACTCCACTATACTGTTAATCTAATAAACTTAGGTTATCATAAGAAGTATAGTATAGTGAAGTTTTTGTACTTTATATTTCGTATATAGGAATATAAAGTATTTGTATGTCATAATGCAGGTGAACTTAATGTAATGAGTTGCATATAATATAGAGTGACTTATCAATTGATATCTCATGGTATAATTAGTTTACATAAATAAGAAGAAAGCTATTGACAAATGGTTAGTATGATTATATAATAACAAAGCAGTAAACGTTAGGAAATAAGTAATTGTGAGATTAACGTTACGGGGTGTGGCTCAGCTTGGCTAGAGCGCCTGATTTGGGTTCAGGAGGTCGCAGGTTCGAATCCTGTCACCCCGATTATAAGCAACGTGAGTTGCTTTTTTACATAGAACTTGGGATTTATACTAAGTTCATATATATGTGTTTGTAGCTCAGCTGGATAGAGCAACGCCCTTCTAAGGCGTGGGTCAGGGGTTCGAATCCCTTCAGGCACATTTTGCAGTCGTGGTGGAATTGGCAGACACGCAAGACTAAGGATCTTGTGAGCTTAACGCTTATGCGGGTTCAAGTCCCGCCGACTGCACTAAACACCCTATAAACATAAGTTTATAGGGTGTTTTTTTGCAATCATTAAGGTTGTATACCAAGATTATTTAATAAATAAAAATCTTGAATATCTCTAGTATTAAAAATTATAATGTTATGTTATGTTATGTTATGTTATGTTATGTTATGTTATGTTATGTTAGATTTGAATTTGATATAGTAGGCACTGTCTATGCTGTAAATTATATATTTTTATTTCGTCATATGAATCATGTACTTCAAATTTTTCACACTTATAAAAATCATGTACTTCTATTTTTTCTATATTCTCAACAATTCCCTTTAAATTAATTTGAAGGTAATCAGTACCAGTCCCGTTTTCAGTTGAAATAACAGGGACTAATATTTGGTTATTATATCTGATTATCCACCAACTATAATTTGAGTCAACTTTATGAGCTAACAGAATACCTTTGTGCATAGTCTCCCTTACTGATTCAAAGACATCTTCGATGTAATGGTAAACCTGATTAAAATATTGATTACCAACCCAATTCAAGTTTTGATTCTTTATGTTACTATGATACAAACCAAATGACAGGTCTTGTGCTCCGATAACTTCATACTTAGGACGACAAGTTGAACCAAGTGGCATGAATCGCGAAACGAATTGTCTTAACCGCATCCCATCAACCCCAGCGACTTCGACCAAAGGTTGTCCCCACATATGTGGATTTCCGGTATCATGAGTATCCGTAGCAAATACACAGGAAGCTTTCGGTTCATTTGAGTTATAGGTTGTTAATTCTTCATTGATCTTAAATTGATTCATCATAAAATCACTACTAATTGTATCCATAGCTTCATTACCTAATAATAAGTCAAAGCCAATATTTTTATATTGTTCATATTCATAGCCCATTCGTTCGGCTAGGTTTCCAATATAAGGTTTCTTAGAGGAACGAGATTTTTTGTTGCAGTAGGATAAAATAGAAGGGGTTATTCTATCAGTGAGCGGGTTGCCCGATTCATCTATGGAATCAAATATATGATCAAGAGAATCATGTCTTACAAAATCAAATTTAAATTCATTGCGCCAATAAAGAAAAATATTGCTGTAATATTCTACTACTTTTTTGTTTTGTTCAAGGTTGGTGGATTTATCACATAAACGATTTACAGGTACATTACGGTAAAAATTATACGGAGTTACAATTCCATAGGCATATTGGCTTTGATCATTACCGAATTGATCTAAATATATAAATTTAGCATAATTGTCTTTTAAATAATAACCGTCATACGCTGGAATTCCAACGCCATTCCAAGTATGAGAGGGTATCGTCCAATAGCCCTTTCGAATAAGTTCACCGATTAAGTCATAATATATATTTTCTTTTTTATTATAATCTTCTGGACTATCGCCAAATTCTGATTCTATCGTTTTTATTTTTTCTCTAATTAGGCAATTGTGAACAATTTGGTTCACTTGATTATGTATTTCTTCTTGAGGTTCCTCGCAAAGCTGTCTTTCTTGTGAAAGTGAATCTCTGAGTTTATGATTTTCATCGAGTGAGATCCATCTAAAATACTCAGGATGTTCTAAAACAGGTTTTGCAAATTGTGCGACATGAGGTTCTAAATCAAAACCGACACATTTGCCTAACATATGAGTTGCTTGTACAAATGCCCTTAATTGCTCGTCAGGACAAATGCCCTTTTCCCACAGTAAATGATTTACTACATTTTTTGATATTGTTTTAGTGCTTGTTACCGCATATATTGTACCAAAATCATAACTTGTGAAAGGTCCTAAATGAATTCCTTTTGCCCGAATGATTGGTAAAAGCTTTGATGCTTGTATTAAGTCTCCAAATTTCTCACCGATTCCGGTTGCGCGTATATTAATAAAACAAAAATCTGATTCAAACATCCAAGAAGAATCGGGATTGTGTTGAACTGGACTATCCAAAGATTCTGTTTCTTCCAAGATATTGTAAAATAAAATAATAACAATATCATCTAATTCTAGCATCTCACGACATGTTTTATGAATGTACCCATTTTGCTTCCATTCGTTGACTAAACTGACGGCTAATTCGTATTGTTTAATATTCCATGGCAAAGTTTTTACGATTATACTCCAAAGATTCATAGTTTCTCCCAATCAAGTATTATATTTTATATTTTGTATCTTACTTTCTTTTTAATAATTATTATAAGCAATTGTTCTCAAACTTCGTGTGGAGACTTACTTTATCATCAAAAATAAATCCGTAGTTGTTACGAAGTTTTAATAAATAAATATCATTGTGAATGTGCTCAGCAATAATTGAAACCATTAAAGAATTATTTGTGATTGTACCAAGCCATGTCGCACGCTCCTTATAGGTATCTGCCAATAAGGTTACTTTGTTATCTACCACTATCATAAGACGTGATGGGGATGTAGTAGGATTAACCGGACGGTTATGTGAATATAGCTCAATGTCTATATTAGTTGTATTAATTTGATAAAATGAAAATACAACTATTCGTACTCCTCTTTTATTAAGCGAAACTAATTCTTCCCTAAAATAACTTAAATCAAAATCCATATTGATATAGACTTCGGATTCAGCTGCATTGAGTAACTCCTTCGTCTTGAAAATAGCAGATTCAAAACCTTTGAAATTAGAATGTCGTTCTTCATGTTTCGTTTCAAAAAGTTCCGTTAACCCTCTAATTGCTTTTTTTGAATTTTCTATATATTCATAATTTAGTTTATTGAATAAAGTTTCGGGTTTTTCTGCTACATAAGTGGAAGTTTTATCGGAGAGTAACATCACAATACCTTTTTCATACATATGATCTAAAGCATTATATATGGAGGATCTTGATATTTCTATTTTTTTAGCTACCTGATAACCAGATAAAGGGCCGCTTTCTAATAAAACTAAATAAACTTGTGCTTCTAATTTGGTAAAATTAAGTTTAGTCAAACAATCTATTATTTCAACTTCATACATGATTTATTGAAGGCTCCTTTCTAGCTATATTTAATTATTATACCATTTTTCAAGTTCTTGTGAGGTTAAGAAGCCTTGTGCTGCACCGCTACTTCCTATTTTATAAGAAGCAAAAACGATTGCTTTCTTTATTGCTTCATATGGATTGGCATCTATGCTATAAAAATGAATAAAGGATGAAAATAAAGAATCACCCGCACCAATTGTATTAACAACCTCTCGTGTATAGACAGCAGGGAATCTGCCTATAAAATTATCGTTTTTTACATAAAGTAGTGCGCCTTCACTACCTAGTCCCACAACAATAATTTTGTTATCATATACAGCTGCAATTTTTGCGATAAAATCTTCCACAGACTCATGGATGTTTTCATTGCTCATAAATAGTATATCGGAATATTTCATAAAATCAGCATTGTAAGTATCGTAGATATCACCTAATACTTGGACATCGGTAGCGATTAGTTTACCCATTTCTTTCGCTATCGGAAGAAGGTTTCTTGAAAAGTTTATATTGCATAAACAAATAATATCACAATCTTTTGCTGCATCAATAAAGAGATCTTCTTTATATGAACGTTCTTGAATATCTTTTAGATCACAATATATTTGACGTTTTCCCCAATTATCGTAAAGTATTACGGATTGAGATGTATTTGTAAGTTCCTCTATTAAATATTTAGTTTCTATATTACGTGTTTCTAACTCGTTTTTGATGATAGAAGCAGTTGTATCGTTTCCGATTAGAGATAATAGTTTAACTTCGTCACCTAAAGTACGAAAGGCTATACTTAGATTGAGTCCAACCCCTGCAGGAAAAGAGTTTACTCCGAAAAAAGGAAAATGAATAGGTGAATAATCGATAGGAAAAGATTGAATCTTTACTGTTGTTTCCATATTTACTAATCCTGATACAAGAATTGTGCTCATGAAAATCCTCCCTTGGTAACATAGTTACTTAGTTGTTTATTTTATACAACTATATTATCAAGTAAGGAAGAAAATGTCAATACATGTTGGAAGTGTTTTTGTATCGACCATATTGCCTTTAGTAATTGCAAAACATTGCCAATAAGTGTATAATTAGTTGAGTAAAATCATAAGATTTCTTAACACGGAACGTTAGCTATGGGCTAACAGATATTGAATTGTTAATAATGGGAGGGTAACTATGGCAATTATTGATAGAATTAAATTTGATGGATTGCGTTCAAGAGATTGGTTAGTATATAAACATCCGAGTGAGCAATTAGTAATTGGTTCACAATTAATAGTAAATGAGGGTCAAGTTGTTATATTTGTAAAAGGGGGAAAGGTAGGCGACATATTTACCGCCGGAACTCATACACTTAGTAGTAGCAATTTACCAATTATTCAAGGGATAATTAATATGCCTTTCGGTGGAAAAACTCCATTTACAGCAGAGGTATATTTTATTAATGTTACAACAAAATTGGATATGCATTGGGGAACGGTTGACCCAATACAAATAGTAGACCCAAAGTATTTTGTTAGACTTCGAGTAAGGGCATTTGGACAATTTGGACTTAAGATTTCTGATTATAGAGTTTTCTTTACAGAATTAATTGGGGGTATGAACCAAGACGATGTAATTAAATTTGATAAAATAGTAGATTATTATAAAGGTGTTTTAGTAACGAAAATCAAATCAATTATTGCTGATATTATAATAAATAATAAAATATCTGCTTTAGAAATATCTGCTAAACTTGATGATATTTCTGAAATAGCGAAAGATAGAATTGATACATATTTTAAAGATTATGGATTTTCAATTATTAACTTTTTTATTCAATCAATTAATTTTCCGGAAGAGGATTTTAACAATATAAATAATATTCTAGTGGATAAAGCAGCCTTTGAAATTATGGGCGATAATCGTTATTCTACAAAGAGAAGCTTCGATGTATACGAAGGAGCTGCTAATAATGAAAATGGAGTAGCGGGTGCTTTTGTTGCTGGGGGTATCGGTTTAGGAGCTGGGGTTGCACTTGGGAGCACAATGAACAATACGGTTTCAGCACCAGGTCAGAAGTTGGAACAGATGATTTGCCCATCTTGTCATTCAAAGATTGCTGCAGAATCTAAATTTTGCAATTCATGTGGAAAGTCATTAAACGAACGTGTGTGTTATAAATGTGGCACTAAAAATTCCGACGGGTCTAAGTTTTGCTCTTCCTGTGGAACTAACTTAGAAGACAGAACATGTGAATGCGGAGCTAAACTTGCAGAGGGTTCAAAGTTTTGTAATATATGTGGAAGAAAGGTAGAGGAATAAAAAGATGAAAGATAATGATAAGGTCGAATATAAACCATCCGTGTCAGCGATAGGTTCAATATTTTTAGCATTATTAATATTTATGTTTTTAAGTATTGTATATATGGTTGCATTTATCGTTTGCGATATACAGGCTTCAGAAAATTTCCTACCTACATTTTTATTCATGATAGTTAACTCGTTGGTAATTATAATAGTCATAGGTTTTGGAAAAACACTATCAAAGATTATGGCGATTGCTAGTTATATCTCAATTGCCACGATAACAGTACTATACACACTAATACTGTACATCTTCATATTTGCAACATATAACATTATAAGTGTTAAGTATTATTCACTATTTCATATATTGATTTTATTTATCTATTTCTTGCTAGTATTACCTACTGCTTTAATTGGAATAAATCATAAAAATAATAATATTTAGGAGGTATTATCATGGCAGGTTTACAATGCCCTCAATGTGGGGGACCATTAAGTCCAGGTGTTTCGGAGTGTAAATATTGTGGAGAAATAGTTTCTACACAAATAACACAAGCACCATATCCAGGCCAAGCAGCACCATATCAAGCCCAACCACAATATCCAGGGCAAGTACCGTATCAAGGGCAAGCACCATATCAAGGGCAACCACCATATCAAGGGCAAGTACCGTATCAAGGGCAAGCACCGTATCAAGGCCAACCACCATATCAAGGTCAGCCACCATACCAAGGCCAGCCACCATATCAAGGCCAGCCGCCTTACCAGGGTCAACCGATGTATCAAGGACAGTCACCATATCAAGCTAATTGGGTTAATGGAATTAATCCAGCTTGGCCGATAAAGAGTAAAGCAGTAGCTGGAATTCTTGCTATATTTTTTGGTGGTATTGGTATTCATAAATTTTATTTGGGTAAAGTTGGGTTAGGGGTCATATATCTTTTGTTTTCCTGGACATTTATACCAGCTTTTATTGGGTTAATTGAAGGAATTGTTTATTTAGCGTCAAACGAACATAATTTTCAAGTTAGTAATCAAGTAAGAATTCGATAAATATAAAATTTATTAATAGCAATAATAATAATAATAATAATATTTGGCAGTTAATCATCAATGGTTAATTGCCAATTTTTATTGCTTAAAACACTAAAATTATACTATATTATGACTTATGTAATAAAAGTTAAGGAGTGGTTAGCTAATATGCTAGTATGATAATAATAATTACAAATTATATAAAAAATATTTGTTAAAAACCTACAAAAAATAATAAATACATTGTCTAAAATTGGTAAAATGTGATATAATAGGGTTGTACACAGTATGTTGGATTTATAATTTACTGCATAATACAATTACATATTAAGGGGTGGACGCATGGGTATTTTGAGAAAAAGTTTAAAGCTACAGGTTACATTTTGTATTTTGGGGATATTGGTCGTATCGTGCATTAGTATAGCTATTATTAATTATTTTAATGGACAAAGTAATTTAAAGAAGCTACAGGCGGAGATGCTGGTAGATCATATTGAAGATCTTGCAAATGTATTTCCGACATACGTTGAGAAGTATGGTACTGAAATTACCACAGGACCAGATACAAATGCTTTGCTGGAGATGAATAAGGACTTTGGAATTGATGTAACAATATTCACTTATTCAAGTAGTTCTTTACGAAGATTAAATACTACGATTAAAGATGAAGAGGGAAAATTAGTAATCGGTTCATCTTTAACGGATACGGATGTTTTGAAATCGATGCGTAATGGAGAGACGATTCAATCAGAAGTAATATTATATGGTTCTACGTATTATGGTACCTATGTACCAGAGATGGGTAGTAATGGTAAATTGGTTGGTGGTTTATTCTTAGGATTCAATATAGAATTATCAAATTCAGTTATTCAACGATATTCTGCTTCGTCTGTTATTATAGCTCTAGTTGCAACATTAATCTGTCTTTTGATATTTGGAGTACTTACATCATTTGTTGCTACTTCAATAACAAAACCGATTGTGTATTTATCACATCAAACAGAAAAAATGGGTGCATTAGATATTACATCACCGATTGAGCAAATTTACTTAGGCAAAAGAAATGAATTAGGTATTTTGGCAAATTCGCTAGAAACTGTTAGAACTAATCTAAATGAGTTTATGACTACAGTGAATGATACTACTATGGAAGTATCTATGGCTTCAGAAAAGATAGCAACGATGAGTAGTCAAGTTTCTACAGCTACAGAAGAAGTGGCGAAAGCGGTTGAGGAAATTGCAAAAAATGCAAATGAACAAGCGAAAGATACAGAACAAGGGGCAGGAGATTTAGAGTATTTAGGTAGACTAGTGGAAAACGATTTTACTAATATGTTAAATCTTACTCAATCTACAAATGCAGCATTAAGTTTAAAAGATGATGGTGTAAAGATTGTAAAGGACTTAATCGTAAAAACATCAGAAAATAACCAAGCATCAATAGAAATAGCCACTATTATTGGGGAAACAAATGTAAGTGCAAAACAAATTAAAAAGGCAAGTGAAATGATTAAGAATATTGCGAGACAGACCAACTTGTTAGCATTAAATGCTGCAATCGAAGCTGCGAGAGCAGGAGAAGCTGGAGCTGGTTTTGCTGTAGTTGCTGATGAAATTAGAAAATTAGCGGAAGAATCGAATCATTTTACAAAAGAAATAGATACAATTATTAAACAATTAATGGTTAAGATTGAAACAGCAGTGAATACAATGGATGTTATCACTTTTACAGTAAAAGCACAAAGTGAAAGTGTAGATGAGACAAAGAGTAAATTCGAGGGGATCTCTCAAGCACTTGATAGTATAAATTCTATTTTAGAAGAATTAAATCAATCTGGTCTTGAAATGAGAGATAAGAAAAATGAAGTAATAACGATTATGAAGAATTTATCAACAATATCTGAAACCAATGCAGCAACAACGCAAGAAACATCTGCTTCGGTAGAAGAGCAAACTGCGACAATGACGGAAATGGCAACTTCAAGTAGTGCATTAGCTCAAGTAGCAGAAGTTCTAAAGCAAGAACTAGCCAAATTTAAATTTTAAAATACTACATATAATGATAGGGTTGAACTTTTATTAATTAAAGTTCAACCCTAAATTTTTTTATTATATATTTTTATTTGTAGCTACGGCAACACATTTTCACAGCATAATAATGGTACAATATGGCTATACTAATAACTGATTTTGAAATAGTACACACTCTTGCAGATTTGGTAAATTATCAAGTAGGCCAAGTTGTTAGTAAAACATTAACACAAAATAGTAGTGTAAGTCTTACACTGTTTGCATTTGATAAAGATGAGGAAATAAGTTCACACGATTCTAGTGGAGATGCGATGGTCATTGTACTGGATGGACAAGGTGAAGTAACAATTGGTTTAAATAAATATATTGTAAACAAAGGCGAAACAATTATTATGCCAGCAAAGATTGCACATGCAGTTTATGCGAAAGAACAATTTAAAATGATGTTATTAGTTGTTTTTCCCCCCCTCTTATTAAATATATAAATACAAAATAGAAGTAGCTTATAAGCTACTTCTATTTTGTATCTCTAATTCAGATTCTATAATTGTAATTGAAAGCTCCGATAAAAGATCAATTGAATAGTAAGGGATAATTGATCCCTCTTGATCTCGTATAACTCTTACAATAGGCCTAAGGGGCATATTAGCATTTTGTTTTTCTATGATACCTAAGCACCCATCAGACAATCGAACCGTAGAACCATTTGGAAATACAGCAATTTGTTGCGTAAATAAAGTAACTAATTCTGTATCAAATCTTATTCCACTATTCTCAATAAGATAATCAAGTGCTTTGCGTGCTGGCCATTTACTTCTATAACATCGATCAGATGTAAGTGCATCATACACATCTGCAATCGTTGTTATTTTAGAGAATTCATGCAGTTCATCAGCGCGTAATCCATTCGGATAACCTAATCCATCCACACGCTCATGGTGTGATAAAGAAATTATTCTAGAAGCTTCAGAAAGTAATGAATTTTTCTTAAGAAGATTATATCCAAGAACTGTATGTTGCTGAATAAGCTTAAATTCTTCATCGTCTAAGGAGCCTTCTTTAAATAATACCTTGTTATCAATTAAAATTTTTCCAATATCATGAAGAAGCGTTCCTTCTGCTAATTTTTCCATTAAAGTGTAGCTATAATTTAACTTTTTTGCAATTAATAATGAATAAACGGTTGTACTAATAGAATGTGCTAGCGTATAATCGTCCTTTACATTGATATCATTTAGACTTACCAAAATCTCTTCACTATTTATTATTTCAGATAGAAGATTTTCAATTGGATTTCGTAGATTATCAATATCTATTGTACAATTACTTATAAAATTATCTAATGTTTCCTTAAGTGCGGATTGGCATTGTCTGCGTGTTTCATCAGATATTAAATCTGGGATTTCAATCCCTTTACTACTATCATCTTCAATGTAAATATATCGAATACCAATATTATTTAAGGTTCCTAAGTACTTATTTACATTTGTTATACCAGCTTTTAATAAAAAACGGCCTTCGTAGTATATATCTTTAGCAAGCATCATATCAGATGTTAGATAGTCTGTTGATATTAATCTCATATAGTATCTCCTTGTAAAATAACTTAAACACAGAATAAGTATATCATAAAATCTATCATTCAACAATTTATTATGTATTTTGACAATATAAATTTTACTAAAAAAAATATAATAAATTTAAGAAATAAAAATGAGTTAAATAAAATTGCTAATCGAGCTTAATTTTAGTATACTTAGGGTATATAAATAATAAAAATGGAGGTTAATTATGGCAAAAAATACGAATATAGATTTGCGGAATCAAGTAATTTATTCAATTTATGTAAGAAATCATAGTGAAGAGGGAACTTTTAAGTCAGTAGAAAAGGATCTAGATAGAATTAAGTCCTTAGGAGTAGACATTATATGGTTTATGCCAATTCATCCAATTGGAGTAAAGAACAAAAAAGGTGATCTCGGTTGTCCGTATGCGATTAAAGATTATAGAGAAATTAATCCTGAATATGGAACACTAGATGATTTTACTAATATAGTGGAAGAAATACATAAAAGAGGGATGAAGTGTATTATTGATGTTGTATATAACCATACTTCACCTGACTCTTGGCTAGTAGAGAATCACCCTGAATTTTTCTTTCGTAAAGCGAACGGGGCTATGGGAAACAAGACTGGCGAATGGTGGGATGTAGTTGATTTGGAGTACAAAAACAAAGAACTATGGAACTACCAAATTGAGACACTAAAGATGTGGGCGGGTATCGTAGATGGTTTCAGATGTGATGTTGCTTCAATGATACCAATCGATTTTTGGAATAGAGCAAGAATAGAAGTAGCAGACATTAATCCAGAATGTATTTGGCTTGCAGAATCAATTGACACGGGATTTCTAAAATACAATCGTGACAATGGGATAGAAGCACACTCTGATTGTGAAGTATACCAAGCTTTTGATATGTGTTATGACTATGATGTTAAGAAGTATTATGATGCATATCTAAAAAATGAAATTAAATTGAGCACATATATTGATGCACTAAATCATCAAGATTGTTTATACCCAATGAATTATGTGAAATTAAGATTTTTGGAAAACCATGATAATACAAGAGCTAAAGTATTAATACCGGATGAAAAAGATTTAATAAATTGGACTGCATTTATGTATTTTCAAAAGGGAGCTGCTTTGATCTATTCAGGTCAAGAGTTTGAGGACGTTAATCTACCAAGTTTATTCGATATTGATAAAGTTAATTGGAACACAGGCTATGATATTAGTGAACTATTAAAATCACTTTATAAAATTAAGCAAAATCCACTATTTAGAAATGGAAATTACAAATTAACAGCGGACGATAATAGCAATATAGTTGTTGGATATTATGTAAAAGCGAATGAAAAACTAGTTGGTATTTTTGGATTAAAAGGAATACTAGGTGAAACGATAGTTGATTTAGAAGATGGTCAATATACGAATCTAATTGATGGAGAAGTAATAACGGTAAAGGATGGCAAGGTCAAATTTGCTGGTAGTCCAATCATTATTGCTGGGTCATTATAAAAGTAGTATTTTGAAATTTTGTTTTACTGTAATAATTAATTTTATGAATATTTTATCAAATAGAAATGGAGTAGCATACCTTCTTAACAAAGGTTTTGCTACTCCATTTCTTTTTGCATCCTATTTTAATTTGCTAAATACCTTATTCTTCCCATAAGGGATTCATCAACTTCTCAATTCTCTCTTTTCTTAACAAGGTTTCTTCCATATCAATTTTAATTGTGATTACATCACCTTCTTTAGCTCCAGGTAATAGAACTTTAGGCAAATTAACAAAAGTACCATTGGAAAGTTCTACAACAACGAACTCTTCCTCAATTCTATCAATTATAACTTTCATATTACTCCTCATCTTTCTTTAAAGCAATTATTTCAATATTTTCACCATCGGAAGTCACTGAAATTGTTCCAAGCTCATCTGTTCGATATGTTGTAACTCCATAATCAGCTAATCTATCAAGAAGCTTCTGTTTAGGATGACCGTATGCATTATCTTTTCCGACACTGATTATTGCATAGGTAGGTTCTACAGCTTTAAGTAATGATGCAGAGGTTGAGGAAGAAGACCCATGATGGCCAACTTTTAATATATCTGCTTTTAGGTCATATTGATTTTGAAGCAGTTCTTTTTCAGAGACACTTTCAGCATCTCCTGTAAATAAAAAAGAATTATTATTATAAGTTAATTTTATAATGATTGAAAAATTATTTATATCATCATAATTAGATGAATTTGGTCCCAAAATATCAATGTTTACAGAGTCGTCTAGTTCGATACTCATTCCAGCAGTTGCAGTTGTAATTTTCAAATTTTTATCAGAGATCGTTTGAAGTAAATTCTCAAACGTCGTTGTACTCGAAGAAATCTTAGGCATATATATCTTGCCAATTTCATAATTTTCGATAATCTCATCCATACCACCAATATGATCGGCATGAGGGTGTGTTGCAATCAAGACATCTATTTTTGTAATATTTGAAGAATCTATTATTTTTGTAATGTTTTCATAAGAATCTGATTCACCGGCATCAATTAAGATTGATTTACTATTAGGTAGTATAATAAATATACTATCACCTTGGCCAACATCAATAAAGTTGACTTTTAATAGACCATTTTTTGTGGTTCCATTTTCAGATTGCGTAGTTGTGGTAACACTTTCAGTATTAGTACTGTCGTTATTTGAAGTTGTTGTTTGGGTTGCAGTTTTATTTGGTATATCTAAGACTTGTTCTAGATCGTTAATGGAACAAGCAAATAAAAAGATTGAAAGAAATATTAAAGAAAAAATAAGTAATAACGGTTTCCTTTTCATGAACAAATCTCCTTGTAGTGTTTTTCTATGCAATAAATATATATTACATAATGTTAGGTCATATGTTAGGATACCATATTTTAATAATATAAATCAATTAATCTGGTAAATATTATCGCTGAATTGCTAATTAATTATTTCCAATATAAACACCTGATATATTAATCTATCTTTTATTTCGCTCATATTTCAAAGTGATAATATCATAAATTTCTTTTTTGTCTCGTTCATCTAAAGTATTATACATATGAAGTAATTCTTCGACTTTACAAAGTTGTTTATTCTCAGAATAGATAGGGGTTTCATCATGGATATAGTTGCTTTCTAAATTATTCACACCAGTAAGTAACCAATCTGTAGAACAATTTAAAGCATTCTTTAATTGAAGAAGAGCAGTTATGCTTGGTAGGTATTTTCCGTTTTCAATTTCACTAAGATTTCCAGCTGAAATATTTGTAATATTATATAAATCTTTTAAGGTTAAGTTTAGATCTTTTCTCTTTTTTCTTATACGCTCACCAATCGTCATCTGAAATTCCTCCATGATAAAATAGTTCTGAAATCTGAAATAAAATATTGACAATATCTGATATCAGAAATATAATTGATATGATATACTAATATATCGTTTAAATTTTACCATATATAGGGTACCTAGTAAATATTAAAAATGTAAGTGAAGATTAAAGTAGTAATGAGTATAAATAATTATTTTGGCTGCGTAAGTGTGACCTTGAAGAATTTATTAAGTTTTTAATAAGGGGGAAAATTTATGAAGCATAGGAAGTTGACTCCGCTAGGGAGAAAAATAAAAAAAGCACTTGTAGATAAACAGATGACACAAGTTGAATTGGGGATCGCATTAGGGGTTTCTCCAAAGTATATAAATTTAATAATTCATGGAGAGAGATCTGGAGAAAAATACTTAGAACAAATATTTCTACTCTTGGATATGAAGTAGAAACAATACATCGTGGAATTAATATTTTATGTAGAATTATGTCGACACTTTATAGAACATACGTTCGACAAAGTGTTGCTATTTTTTTATGGTTGATATAATATGGAGATAGGAAATAGGAAATAGGAAATAGGAAATAAGAAATAGGAAATAGGAAATAGGAGATAGGAGAAAGGAAATAGGAGATTAGAAATAGGAGATTAAGAGATAGGGGAGAGTTCGTAAATTATTATATTTGAAGGGGGCTGATTAGCTTGAGATATGATAAAGAGAAGTTTAATTCATTGTATAAGGAGCTTAGAGATGAATTGAGCGATAAGACATTAGAGTGTGCTTTAAGTAAACTTAGGGAATTTAGAATTGAATTATTAGAGCAGAAAGTAAGCGAGGAAGAGGTACAATCCATCAATATCTTTATAGCTTTTGAATGCTTATTAATTAAGCGAAAATCAGGGACATGCTCGAAAGAAGAAGTAGATGATTTTATTATCTTTTTTACAACAAATAGATAATGGGTGCATATATTTAAAGTATCAACTAGAATGAATAATATAACTCATTAATTTTTGGTTTACATAAATGATGAAAAAGTTGAAAAAATGGTTGACATCAAAATAGCTTTTTGGTATACTAACCTTTGTTGAAAGAGATATAATATGCGCGAGTGGCTCAGTGGTGGAGTATCGCCTTGCCAAGGCGAGGGTCGCGGGTTCGAATCCCGTCTCGCGCTTAATGAAAAAAACAGGAAAGCTGATAAAATCAAGCTTTCCTGTTTTTTTTGTGTCTCAAAATAATGTGTGTAGGATGAGTGCAATATCCTCCAGCCTTCTCTATGAATTAGTTTGTGCTGAGGAAGATGTATGCGCAAACTATCAAATGTTTTAATGATTTTGTTTGTTATTTTATCTCCATTCATCATAAATTCACATATAATATGCTATTATCAAATTAATTAACGATATCTAAAAAAATGACATGATACTGTTTACTCGAAGATTCCAACGAGTAACTGTTATCATGTCGCTTTTGGTAAAATGTTATACTCTATTTGGCATATAATCATATTAATTTAATTGCTTTTACTGGCGAATATAGATTATCTTTTTTTTCGCAAAATAGAAAGCATACACCAACTATTAAAGTGTAGAGAATAGATATTGTACTTAATCGTACACTGATTGATTTAGAATTTAGTTTATTTATTTTTTGTTATGTGATAATATAAAATTTGGAAAAAATAAGCAAGAATTTCCAAAATGTTTTTGAAGCAGTGAGTTCTAATATATTGCTTATTGTGTTATATAAAAAAAATGTAAAAAAGGAGTTTTATATGCTTAATGTTTTCATAGAAGGAATTCCCGGAAGTGGGAAAAGTACATTACTAGGTGGATTACAGAAGAGTTTTCCAGAGTATAAATTTTATTATGAAGGAGATATTTCACCTGTTGAACTTGCTTGGTGTTCATATATGACGAGTGAACAGTATAAAAAGGCAATTGAAGATTGGCCACAATTAGAGCTAAAAATTAAAGAAAATTCTAAAAGAGAAGATAATCATTATATAGTTTCATATACTCGGATTCATATAAATAATCCTGATTTCTATAGATATATGGAACAGTATGAAATATACGGTGGACGAAGAAATATCCAAGATTTTAGTAAAATCATAATGGAAAGATTTCATAAATTAAATGAGACAGGAAATGTTTTTGAATGTGCATTTTTCCAAAACATAATTGAGGAATTAATGCTATTCGCTGAATATGACGATGAGCAGATTTTAGAATTTTATAGTAAATTGATAGCTGATATTTCAGATGATTTTTTGGTAATTCGATTGATAAGTACTGATATAAAGAATAGCATTAAACATATTAAAGAAGAACGTATTAATGAGCAAGGAGAAGAAGCTTGGTATCATTTAATGATGGACTATTTAAATCAATCTCCTTATGGAAAGTCTCATAATTATGAAAATTTTGATGACCTATTATCACATTTTAACAGAAGAATTTCAATAGAAAAAAGGATATCAAATGAGTTGTTACATAAAAGATGCATTGATGTAGAAAGCAAAAATTATCAATTGGATGATATTGTAAACCTACTAAAGAAGTAATTCTATATTTGGAAAAAATATATGTGCACTATTATGTACACATAAATCAGAGTGGATGGAACCCCTTTCTTTTCAGTATTTGTAGGACATGATTATGGTTCGAATCCCGTCTCGCACTTAACTAATTTCCTTAGAAATCTTAAAAAATTAAGGCTTCTAAGGATTTTTTTCATTCAATTTGAGTACCCTTGAGTACGTCAATACCATTCATCTCTGTAAGAGCTTGTAGCTTTTCTTTGCTGGAAAATAAATTTAGATTAGTTGCTGATATATCCCATCTTCGGTGTAGGAAGTTATTTTAACCCTCTTATTCACCTCTGTATCATGGATAAAGGTCATCCATCGTCCCCCACTCCTACCTGGCGGTGTTATCTGGTATGGTGTTTCTGCGATACTTATTCTTTCTTCATTTCTTTCGCTATACTTTCCAGCTCATCCGACTTCATTGAACCGCAAGTAAAGTATTCTTGCAAAAGTTTTTTGCCTTCCAGATTGATTTGTTTCATAAAAATGTGCAACCCTCCAATAACCGGTTACTATGTTCTAAAGCAAAAGAAAGAATGTTATAATGAGTAAAGTTATTGATATATTCATAGATTTAATGAGATATCAAGTGTATTATTTACAAATAATGTAGCATTAAAAGTATAGGAGACCACTATGATAAGAGATTATAAACAAACAGACATTGATGAAATAGTTAGGATATATACATTAGAGTACAAGGCAATGCCAGAAGAAATTGAAGTATTAAAATCTGCTTCTAAAATTTTGGTCTATGAAGAAAATGACATTATTCAAGGCTTTAGTCATATGGGAATAAATGGTGGATCTTGTTACCTAGAGATGGGCGCTGCGAGTAATGAACTAATAATGCCAGTGGGTTTATTACTTTGGGATGAGATGAAAAAGGTGTTTTCAGAGAAGTCTATTAATTTTATTAAAACATTTCACGTGAAGGATAATCTAGAATGGCAGCAGTTTTTTAATAGGATTGGATTCGAGTATTGGAATTCTGTATATCGTCTTTCTTATGAGGGACTTAAATTTGATGAACCTGATATTTGCGTAGTAAAATATGAAGATAAGCATTATGAGGATAAGATAAGGCTTGAGAGCGAAGCCTTTGCAGTATTAAGGGAACAAAATGAGATCCAACCATATAATTGGTATCTAAGTGCCAGTAAAGAAGCCCTTGAAGATAATAGAAAAAGAACATATGAAAATAGAGAATACATTTATTTGTTTTTTGAAGGTAATGAGATGATAGGGGCTTCAATGGTTAAGAATGCTGAGATAGATTTGTTGTTCGTAAATATTAAATAACAAGGAAAAGGCTATGGTAGAAAGATATTAGAATTTACAGTAAATAGAGGATTAGAGCAAAATGCAGCAGCAGTGAACTTAAACGCGCTAGCTAACAATGATAAGGCATTAAAACTTTATAATAATACTGGTTTCCAAGTTGTACAAGCTCAAGATTGTCGAAAGTTAATAATAAATTAATAACTTTAAATGTACATAGTATTTTAAAAAGTTACGATCTGATAGTTCGTTGTTGATATATTATATTTGTTGTTCTTGAGCATGACGCCAATATAGACAAATTCAAAACTTTCAGAGATTGGAAGTAAGGATTTTATTAATGACCAAAACAGAGTAAATAGAATATTTCGGCAAAGTAATAGAATTTCTTAAACATGAATATCCTACTTTTTGGTCATATTTATTTTTATTACGACTTCTGTTGCATCCAAGCTACCACATTCAAAAGCTTTCTGCAAGATAGATAATGCATCAAGCATAATAATGTGACCTCCTGTTATTGTTTTTGAAACACTTTTTGTTTCATGTTTCATAGAACAATATGTCAGGTAATTCTATAAACGAAGCTTTTTTCTACAATATGCCCGCAGATCCTGCGGGCAAAAGAGTTGGCGTAGATAATGTTCTGCAATGATATTGATGCATTATGACCAAGGCATCTGCTCACTTTTTAACAGATATTGACTTACCATCTATAAAAAAGTATAATTAAGAAATTAAATTGTTGAACGTTAAAATTGGAGGAATAAAATGAATGTTATAGAAACTAAAGATAAGCTGGTAAGTGAATTATCTCAAAATAATAAAATCAAAGGAATTGGTCAAACGGGGGATATTAATGCAGACCTGATACCTGGTAATAGCGATATTGATATGTTTGTTTTATGTACCACAATTCCAACAGAAGCTGAAAGAAAAAGTGTCTATTCAAATTATTCTAATGAATATTCAGAATGTCTGATGAATGTGTGTAATGGGGGAATATGGGGTTATGGAGATATATTAATTATTGATGGAATTGATGTCATGTTTATGTATTTTACGACTGAAGAAATGGAATATTACTTAGATGATGTTTTAAATGGAAAACATTTAGACAGAGAAGGTGGATTCTATCCAACAGGAAGATTATCTAGTGTTGAAAGCATTAATATATTGTATGAGAGTAATACTGAATGGACGTCATTGATAGAAAAAGTTAAGAAGTATCCTATCGATTTGTTTGAAAGATTATTTGATTTTCATATTTCAAATGTATTAAATGACGAGGATTTAGGAAGAGTGATGTTACGAAAAGAGGTTATGTTTTACCATAGTGTACTAGAAAATTCTTTAGACCATTTATTGCAAGCACTGTTTGCGATAAACTTCATGTATTTTCCAAGTAGAAAAAGAAGTGAGGAATACATCAAAGAATTTAAAAATAAACCCGATGATTTTTATGACCGATTACTAAAAATAATTGAAAATTCTATATCAAACAATACGATAGTAATATCAGTTGAAGAATTAAAGAAAATCACTTCGGAAATAGCACAAATTGGTAATTCTATATATAGAAAATTATAACATTGTGAAGGTAATCAAGCACACTTCTCATGTGTGCAAGTATGTGTGCAGATAAATAACAGAAGCCGCAAACCTCCTATTTATCAGTATTTGTGTGTGCGGGGATTTGTTCGAATCCCGTCTCGAGCTTAACTAATTTCGTCAGAAGTCCTTATTTTAAAAAGGAATCTGGCGATTTTTTATTTCTGTGTTTTTGAGTGCTCATGAGTACATCGCTTTCAACTAGAGATTTTTTATTCTTGTGTGACATTATTATTCCTTTCTCACTTGTTTTGTGAATAAAAACATAAACAATAGTATCTGCTAAAGCTAAGCACACCCACTCTTATTTATACAATCTTATGGACGATGTTTTTACAACGAAACACTTGGTGTTTATGAAAGAAAATTAATAAAGGGTTCTTTGATCCCCGCCATGTTTCTTTGGGAGAGTCGAATGGTTAAATCTCCGATATGATTAAAACTAATGCTCGATATAAGAAAAAATACCAATAACCTTTTACCCTGTGTGTAATTGTTATTGGGAAAAGTTGACATAAATAATAAATAACGATATAATTATCGATATTATTGATTAGATGCTTATATTGAAGTAACAAAATTTTAGAGCATTAATTACATTAATATAAAAGTGTATTTTCAAATGAATGGAATTTAACTTATTAATAAAGGATGGGAATTAAAAATGAAAAAATTAATATTGATTTTTCTTGTAATTATAATGCTTACAGGGTGTAGAAAAACCGATACATATAAATTTAGTGAAGCTGTATCTCAAAACGGTGATTGGTCAGTTAAGAATGGGAACATTTCATTAAAAGACGGGGGCGCTTCTGTAAAAATTAAGCTTACATATATTGGTGATGGAACAATTGATGAAGGTAAATCATGGTCTTGTAAGGTTATGGTATGTGAAACTAATAAAGAAAGCTCTATATATAATGCTGACGATATATTCACAAGACTTGATATTTATGGAAAAGAAATGACGGAAGGTGATACAAAAATTGTAAGTAATGAAAATGTTGTTAATATAGAAAATGAATATGACTTTAATCATGTATATTTAAAGATTGAATACACAAAAAATAACGAAGAATATGAAGATAACATTGAATTGTCTTTAAAAAACTAAATTTACATGATTTATTAACCATCTAATATTTCATATTTTTATACTAAACTTAACTTTAATAGGTTTAATTTGCAAGGTTAATAGGTATTTAGTTAATCGGTACCATTATACAGACCGAGCCAAAAATCTCAAAATGTACTCATTTACGTTGGATTGCAAAGACCCGCAGAAATTAGCAAAATTTTATGCGGTATTACTTAAGTGGGAAATGATGTTGATCGATGAAGGGTGGGCATGTGTATACGCACCAGGAACCAATGAAGGAACATATCCTAGTATATTGTTTCAACAAAATCCTGAGTATAAACCGCCTGTGTGGCCGGAAGAGCCTGAAGCTCAACAGCAAATGGCACATATAGACTTCGCCGTTAATGACTTAGAAAAAGCAGTACAATATGCAATCCATTGTGGAGCAGCAATCGCAGATGAACAATTTTCTGATAATTGGAGAGTTATGATTGACCCCGCCGGACACCCATTTTGCTTATGTCAAATGAAATCGATTATCGAGAGTGCACATTTTGCGTTGTTATAGAATTCACGATTTGAGAGGAATAGAGATGAACACATAAGAAGTTCATCCGAAATCAATAAAAGGAATTAACAGCCATTAGAAGGAGTACTAAATGAACTTTACAGAATTTGAAACAGAACGTTTCCTGTTTCGGAAACTTCGTGAGAGCGATTTTCCGATTGTGTATGATTGGCTTGGCAATAACGAAAATATGAAGTTTCGAAAAAGTACATTGAGCGAAGAAGAAACACATAAATATTTAGATTGGGCAATATCAAATTCGAATGAAGAAGAATGTAAAAACTTTGAATTTGCAACAATAATCAAAGAAACCGGGGCTTTAATTGGAGTTGCTTCAATTTTTAATTTAGATATTGAACCTGAATTAGGTTGGACAATACACCGCAACTATTGGAGACAGGGTTATGGAACAGAAATAGGAACAGAACTGTTAAATTTCGCGTTTGGGACGCTCGGTCTTAGACGCATTATAGCTGATGCTGAATGGTGCGATAGGTTTCAATATGCAATTTTGTGGGAAGAATGGAAGAAGTTAAGATGTAATTTAACAACAGAAAGGAAGATGTACGTTGAATAAAAAAATTTATATTCCAGTTTTAGCTTTTGTAATCATTATTATACTTTCGTCAAGTTTTCATAGAGTTAACGAGAATGCCTCCATTAATTACGCTGTTGAGAACGAGGATACTTCATCTGCTATTACAGTTCTGTCACCGATGACATTATCGAATAATGATATGTATCCACTATATGGTGAAAATCAATATTTGAGATTACAAATGGTAAAAGGCAAATACTATGAAGATTGGTCTCCAAGCCCATACATGGGTACTATATGGGAAGGTTATTTTGTTATTGAATTGGTGGATGATTTGGGTAATAGTATTAGTCAAATTGATTTGAGTACAGTATATAATGAGGCACTAATTTTTACATCTGCATTTGAAATAGAATTTGATGATTACAATAATGATGGGGATTTCGATTTTACAATTGGCCAATATGCATCAAGCAATGGCCGTTCGTATAAGCTATTTACAATAAGAAAAGATGGAAAAATAGATGTTTTACCAATTAAAGATAATTCATCTTTATTTATTAGTAACACTACAGGATACTATTCAACAAAACTTACAAAAAAAACGGATACGTCTTTTGTAATCAAGTATTATGATAATTCGTTAGCAATGGATATAGAAAATGTATTTGAATGGAATGGAACAGAATTTTATAGAAAATAATTCGAATAGGATATGGGGGATATTTTGAATAAGGTAAAATTAAATCAAATTTCAAATTGGATTCATAAGAACGCAAGAGAGCTTGAACTCTCTATATGGAAATATCATTATGAAAGCGGTAGCAAGAATGATGTAGTGAATGCTTTATCCTATTATCAAAATGAAGATGGTGGATTTGGAAACGCAGTTGAACCAGATAATTGGAATACAAATTCTATACCATATGCAACATTATTTGCTATAAATATTTTACAAGATATTAAATTTTTTGATATGCAACATTCTATTTATTTAGGCATAAAAAAATGTTTGGATCATGAATCATTTTATCCGGATGGATGGGCTTTTACGATCCCATCAAACAAAGATTTTCCTCACGCTAACTATTACAATTATAATGAAGATTATAATAAAACAGAAAGCACAGGTATTATTTTAGGATTTTGTTCGTTTATCATTGAATATTATAAAGAATCGAAAATCTACTCATCGGTAATTGAACTCATACATAGTTTAGTGGATAAAATATATAGTGATAATCTTGGAGATATGGGGCCTACTGGATATATAACTTTAATTAAGACAATGAAGAAGATAAATATAGAAGGATATGATTATGATAAATTGGAATTAAGACTTAAAGAATTAGTAAATAATTCGATTCAACGTAATTCTAAACAATGGCCATTCTATGGATATCGTCCATCTGAATATGTTAAGTCAAAAGATAGTATTTTTTATGATGATAATAAAGACATTGTCGAAGAAGAATTAAATTTCTTATTTGATACTTTGCCAAATGATGATGTTTGGCCTATTACGTGGTCGTGGTTTGAGAACAATGATAAATATCCAAAGGAATCAATAATTAGTGGACATTGGTGGAAAGTGATTAAAGCGATTGAACGGGTAGAGTTTCTAAGAAATTTTGGGAGATTAGAAGGATAATGAAACTATGAAATATTTATTTGAAACAGAAAATTTACGCTTTTGAAGGTTTGAGATAATTGATGCACTAAGATTATATCAAAATCATTTAGAGGCGGAAATAAAGCAATGGATTCCAAATGAAAGTTATAAGGACACATCTGAAACGGAAAAGGCAATTCAATTTTATATGCATTGTGTAAATCGGAATCAATTGCCCTATGTTTTGGCTATTGAATTAAAGGAAACTGATGAACTTATTGGAGATACAGGAGTGAATGAAGTAGAGGGTAATTCTCATGAAGTAGAAATCGGCTATAGTATTTGTAAGAAGCATAGTGGAAATGGTTTTGCAACTGAAACGTTGAGAGCAATGACCAATTTTATTATTGATTCATTTGAGATTAAAACTTTATATGGACGTGTTATGAAAGGGAATATGGCATCCATAAAAGTTTGGAGAAGAATGGATATATGTTTTTGCGCGAGGAATTTGGCGCTGAAGATGACCAATATGGAAATGGAATGTTGATATACATGAAAGAAATTTAAATTTTAACGTACTAATCTAATTAAATATGGATTAATATGATTGTTAGGGGAGGTGGAGTATATGCGAATCATTGATACCTATCAAGCAATTCTTGACATATTTTCAAATAACACATTTAGTTTAGATATATGGGATAAGTATGCGGATAGTATTTCAAGTACTTTTAAGGAAAAAGTAAAGGATGATGCTAGTAACTATGATTTTAATTTAGAAATACTCCCTATTATATCGCAATTACTACAGAATAGAGATAAATTTGAACAGGCACATAAAGCTTTTATTAATGTTACAAAGGAACTTCCTAAGAGAGTTATAGATGTACTAAATACAGATTTAGATGTTTCAATTATTTTTTATCTTGGATTATGCAATGGAGCTGGCTGGGCAACAAGTTTAGATGGGAAAATGGTGGTATTACTCGGTATAGAAAAAATTGTTGAACTTAATTGGTATGATGAAAGAAATATGATTGCGCTGATTTATCATGAGTTGGGACATATATGGCATAAGCATGTAAGGACTACCCCAACAACAATTGCAACTCAAAAAGAAAATGCCTTATAGCAGTTGTATTCAGAAGGAATGGCAATGCATTGTGAACAGTTGCTTTATGGGGATACAGATTTCTATCATCAAGATAAAGGTGGATGGTTGAATTGGTGTCGTAATAATCGCAATCGTCTTTTTAAAGAATATAAGAAAAGGATAGATACGAATATAAGTGTACAATCATTCTATGGTGATTGGAGTCAGTTCGAAGGGCATTCAGATATAGGATATTATCTAGGTACTGAATTTATTAAACAACTTTCAGAAGAATACAGCTTATATAAGCTTGCAAATCTAGATATGCAAACAATAGCAGAAAAATTTAGTTGTATTGAAGGAATTACAAATATATAAATGTATTCAACTATTAACCCTACTTATAATCATATACATAAAAGTATCAATAAGAATATTGACTAAGAAAATAAAAAATGCTAGAATTGATTAGATAAAAAACAAGGAGGAACGAATATGTACAATATAATGAAAATAAGAAATTATATGTATAAATCGTTTAAGGACATGCTTCTTTACTTTAGAAGTGGTCTCATTTTTGCTTTTTCTTTTTTATTTTATTCTTATATAATTTTAAATCATGAAAATAAATTAATATACAATTGCTAACAATATAAGGCGCAGACATTTTGTCTGTGCCTTTTCTGAAATAAAAGTTAACTCGTATTATCAAGATTTCATAAAAGAAAGGAGGACTAGTTATGGAAATTAAAGTAACACAAGTATATCCGATGGAGAACTATAAATTACATGTTTACTTTGAGGATGGAAGAATTAAATCATTTGATGCCTCAGAATTAATTACGTCAGGATCGTTTCGAGCATTAGAGAACATTGAAGTTTTCATAGAAACTTGTAAAGTCTTAAATGGTAACGTTGTTTGGGATATAAATAATAATGGTAGTAAATATGTAACTTTGACAGCGCATGAGCTATATGATATGGGAGAAAAAATTCTTGCTGACTAGTAGAAAGGGCATACTATGTGGAATTATAAAGATTTTATAGGTATAAAGAATTTAACAAAAGAAGATATAAAACATATTTTAGACTTATCGTTTGAAATGAAACAACAAATGATTAATGATAAAGCACGTGAGATAAAGCAAACTAGAGGGAATATGACTACTTTGTTTTTTGAAAACAGTACCAGAACAAAACATTCTTTCTATATGGCAGGTCAAAATATTGGGCTTAGAGTTACGGATCTGGCGATTGGAACAAGTAGCGTTCAAAAGGGTGAGAGCCTTATGGATACGCTTCAAACAATAGATTCAATGGGCACCGATATTATAGTTATGAGACACTCTGAGTCGGGTTCGCAAGAATTTGCTGCCAGGAATTGTAAAGCATCAATTATTAGCGCTGGAGACGGAACCAATGAACATCCAACACAAGCACTGCTTGATGCTATGACAATATTAGATAAAAAAGGTAGTTTTGAAGGCCTAAAAGTAACAATTGCAGGGGATATCTTACATAGTAGGGTTGCAAAAAGTAACTTGTATTTATTGAATAAAATGGGAGCAAAAGTCACATTTACTGGACCAACTACATTAGTACCGAAAGCAATCACTCAAATGGGGGCAAAAGTCTGCTACGATTTAAAAGAGTCAGTTAAAGATGCAGACGTTGTTATGGGTCTTAGGATACAAATGGAAAGACAGAACTCAGGGGCATTCCCAGATTTAAGAGAATATAACAAAACCTATGGAATTGATGGTGCAATATTTGACTATGCTAAAAAAGATGCGATTCTAATGCATCCTGCCCCTGTTAATTGGGGAGTTGAGCTTGATAGAAGCTTATTCACTGCGCCATATTCTGTAATAAGTGAACAAGTAACGAATGGAGTTGCCGTAAGAATGGCAGTTTTATATATGATAATGGAGTATAGAAACAATAGAAAGTAGGTCAACACTATGAGAATATTAATTAGAAATGGAAGAGTAATCGATCCTGCAACGAATCGAGATGGTAAGTATGACTTACTAATTGAAGATAATAAAATTATTGAGGTATCAGAAAAAATTGATACAGATGCAGATAAAATAATAAATGCAGACAATCTTTGGGTAATGCCAGGTTTAATTGATATGCATGTTCATTTAAGAGAACCAGGGTTTGAGCATAAAGAAACAATTGAAACAGGATCGAAGAGTGCAGCACGTGGAGGATTTACTTCCATCTGTCCTATGCCAAATACCAATCCTCCTATTGATAATGAATTTATGGTAGAGTATATAAAAGTTAAGGCGGAGAGGGAAGCCATAGTAAATATCTTGCCAGTTGGTGCAATTACAAAAGGACAATTAGGAGAAGAAATGTCCAATATTGGAAATATGGCAGCTGCTGGAATCGTCGCTTTAAGTGAAGATGGTAAAAGTGTAATGAATGCTAACTTATATAAGAAAGCTATGATATATTCGAAAAACTATAACTTACCAATACTTGCTCACTGCGAAGAAAAGAGCCTAGCTGGAAAAGGAGTAATTAACGCTGGTTCTAAAGCCCTAGAACTTGGCTTATCTGGAATATCAAATGATGTTGAAGATATTATCACGATTAGAGATATCATCTTAGCAGAAAGCACAGGAGCGAGATTGCATTTGTGCCATTTAAGTACAGAAGGTGCTGTGAGATTTCTAAAGGAGGCTAAGCAAAGAGGAGTATTAGTAACTGCAGAAGTATGCCCACACCACTTTGCACTCACGGTAGATGATATTACAGGTTATGACACGAACTATAAGATGAATCCTCCACTTCGAAATAGAAACGATGTAGATGCGATATTAGAGGCATTGAAAAGCGATATTATAGATGTAATTGCAACAGATCATGCGCCTCATCATGAATATGAAAAAAACACGACAATGGATGAAGCCCCTTTTGGTATAGTAGGGTTGGAAACGGCAGTCGCGCTTACAATAACGGAACTAGTTGATAAAGGAATAATCACGCCTATGCAAATGGCGACAAAAATGAGCTTTAATCCTGCAAAGATTTTAGGTATTAATAAAGGTACTCTAAGTGAAGGCAGCATTGCGGATGTCGTAATAATAGATCCTAATTTTGTAGGTACTGTAGAACCTGAGAAATTCGCATCGAAGTCTAAAAACACACCTTTTAAAGGAAGATCAATTAAGGGCAGAGTAAATTATACATTCGTAAGCGGCATAGTAGTGTATGATGTAGCAAATGAATAACGATTAAACACAAATTAAATTATAATTTAAATTATAAAATAATTAAAATATACATTAAAATATACGGAGGACTAACCATGATAAACAAAATGATAGACAAAATTAAGAAAACTGAGGCACCTATAGTTGTCGGCTTAGATCCAATGCTTGATTATGTTCCGGAACATATTAAGAAGTCAGCATATAAAGAATTTGGAGAAACCATGGAAGGTGCTGCAAATGCAATATGGCAATTCAATAAAGGAATTATTGATAGTACATATGATATAATTCCAGCTGTAAAGCCTCAAATTGCTATGTATGAGCAGTTTGGAGTGGAAGGAGTAAAGGCCTATTATAAGACAATCCAATATGCAAAAGAAAAAGATTTAGTAGTAATTGGAGATGTAAAAAGAGGAGATATTGCTTCGACTCAAGAAGCATACGCCATTGGACATCTTGGTAAAACTCAAGTTGGTGAGAAGTTCTATTATGGATTCGACGAGGATTTTGCAACTGTAAATCCTTACATGGGATATGATAGCATTAGCCCATTTATAGATGTTTGTAAGAAAGAGAATAAAGGAATATTTATTCTTGTAAAAACTTCTAATAAAAGTAGTGGAGATTTTCAAGACCTTAAGGTAAATGAAAAGTATTTATACGAAATAGTTGGAGAGAAAGTTGCTAAATGGGGCGAAGAGCATATGGGATCTGATTATAGCTATGTAGGAGCTGTTGTTGGTGCAACATATCCAGAAGTAGGTAAGGTAATGAGAGAACTAATGCCAAAGACATTCTTCTTAGTTCCAGGTTACGGAGCACAAGGGGGTAAAGCAGAAGACCTCGTTAACTATTTCAGCAAAGATGGACAAGGAGCAATTGTAAATTCATCACGAGGAATTATTGCAGCTTATAAAATGGAGAAATATAGTAGTTTTGGAGAAGCAGGATATGCAGAGGCTTCAAGACAAGCAGTTCTTGATATGAAATTAGAACTAAACAAAGCAATTTCTGCGAGATAAAATTATTTGACATCTAAAATAATAGGAAGCGAAGGGCTACATCATGAATAAAATGCAAAAAAAAGTGGCAACGGTATATAGCCAAGTAGAAATTTCAAGTGGTATATTTGATCTGTGGCTTTCGGAAGAAGAAATCGCAAACTCAGCTCAACCAGGGCAATTTATTGGAGTGTATTGTAATCAGGATTCAAGATTACTCCCAAGACCAATCAGCATTTGCGAAATAGACGAAGTACAAGGAAGAATTAGAATCGTCTATCGAGTTGTAGGAGGAGGAACGAATGAAATTTCACATTTCAATAAAGATGATAAAATTACAATACTCGGGCCTCTTGGAAACGGATTTACATTAAACAATAGAACTTCAGTATTAATCGCCGGTGGGATCGGAATTCCTCCAATGTTAGAATTAGCAAAGCAACTTCAAGGAGATAAACATATTATTTTAGGATATCGATCAGAAACATTTTTGGTAGAAGAGTTATCAAAATATGGTAAAGTATATATTGCTACTGAGGATGGTTCAGCTGGAACAAAAGGAAATGTTGTAGATATATTAAGAACTCTGTCAATTAAGATGGATGATATATATGCTTGCGGACCAAAACCGATGCTAAAAGCAGTGAAAGATTATGCAATCGCGAATAAGGTAGATGCACAACTTTCAGTAGAGGAAAAAATGGCTTGTGGAATTGGAGCTTGCTTAGGTTGCGTATGTAAAACAAAGGATAACGAAGGTAATATAGTTCGTAAACGAGTATGTAAAGATGGACCAGTATTTAAGGCTGAGGAGGTTGAGTTATAATGAATTTATCAGTGAAGATAGCAAATGTTGAACTGAAAAACCCCGTAACAACTGCTTCAGGAACCTTTGGGTCAGGAAAAGAATATAATGAGTTTGTTGATTTGAATCAATTGGGTGGTATTATTACTAAGGGAGTATCAAATATCCCTTGGGTAGGGAATGAAACGCCAAGAGTGGCTGAGACCTATGGGGGCATGATGAATGCAGTAGGACTTCAAAATCCTGGTATTGAAAAGTTTATTCAAAATGATCTTTCTTTTTTACAAGGATTTGAAACGAAGGTAATCGTAAATGTCTGCGGTAAAACCATTGAAGACTACTGCGATGTTGTAAGAAGGTTAGCTGACCAACCAGTGCATATGTTGGAAATTAATATTTCCTGCCCAAATGTAAAGGAAGGCGGATTAGCCTTTGGGACGGATGCCGCAATGATAGAAAAGGTTACGAAAGAAGTTAAGAAATATGCAAAACAACCAATCATAATGAAGTTGAGTCCAAATGTTACTGATATTGCAGAAATGGCGAAGGCTGCTGAAGCTGGTGGTGCAGATGCAATATCACTTATTAACACCCTTCTTGGAATGAAGATAGATATTCATAAAAGACAATTTGGAGTTGCGAATAAAGTTGGGGGGATTTCTGGCCCTGCTATAAAGCCAATTGCAGTTAGAATGGTATATCAAGTAGCGAAAGCAGTAAAGCTACCAATTATAGGACTTGGTGGTATTATGACTGGTGAAGATGCAATCGAATTCTTAATGGCAGGGGCAACCGCAATATCGGTCGGAACAGCAAATTTTGCGAATCCAACTGCCACGATAGATGTACTAAATGGGATAGAAGAATTTATGAATAAATATGGCATCAAAGATATAAATGAAATAATAGGATGCATGTAGAAAAAGGAGAATATCATGGAACAATACAAAAAAGAGTTTATTGAATTTATGGTTGAATGTGGCGTACTTAAATTTGGAGATTTTACAACGAAAAGTGGTAGAAAAACACCATTCTTTGTAAATACAGGTTTTTATAGAACGGGAGCTCAACTTAGGAGATTAGGTGAATACTACGCAAAAGCAATTGAAGCAAAGTATGGTTTTGATTTTGACGTGTTATTTGGTCCAGCTTACAAAGGGATTCCGTTAACAGTAGCAACTTCGATGGCAATAAGTGAATTTTACAATAAGGATATAAAATATTGTTCAAATAGAAAAGAAGTAAAAGACCACGGAGATGTAGGCATTCTGCTTGGTAGTCCGATAAAGGATTTTGATAAAATAGTGATTATAGAAGATGTTACAACAGCAGGAACTTCAATTCAAGAAACATTACCTATTCTTAAAGCTCAAGGAAATGTTGATGTAATTGGATTAGTAGTATCAGTTGATAGAATGGAAAGAGGACAAGGCGAAAAAGCTGCTCTCACTGAAATTGAAGAAATTTATGGTATAAAGACAACAGCGATAGTAACAATGGCAGAAGTTGTAGAACATTTATTTGACAAGGTGATAAATAATAATGTTATTATTGATAAAACATTGAAGAATGCTATTGATTCTTACTATGAGTTATATGGTGCAAAGTAAATTATTATAATAATTTATGAGACAAATGTTAGGTATAAAATGATTGACAAGGCTGCATAAAAAATATATTATGTTTAATAGGGGCATTCGGAGGAAGACATCAATGTTAAACATTTTAAAAATATTATATGCAGTAGTTTGTTTTGCGCTGGTTATTATTATAGTTGTATCGGTAATTAAACCAAGTCTAAAAAACTATGGAAATATTTTATACCTATTTGAACTGAAGAGATACAAATATAAAAGCATGCTATCGATTCTTATGTTTTTTATCCTTGAGATTGGATACTCATTTTGGTACACATTTATGCCAGTAGATTGGCAAAAAGATGTACAGTTGTCTATTTTAGGGTTTTCTTTGGGCGGTCTTGTATTTTTAGTAATATTAGTCACAAATAAGAGATTTGTTATTACATCAAAAGGATTTGGTTATGTAACGATTCTTAATCGAGTGAATGATTCCAAATTTATCGATTTAAGAATGTTTAAAACGTATGAAATACGTAAGAATAATAATTTGATTATGAATTTGCAAGATGGTCTTGATAAGAAACGAATTGAAGTGAAAATAGTACCCTTGAATAAGGATGATTTAAAATGTATTAAGAGAAGAATGTCAGGATATAATGATATTAAGCCTGTACATAAGTAGTTAGATAGACGGCTCAAAGAGAGTTCGTCTTTTTTTATCAATATATTCATTGAACCAATCACTGATTCAGTGGTATAATTAATTTAAAAATTTGAATAGGGGTGTGACACAGAGTGAGTAAGCTAAAAAGTGAAAAGTATTCAGTTTTAGGAATCATTAGCACCGTTTTAATGGTGATATCAACTTTACCATTATATATATCATATATAGCAAAATTTGGTGAAGAAGTTCAGAAAAAATCAGTATATATTACTGCATCAGGCTTTATAGTTGCGTATATAATAGCGTTAATTGACACATGGTTTGGAAAGAAGAATAAGAATTTCTCAATACTTACATTGGTTATGGAAACGTTGATAATCGTAGTTATTGCATTGGCATACATAATATTATAAGGGGTGATTTTGATGTTGAGGAAATTTGTTGCAATAGGTTTATTTGTTACATTATTAACTGGATGTGGTGAGAAAAAACAAGATGATGTTGTAGAAGTAGACAAGTATATGGAGCAAATTGAACAATTACAAATCGAACTTGATAATGAAAAAAAAGAAAATAATATAATACAAATTAAATCAGATGGTAAAGTTGAAGCTTTGCAGGAAACGATTGAGATACAAAAACAAATTATTGATGAACAAGAAGACTTAATTGATTATTTACAGGAGATAGTGAAAGATATTAGTGGTATTGAAGACAATGTTAAGATTTTATTCGAAGGAATAGGAATTGGTTCTTCCGATACGGAAGTAGAAGAAGCTTTTGGCAATGATTATACGACTGAGTCTACTTATGATGAACGTTTTGATATGCCACTAACAATTTGGACGTATCCGAATGCAGAAGTGATATTTACAGATAATAAAGTTATCGAAGTTATGCTTTATAATGATTACTATGATACTAACTTTGGAGTTAATGTGGGTGATTTTGCTCATCAAGCAATAAATATTTGTGATGATTTTCTTCTTGAATATGTCAGTGCACATGCTGTTGATGGAATTCCTAATCTTGGTTGGTATAATGATAATGATGGCGGGACAGTAATTATGTATTTTAATGATAAAGAAGATAAATTAAACTCGGATATTAATATTGAAACAGCAAGAATTAATAAGATTGATTTAAAAAGTTCTTGGATGTTTGACTAATAAAAATGTTATTGTATAAAACTATATATAGAGTTATAATTATACGTATGTAAACCTATATCATAAACAGGAGGACTTGAAATGGATCATAATATATATAAAACAATGAAATCAACTGGTGCAGGAAGTATAGTAATAGGAATTTTAATGTTGGTGGGTGGAGTTACAATCGGAATCTTAAGTATTGTCAATGGAGCTAGACTTCTAAAAGGAAAGACTAAGATTCTTTTATAGGATTATGATTAAAATAATATGGCGGGTTGCTAACCCGCCATAATTTATGAAGGAGTTAGTAAAATGCAGGGTATCGGACGCCTAAAATTAAACGATAAAAAACATTCTCTTAGAGGAATTATAGGAACAACGTTAGGGGTTTTAGTGATTCTAATCCAGATTATATCTATGTTTGTAATCGCTTTTTCAACTGTTGAAAATGATACAAATATTTTTGGATTATTAGGAATTTTTTGTTTTGTATTTTCTTTATCAGGGCTGATTGTCTCTATTGCTGGCTTTAAAGAAGAGGAAACTTTTATGACCTTCCCTATAATAGGGACTATACTAAATATATTTATGGTAACAGCGTATATATGGTTGTTTATAGTTGGAACATTATAAGAGATTTTATAAAAATAAATATATAATATTGAAAGGGTAAAATATGAATTATAGAGAAATTTTTAGAGAAGAAAATACTTTGGTAATTGAAAGATATTTATTAGCAGTAGAAAGAATTAAAGAGTTTTTAACAGAAGAAACTGTAAAAGAACCTTTTAG
Source organism: Clostridiales bacterium (assembly GCA_029256575.1). GTDB lineage: Bacteria > Bacillota > Clostridia > Lachnospirales > JAQSXR01 > JAQSXR01. The sequence goes on along the minus strand of JAQSXR010000006.1, from coordinate 8,910 downwards.
AACTTATTTTAGAAAAGCTAGTAAATTTGTTGAAGTAATAGATGATTTGGTAGCTAAACTAGAGAATAGTGAATTAGATACTATGAGTATAGAGCAGCTCGAACTACTTAATAAAACGTTGTATCAAGATATCTTGATTGATAATTATGAATCAAGTTATGCTAATCCAACCTACGCTGTTAGCACATTAGGGGAAGAACATGGACAAGCTTTATGTTATGTGTATTTCGCTTTAAGAGAAATGATTTCTTATGCCTATGAATTTAGACATTTTAATATAACTATTTATATGGAATTACTCATTCAAATATATAATGAGTTTGAAAATGAAGAAACACCAACACAAGACACAATTAAAGAGATAATATATTCTTTCTCTAGTGATTACTGTGATCATATTACTGCGTACCAAATTCGAGATAAATTTGATCCGAATTACAGTTTTGCAGTAGACATCATTAACAATTCAAACTTGAACGATCTTCGTTATTTATACAAGTACGGAGAATACATCTCTGATAATGAAATCAAAATGGCTGAGTATATGAATTCGCTTACCAATGAAAAGATAGATGATATGGCGGCTACTTATGTAGAAGCATATGAAAGAGGATTTACGAAGGATAATATAGATCTTTCTATTAAAGAATATGTTGAAATAAGATTTAACATTGGGTTTGAGAGGATGATTAAAGCAGCATTTGCTAAGTTCAAAAAAATTGGACTTACTCCGACAATCTATAGAGCAAATCCAAGTAATTTTACTCGAGTTGGATTTACTGCAACTTTAGCTAATAAGCAAGCTTACTATGACCACAGATATGATAATGCTCTATTTTTAGATAAAGCATATATTGAATTAAAATTAGCTCAAATGAGAGTTGCATATGAAGAAGTTAGCGATTTTACTAGTAAGTATTCAGGAATAACTTTGGTAGAAATCTTTGGAGAAAAATTATTCCAACCGAAAGCAAAACCAGAAGCACTTAAATTATCAGCGAAACAAGAAAAGATTTGGGTCGACTTTCAAAATAGAGGAACACAATTATTTAGAGAATTTATTAAAAAAGATGAAACTAGTTTTACCATCATAGCATATCCAATATCAGAAATTGGAGAAAATTTTGAAGAAATTTTTGATGAAACAATTAAAGTGAATACACTTGATGCAAATCTTTATGAGAGAATTCAACAAACAATAATTGATACGTTAGATACAGCAGATCATGCACATATTTTAGGTGCGAATGGAAATAGAACAGACTTAATAATTAAGCTTCATGAACTTGTTGATCCTTCGACACAAACAGTGTTTGAGAACTGTGTTGCAGATGTAAATGTACCAGTTGGGGAAGTGTTTACATCACCAGTATTAAAAGGAACGAATGGTATTTTACATGTAACAGATATTTTCTTAAGAGATTTAAGATATGTTGACTTAGAATTAACGTTTGAAGATGGTTATATAACAAAATATAGTTGCAAGAATTTTGTGGATGAAGAAGAGAATCAAAAATTCTTAAAAGAAACACTTTTAAATTCAAGAGATACTTTGCCAATGGGTGAATTTGCAATCGGAACTAACACAACAGCTTACACCATGGGAAAGAAATATGACATTATTAGTGTTATGCCAATCTTAATAGTTGAGAAAATGGGTCCTCATTTTGCGATTGGAGATACTTGCTATAGCTGGGGTGAAGATTTAAAGATATATAATCCGGATGGGAAAGAAATCGTTGCGAAAGATAATGATTTATCTATTTTAAGAAAAGAAGATGTATCAAAAGCCTATACGGGATGCCATACTGATATTACAATTCCATATAATGAACTAGGAAGTATTTCCGCTGTAAAGAAAAATGGCGAAGAAATATTTATTATTAAAGAAGGTATATTTGCATTAGCTGGAACAGAAGAATTAAATGAAGCATTAATATAAAATGATAACGAAAAGGAGTTGGGGAGAGATCCTCAGCTCCTTTTTCCTAATTCATTTAACATTATTTTTGAGTATTTCTCGGAAAGCTCTGTCAGCTTATCTTGATCAGAAGCAAGTGTTCGAAGTAACATATGCGCATGTATATAAGCTAAATTAAATTGTTCTTTGGAAATAGCGTTACTGCGTAGTGCATCCTCTAAATCATCTTCATCAATTAAAATAGGTTCTTCGCCAGGAATTACTACAATATCCAAAAATAAATCATCAAAGTAAGGTATGGATTCTTCAGTTGTTGCGTTTTTTAGGGTTATGTCAAAATACCATTGAACAATGTTTCGTTCTACATCATAAGTAGTTGTGAGGGAGTAGTTTTGATTAGATGGTAGAAATTGCAACCAGAAATATCCGTTGTCAGCTAATACATATTTTTTACCGCGCATATTTTTTACGAGTGGACTTGTGACTTTTTCAATATAAATAATTGATACACAGCCGTTGAAATCAGGCTCATTTATGTTTAAGTAGGCAAACTTTTTTTCTAGAATACGTGCCCAATATGGTCGATCTAAATGCTTCCTTACTACCACGATATCACCCCTTGTAAATTTATTAAAACTATTTTAACATAAAATTCTACAAAAAGAAATAAAATCGTATTCAAATTGAATAAAATCCTTTGTATATAATGAATAATATTTTAGCGAATCCAAGAGGAAATTTGTGAAATAGTATGAAAAGGCTCGTTTTTTTAGCAACAGAGCATTGACAAATTATGACAAATGTAATAATATTAAAATATATGGTTGGCAAAGTATGTGAAAACTTACTACGCAAAGCTACAAACCTAAGGGTAATAAATTTATCTATGGTGGTTGAGTTGCAAATTTTAACACGTATGTTAGAATTGTGACTCTTTTTTTATGAAAAAGGAAAGTTCGTCTTGCAAGTAAGGAAACTTTTGAACTAGTGCGGCGTTGCCACTTTCTGGTGAAATACAATAATGACTATCACTGAATAATAGGAGGATAAAATGTACCATGCGATTATAGTTATACTCTGGTTATTACCGTTAATAGCAATGTTAACATCTTTGATAGCTGGATTGCTTCTATCAACAAATCTTATTCGGTATAGAATTAAGAACAAAAAAAGTACTTAAATTGATAACGACAAGAGGTGAGGACATGGACTTTGTGGCAAGAATACTGAGTGGAGAATTCAACTATATTGTACCTATTTCCTTTATCCTTATTGGAATGATTGCAGGCGTAATAATATTTGTTATAAGATATTCTGTTTATACTAGTAGAAAAAATAATTATATTAAAAATCAAATAAAGGATATTACGGAACAAGGTAATATTAATAATCAACCTAGCCAACTTGTTAGTACGGTAGAAGAGGAGTGAAAATGGTTGTTTGAGATTATAATCCTAGTCTTTTATATTCTTTCATGCTTATGCAATGGATTATATTATTTGTGGATTGGAGTTCTGTTAGCATTTCCTCCAGTGTGGCATTATAAAGATGATAATAGTGACAATATTGAAGAACTATACTACTATATAGTATTACCTTGTTTGAATGAAGAAAAGGTTATTGGAAGAACGATTAAAAATCTTCTATCAATTGATTTTCCGAATGTAACCGTATTTGCAATTAATGACGCATCTAATGATAATACGAAAAATATATTAGAAAGCTTTGAAAATGAGAAGTTAATTATATTAAATAGAGTACTTCCGAATGCGAGATTAGGAAAAGGATTTGCACTAAATGATGCGTATAAGCATATTGTTGCAGATGTTAACCAAAAGAAAATTAATCACTCTAAAGTGGTTATTGGAATATTGGATGCTGATACATATATAAAGCCGTCATTAATTAAAAGAGTTAATGATATCATGGCTCAGGATGAAAAAGCAGGAATGGTTCAAACAAGAGTTAGAATTGGAATATCAACAAGAGACTATTTTCTACCATTTATGCAAGATATTGAATTTTTTTCTTGTATTAATCAAATGCAAAATGTACGAGAGTATATGGGAACGGTAGCGGCAGCAGGTAATGGGCAATTCAACCGACTATCTGCTATGGAGGAGTTAGGGGATGAGCCTTGGAGTAAATGTCTTCTAGAAGATTTTGATTTTAGTTTAAGACTTTTATTTAGTGGATGGAGAACTAGATTATTACAGGATGAAAATGTATTTCAACAAGGTGTAACGAATTATAAGAAATTTATTAAGCAACGGGCTAGGTGGGTACAAGGATGCATTCAATGTATACCTTATGCAAAAGAAGTAGTAAAGGCGAAACCACTATCTTTTTGGGGCAAAGCAGAAATATTATACTTTTTATTACTCCCTATTATCTCAATGATTTCTACCTTGGTTTTAGCTTTTTCATGGTTTCTAATTATGTATACATTTTTGAATGATTCCTCTATATTGTTAGAGAGATTAGAACAGCTTTCAACACCCAATCTTGCGACTTTACTAGTGGTTTTAGTAATAGCAATATATCTTCCGGGTGTTATATTCTCAATCAGATATTGGATTGACACAAAAGAAGGCTTTTTACGATGTATTTTAGCAGGATTATTTATGCCGATGTATAATATGATGCAAATTCCGGCGGTTGTTTTAGCAGTATATCGTCATGCTACTGGAAAGAATAGTTGGACAAAGACAGAACGATCGTAACCGATAAACTTTAGAGAGGAGGAATATAGGATGAAACAGATCAATAAAATACTGGTAATTATTATGCTATTTGTACTAATATTTAATTCATTTCAGGTAACAGCAATGGCGAATGAGAATGAAATACATAATGGCAATCAGGATGTAGTAGTAGATATATTTGCTAGTAATGTAAATGGATTAGATAATACAGATGATTTAGATAATGTAGATGATTTTGATGATGTAAATGATTTGGATGATTTAAATGATGAAGTTGATAACTATGAACTCGGAATTAGTAGAGCATTTGACTTTAAACTTGCTCAATTTAATATTGTTATCGCTTTCGTGGATGCAAATAAAAACGGAGTATTTGATAAGGGTGAGGAAACTGTGTCCGGTGTTAATGTGAATTTGAAAAATGCACATGACCCACTAGGCATTGGGGTACAAGGTTATACCAATTATTATGGTGTTGCATTTATGTTCATACCTATATTTTATAATTGGATATGGGATTATTACATCTCAATAAGTGGATTAACTGATGATTATTCAATCAGTACGGTTAATAACACTTTATTTGGACTTGATGGGAACTCTTCTTATCAGGACATTACGTTGTCAGGGAATAAGATTGTTGGATTTGGGGGCAAGTCAACAGTATATGTGCCATTAGTAAAAAAAGTTAAAACAACACTTAAAATCACAAATGAATTTGTAAAAAAGAATAAAGATAAAGCAGTAAAAAAAGGTGTTACATATGAATTGTATCAATTAGGTGTAGATGGCTTTAAGCTTGTTGATACACAAACCAGTGACAAAGATGGAAATTGTTATTTCAAATACTTAGATCCAGATGCAGTCGTATATATAAGAGCAGTAAATTTGGATGAATTAAAATTAGTTCCTCAATCCGGTTTAGGTGGAGATGGATTTTCAGGATATATTAACATAATAACAGGAGAGAATATATTTCAAGTTACGATGAATTAAAGGGGATTCCTATAAAAGTGGGAATCTTTTTTTGCATTTTTATTTGATTGAGAATAGTTTGATACCGAACACTTTTGTAATATACATATAAGAAAAATGAATACGTAACCTTATTGACTATAAAGCTACATATTAGTAAAATGATATTTGACAGTGTTTATTCGTAAAATAAATATGGTGGTGAAAAATATGATAACAAAGATAGGCATTATTGGTGGTGGGCAGCTTGGCAAAATGATGATACTTGATGCAAAGAGACTGGGATACTACTTTGTAATACTTGATCCAACAAAGAATTGCCCGGCTGACTCGATTTCGGATGAGCATATAGTAGCAGATTTTGATGATATTAAAGCAATAGAAAAACTTGCAAATAGAGTTGATGTCGTTACTTATGAATTTGAACATATTAGTTTAAAGGCGTTAGAGCGTTTAGAAGAATCAGGACATTTAGTATACCCTTCTTCACAAACACTTTCTAAAATACAAAATAAATTCACTCAAAAAGAGTGGTTAAGGAAAAACAATATACCCGTACCAAATTATCAAATAGTAGAATCACTGGAACAATTAAATGACGCGCACAAGTTGTTTGGATATCCTATGATATTAAAGACTTGTACAGGTGGTTATGATGGAAAAGGAAATGCGTTAATTAAAAATCCTGGAGATGAAGACGGAGCATACAAAGCATTAGGTGGAGGAGCACTTCCACTCATGGTTGAAGAATTTATTTCGTTAGATAAGGAAGTATCAGTACTGGCTTGTAGAAGTACAAATGGTGATGAAACGATATTTCCAATCGCTGAGAATTACCACGTAGATAATATTTTAGATGAAACAGTTGTTCCAGCAAGAATAACGAAAGAACAAGAGAAGAGGGCAATGGAAATTGCACGTGCAGCCATAAAAGCATTTGGAAGTTACGGAATGTTATGTGTGGAGATGTTTATTACTACAGCTGGGCAGGTCCTTGTTAATGAATTGGCACCAAGACCTCATAATTCAGGGCATTATACGATTGAAGGATGTTATACCTCTCAGTATGAGCAGCATATTAGAGCAATCGTAGGTTTGCCACTTGGATCAACTGAAATGATAAGACCCTCTGTTATGAAGAATTTGATTGGTGATCATTCAGGAGTTGCGAGATTGCAGGGGCTTGAAAAAGCTTACAAAATAGATAATGTTAAAGTACACATATATGGTAAAGAAACTGTTTCTAAAGGAAGAAAAATGGGGCATATTACGGTTACAGATGCAACGATAGAAGAAGCATTAAAGAAGGCAAGACAAGCTCATAAGGTAATAAAATTTAAACTTTAGTAATAGAGCCTTAAAAACTTTTGGAACGAGGGATGACAATGGGTAACAAAATAGGAATTGTAATGGGAAGTGATTCAGACCTTCCGGTAATGAGTGCAGCAGCTAAGATTCTTGATGAATTTAGTGTAGAGTATGAACTAACGATTGTATCTGCACACAGGACTCCAGAAAAATTATTCGAATATGCAACCTCTGCGGAACAAAGAGGACTAAAACTTATAATAGCAGGAGCAGGAGGAGCAGCACATCTACCTGGAATGCTTGCATCTAGTACGCCATTACCAGTTATAGGGGTACCTGTTAAATCTCGAACCCTTGATGGAGTTGATTCACTTTATTCGATTGTACAAATGCCACCAGGAGTTCCAGTTGCAACAGTTGCTATCAATGGGGCCCTAAATGCAGGCTTGTTAGCACTTCAAATATTAGGTTGTGAGGATGCCGCAATAAGAGAGCAAATGAAGAAATATAAAGAAGATTTAAAAAATATAGTTGATAAAAAAGCGGAAGAATTAGAAAAAATAAAATATGAGAAATACCTCTCAAAGATGCAAGATAACAAGTAAATGTAAAGTAGTATCAATAGAACTACTATAGGAGGATTTATAATGGATTACAAAAATGCAGGTGTTGATATTGAAGCAGGTTACAAATCAGTAGAACTTATGAAAAATAGTATTAAACAAACAATGAGACCAGAAGTCTTAACGGGAATCGGTGGATTTTCAGGACTATTCTCACTAGCTAATTTTAAGAATATGGAAAAACCAACTTTGGTTTCAGGTACAGATGGTGTTGGGACAAAGTTAAAAGTAGCGTTTGAAATGGATAAACATGATACTATAGGGGTAGACTGTGTTGCAATGTGCGTAAATGACATAGCTTGTTGTGGTGCTGAACCATTATTTTTCTTAGATTACATTGCATGTGGTAAAAATGTACCAGAAAAAATAGCAACAATAGTTTCAGGGGTTGCGGATGGTTGTAAACAATCTTCCTGTGCACTAGTTGGTGGTGAAACTGCTGAAATGCCAGGATTTTATCCGATTGAGGAATATGATCTAGCAGGCTTTGCAGTAGGTATTGTTGATGAGAAAGATATTATCAATGGAAAAGATTTAACACCAGGAGATGTATTAATAGGAATAGCATCTTCGGGCATTCATAGCAATGGATATTCTTTGGTTAGAAAAGTATTTGATATAACAAAAGAAGGGTTAAATACTTATTATGAAGAGTTAGGAAAAACTTTAGGCGAAACATTGATTGAACCTACTAAGATATATGTAAAAGCAATGAAATCATTAAAAGATGATAATATAAAAGTAAAAGCTTGTAGCCATATCACTGGTGGTGGATTTTACGAAAATATACCAAGAATGCTAATAGATGGGGTTCACGCTGTTGTTAAAAAGAATAGTTATGAAGTACCAGCAATATTTAAACTTTTAGCTAAAATGGGTGATGTTGAAGAAAAGACAATGTATAACACATATAATATGGGACTTGGAATGATAATAGCTGTAGATAAAGTAAATGCGGATAAAGCAGTTGCAGCGTTACAATCTGCTGGAGAAGAAGCATTTATTATTGGCGATATAGAAGCAGGTGAAAAAGGAGTTACATTATGCTAAGAATAGCAGTATTAGTATCTGGAGGTGGAACTAATTTACAGGCAATCATAGATAAAGTGAATTCAAAAGAAATCATGAATACTGAGATTGCAGTCGTAATTAGTAATAAAAAAGATGCTTATGCGCTAGAACGTGCAAGGATAAATAACATAAAGGAATTATGTATTTCTCCAAAAGATTTTGATAATAGAGATGAATTCAATAGGGCATTACTTGATACATTAGTGAAGGAAAATATCGATTTAGTAGTACTAGCTGGTTATCTTGTGGTAATCAGTAATGAACTAGTGGAGACATTTAAGAATAGAATTATTAATGTTCATCCTTC
>JAQSXR010000039.1 GCA_029256575.1 Clostridiales bacterium | reverse complement strand
TTTATAAGAAAGTCCCATTTAGAAGATTTGAATAACCATCTAATCGCAGCAATTGAACAAATAATTAAGTCAGCTTTGGAAATTACAGTTAGAAGTGAATCCGGGATGATAAATATTTTAGTTGATGATATTATTTATATTGAAAGGCAAGGAAGAACGGTAAGCATTCAAATTGAAAATGAAGAGCATAAGGTGTATCAATCCGTAATTGATTTTGAGAGTGATTTAGAAGGAAAGAAATTTATTAAAATTAATGAAGGGTGCATTGTTAATTTTAAGTACATATCTTACATTAAAGATAACAGCATTGTACTTAAAAACGGAGAAAGCTTATCGATTAGCCGGAGAAGGAAAAAAGAAACGATAGAGAAATTTAAGTTATATATGAGATAAAATTAGAGAGTCTGTAAGGGGGGGATGTTTTGCGAGCCACGCGAAACATCCCCTTAGTTCATGAATTACCTACCGATTGCGACGCAAAAGTGACCGATTGTGACGTAAAAGTGACCGATTATGACGAGGCTATATACTTTTAGAAATAAGTTACGTATATTAAATATATAGTATGTTTGTTTAAGTAATAAATTAATTAGATATATGTAATTAATATTAAAAAACATATTAATGCTATTATAAGGCTTTATAATTGTTTTTATGTAAAGTAAGGATGGGTAGGGATATTGGATTATTTGAGACTTTTTTACCTGCAATAACAGATTCGTTTATATTAGGAGCAGGAAATTATTCTTATATTACTGGAATTGAAGTAAAATAAGACAATTCAGGTGTTTAGAGATGGAACAGTTGTTGCGATGGCTTAATTATATTAGGAGGTAAGGTAAAAGTTATGAATAAGGACAAAACAATTAGGATAATCTACTTTTCAATAGTAATAGTTCTAGCGATAATTATTTGCGTATTGTATTCGGATAAAAAGATGTTTGAAAATAGGTACAATAGCGAGTTTTATAACAATTTTAAATTTACTTTTTTAATAGACCAACCAACATTTTATGAATGCCTCGAGACTGTTGATAAAGCAGTAAAGTTACAGGAACTTTCAAAAGAAGATATTTATTTTTCATATCATTCGAGTAATGAAATAAACAGCAGTGTGGCTGAGCTGAAAGAATTTTATGCAGATTGCTATGGATATAATAAAAAAAATTATTATTCAAATAGGAATCTAAAAACGATTGATCAATATATATTTGCGTTTGGACTTCGAGAAGGGTCTTTTTATGAGAATAGTAAAGGGACGTTTATACTCAATGAGGATAAGGCAAATGAATACAAACAGAGTATGGTTAATTTTATCGAATTAGTTGATATTGTAGAGAAATTCAAAACGGAGAATCAAAATTACTTTGCTAAATTAGATAAGAATGGTGGAAAAAATTTTATTAAGGACGGTGTTTGGTTAGAGTTGTATAATGAACTTAATGACTACATTAATGGTATTAGATAGAATATTTGGATGTTATATATGAGATAAAAATTAGAGAGTCTGTCAGGGGCGATGTTTTGCAATTCAAGCGAAAAATTCACCTAGTTCATGAATTACCTACCGACCATATTATTGGCAAGCGAGTATATATATTTATTAGTTGGGAGAGATTAAACTGATTAGAAAAAAGTTAGCAATATTTAGTAGTCTTATAGTAATATTTATTATTATTATAACCATTAAAAATATAACTGATGAAAAAAGACCTGTAACATTAATAGTAACAGGTGTTGAATTTAGAGGATTTGATAAAATTATTGTTACTAATAAAAAACATTTAAAAGTAATTAATCAGTTAATAAAAGACTTAGAATCAATTCAGGGAAATAAACTTGAAGAAAGTGAACTTAATGACCTCATATTAGCTGATAGATATGCAATTTTTCAAAAGGAATATGATAATATTACTTATGAATATACAGTGACTGGGAGTAGAGTAATAATACAAAAATATGATCCAAAACAGAATATATATCTTAGTGAAAGGTATGAATATTATTTGAAAAACGAAGATTATTACTATAAGTTGTACGAGATTTTCGGTGAATTAATTAATGCTAGTATAGAAAAATAAGAGGAAGAAGTTTGTAAGTGTAATGTAGGTAACAAGTTCAGCAATTAGCTATTATGAATGTATTATTTTGAGGAAGGGACATTCGAATATAGCAAAAGATACGTGTTTATGAAGATTATTTTGCACCATATACACCCAAGTTCCATAATAAGATTACATATAGCTATAACCACAGATTATAACAACTCCTCAAACCCTTGATAATACAAGGGTTTGCTTTTTTTCGCCTTCGACAAAATTCCACTTTCTGTAAGCGATAAGTTTGACAAATAAATAATAGACTGATATTATATTTATAACTTACATATGTGATAGTTGCAAAGGGGCATTTATTTATAAGACGGCCACTCATTACAAACTATCCGGAAGGAGGATAAATGCTATGAGACGATTAGTGCTGTCTATTCTTGTGGAAAATACTTCAGGTGTTTTAAGCAGGGTTGCAGGATTATTTAGTAGAAGAGGTTACAATATAGATAGTCTTACAGTTGGAGTCACACAAGATCCATCGATGTCGAGAATGACAATCGTAGCTTATGGTGATGATCAGATTCTTGACCAGATTAAGAAACAACTATCAAAGTTAGAAGATGTGAAACAAATAGTTGAATTACCACTAGGTGATTCAGTTTGCAGAGAACTTGTACTTGTGAAAGTAGAATCAACGCCACAAACAAGAGCTTCAATTATTGAAATAGCAGATATTTTCAGAGCAAAGATTATTGACGTTGCTACAGAGTCATTAACGATTGAAATCACCGGTGAGCAGGCAAAGCTTCAGGCCTTCACAGAATTACTGCTAAATTATAACATAAAAGAAATCGTTAGAACTGGATTAACAGGACTGATGAGAGGAAATGACGACATTCACAAATTATTGGAACAATAATAACAAACATACTAGGAGGATATTATTATGGCAAAGATGTATTATCAAGAGGATTGTGATTTAAATTTATTAAAAGGAAAGACAGTAGCAGTAATTGGTTACGGTAGCCAAGGACACGCACACGCATTAAACATGAAAGAATCTGGAGTAAACGTAGTAATCGGTTTATATGAAGGAAGTAAATCATGGAAGTTAGCGGAAGAAGCTGGGTTCAAAGTATATACTGCATTTGATGCTGCAAAAGCTGCTGACATCATAATGATATTAATAAATGATGAAAGACAAGCAAAACTTTACAAAGAAAGTATTCAACCGAACTTAACAGAAGGAAAAGCACTCGTATTTGCTCACGGATTTAATATTCACTTTGGCCAAATAGTTGCTCCAGAAAATGTAGACGTATTTATGGTTGCTCCAAAGGGACCTGGACATACAGTAAGAAGCCAATACCAAGAAGGTAGAGGAGTTCCTTGTCTTATAGCTGTACACCAAGATGCAACTGGCAAAGCAAAAGATTTATCATTAGCTTACGCATTAGCAATCGGTGGAGCAAGAGCAGGAGTTCTTGAAACTACATTTAAAGAAGAAACTGAAACAGATCTTTTCGGAGAACAAGCTGTTCTTTGTGGTGGTGTATCAGAACTTATGAAAGCTGGTTTCGAAACATTAGTAGAAGCTGGATACCAACCAGAAAGCGCATATTTCGAATGTATGCATGAAATGAAATTAATCGTAGACCTTGTAAATCAAGGTGGTTTAGGATATATGAGATATTCAATTAGTGATACTGCTGAATATGGTGATTACCAAGTTGGTAAGAGAATAATCACAGATGAAACAAAGAAAGAAATGAAGAAAGTATTGAAAGAAATTCAAGATGGAACTTTTGCTAAGAACTGGATTCTTGAAAATCAATGTGGACGTCCAAACTTCAATGCAACAAGAAGAATGGAATCAGAACACCAAATTGAAAAAGTTGGTGCTGAACTTAGAAAAATGATGTCTTGGTTAAAGAAATAATATAAATATTTATAGGGTGGTCGGCACCTAACCGACCACCTTTGTTATAAGCGGTAGTAATCTTTAATAAGAAATGAGGGCAATGATGAAACAGATAAATATATTTGATTCTACTTTGAGAGATGGTGCTCAGGCAGAAGGTATTTCGTTTTCTGTGGAAGATAAATTGAAAGTGGTTAAAGCTCTTGATGAACTTGGTGTTGCATATATAGAAGCAGGTAATCCAGGTTCAAATCCTAAAGACTTAGAGTTCTTTATTAAAGTAAAAGCTCTTGAATTAAAAAATGCTAAGTTAACTGCATTTGGTAGTACAAGAAGAAGAGATATAACACCAGAAGAAGATGCTAATGTTTTATCACTCCTATCGGCTGATACTAAAGTAGTTGCAATATTCGGTAAGAGTTGGGATTTTCATGTTACAGATATTATTAAAACATCTTTAGAAGAAAATTTGAAGATGATACAAGAGACTGTAAGCTTTTTAAAAGGAAAAGATAAAGAAGTAGTTTTTGATGCGGAACATTTCTTTGATGGATATAAATCAAACAAAGAGTATGCTATGAATACGCTTGAAGCTGCTGTTTCTGGAAAGGCAGATTCATTAGCTTTATGTGATACCAATGGCGGATGTACTCCGGATGAAATATATGAGATAACAAAAGAAGTAGTCGATAAATTCAAAGAAGTCGAAGTAGGGATTCATTGTCATAATGACAGTGGAATGGCTGTTGCAAATTCGATAATGGCGGTAAAAGCGGGGGCTACCCAAGTTCAAGGAACCTATGTTGGTTTTGGAGAACGTTGTGGCAATGCTAATTTATCATCACTTATACCAACTTTACAAATTAAGAAGGGCTTTCATTGCATCCCAGAAGAGAATATTGAGACATTAACATCAACAGCAATTCTTATTTCTGAAATAGCAAATGTAACATTGTCAGATAAAGAACCATATGTAGGAAGAAGCGCATTTACACATAAAGCTGGAATGCATATCGATGGAGTAAATAAAGCACCACATTCCTTTGAACATATTAATCCGGAGTTAGTAGGAAATGAAAGACGCTTCTTAATGTCAGAAGTTGCGGGTAGATCTACAATAATCAAGAAAATTTCTAGGATAGATCCTAGTATTACAAAAGATTCAGAAGAAACAACAAGAATTGTTGAGAAACTTAAGAAACTTGAGTACTACGGTTATCAATTTGAAGGTGCAGATAGTAGTTTTGAACTATTGATTCGAAAACAATTAGGAAAGTATGAACCATTCTTTGACCTAGAGTATTTCAAAATCATAGGAGAACAAAAGACAACCGAAAATCAATTTAGTTCTTATGCTATGGTTAAAGTAAAGGTCGATGAGCAAGTAGAATTCTCTGCTGCTGAAGGGGATGGGCCTGTTAATGCACTTGATAAAGCCTTAAGGAAATCACTAGAAGGTTTTTATCCTAAGCTCAAAACAGTTCACTTAACTGATTATAAGGTTCGTGTTCTTGATTCATTAGGTGCTACGGCTGCAAAAGTAAGAGTATTAATAACTTCCACAGATGGAACAGCAGTATGGACAACAGTAGGGGTATCCACTGACATTATAGAAGCGAGTTTAATTGCATTAGTAGATTCAATTGAATATAAGCTAATTAAAGATATTGAAAATAGATATAGAACGCATAAATAGGAGGAAATAACAATGGGAATGACAATGACTCAAAAAATATTAGCAGCTCACGCTGGTCTTACGGAAGTAAAAGCTGGACAATTGATTGAAGCAAATCTTGATCTTGTGCTTGGAAATGATGTAACGACTCCAGTAGCAATACATGAATTTGAAAAAATGAATGTAGAAGGTGTGTTTCATAAAGATAAGATAGCAATTGTACCAGATCACTTTACACCAAATAAAGATATTAAATCTGCAGAACATTGCAAATATATAAGAGAATTTGCCTTAGCAAAAGAAATTACAAACTATTTTGAAATTGGTCAAATGGGGATAGAACATGCACTTCTTCCTGAAAAAGGACTAGTGGTTGCTGGTGAAGTAATCATTGGTGCTGACTCTCATACTTGTACATATGGAGCGCTTGGAGCATTTTCAACAGGTGTTGGTAGTACGGATATGGCAGCAGGTATGGCTACAGGAAAAGCTTGGTTTAAAGTACCTTCCGCTATTAAATTTGAGTTAAGTGGAAAACTTAGTAAATGGGTTAGTGGTAAAGATGTTATCTTACACATTATTGGTATGGTAGGTGTAGATGGAGCTTTATATAAATCAATGGAATTTGTAGGAGATGGAATCGCTAACCTTACTATGGATGATAGATTCTCAATGGCGAATATGGCAATAGAAGCTGGTGCCAAAAACGGTATATTCCCAGTGGATGATAAGACTCTTGAATATATTAAAGATCACTCTGCAAAGACACCAGTGACTTATGAAGCAGATACAGATGCAGAATATGATGAAGTATATAAAATAGATTTGTCTAAGATTAGACCAACAGTTGCTTTCCCACATCTTCCTGAAAATACTAGAACAATTGATGAAGTTGGTGATGTAACTATAGATCAAGTTGTAATTGGATCTTGTACAAATGGACGTATCGAAGATTTGAGAATGGCAGCATCTATCTTAGCAGGCAAACAAGTAGCAAAAGGACTTAGAGTTATTATTTTCCCAGCTACTCAAAAGATATATTTGCAAGCAATTGAAGAAGGCTTAGTTAAGATATTCGTAGAAGCTGGAGCAGTATTTAGTACTCCTACATGTGGTCCATGTCTTGGAGGACATATGGGAATACTTGCAAAAGGTGAAAGAGCATTGGCAACAACAAACAGAAATTTCGTTGGACGTATGGGACACCCAGAATCAGAAGTATATCTTGCAAGCCCAGCAGTGGCAGCAGCTTCCGCATTAACTGGTAAAATCACAAATCCAGAAACAATATAGTAGGAGGAACGAATAATGAAAGCATTTGGAAAAGTATTTAAATATGGTGATAATGTAGATACCGATGTAATTATACCAGCAAGATATTTAAACTCATCAGATCCAGCAGAACTAGCAAAACATTGTATGGAAGATATTGATGCAGAATTTGTTAACAATGTTAAGCAAGGTGACATTATTGTTGCGAACAAAAACTTTGGATGTGGTTCTTCTAGAGAGCACGCACCAATTGCAATAAAAGTATCAGGCATAAGCTGTGTAATAGCATCTTCTTTTGCAAGAATCTTTTATAGAAATGCAATTAATATTGGATTACCTATTATAGAATGTGAAGAAGCAGTTAAAGGAATTGAAGCTAACGATGAAGTTGAAATAGATTTTGACAGCGGAATGATTTATAATAAGACTAAGGATCAAAGTTACCAAGGTCAAGCATTTCCTGAATTTATGCAAAAGATAATTAAAGCAGAAGGCTTAATCTCATATATCAATAGTAATAAATAAGTAAATAAATAAAAATAGAAAGGTCGATTAAGATGAATTATAATATAGCAGTAATTCCAGGTGACGGAATTGGTCCAGAAATAGTAACAGAAGCAATCAAAGTACTTGATAAAATTGGAGAAAAATATAACCATACTTTTAATTATACTGAGATTTTAATGGGTGGAGTATCGATCGATAAACATGGAGTTCCACTTACTGATGAAGCACTCGAAGTCGCTAAGAAAAGTGACTCAGTTTTACTTGGAGCAGTTGGAGGACCTAAATGGGATACTCTTCCTGGACATTTAAGACCAGAAAAAGGACTACTTGGAATTAGAAAAGGCTTAGAATTATATGCAAATATTCGACCTGCTGTTCTATACAGCGAACTGAGAGGAGCTTGTCCACTTAAGGATGAAATCATAGGTGACGGCTTCGACATGATAGTAGTTAGAGAATTAACAGGTGGTCTATACTTTGGAGAAAAGAAAAGCTTAGTAGAAGATGGTGTTCGAAAAGCGATAGATACACTCGTATACGATGAAAATGAAATTAAGAGAATTACAATAACAGCTTTTGATATTGCTCGTAAGAGAACAAAGAAAGTATATAGTGTAGATAAAGCAAACGTAATGGAATCATCTAGACTTTGGAGAAGTGTTGTACATGAAGTAGCGAAAGATTATCCAGACATAGAAGTAGTTGATATGCTAGTTGATAATGCAGCAATGCAATTAGTTAGAGATCCAAAGCAATTTGATGTTATTTTAACTGAAAATATGTTTGGAGATATATTATCAGATGAAGCTAGTATGGTAACAGGATCTATCGGAATGTTAGCATCAGCTAGTTTAGGAAAAACAAAATTAGGATTATATGAACCAAGTCATGGTTCAGCTCCTGATATCGCAGGCTTAGGGGTAGCGAATCCAATAGCGACTATACTTTCAGTATCTATGATGTTAAGATATTCACTTGATTTAGATCAAGCAGCAGATGATATTGATAATGCGATAAAGAAAGTTTTACAAAATGGATTTAGAACTGGCGATATCATGTCAGAAGGAATGAAGAAAGTTGGAACCGTTGAAATGGGTAACTTAATAGTAGCCCAACTTTAATAGGAGGTATACATTATGAATAGTGATATAACAAAAAAAGGTGTACAAAAAGCACCACATCGCTCTTTATACAAGGCGTTAGGATTAATAGATGAAGAATTAGACAGACCAATAATTGGTATTGTAAATTCTCAAAATGATATAGTTCCAGGACACAAACATTTGGATGAAATAGTAGAAGCAGTAAAAGCTGGCGTTAGATTAGCTGGTGGAACCCCTATCGTTTTCCCTGCTATCGCAGTATGTGATGGAATAGCAATGGGACATCAAGGAATGCACTATTCATTAGTAACCAGAGAATTAATAGCAGACTCAACAGAATCTATGGCATTAGCACATGGCTTTGATGGATTGGTAATGGTACCAAACTGTGATAAAAATGTTCCAGGTCTACTTATGGCAGCAGCTAGAATTAATATCCCTACTGTATTCGTAAGTGGTGGACCAATGCTTGCAGGTAAAGTAAAATGTGGTTCCAAAAGTATTAACTTAACTACTATGTTTGAAGCAGTTGGAACAGTTTCTGCAGGTAATATGAGTGAAGAAGAACTATATGAATATGAAGAAAAAGCATGTCCTACATGCGGATCATGTTCAGGAATGTTCACTGCAAATTCAATGAACTGCTTAACTGAAGTTCTTGGAATGGGACTCCCTGGAAATGGAACAATCCCAGCTGTATATTCAGAAAGACAAAGACTTGCTAAAAAAGCAGGTATTCAAATAATGGAAATGTTAGCAAAAGACATTAAGCCTAGAGACATTATGACAAAAGATGCATTTATGAACGCATTAACAGTTGATATGGCACTTGGATGTAGCACGAATAGTATGCTTCATTTACCAGCTATCGCTTATGAAGCTGGGGTTGATATTAATCTTGATATAGCGAATGAAATAAGTGCTAAGACTCCTAATTTATGTCACTTAAGTCCTGCAGGAGATGCGTTTATTGAAGATCTTTATGCAGCAGGTGGAGTTCAAGCGGTAATGAAAGAATTAACAAAGAAGGATTTATTGATTTTAGACTTGATGACAGTTACAGGTAAAACGATTAGAGAAAATATAGAAAAAGCACAAAACCTTGATGAGGAAGTAATAAGACCTTTAGAAAGACCATATAGTGTTACTGGAGGGATTGCCGTATTAAAGGGTAATATTGCTCCTGACTCATGTGTAGTTAAGAAGTCAGCTGTTGCCGAAGAAATGTTAGTTCATTCTGGTCCAGCAAGGGTATTTGATAGCGAAGAAGAATCAATAGATGCAATATTAGAAGGAAAAATCAAGAGTGGTGATGTTGTCGTAATTCGATATGAGGGCCCTAAGGGTGGTCCTGGAATGAGAGAAATGTTATCACCTACTGCAGCAATTGCTGGAATGGGACTTGATAAAGAAGTAGCCTTAATTACCGATGGTAGATTTTCTGGAGCAACTAGAGGCGCCGCAATTGGACATATATCACCGGAAGCTGCAGTAGGTGGACCAATTGGATTAATTCAAGAAGGCGATATTATTCATATTGATATTCCAAATTGCAAAATTAATGTAGAAGTATCGGATGAAGAATTGAAAGCAAGAAGTGAACAATGGAAACCAAGAGAACCAAAGATTAAAAAAGGATATTTAGTTCGTTATGCTGCTTTGGTTACTTCTGCAAATACAGGAGCGGTATTAAAGGTACCAAGTAAGTGGTAAGCTAATCTTTAAATAAAAACGCTAGAAAAGGAAACGGGTGATTTAATGTTATTAACAGGAGCAGAAATTATTATTGAATGCTTAAAGGAACAAAATGCAGATACGATCTTTGGATATCCAGGAGGTCAGGCTCTAAATATATATGATGAATTGTACAAACATTCCTCAGAAGTTAGACATATACTAACTGCGCATGAACAAGGAGCATCACATGCTGCTGACGGATATGCGAGAGCAACAGGAAAAGTCGGAGTATGTTTAGCAACCTCTGGTCCAGGAGCAACAAACCTAGTAACTGGTATTGCCACTGCATATATGGATTCTGTTCCAATGGTAGCAATTACAGGCCAAGTACCTTTATCACTTTTAGGAAAAGATAGTTTTCAAGAAGTTGATATTGCAGGGGTAACAATGCCAATAACGAAACATAATTTTATTGTTAAGGACGTAACAAAACTTGCTGAAACTATTAGAAAAGCATTTTATATCGCTAGAGAAGGAAGACCAGGACCAGTTCTTGTAGATATTCCCAAAGATATAACAGCAGCAAAAACAGAATATACTGCACCGGAAATACTTGAATTACCAAGTAAGAGGGAGAGAGTCTTAGAAAAAGATCTTGATAAAGCAATAGATATGATAAAATCATCTAAAAAACCATATATTTTTGTAGGTGGTGGAGCAATTTCATCCGATGCATCGGAAGAGTTAATGAAATTTGTTAGGAAAATAAACGCTCCGGTTGCCGATACTCTTATGGGTAAGGGTGCATTCCCAAGTGAAGATGAGTTATATACAGGTATGCTTGGAATGCATGGTACCAAGACGTCAAATATTGGGGTAACAAATTGTGATTTATTAGTTGTAATAGGAGCAAGATTTAGTGATCGTGTAACAGGAAATGCTACTAAGTTTGCGAGAAAAGCTAAGATACTTCATATTGATATTGATCCAGCAGAAGTTAATAAAAATATTAAAGTTCATCACTACCTTGTAGGTGACATTAATTTAGTACTAAAAAAACTTAACGCAGGGCTAAGTGGCGTTGAACTTCCAAAGAATGATGAATGGATTGAAACAATTAAGAAATTAAAGGCTGATTTTCCACTCTCGTATAATGAAGATATCTTAACAGGGCAATATGTGGTAGAGAAAATAAGTGAGATAACAAAAGGGGATGCAATAATTTGTACGGAAGTTGGTCAACATCAAATGTGGACTGCACAATATTACAAATTTAAAACCCCAAGATCTTTCGTATCTTCAGGTGGATTAGGTACAATGGGATTTGGACTTGGTGCAGCTTTAGGTGCACAATTAGGAAGACCGGATAAACAAGTAATTAATGTTGCTGGTGATGGAAGTTTCCGCATGAATCTAAATGAACTTGCAACGGCAGCAAGATATAATATACCGATCATTGAAGTTGTATTAAATAATAAAGTTCTTGGTATGGTAAGACAATGGCAAACATTGTATTATGGCGGACGTTATTCATATACAAATCTAGACGATGGGCTTGATTTTATGAAGCTTGCAGATGCTTTTGGTATTCTTGGATTTCGAGTAACGAAGAAAGAAGAAATTGAAGAAGTATTACAAAAAGCAATGGCCGCAAATAGACCTGTATTAATAGAATGTGTAATTGATTGTGATGAAAAAGTATGGCCAATGGTAGCTCCAGGGGCAGCAATTGATGACATCAAAACAGCAGCAGACTTTGAATAGAAATAACAACAAGTAAAAACCGCCCTTAAGGGGCGGATTACTTGCATTATTATATTAACCAATTAAAGTGGAAAAGAACAGGGAGGATATTTTATGAATCGTGTGTACAATTTTTCAGCAGGACCAGCTATATTACCAGAAGAGGTATTAAAACAAGCCGCAGATGAAATGTTAAATTACAAGAACTCTGGCATGTCAGTTATGGAAATGAGCCACAGATCTAAGGAATATGAAGCAATTATTAATGGGGCTGAGGCAACTCTAAGAGAAATCATGGAGATTCCTGATAATTACAAGGTATTATTCTTGCAAGGTGGAGCATCCCTTCAATTTGCGATGATCCCTATGAATCTTATGAAAAACAAATGTGCTGACTATATCAATACAGGAATGTGGTCGAAGAAGGCGATTAGCGAAGCAAAGAAATTTGGTACAGTTAATGTAATTGCGACTTCGGATGATAAAAATTTCACATACATTCCAGATGTAGATGAACTTAGCTATAATGCAAATGCTGATTATGTATATTTTACACATAACAATACGATCTTTGGAACAAAATTCACAAAAATACCTAAAACAAATGGTATTCCATTGGTTTCTGACTTATCCTCTAGTATTTTATCAGAAAAGATAAATGTTAGTGATTATGGCGTTATTTTTGCTGGAGCACAAAAAAATATTGGGCCAGCGGGCGTAACAGTTGTTATTATTAGAGAAGATTTAATTACAGATGAAACGTTAGCAGGAACACCTACGATGCTTAAATTTAAAACTCATTCTGATGAAGGTTCCATGTTTAATACACCTCCTACATACGGAATATATATTGCTGGTTTAGTATTTGAGTGGATCAAGAAAAATGGTGGATTAGAAGCAATGGAAAAAGTGAATAAAGAAAAAGCTGCGCTTCTATATGACTACCTCGATTCAAGCGAAATGTTTAGTGGTACGGCAAATACTGCGGATCGTTCACTTATGAATGTTCCTTTTGTATCTACATCGGAAGACTTAGATGCAAAATTTATTAAAGAAGCAAAAGCTGCTGGATTTGTAAATCTTAAAGGACACCGTTCAGTTGGTGGAATGAGAGCAAGTATATATAATGCAATGCCAGTACAAGGTGTTCAAGCATTAGTTGATTTTATGAAAGAATTCGAAAAAAACAATAAATAGGGGGGAAAATAATGTACAAAGTTAAATGTTTAAATCCAATTTCTGATTCAGGGTTAGATTTATTAAATGAAAATTATATCATAACGGAAGATATGGATGCGGAAGCGATACTTGTTAGAAGTGCAGATATGAATAAAATGGAAATACCTAGTTGTTTATTGATATCAAGTCGTGACATAGTTGGTGGTGTTAACTGGGCTCAAGCAAATAAAGATGAACCAGAGATAGCAAAATTAGTTGAAAAAGGTAAAGGTGCTTTTGTAGGACCAGAATTACTTGGTAAGAAATTAGGAGTTATAGGTCTAGGTGCAATCGGTGCTTTAGTTGCTACATGCGCTACTAAGCTTGGGATGCAAGTTATCGGATACGACCCTTACATAACAGTTTCAAATGCTTGGTGTATATCGGAAAAAGTTAAGAGAGCATTAAGTATTGATGAAATATATGAAGAATGTGATTATATAACATTACACTTACCATTACTTCCTGAAACGAAAAACACAATTTGTAAAGAAACAATTGCTAAAATGAAAGACGGAGTTCGAATTCTAAACTTCTCTAGAGATACTTTAGTTAATGATGATAATATGTTAGAAGCATTAACAAGTGGTAAAATAGCAAAATATGTTACTGATTTTCCAAATGCAAAGACAATTAATTTCCCAAATACAATTGCGATTCCTCATTTAGGTGCGTCTACTCCAGAATCAGAAGATAACTGTGCATTTATGGCGGTAAATCAAATAATGGATTACATGGAAAATGGAAATATAATCAATTCAGTTAATTACCCAGAATGTAATATGGGGGTATGTCAAAAACCAGGTCGTATTGGTATATTACACAAAAATGTACCGAATATGATAAGTCAATTTGCGACTATTCTAGGAGATGCAAATCTGAACATAGCAGAGATGACAAATAAGAGTAAAAAAGATTGGGCATACGCACTAATTGATACGGAATGTCCTATCAGTGCTGATACGGTAGCAACTATTAGTGCAGTTAATGGAGTAGTGAAAGCTAGAGTATTTAATAAAAATTAATATTTTCTATATGATATAATAAATATTACATTAACTTACGATAATTAGGTTGCCATACTTTAAGGCAACCTTTTGATTTATTAAAATATTATTTTTTTAGGAGGAAATATAATGGCCAATATACAACCATTCAAAGCAATAAGACCAGCAAGAGAAGTTGTAGATAAAGTAGCTGCTTTACCATATGATGTATATAATAGACAAGAAGCATATGAAGAATTACAAAAGGAGGAACTATCATTTTTAAAAATTGATAGAGCTGAAATTCAATTTGATACTTCGGTTGGATCTTATGAGGACTGCGTATATGATAGAGCAAGAGATACCTTGAATAAAATGGTAGAAGATGGTATATTATTGATGGAATCAAATCCATGTTACTATATATATTCATTAACTATGAACGGACGTGAGCAAGCTGGTATTGTGGCAACAGCTTCCGTTGATGACTATTTAAATAATGTGATTAAGAAACATGAGAATACAAGGGCAGACAAAGAACAAGATAGAATTAGGCACGTTGACGTAACAAATGCAAATACTGGTCCTATATTCTTAGCTTATCGTTCCCAAAAGGCAATTAATGATATAGTTATGAGAGAGAAGGAAAAAACACCGTTATACGATTTTGTATCACCAGATGGAATTAGACACGCAGTTTGGAGCATAGAAGGGATAGATAATATCAATGAAATCCAGTCAAATTTTAGGCGAATAGATGATATTTACATAGCTGATGGGCACCATAGAGCGGCCTCTGCAGTAAAAGTTGGACTTAAAAGAAGAACAGAAAATCCTGGATATTCTGGAAGTGAAGAATTTAATTATTTTCTATCTGTATTATTTCCACATGACCAATTGATGATAATGTCGTATAATAGAGTAGTTATGGATTTAAATTGCAAAGATGAGCCTGAATTTCTACAAGAGATTCAAGTGAATTTTGATATTGAGAAACTAGGCAAGGAGGGATATTCCCCAATTGAAAAGGCGACATTTGGAATGTTTTTAAATGGATACTGGTACAAATTAATTGCGAAGCCAGAGATTATTCCGAATGATCCAGTTGGTAAATTGGATGTATCTATATTACAAGATAAGTTACTTGCTCCAATTCTAAATATAGTAGATCCAAAAACAGATAAGAGAATTGATTTTGTTGGTGGAATTAGAGGACTAAAAGAATTAGAAAAACTAATGCCCCCTAAATCAACATGGTTTGAACCAAAATTAAGAAGTGGTATATTTATTCACAGCCTATTATAAGGAGGAAAATTAAATGAAATTAGATACAGATTCAATAATTGATGTAGATTTTGAACAGTATAAAGGTAAAATTAAAACAGGAGTTACCCTTGTGATCATAGTAGCACTATTAATTTTATTAGTAAGTAACGTTGTATATAAGATCGATGACGGTCAAGCAGGGGTAATACTAAATGAAAGTTTAGTATATACAATGGAATATGGATATGAAACAATAAGTGGAGGTTCTACAACAACTGCACCAGTATATCAAGATAATATGCCAGAAGCCACAGTAATTGTAGATGCTGGACAGGACAATGGATCAATTGCATTAATCAACTTGATGATTGAATATAAGGTTGAAGATCCTGTTAAGTATCTTTTTAAAGTGGATGATGTTGAGGGTACGTTAAGATTAGCTTTAGAAGAATCAGTAAGGAATGCCGTTCAAAAACTTTCTTTAGATGAAGTAAAAACAGAAAAAGAATTAATTGATAAAGAAGTTATCTTGACCCTTCAAGCTAAAATTGATAGTTTTGAAGCTGGACTTCGAATCGTTGCAGTGAATACACAAAATGTGGAGTTTTTACCTAGTGTAGAAGCAGCATTTCAACAAAAAGAAGATGCAACTCAATATAAAAACACGAAAGCTGAAGAAGCAGAAAAGTACTTAAATATTATTAAACCTCAAGCGGAAGGGGAAGCTACTAAATTAAACGAAGAAGCTCTATCCTATAAATTAGAGGTTCTTGCAAAAGCAAATTCAGAAATGGCACAATATAATGCTTTATACAAAGAATACTTAGTTAACCCAAGCGTTACAAAGGAAAAATATTATATTGAGTCTATGCAAGCATTTTTAGCGAATAATAAAATCGTAATAGATGCTACGAATTCAGGCGATGGAATTTATAAATTCTATAACATGGATGGGGATACTACCAATCAAGTTAAATCTAATATAGCAAACTAAGGAGGCGTATTATGAAAAAGTTAATAATAGTTTGTTCAATTATTGCAGTGTTGGCGATTATACTATTTTCTTCTACATATGTTGTTTACGAGGATGAAATAGCAGTAGTCAAGACTTTGGGCAAGACAGTAACGGTAGTTGTGAATAAAGAAGATGAAGCAATTGTAAAAGAGAATATGTCAAAGAGTGAAGGCGATGATGATATCAAGATAGTTATTACGAAAGGATTGCAGTTTAAGATTCCTTTTATTCAAACCGTTACCGTATATACAGCAAAAAATTTAACATATAAATCTCGAACAGAAGTTATAAAGACAAAAGACAATAAGAATATTGAAATAGCAATGTATGCACAATATAGAATTGTTGACCCTTTAAAATTCCTAAAAAAGATAACGACATATGAAAATATTAGAGCGAAAATGGATACTAGGGTTTACCCAGTAGTAGTAAATTCTGCAAACTCACTTGTGTTTCAAGAGTTTTTTGAATTAAAACTTTTAGCAGATTTAGTAGATGAAAAACGTAAAGAGCTAAATGAAGTATTAATTGATGAATATGGTTTTATGATTACAGATATAGGTATCAATAATAAAAGTTTCCTTCAATCCAATATACCGGGTATCGAACAAAAGATGGCAATGCAAATTGAAAAAGAATCTGAAAAGACAAAATCAGAAGGTGATTCCGATTATGTGAAAGCGATAGCTGCAGCAGATCGAGAACGTGTACAAATTGTATCAGAAGCTAAGGTAAAAGCTGCAGAAATAAAGGCTGAAGCAGATGCAGCTGCACTTGTAATATATCAAGAAGCATTACAAAAAGATTTGGAATTTTATAAGTTTATCCAAAGGATGGATATATATAAGAACCTAACGGATACTACTGTATTTTTAGACAAAGACAATGCACTTATTAGTCCGATAAACGGATATTAGAATCTGTCGTGCCTCCAAAAGGCACGGCTTTTTTATTTTATAGTAAAGTTCGTCTTGTTCATAAGCTTTCTCACTAGTGGATGCAAGCTATTTTCTTGTGACTTAGAATAATTTTTAGGTGCTTAGAAATACTGAATTATATTGTATTGTAAAAAGTTCAAAACTAGATTTATATGTTCTTGTCATTGGTTAACATAAATGGTAAAATATTATAATATAATAGAGCTTGGGTTAGAAAGTCTTGTGTTTTATAGACTTCTAAAAATCATATGCAGGAGGAAAAGATTATGATTAAGGAATGGGTAAATGAGGATGAGTTGAAGGTTGTGCAAAATTCAGAACATAGGGATCCGCACCACATGTTAGGACAGCACAAAATTGCTTCGGGGATTTTAGTAAATGTTTTTTTACCGTTTGCTAAAAATGTTACAGTAATCAATTTGAGTTCTAAGAAGAAATACGAAATGGAAAAGGTTACAGTGGATGGATTCTTTACAGTAAAGACAACTTGTAAGAAAGAATTTGAATACTCATTAGAGATTGAGAATTTTGAGGGTATAACTTGGGAAATAAGAGATCCGTATAGTTTTGAACCTGTTATTGATGAACTTGATTTATATCTTTTTGGAGAAGGTACTCACTACGAAATATATAAGAAGTTAGGTTCACATCCAATAGAGATTAATGGAGTTTCGGGTACTCATTTTGCAGTTTGGGCACCGAATGCAAAAAGAGTAAGCGTAGTTGGTGATTTTAATGGTTGGGACGGAAGAGTTCACCAAATGAGAGCATTAGGAAATTCAGGTATCTTCGAAATATTTGTTCCAGGGGTTAATCCTGGCCAACTTTATAAGTTTGAGATAAAAACTTATGAAAATGCAATACTAAAGAAAACAGATCCATATGGAAATTATGCAGAATTAAGACCTAATACTGCTTCAATCGTATATGATATAGAGAATTTTAACTGGAATGACGAAGCTTGGATAAACATACGCAAGAATAAAGCGAATGTAAAAGCACCAATTTCTATTTATGAATTACATATGGGTTCTTGGAAAATGGGCTCTGAAGGTAATGGATTTAGAAATTATAGAGATATTGCACGTGATTTGGTTGAGTATGTTAAAGAACTTGGTTATACACATGTTGAATTAATGCCGGTATCAGAACATCCTTTTGATGGTTCTTGGGGATATCAAGTAACAGGATATTATGCTCCAACATCAAGATTTGGAACACCTGATGACTTTATGTATTTTGTAAATTATTTACATGAAAATGAAATAGGAATAATTCTTGATTGGGTTCCAGCGCATTTTCCGAAAGATGCACATGGACTAGCAAAATTCGATGGCTCAGCTTTATATGAACATGCGGATCCAAAGCAAGGAGAGCATCCACATTGGGGAACATTAATATTTAATTATGGAAGAAAAGAAATAAAGAACTTCCTTATTGGGAATGCTTTATTTTGGTTAGAACATTATCACATTGACGGATTACGTGTAGATGCAGTTGCTTCAATGCTATATCTTGATTATGGTAAAGAAGAGGGTGAATGGGTACCGAATATTTATGGTGGAAGAGAAAATCTAGATGCAGTAGAATTCTTTAAACATTTAAATAGTATAACTTATCAGAGAAATCCAGGAATTGTTATGATAGCAGAAGAATCAACATCTTGGGGAGGCGTATCTAGACCTGTAGAAGGTGGCGGCTTAGGATTTGGTTATAAGTGGAATATGGGCTGGATGAATGATTTCTTGAGATACATTGAGAAAGAAGCAGTGCATAGAAAATACCATCACAATGATTTAACATTTAGTATGGTATATGCCTACACTGAGAACTTCATGCTTGTACTTTCACATGATGAGGTAGTTCACGGTAAAGGCTCAATGATAAACAAAATGCCAGGGGACTATTGGCAGAAATTAGCTAATTTGAGAGCAACCTATGGTTTTATGTTTGGACACCCAGGCAAGAAATTACTATTTATGGGTCAAGACATTGCACAATTTGACGAATGGAGCGAAAGTAAGAGCATTCAATGGAATTTGCTTCAATTTGAGAACCATAGACAAATGAAACATTATATGGCGTGCCTAAACAAATTATATAAATCGGAACCAGCTTTATATGAACTTGATGATTCTGATCGTGGATTTGAATGGATTAATTGTGTTGATGCAGAGGCAAGTATCGTTTCATTTATTAGAAAGACAGAAGACAAAAAAGACACATTAATTTATGTTTGTAACTTTACACCGGTACCTCGTGAATCACACAGAATTGGGTATTCAGAACAAGCTCAATTTGAAGAGATATTTAGTAGTGATAGAAGTGAATTTGGCGGTTCTGGATTTGTTAATACGGATGTTATATATACAGAGAACATGGCATGGGATGGTAGAGAAAATTCCATGGTTGTAAAGGTTCCACCACTAGGAATTACTGTTTTAAAAATTAAAAGTTAATTATTAGAAGGGGGCCGGGAGATCGGCACCCTTTTAGCAAAAGAAAAGGAGCTGTTATATGGATTTTACAAAGATTCGAGAAAGTATAGAAAAAATAATTGGAAATAGGGCAGAAACTATGTTTGACGAGTTTTTAGTATTCGGGAAAAATGTTTTGATTGCGATATTGCTGTTAATTATTGGATTTCAGCTTATCAAATGGATCGTAAGGATTATTAAAAAAGCTCTTGAGCGAGGAAGAATTGAAACAACAGTATCCAAGTTCTTAATCTCATTGTCTAATATCGCAATGAAAGGCTTTTTGCTTATTATGGTTGCAACAGTTGTTGGTGTTCCTGAGACAGCATTTATAGCTTTATTAGGTTCTGTTGGATTGACAATAGGGTTAGCCTTCCAAGGAAGCTTATCTAACTTTGCTGGGGGTGTAATTTTACTCATTATGAAACCGTTCAAAGTTGGCGATTATATTAAAGATGTTGGCACAAGTAATGAAGGAACTGTAACATCAATTGATATATTTTATACAACATTAAATACAGTCGATAATAAAGTAATTACGATACCAAATGGAAGTTTAACTAATTCAAGTGTAATAAATTATTCTAAGGAAAATTTGAGAAGAGTTGATTTGATTATTTCGGTAGCATATACGGAGCAGATATCAAATGTTAAGGCTATACTTGAGGAAATAGTAAAAGAATTTTGCTGTTAGAGTGTGGACGAATAACGCCGAATATTGGAATTTAAGGGCGGAACTATTAGAAAATATTAAAACAACCTTTGATCATAAAGAAATAAGCATCGCAGTTAACCCTTTAGGGCAGCTTCGTAAGTAATTATAACAAAAGATGGGAAAAAGATGGGAAAAAGTCCTCGCAATGGGGGGGATGGGAATACTTGTGTTAAATATTGGATTTTGCGTGCCTTACCTTTAAGCAGTATGTTTCTTATAAGCCACAGGATGTGAAAAATCTCACTTTGTTCGATTTTTCACGTGTCTTAACGAAACATGAGCACTGCTTGCAGACGGTCACGCAAAATCCAATATTTATCACAAGTATTTTTGATTAGAGGTTGAGCGGACTTTTTCACTGGTGTTGAGTGTACTAAAAAGTTTAGGGGACTACGAAGAATAAGGGACTACAAGAATAAGGGACTATGAAGAGAAAGGGACTACAAAGAATAGGGGACTACGAAGAATAGGGGAGTACGAAGAATAAGGGACTACGAAGAATAGGGGACTACGAAGAATAGGGGAGTACGAAGAATAAGGGACTACGAAGAATAGGGGAGTACAAAGAATAAGGTACTACAAAGAAAAAGGAGCTACAAACCTTGCAATAGGGAGGGTAAGTAATCTGAAGGATAGATGAAAATTACGACAAATTAATACAGGAATATACAAGATAATACAAGATATTATAATTTGAGTTGATTTTGGGATAATAAAATGAAAAATATCTAAATATGAATGAATTATTTGACAAAGTGTAAAACTTGTGCTAATATGATGATATTAGGCGATTGTTGCGTATTCCGTTTTTATTAGTATTTAGTGTTTAATGCATATATAACTATAATTGGGGAGGGGTTAGTATAATGTATTTGTCAGATTTAATTAATATTAGTGAGGTTATTGAAGAGAAATTGGTGGAGAGTGGGATTGAAACACCGGAAAGATTAAAGGAACTTGGAAGTAAATTAGCCTTTGTGCAAATGAGAGAGAAGTATCCAACCGCTTGTAAGAATATTTTGTTTGCTTTAGAAGGGGCTATACAGGGAATTAGATGGTTTAGATTGACGGATGAGGAAAAAGATATATTAAAGGATTTTTTCAGTTCACTATAATTGAAGATAATATAATATTATTGAAGTAGAATAGTTAATAAAAAACGGGATAAGTAAAATAATATTGAAGGGAAGATGACGAATGCCATCTTCCCTTCTTTTTGTTATATTATAGACCTAAATAACGTTCGTTAATATCAATTACTTTTTGCATTGCTTGACGAGCAGGTGCTCCGATTATATTTCGGCGATCAACGCAGGTTTCTAGCATTATTGCGTGGAATATATCTTGCTCGAATATTGGGTTAATATTTTTGTATTCTTCAAGGGTCATTTCATCTAGTGAGATTCCTTTGGTTTCGCAGAATAATACTAATTCACCTACGATTGAGTGTGCATCTCGAAAAGGAATACCTTTTAATACCAAATAGTCCGCAGCATCGGTTGCGTTTGTGAAACCTCTTTTTGCACTTTCGTACATATTACCCTTATTGAATTTCATTGTATCAAGCATTCCATTGAATAAGGAAAGACATCCTTTTACGGTATCAATTGCATCGAAGGTTAATTCTTTATCTTCTTGCATATCCTTATTATAGGCTAACGGGATACCTTTCATAATGGTTAGAATTGACATAAGAGCTCCGTATACACGCCCAACCTTGCCTCGAACTAACTCAGCAATATCTGGATTTTTCTTCTGAGGCATAATACTGCTTCCGGTACTATATGCATCGTCAATGGTAATGAATTGCCATTCGTTTGACGCCCATAATATAATCTCTTCGGAAAAACGACTTAAATGCATCATTATTGTTGATAATGTTGAAAGTAATTCAATTAAGTAATCTCTGTCAGAGACTCCATCAATACTATTTAAGCTAACACTATCAAAATCGAGTAATTCTGCAACATATTCTCTATCTAGTGGAAATGTAGTACCTGCTAGTGCACCAGACCCTAGAGGTAGTACATTCATTCTTGTAAAACAATCATCCAATCTCGAAATATCTCGTTTTAACATCTCAAAATATGACATTAAATGGTGAGCTAGAGTAATCGGCTGTGCTTTTTGTAAATGAGTAAACCCGGGCATTATTGTATCAATATTATCTTTGATTATTTTGAGTAAAGTTAATTGTAGAGTACGTGCACATGCTCGAATCTCAAGTGTTTCATTTTTAATATACATACGCATATCAAGCGCAACTTGATCATTACGACTTCTGCCTGTGTGAAGCTTTTTACCTACATTCCCTATACGTTCAATCAGGGTTGCTTCAACAAAACTGTGAATATCTTCATGAGTTTCATCAAGTTCAAGCGTTCCATTTTCGATATCAATTAATATGCTATTTAATCCTTTGATTATCTCGTTTGATTCTTCGAAACTAATGATTTGTTGCTTTCCAAGCATTGTAACGTGGGCAATACTACCTTGTATGTCTTCATTATAGAATTTTTGATCAAAGGAAAGAGAAGCATTAAAATTATGAACTAATCGATTAGTTTCTTTTGTGAATCTTCCACCCCAAAGCTTCATGTGATCACTCCTTTCAAAGCTTATTTATTATGCGCTTCTATATTTACAAGAAGTCAATTATTTTTTTTCGTTTGCTTGTTTCATTAGTGCTCTTACTTTTAGTGGAAGACCAAATAGATTAATGAATCCTTCCGCATCTTTGTGATCATATAATTCACCAGTCGTAAAACTAGCGATACTAGCATTGTATAGTGAAAATGGTGATGAGCTACCAGCGGCAATAATATTTCCTTTATATAACTTTAATTTTACTTGACCTGTTACTGTCTGTTGCGTAGAATCGACAAAAGCAGAAAGTGCTTCTCTTAGTGGAGTAAACCATTCACCGCTATATACTAATTCAGAAAATTTTACGCCAGTTAAAGTTTTGTATGCCAAAGTTTGTTTATCCAAACAAATTTCTTCTAATTGTTGATGAGCAGCATATAAGATTGTTCCTCCAGGAGTCTCATATACGCCTCTTGATTTCATACCAACCACGCGATTTTCACAAATATCAATGATACCAACACCATGTTTTCCACCTAAAGTATTTAATTCCTTTAGAATATCAGTAGCACTTAATTCAATCCCGTTAAGTTTAACTGGCTTTCCTTGTACGAAGTCCAATGTAACGTATTCAGGAGTATTAGGTGCTTTTTCAGGTGATACGGATAATTGAAGTAATCTATCATATTGAGGTTCTTGATCAACTTCTTCGAGTTCAAGGCCTTCGTGACTTATGTGCCATAAGTTTCTATCACGGCTATAGCTGTCATTTTTCTTGAAAGGAAGAGAAATGCCATGACTTTCACAATAATCAATTTCGTCTTCACGAGATTTCATATCCCAGATTCTCCAAGGGGCAATTATCTTAAGTTGAGGAGCAAGTGCTTTTATTGTTAATTCAAAACGAACTTGATCGTTTCCTTTTCCAGTAGCTCCGTGACATATAGCAACAGCATTTTCTTTTAAGGCTATTTCAACAAGCTTTTTAGCGATGATTGGTCTAGCCATAGAAGTACCTAATAAATATTTTTTTTCATAAACAGCACCAGCTTGAACAGTTGGGATCACATATTCATCAACGAATTCTTCTGTAACATCTACAATATATAACTTGGTTGCACCTGATAATTTTGCTCTTTCTTCAAGTCCATCAAGTTCATTGCCTTGACCTACATCGATACATACACAAATAACTTCATAATCATAATTTTCCTTTAACCAAGGAATTATAGCAGTAGTATCAAGACCACCTGAGTAAGCTAAAATAACTTTTTCTTTCATATATTCATCCTCCATAGTGTATATTATTTATAAAAACAATATCATAAATATACATCAATCGCACATAATATGCAATAGGAAAAAACAAAAAAATATAAATATACTATAAGTAGGTTGTGATAATTAAGTTTGTCTTATAAATAATTTATGTATTATTATAAAAACATATTGCATAAATTATAATGTGGATGTATAATTATGTAACGTTGATAATGAAATTTATTTTATATAGGAGGTAACAATGATTAATGCTGGAATAATCGGTTCAACAGGATATGCGGGTCAAGAACTTGTGAGATTACTTTTGGAACATAAAGATGTAGAGATTAAATGGGTTACTTCAAATACATATTTGAATAAAACATATAATAAAGCTTATGGAAGTTATTTTAGAATATTTGATCAAGAATGTATCAGTGATAATGATTTTGAGAATTTGATTGATGAAATTGACGTGTTATTTACAGCGACACCACACGGATTAAGCGCAGCTCTCATTAATAAAGAAATATTACAGAAGGTTAAAGTTAT
The DNA here is from genome assembly GCA_029256575.1 of Clostridiales bacterium. Classification (GTDB taxonomy): domain Bacteria; phylum Bacillota; class Clostridia; order Lachnospirales; family JAQSXR01; genus JAQSXR01. The sequence goes on along the minus strand of JAQSXR010000039.1, from coordinate 1,787 downwards.
AGATTTAAGTGCTGATTTTAGGCTAAAAGATAAAGATACATATAAGGTATGGTATGGATTAGAACATGCTTCACCAGAACTTTTGGAGGAAGCAGTTTATGGACTATCAGAAATAAATAAGGTTGATATAAAAAAGGCTCAGTTAATCGCTAATCCAGGTTGTTATCCAACTTGCTCTACGTTATCATTATTTCCACTATTAAAAGAAGATATTATAGATGAAACTTCTATTATTATAGATGCAAAATCAGGAGTATCTGGAGCTGGCAGAGCAAATAATGTAAGTTCTCTATATTGTGAAGTTAATGAAAGCACTAAGGCATACGGGGTAGCAGCTCATCGACATACACCAGAAATAGAAGAGCAAATGTCCTATATAGCAAATAAGGATATAAAGATAAGTTTTACACCACACTTAATACCAATAAATAGAGGGATGTTAACGACATCATATGCAACCTTGAAAAAAAAGAAGACATATAATGAAATAAAAGAGTTATATGAACAGTACTATAAGGAAGAATATTTTGTTAGAGTTCTAGATGAAGGGGTATATCCAGAGACGAGATGGGTAGAGGGAAGTAATTTCATCGATATTAATTTTAAAATAGATGAAAGAACGAATCGCATAATTGTGATAAGTGCAATTGATAATTTAGTAAAAGGGGCTGCAGGGCAAGCAGTTCAAAATATGAATTTAATGTTTGGGTTACCTGAAAACACGGGATTAAAACAAATCCCACTCTTTCCATAGATAATTAAAGGAGACATAATATGAAAACGATAAACGGTGGAGTAACAGCTCCAAAAGGATATATGGCAGCAGGTGCATATGCAGGAATAAAAAAGAAGAATAAAGATATGGCAATGGTAATGAGTTCAGCTCCGGCAAAAGCAGCTGGAACTTTTACATTGAATTTGGTAAAAGCAGCACCAGTAAAATGGAACCAAAATCTTGTAAAGAATGTTGAGAATGGTCAAGTTTTTATAATTAATAGTGGAGTTGCGAATGCATGTACAGGCGAACAAGGTGACATTAATACAAAAGAAATGGCAGAGTATACCGCATCAAAGGTTGGCCTTAAGGGAGAAAATGTATTTTCGTTTTCAACAGGGGTTATTGGGAAACAATTGCCAATGAATTTAATAAAAAAAGGAATTGATATTCTATCAAAAGAATTGTCCGATACAGAAGAAGCTGGAAATCTTGCTGCTGAGGCAATTATGACAACTGACACGATGCCAAAACAAATTGCAGTTGAATTTGAAATAGATGGAAAGACTGTTACGATAGGTGGTATGGCAAAAGGCTCTGGGATGATACATCCAAATATGGCAACAATGCTTGGCTTTATTACAACAGATATTAATATATCGAAGAATTTATTACAAGAAGCGTTGAGTGAAGATGTTAAGAAAACTTTTAATATGATATCTGTAGATGGTGATACGTCAACAAATGACATGGTTGTTATACTTGCGAATGGGTTGGCAATGAATACTGAAATAGTTGTAAAAGATGAAAATTATAAGTTGTTTTGTGAAGCACTTAACATAGTAACGCTGGCATTGTCTAAGAAGATAGCTGGAGATGGCGAAGGGGCTACTAAGTTGTTGGAAGTAACTGTAAAAGGAGCAAAAACAAAAGAGGATGCTATTATATTAAGCAAATCTATAATAACATCAAGTCTTGTTAAGACAGCTGTATTTGGAGAGGATGCAAACTGGGGTCGTATTCTATGCGCAATGGGGTATGCTGGTGTCGAACTAGATCCTTATAAAGTAGA
>JAQSXR010000038.1 GCA_029256575.1 Clostridiales bacterium | reverse complement strand
TGAAGAATGTTGGGTTTGAAGTCTATAAAGAAATTAGCGGCTTTGTCAAAGAATTAAAAGATAAATATGACAATGTATTTATTATTGGTTTTAGTGTAGGAGCAACTATTGCGTGGAGATGTTGTGAAAATTCATTATGTAGCGGGATTGTAGCTTGCTATGGCTCGCGTATAAGAGATTATACTGATATAAATCCTAACTGTCCGACGCTCTTAATACTTGCGGAGGAAGATTCTTATGATGTTCATGCGATGGTTTGCCAACTTCAAGATAAACAACATTTATCAATCCTTGAATTTAATGCCAAGCATGGATTTTTAGACCCGTATTCTAAACATTACAATGTTAAACAGTCAATACGTGCGAAAGAGTCTATTACCTGCTTTATAAACGAATGTTCATAATAAGTATTAAAACATCAATTATTTGTACTCTGTAAATAGAATTTCACGAAACATTTAAAATAATATAATTCTATATAATACAATTTCCTCAAAGGAGGAATGAGAAATGAAATATGAAGGTTGCAAAAAGGAGGATGCCTATGAACTGGGAGCCGTGGACAGGTTGCTACAAAGCAAGTGATGGCTGCACAAATTGTTATTTTTATGGGCCACATGCGAAACGCTATGGCCAAAGCACCATACAAAAAACAGATAAATTCGATTGGCCTATAAGGACAAATGCAAAAGGTGAATACAACATCAAAGGAAACAAGATTCTTGCGACCTGTTTTGCAACCGACTTTTTCCTTCCAGAAGCGGATGAATGGCGCAAAGAGGTTTGGTCTATCATCAAGGAAAGAACCGACATCGATTTTTTGATTTTGACCAAGCGAATTGACCGTTTCCTTGTATCCCTCCCATCAGATTGGGGAACAGGATATGACAATGTAAATATTGGATGTACTGTCGAAAATCAAAAATTAGCCGATTATAGGCTTCCATTATTTTTATCCTATCCGATCAAGCGGCGTTTTATCGCCTGCGCTCCACTTTTAGAAGCGATAGATTTAACACCGTATCTTCATGGCGTAGACCATGTTACAGTCGGCGGCGAAACAGGGCGAGAAGCTCGTGAATGTGATTATGATTGGGTGCTTAATATTCGTGAACAGTGCGTAAAAGCAAATGTAACATTTTGGTTTAAAAATACAGGCTCGCTTTTCAAACGTGACAGCGTAGTGGAAAAAATAAACCCATTTCAGCAAACCGGTATGGCGAAAGAACTTGGTATCAATATTTCAGATGGAAAAAGGTTGTTCTGATAGAATAATTCATTTAGTTTTCCGTCACAAAGTAAGTAAGTTTGCGAGTATGAGGCAGATCGGTACAATAAGCGATATAATTTGTTTTAAGGACATATAGCCAGAAATATTTGGTTATATGTCCTGTTTTATTTGCGCGTGAAACAACCAAACGCAAGTCTGCTTGCACTTGTCGACTGCCACGAATTGGATGAAAAGGTCTGGCCGCCTTTTTGTATAAGTGACTCTTTTTTTCTAATGTCACTATAGGATATATTATATAGTGATGCTTTAGTATTTTTAAGAAGTAAAAATAGTAATAAATGTAAACATAAAGAGCTCAAGTTGACCATATGATAGACTGTAATTGATCTCCATATAGTAGGGAAAGGAAGGGTAAAATATATGAAATTTCAACCTAGTATTATTGACACATCGGATGTAATATTACCTGAAGGAATTACAGAAATAGTTGAATTGTTAGCAAAAAATACACATGAAGTGTGGGCAAGCGGAAAGATAAGAGAAGGTTATGTATATGGTATTGAGTTGAATGAAGTAAAAAAGACTCATCCTTCTCTCGTTCCTTATGACGAGTTAGCCGAATCACAAAAAGACTATGATCGTAATACATTATTGGAAACTATTCGACTTTTGATCAAACTTGGATATGATATTGAAAGAAGGAGATAAACAAATGTCAGGGAATAATATTAATAATCCAAATGTGATCATCAATATTGCAATAGCGGGTAAACTTCCAGACAATCAACATAGTAAAGATGTGTTCTTTTCAAAGGTTAAGAGAGTTCTAGACACCACGATAAAGTATTCGTTAAAATATGCAAACTCAAAATATGGATTTTCCGAAAATAATCCTACTATTAATTTTTTGACATCTTCTATAATAATAGATGGTGACATTATCAGTGAGTTAAGAAAGTATCTAGATATTAATACCAAATTTATCTGTATTAGTGATAATGAATTAGAAAATGATATATCAGATGTTTTTGATTCTGTTTCAACTTTAGAGACAGAACATAATCTTTTTATATCATATACGGGTCTTATTTTTTCATGGTTATGTGACCAAGCAGACTTTTCTATCATATTAAAAGATGATGAAAATCCTGTCGTACTTGATTTCTTGAAATATTGCAAACATGCATCAGTTCCTACAGTCAGTATTGATAAAGCAAGTGACAGACCTATGTTATGGACGAAAAATTCCTATTATGACAGCTATGATGACGACAAGCTCGAGGAATATTTAGATACATTATTAAATCTCAGCGATTTAATATACGAGGATGTTAATAAAAAAATGTTGGGACGTAAACTTATTTGGGGAAATCTGTATTCAAAATACATGAAAAAGCATAAAGCTTTAGTAGATACTTCAAAGCCATATACGAAAGATAAAATTATTGATGAGAGTAGTGCTATTTCATGTCTTAATGAAAATGCAGAGGTTACAAAAAATAAACTGATAAAATGGTTTAATACATTTGATATTAATGCAATCCTATATGCGGATAAATACCGTTCTTCTATCTATTTACGTGCAGTTATCCCTTTGGGTTTAACAATTTTTCTCGCAATGGGGTTTTATACAGAGGCTTTATTGAGTCCATGGCAAATTTTTATTCCGGGAACAAAATTGCAGATATGGTCTATTATCGCAGGGTTTGCCTTCTTTATACACGCTTTATTGAATTTCTATATTTTCAGATTGTCAGAAAATAAAATAATCCAATCATGGCGTAAAAGGTTTCTTGATAACCGTTTTTTTGCCGAAAAATTACGAATTGCTATTCATTTTGTACCTTTTGGAATCCCTGTCAATTTTGTTACAAATCTTAATAAGTATGGAACAAAAACGGACTACAATAAAAAAGTAATAAACCGATTAAGGAGCATTCTTAAAGAGGTCGGATTGCCAGAGATGAATTTTAACAAAGTAGATTCGGTACAATGTTTAATTTATCTTGAAGAATTAGTAAATGATCAGTTAGAATACCATAAAAGTTCAGCAAATCGGTATGTTAGAATTTACAATAAATTAAAATTATTTGGAAAAATAGTTTTTTACATAGGGTTCATATTTGTATTATTTCGTGGTTGTATGCAATTATTTTTTAGCTTTACGAAAATTCCATTCTTCATTAATGGAAAAGAATTGCAACCGATAATAAAGTCATTTGCAAATATGTTAGCATTGTTATTCCCTGCCTGGGCAGGTTATTTTTCATCGAAACTATCACTATGTAATTTTGAAGTTTTATATAATAATGATTCGCAAATGTTAGAAGAATTATTATTGTTGAAACAAATAATAAATGATGAAAGGCAAAAAGAATATTTAACATACGGAGATCTTTATTATCTTGCTAAAGATGTCACTTCATTATTACAAGGTGAAAATAGCGAGTGGTATTCACAGATTAACACCAAGAAAGTGACTAAACTATGATGCTTACAATGAACGTTACTATTAGCAATCAAAGTTGACTTAAATAAGGAGTGCTAATAGTGCTAATATTATGGCACACTTAATCTGAACAGCAATGAAAAGACACCAAGATGTCTCGTGGAGAGGTAGTTAAATGAAGAGAACTTCAAAAACTAATTTCAGAGTAATAATTTTTGTTTGTATTGTAGTTCTATTTTTTGCAATTCTATTTTGTGGAAGAGACCTACAGAATATGCTGAACTTAATGGGAGTAGGTTATAATATTACGTATCCAATATTTAATTTTGTTCAATATATTGGCTATACGGTTACTTTTATAGGAATTCTTCTATTAATCTTTTTTACGATTGCCAATTACTATTATTCAAGAGCGATACAACCACATGCTGCGGAGATATTAGATAAAGATAAGAGAAAACCGATTTTTATTCTACGGCCATTTAAGAGTGATAACAAAAAAATATTTCCTATTCATTATAACAAAGAGACACACTTCGATATAGAATCTTTACTCGTATCCGAATTGGTGAAATATGGACCTGTTGTTGCGATTGGAAAACCAAAAGAAGCCTTGCAACCCAAGGGGGCGTCTAGACTATATGCAGATGATTCCTGGAAAGATAAAGTCGAACTGTTAGTTAATTTGAGCTCAGTGGTTATACTTATCATTGATTTTACTCCCGGAGTCAAATGGGAGATACATAAAGTACTGAAAGATTATCGTGAAAAACTGATAATAATTCCTAAATTACATAGTACATTAAGTAATAATATTATTAACCTGATTTATGCAATACCGTTGGTAGAAATTCATTACACTATTGGAAAACCCATAAAATTTATATTTAAGAGGTATGGAATATTTAAGAAACTAAGAAGGGGATTTGGCTATTATCGTACTTGGAATAAATATATTGCAACTGAGGTAGATACTACAATTCCCAAAATTAATGATCGTGTTAGTGCATTAATTTATAATCAAAATGGATACAAAACATTTGTATCAGAAAATGGTACAAACGAAGAACAGATCAATTCAATACTTAGAGCGATAAAGGAAAAATGCGAAGAATCATGCGACGATAGTGAAAGCGGTATAGATGAAGCGATACGATATAGTATTGATAGTCTAAGAACAGAGCGGATGGAGTATGATTATAACAAATTAAGTATTATTAAAAAGATAAAGTTTGTGTTTCATCGAACAAATAAGCAGGGTTTAAAACGCTCGTTAGTCAAGTGGTTTTGTGTATTCATAATTATAGCTGGTATTTTTACTACAGACTATATAGTTCATGACAAAGTAATAAAAGTTGAAACAGAATCCTATGGAATTACGATAATGGGTGAAGAAATGGAGGGAGAATATACAGGACAATGGCGACACAGAAAGCCAAATGGAGAAGGATATTTTGTAATTAAAAACGTAATTGAAGGATTAGAGGTAGACGATTACCTGAAGGGGTATTGGGAAAATGGATTTTTAAAATACGGTGTCATATATCATAATAAAACCAATACCGTCTTATACAGAGGCCAGTTCAAAGATGGGAATTTTAGTGGAACCGGGATTTTTGTATTTGATGATGGAACATATTATAGTGGCGAATTCAAAAATGGGGCATTTAATGGGGAGGGAGCTATCTATGATAGTAACAACAAAATGTTACTCAAAGGTTATTTTAAAGATGGAGAATATCAGAATTGAGTATGCGAAGTAAAAAAGAGTAACATAGAGTAAGGCACGGCGAATAAATAAAAATAAAACGTGGGAGGTATGATTATGAATTTTTGTGTGAAATGCGGTTTTCAAATTTCAGAAGGGGAAGTATTTTGTGGTAATTGTGGAGCAAGGGGGTCAGAAAATTCAAATCAAAAAACGGTAAGTTTTATATCTAATTGCAGTATGAGTAATGAAGAGGAAAAAGAGCTATACAAAAAACATCTTATTGGCTATTATACTGGTTTAAAGCAGATTACGGGTACATTTCTTATAACGAATAAGAAAATTTCATATAAGCCACTACCTATACATATACTAAAAAAGGAATTCTCACTAGATCTGAATGAAATATTAGATGCGGAACGGGCAAGCGTTTTAGGAATGAATTTATGTATAAGAGTTACGACTACCTCGGGCAAATCACATTTATTTGGATTTGGAATAATAAATAAAAATGATATACAGATGGTTGTAGACCTAATAAATAATGTAAAGCAAGGAGGTAGAAAGTAGATGATTACTATCTTTTAAGATAGTATAATGTACTGGGAATTGGAGAATTTCTAATTTTCTGGTTTTTTATTCTCCTAAAATTTACAAATTACTTGACTGTTATTTATGAACCAACTATAATAAAAATATTCATAAATAACCAATTAACGAAATTATATTTGTTCAAAGGAGAAATATTGTGATATTTTATGGCTGGGGAAGTAAAATTAAAAATGATTTAATAATTGGATACCGTATTTGCCAAGGATGTAATAGATTTTCCGTATTTTTTTTGTCTCGAAGAATATTCCGCATAACATTATTCTTTATACCAGTGATCTGGTGGACAAAAGAATATTATGTGAAGTGTGGTAATTGTAACAGAGGATATTCCATTGACAAGACAGAATATCAAAGATTAAAAGTGTACTATGGAAGAATGACAAATTTAAAAATGACAACTGAAATATATGAATATATGAAATCATTTGCTAAAAATCTTGAAGCAAGTGATTATAATGCAGATTATGTATATTCTTCAGTAGCGCAAAGATATCCAATCGGTGAATATGCGAAGGAATACAGACAGTTGATTATGGATTACTTAACTTATTCGGTAAAAGAAGTACCAACATTCTAAAATATACATATCGTATAAAATCTATCTTACTTTAAGTAAAGATAGATTTTTTTTATTCACTAACTCCATAATTAAAAATAATATATTGTATAAGGGATACATTGACCCTGTGGGCAAATTGAGATAGAATAAGAAATGATTAGAGGACTAGTAAGGAGGCATTCATTTGAAGAATCAATTAAGCTATCAAACATCAGAATATGATTGCGGACCAACAACGATATTAAATGCAATCCGTTATTTATTTGAACGAGAAGAGATTTTACCAGAATTGATAAAAACAATCTCTCTTTATACACTGGATGTATACGATAATGCCGGAGAATGTGGTAAAAGTGGAACTTCCCGTATGGCAATGATGTTTTTATCAAATTGGTTTAATCAATTTGGTAAAACCAAAAAGTTTCCTATGTATACAGAGATTTTATTGGAAGAAAGAGTTTGGGTTAACCAAAACAGTAAAATTATTGAGTGCCTTCAACAGGGGGGAGCTGCAATTATTTGTGTTTGGTTAGGTGATTGTAAACATTACGTTTTATTGACTGGTATCGAAGAGGATTATCTTTGTCTCTTTGATCCATATGATTGGGAACATCCGGTCGATGGTGATAATATTATAGGAATCGAAGGTTTTTCAAAGAAAATGAATCGAAAAGTTAGAAGAGATATCATTAATGATGAAGGGGATGGATTCTATGCGCTCGGTTCTATCGAAACGCGTGAAGCCATGTTATTGTATAATACTAATACAAGACAAACTCCTGAGAAGTCAATCGAATACTTTATATAAAATAGGATAGTAGGTGGTAAGTGATGATAAACGTACAACGAATAATAGATGAATTTCAAGAACTAGTTGCAATAGACTCTCCTACGTTTGGAGAAAGACAAATTGCAGATGTATTAAAGAATAAGTTAGAAGCAATCGGATTTCAAGTAACAGAAGATGAAGTGGGTAAGTTATTTGGAAGTGATTGTGGTAATCTATACGGATATCTTGAAGGAGAGATATCTGGAGATTCCCTTCTTTTCTCGGCGCATATGGACACAGTGACTCCAGCACACGGGAAAAAGGCAATTGTTCATTCAGATGGAAGAATCACTAGTGCAGGAGATACTGTGCTTGGTGCGGATGACGTAGCTGGTTTAACTTCGATATTGGAAGCGATTCGTAGCATACGAGAAGAAGGCCTTCCTCATAGAAGTATTGAAGTGTTGTTTCCTGTTGCAGAAGAGATTTATACAAAAGGTAGCAGTTCATATGATTATACCACTATAAAATCAAAAGAAGCTTATGTATTGGATCTTAGCGGTGAAGTAGGGAGAGCAGCTTATACAGCTCCAACAATCCTTTCTTTTAAGGCGATAATTAAAGGGAAAGCCGCTCATGCAGGATTTTCGCCAGAAGAAGGCATCCATTCCATCGCAATAGCAGCAAAAGCAATTGCAAAGATGAAGCTTGGAAGAATAGACGAAGAAACCACCTTTAATATTGGGACAATAACTGGTGGAGAAGCAACAAATATCATTCCGGAAAACTGTAAGTTAGAAGGTGAAATAAGGAGCCTCAAGCATGAAAAAGCCATAGGCTATCTTATGGAAATAAAAGAATTACTTGAAAAAGAAGTAAGCGACTTTGGAGCAATATTAGAATGGGAAGAAAAGATAAATTGTTATGCATATGAAACCGATATTAACGGACATTCAGCAAATAGATATCGTGAAGCTTGCGAGAAGTTAGGAATTAAGCCGGATTTTGTTAAGACCTTTGGTGGAAGTGACTTAAATGCTTTTGCAAGAAATGGAATCGTAGGACTAGTTTTGACGAATGCTATGAATAAGGTGCATAGCTGTGAGGAATTTACGCAGGTGGAGGAGTTAATTAAGAGTACAGAGATTGTGAAAGAGCTTATGTTAAGTGAGATATAAATAATATTTAATATTTCAACTCTAGGCACTTGACTAAATACACCATTAAAAGAATGTTATTCAATGCACATAACAGAATGAAGAAGTGCCCTTTGTCTACTTGGCAAGAGGTACTTCTTTATTTTGTTATAAGGCACCCAGTGATAAATAATTTTAAAATATAGACTGAATACGACAAGTGGCTTCATTGTATATTTTTATATTTTTTTCAAAAAAAATACAAGTAAAATACTGACATAGTAGCTTTGAATAAAGAAAGAAATAAAAGATAAAATAAGTATAACCATCCGTTTTATATATTTATTTTTTAAGACAACTTGCTAATTATTTACGAGGAGGTACAAAAGATGAGTAGAAGATATGTTATTGCAACAGTAGGCTTTATAACTTTAGTTCTTATAGGTGGGACTTATGCGGCATTTAGTTTAGATAATGAAAATAACAATAATACGAATACTACAACCGGAATGGAGCAAGGAATTCTAGATCCAGATACTATTACAGGTGATATGGCAGCAGAGGATAATAACTTAAATATTAGTGGGATAGCTCAGGCAGAGAGAATTGATGTAGATCCAACAACTCCTAATAACAGTATAAATAAGGGAGCAACAAAATCTAATATCGACATTAACCAAGGGACAACTCAAAACGCAACGGTACCAAAGACAACAGTCATTCCAAAAACAACTACGCAACCAAAAACAACAGTACCAAAAACTACAACAGTACCAAAAACTACAACAGTACCAAAAACAACAACCATTCCCAAAACTACAACCGTACCTAAACCAACTACTACCCAAGGAGTTAGTAATTATGCGAATGAGGTAATAAAGCTAGTTAACCAGGAACGTGCAAAAGTTGGATTATCAAGTTTATCAACGAATGCATCTTTAACCTCTGCAGCAGATAAACGTGCAGGAGAAACCGTTCAGTCTTTTTCACATACAAGACCGAATGGATCACAATTCTCAACCGCACTAGAAGCATTTGGAGTATCGTATAGAACTGCTGGCGAAAATATTGCTTATGGACAAAAAACACCTCAAGAAGTAGTAAATGTATGGATGAACTCACCAGGTCATAGAGCGAATATCTTAAATGCGAAATACGGCAAAATTGGTGTTGGAGTATATGATAATAATGGTGTAATTTACTGGGTTCAGTTATTTACAAATTAATAATTTGATAGGGGTTACATCATATTATTATCCGTTTTAAGGCTGTGAAAATGAATTGTATATCATAGTTGTTACAAAAAACCAAAAATAGTAATTTGTAGTTGGTAATAAAAGAGCATAGATTAAATTTCTCATACAATATATACTTATCAAGTAGAAACCAATTGTTTGAAAACTTATAAACAATATTTGGAGGATAAATTATATGAGAAAATTTAAATTTAACGCTTTATTAATAGTTGCCACTATAAGCATTGTCGCAGTAGGATCTGCTGCCTTAACAAATATATCATTTGAACGTAGTGTATCAGCAGGTCAAGTATTAGTAGATACGGACGAAAATGTTGCGATACAAATTAGTAATATATCAAATTATGACGGGCTTGTTAAACTAGAAGCAGATGGTAAAGTATCACTTAACTTAAATGAAGCGATTAATGGAAGTGTAACAGGTGGATTTAATACGGACGCTACATTTTCACTTGGTTCATCAACTACAGGTGTAATAAGAATAAAGAATAATTCAGATATTACGGTAACAGTTTCTATGGTAAATGGAGCAAATAATTCCAATGCAATCAAATTAATCCCTACTAACAATTCTTCTAATGATATAGGGGTGGGGGCTGCAAATGAATTCTATTTTGTTATTGATACAAATGGACAGGATGCATCAAAATTACTGAATGCAGTGTTACAGGTAGAAGGTAAATAAAACTGTTTTCCTATCCTTCGTTTAAAAGGTTTAAGTGAATGGGTGAAATATATGAAAAAAATTATTATTGGAGCACTATTTGGGTTGTTATTGTTTACCAAAGGTGCTCCTGTTTTAACATATGTATATTCTGAGAGTATGGAACCAATAATTGGAGTAAACGATGGCTTTATAGTCATGCCAACTAATAAATATAAGGTTGGAGATATTATTATGTATAGACCAACAGTACTCAAAGCACCATTTATAACACATAGAATAATAGATATTGGTAATAATGGATATATTACAAAAGGGGATAATTCTCCCTATATTGATCAGCAAAGTGGAGAACCAACAGTTATACAAGATAGAATAGTAGGAAAAGTTCTTACACTAAATGGACAACCGTTGATTTTACCGGGACTAGGGAGTTTTGTAGATGTAATGCAAGCTACCTTTGGTAAATATAATATAGTTTTATCAGTAATATTTCTTGTACTAGGTATCCTCTCGTTCGGCAATCGATCTGCTCACAGAAGAAAACCAAGACGTAGATTACGGTTACAGCATATTTATCGGTTTATTGTAATTGTAGCAGTTGTTAGCGTTATTGGTAGTGTATATCTTGGTTCACGTGTAATACAGATACAATACCTTGTAAGTGAATACCCAGGAACCTTAGGAGATCAAATTGAATTAAATCAACCAGGTCAACTAACAATGAAAGTTGAAAACAAAGGATTTATACCTGTATGGAGCATTTCATCTGGAATTTCACCAATCAGTGTGATGGAATCTCCTGATTTTCTTTGGATGCAATCAGAAGCAACTGCAATCCTAAATGTCAAACCACAATTAGACATTGGAAAATACCAAGGGTATGTACAAGTGCATAACTACCCTATATTGCTTCCAAGGCAATGGGTTGTTTTTTTACACAATATTGATCCGTCTTTGGCAATTATTACAACGGGATTCATGACGGGTTTATTATTTGAGCTAATGTTTATAGGAATAAAAAAAATACCGGGTTTTGAAGGTTGGATTCCTTTAAAAGTAATGGAAGATAAAATAAGAAGACGGAGAATAAAGCGCCTCAGAGCAAAACTATTTGGAAGAAGGAGAGAAGGTAATGAATAAATTTAAGAGTAAAGTAACTATCCTGTTTTTTATGCTTAGTTTAATATTTTCGATATCTTCTCTTGCTAATAGCGGGGCCATAAGTCAAGGAAGATTAGAAAGAAGTACAACAGTAAATATTGCGGATGATACCGAATCGATTTTAAAACTAAATGGGTTTAATAATCAATATGTTTATGATTTGAATAAAGATTATGCTACGGTTGGGAGCATTACGAACAATGCTAAGTTTACGATTAATCTTATCGTTATGATCCAATCTGACTTTTCATTAATTACGAATAAGAACCTATGGCAAGGTATGCAAATAGGAGAATTTGGTAGTGAATTTACTTATGGGAAGTCAACTGCGCGAGCTGATTTAATACTTGAACCTGGGCAAACAGTGGATATTCAAATAGCAATTATACACAATCAATCAAGAGAAGTCGTAACTACATTTGAATTCTTAGCTAACGATAAGAATGGTATGTTTACCATGGGGCTAAAGAATACAATTAACACACCTCGTCAAATAATTTATCAATAAAACATGTGAGTAGAAGGTGATACCTTGAACAGGGTACGGAATAAAAGTATCATTATATTAATAATAGCACTACTAATATTGTCATTTCAATGGACTTATTGGAGTATTCAGTCAAATAATAATACATCTGAGCCTATTCAGGAATTATTCTTGACAATAACACCGGAATATAAGATTACTTCAAACAAAGATTTAAGAATTTGGCCTGCCGGAACTGTATTTAAACAAGGTATGGTTGCTTATTTTTATGCTGCATTGCCCGAAATTAACGTTACACCTCTTATAGAGTTAGATGGGTTTGAGAATGGACTGCTAGAAGGGTCTATAGAGATTCAAGTCTATATTCAGGCGATAGATGATAAATCACAGGTTTATTGGACCTATCAAATAAATAATCCTAGGATACGTACATTTACTTTGTCAAAAGGAATCGAGGGGAAGGCAGACCAGTCTGAATTTAGAACCCTGGGGGTATCACTAGATGTACTTTCTGCATATGAATTGGTTAACGAGGTCAGAGAGGAACTTATGTTCCCCGCTGGTTTTTTTCAATTAGTTGTATCATCAATAATTAGAGTGGATGGAACAGCAAATGGGGTTCCGATTGAAAGAGAAATCGTTCAAGAATTCCCGATATCCTTACAGACGAATACTTTTTCAATTAGTAAATCAATAGATGCGGTTTCTCAAGTGCCATTGATAATAGATAGCAATAACTTGGGGGGAGAAATGTCATTTCTAGATATTATTCGCGAAAACCTATTTCCTGTATCCGTTAGTTTTGTTTTAATTATTATACTTATTAGTATTCTATCGAGAAATTTATCTAAGAGTAAAGCAGCAATTGAGCATAAACGATATAAAGAATGGATAACAGAGGGCAATGTTACGATTACAGGGAAACTTCTTGTTAATATATTAAATCTACAAGGATTGGTTGATTTAGCCATTGACTTGGATAAGCGAGTTATCTTTGATATAAAAACAAAAAAATATTTCGTTCTTACGGAAGATATTGTATATGTATATGATATTGCACATTCTACTGCCTTACTTGAAAATAAACAGCAGCTTGGGAAAGTGCTTCTTGAAAGGAGACTCATATCACCCGAACAGTTAGAAACAGGACTCTATTATCAGCAAAGAATGGGAATAAGGCTGGGGGAAAGTTTAATGGCTCTTGGCTTCATGAATGAAACGACCTTATACAGTACGCTTGCATCTCAAAAGAAGATAGAATACTATGAACCAGATCTTGACATGGATAACTACGATACAAGCTGGATCAATAAGATGAGTATACAACAAGCAAAGACTTTAATGGTGGTACCCGTGGGGAAAAGGATAGATGGGAAATACGTTATTGCATGTAGTGAAATATCAAATGATGCTATTGTAGAAACCTTGCAAGAGTTACTTGTGACAGAAATTCAAATCATTGCAGCAGCTCCTTCTAGAATTTACGAGATGTTAGACCGTATTGAAAAGTATAATTATAAAACAACTACGAAGGAAACTGAATTTCAAAATCTTTCAAAAAATGAACTAAAACAATTCAGTAACGCTTATTATCGCGGGGTAATTGAGCAGGATATTTTATTAAAAGCGGTAGGGATTATCAACAAAAAGGATGATAATGGTGAAATTATTAATTTGATAAAAGGATTAGAAAAAATAATAGAGAAGATGAGTTGGAAAGATAGGAATGAAAATTATATACCTGACTTGTTGGATTTATTAATTGAATCTAATTACTTAACACAAGAAACAGTGGAATGGGTAAACAAAGAAATCTCTTTGGAAAAAGTAACTTTAAATCAATTCTTAAGCTTGAATTATATTGTAAGCGAAAATACGATAAAAAATGCTGGGCTACTCTTGACTACGCTTGAGAATATATTAAATATATCCAGAAATGAGACTTAAATTATAAAAGAGATGAAAGTAAAAGTGCCATTTGAATATAATAGCAAAGAAGAATTTAAAGTTAAATTAACGGAGTGGATTGGTGACGTTTTTTATGATATCCTTCCAGAGCACGGATACGAAGTACGTGAGGAACAAGTATATACGGCTTATCAATTTGCAGATGCAGTTTGCAACAAAAAGGTTCACTTAGCAGAAGCGGGCCTTGGGACTGGTAAAACATTTGCCTACTTACTATCCGCAATTGCTTATGCTCGCTTTAGTGGGAAACCGGTAGTGATTGCATGTGCCACTACAGCACTTCAAGAACAGCTTGCAGGATGTGAGGGAGATATTCTAACCCTTTCAAGATTACTAGGCTTCGAGATAGATGCACGAATGGCAAAGGATCCACGTCAGTATATCTGTGATGTAAAAGTGGAGGATACTGGTGAATCAGATTTGATTTCGACTGAGATGAAACAGTGGATAAATAAAACGAAACGAGGTGAACGTTCCGAAATACCGACCATATCAGACCGTGTATGGAAGAGGATTGGGTGGGATGAATCAATGGTTTGTGAACTATGTTCAAGCCGTGGCTTTTGCAAACTCGTTAAAGCAAGAGAACATTATAGACCTACGAAAGATTTAATTATAGCAGGCCATGAAATCTTTTTTCAAGACTTATGGACGCGCGAGGAGCGTATCGCGGATGGGAAATTACCGATACTTCCAAGCTATTCGGCAGTCATTTTCGATGAGGGGCATAAAATAATGCTTCCCGCAGCTATGCAGGCTGGTGAACAAATTAGTAAGGAAGAAATCGATACTATTATCTTATCACTTGAAGATATACAAGGAGCTAGGGATTCATTTGCTTCGATAATCGTTGCGGTAGAAGACGCATCGAATGAGTTTTTTACCTGTCTAAGTAGCCGGGTGATACCGGATGAACGTTCAGAACGACTATCACTTCGTATCAATGATACCTTACTAAGAACGGCAAGTACCTTTCATAAGACATTGGGAGAGCTCCTTTTTGAGATGCAAGTGGAACAAGAACTATACAATGAATCATTACCAATGAGTCTGATACAAGCATATGAAGGACAAATTGAACGTGCGATAAGGGCCTTGAATCGATTCGTTAGAAATAAAAGTACAGATATCATACCTTGGGTAGATAAACGAGATGATAGCTTTTGGGTGGTTCCTAAGAATATAAGCGAGATGTTGGATCAGCATTTATTTCGAAAGGGATTACCAGTGATCTTTACCTCTGCAACCTTAAGTAACGAAGGTGATTTCAATTACTTTATAAGAACACTTGGGGTAAAGAATGCATCCAAATCTACAGTTGGAAGTCCTTTTGATTTAGAAAAACAAGCGGTTGTGTATTTAACACAGTCTACAAATAGTAGGGAGGATCGGTTTACCAAATTAGTCTCTTTATTAAGTCAAAATGGGGGACGGGCTCTCGTACTTACAAATTCTATGGAAGAAGTTCGAAAAATTAGAAAGAGTTTAGAGAAGTATCCATTGCCGTTCGAAGTTTTATGGGAAGATAAAGGAGAGCGAGGCTATCTTGTAAGGAAGTTTCGAGAGGAAGAGACCTCAGTATTGATTGGTACTAATTTTTGGGAAGGAATTGATGTGCCTGGTGAGGCATTAACAATGCTTATCGTTTGGCAACTACCATTTCCATCGCTAGATCCTATCATTGAAGTGCAACGTATAGAGGCTAAGAAACAAGGATTAGATCCAGCGATTACAATAGACTATCCGGAAATGGGTCTTAAATTAAAACAAGGTTGTGGAAGATTAATTCGAACGGAGGAGGACCATGGGGCAATCGTTATCCTAGATTCCGTAATAGGCGAGCCTTGGGAAAAGGTTGTCAAAGGTGCATTACCAATTGGAGTTAGCATTAACTTTTTATAAAATCAGCATACCAATATCCGGAATCCTTTACAATCCGTTCTTGTGTAGCATAATCAACGAATACCAATCCGAATCTCTCTTCATACCCATTGTGCCATTCAAAATTATCTGTGAATGACCAATGAAAATAACCAAGGATATCGATTCCATCTGCGTATGCTTTGTGTAATTCAATTAAGTAACGTTGTAAGAAATCAATCCGTTCCGGGTCATGAACTTTTCCGTCAAGGTATATTTTATCATTGCAGGACAGACCATTTTCTGAAATGTATATAGGGAGATTATATCTCTCAGCTAAAAAGCGGACACCCCAATTCATGACACCAGGAGTAATGGGCCATTTTAGTGCGGTACGAGGAAAGCCAGGTTCTTTTTCTATATATCCGTTAGAATCAACACAGTGACCATTATAGATGTTAACCCCGAAGAAATCGATTGGTTGATTTATAATTTGCATATCACCATCTTTAATAAAGGAATAAAGTTCATGCATTGGAATTCCATCTATATCAGGGTATTTCCCAAGACATACAGCATCGCAAAAGATAGAATGACAAAACATCCAATTCTCTTTTGTTACGGTAAATGACATGCCTCTAGCAGTATCAATATCTTCTGATTTACTACTAGCAGGATAGCAAAGATTTCCGGTACTTGAAAAACCTATTAGTACTGGTCTACTTGCTACCGAACGCATTGCACTTACAGCCATTCCATGTGCCAAACCTAGGTTGTGAAGGACATTTAAGGTCTCCTTCATTGAAAGCTTCAGTCCAGGTGCGTGAATGCCTGTGTGATAACCAAGAAATGAAATTATTTGAGGCTCATTAATAGTTATGAAATGTTTGACACGATCTGAAAAATGTTCGCAAATAAATGCAGCATAGTGAGAGAATGCAATTGCTGTTTCGCGACTTTGCCATCCGCCTAGATCTTCTAAGCACTGTGGAAGATCCCAGTGGTATAGGGTGATATAGGGAACGATTTGATACCCAATTAGCGTATCCACTAATTTGTCATAAAATTCTAAACCTTTTTTGTTTATTGATTGGTCACCATTTGAGAAAATTCTAGGCCATGAAATTGAAAAACGATATGCTTTGATTCCTAAGGAATGCATAAGTTTAATGTCGTCGATATATTTTTCATAGTGATTACATGAGGTGTCTCCAGATTGCTTGTAGGCAATGTTAGAACTTTGATGGCAAAACGTATCCCAGATAGAAGGTCCCTTTCCATCACTATTCCAACCACCTTCAATCTGATAGGATGAGGAAGCAACTCCCCAAACAAAATCATGCTTAAAACTTGTACTTAACGACATAAGACATGCCTCCTTATAAAATTATTTTATTCATTTCTAATTATGTAAAAGGGAGTTCCTAAGAGACTATAAATAAATTAAATAGCCTCTAAGGATGAGTAAAATATATTAATTTCCCATAATTGCTACAACATTATACTCTTCTTTGCCATCAACCAAAGGAATTGTATTTCCATCAATTAATTCACCATCGATTGATAGACTAGATAAGCCTTTTTCTACACCATTCGGATTCTGAATCAAAATGTTATAGGTTGCATTCCGATATACTCTAGTAATCTTTAATTCTTTCGTAGTAGATGGTATACAAGGATCAATTGTTAACCCTTCAAATTCTGGTCTGATACCTAAGATATGTTGGGACACATTTGTGAATGTCCAAGCAGCAGTTCCGGTTAACCAACTGTTTTTGGCTTCGCCATGACGAGATGCTTCTTTGCCCGCGATCATTTGTGAATAAACATATGGCTCTGTTTTATGTATTTCACTGATTTCTTCAAGATATGCAGGACATATCTTTCTATATACATCAAATGCACGAGTTCCATGACCTAGAATAGTTTCAGCAATAGAAATCCAAGGATTATTATGGCAGAAGATTCCACCATTTTCTTTATATCCTACTGGATATGCGGATACTTCACCAAGATTCACATGATAATTACGGTACGCAGGATGAAGAAGAACAATTCCGTATGGAGTATCGAGATGTTTTTCAACAGATGCAAGCGCAACATTTGCTAGCCCTTCCTTCACGCCGATACCTGCCATAACACAAAAACCTTGAGGCTCAATATATATTTTACCATCTTCACATTCTTTGGAACCTATTTTTTCACTTGAAGCATCGTAAGCACGAAGGAACCAGTCACCGTCCCAGCCAGATGTGATCACGGAATCATACATAGCAGTTACATTTTTGCTAACCGTATCCGCTTCTTCGGTATATCCTAGATATCTACATATTTTTGCATAGTCAGTGCCGTATTTTACGTACATTGCAGCTATAAATAAGGACTCAGCTACAGGTCCGTCAGAGGCCCCAGTAGTTTGGAATGATTCATCCGGTACGGTAGAAAAGCAATTCAGATTCAGGCAGTCATTCCAGTCAGCTCTACCGATGAGAGGGAGTTTGTGAGGGCCCAAATGAGTAGTAGTGAATGCAAATGAACGGCGTAAATGCTCCATAAGAGGGGCAGCTTTGCTCAAATCACTATCAAATGCAACCAGTTCATCAAAAATGCTATAATCGCCAGTCTCTTTGATATAGGCAGCGGTTCCGGCTATGAGCCATAATGGATCGTCATTAAAGCCGCTTCCAATGTCGGAATTCCCTTTTTTCGTCAAAGGTTGATATTGGTGATAAGCGCTTCCATTTTCAAACTGTGTCGCTGCTATATCTAGAATTCGTTGTCTTGCAGATTCAGGAATCAAATGTACAAAACCTAATAAATCTTGGCAAGAGTCACGGAATCCCATTCCACGACCAGTTCCTGACTCATAATAGGATGCGGAACGAGACATATTAAAGGTGGCCATGCACTGATATTGGTTCCAAATATTTACCATTCTACAAAGCTTATTATCCTCTGTTTCCAAATTAAAGCGGGATAATAATTGATTCCAGTAGCTTTTTAACTTGGACAAAGCAAGATCAACTTGTGAGACATCTTGATATTTAGCAAGTAATTGTTTTGCAGGTTCTTTATTAATTACTCCGAAAGATTCCCATTTATCATCTTCCTTATTCTCTATGTATCCGAGTATGAAAACATAAGTTTTTTCTTCACCTGGTTCTAGGGTAATGGATAAATGGAAGGAACCAACAGGAGACCATCCACTCGCAATGGAATTACTTGAATTTCCGTTTGCGATTACTTGTGGTTTGGAAGGACTGCCATATGTACCAAGGAAAGATTCGCGATCCGTATCAAATCCAGTAACAGGTGAATTTACAGAATAAACCGCATAGTGATTACGTCGTTCACGATATTCCGTCTTATGATAAATACATGAGCCTTCGACTTCAACTTCTCCAGTATTGTAATTCTTTTGAAAGTTAGTCATATCCTCTACAGCATTCCAAAGACAAAATTCTACATAGGAAAAAAGTGAAAATGTCTTCGTTTCTGAACTATTATTTGTTAAGGTAACTTTATTGATTTCACAATTGTCACCAATTGGTACAAAGGCAGTGACAGAAGCTTCAAGTTTATTTTTTTGACCGTACATTTTCGTATAACCTAGACCGTGGTGACATGAATAACTGTCTAGTTCGGTCTGGGTTGGCTGCCATCCAGGATTCCATATTGTATCGTTCTCTTTGATATAATAGTAACGCCCGTTGCTATCAAGTGGAGCATTGTTGTAGCGATACCTTGTTAATCGGAGTAGTTTCGCATCTTTATAGAAACTGTAACCTCCTCCTGTATTAGATATTATAGAGAAGAAATTTTCACATCCAAGATAATTAATCCATGGAAGTGGAGTTTGTGGAGTAGTGATTATATACTCTTTTTCTAAATCGTCAAAATGTCCATAATTCATAATTTGCGCTCCTTATTATTTAATTGACTAATGAATACGAAGAACTTAATTGTTCTTCATTTTGTTTATTCGAAATGAAACACCATTAAAGGTAACAATGAAATTAGAAAACGATTATGAAACGATTAAGAAAACGATTAAGAAAACGATTAAGTAATTTGAATAAAAAGGATAAAAGGTTTTAAAATACTATAATTTAAGTATATGAAAATACTGTTAAAAAATCAACAGTATCATTCAAGTTTGTGCAATGTGCATAAAAAAGAGGTTGATAATTGTTAAAATTAGAGAAAATGTAATAAAGATTGCATTTACAAAATTTGCATGATATATTTAAATTACGAAAACGATTAAGTTACAAGTTACAAGTTACAAGTTACAAGGTACAAGTTACAAGAAAGGATATAAGATACTATGGTTTCAATGAAAGATATAGCAAAACGTTGTAATGTTTCAGTTGCAACAGTTAGCAAGGCACTCAATGACTATAAGGATATCGGTGAAGAAACCAGATTGAGTATTAAGGGGGTCGCTGCAGATATGGGTTACTATCCTAACTCAGCAGCAAGATCGCTAAAGACACACCGTACTTATAATATTGGAGTTTTACTTAATGATGAAGCTCATAGCGGTTTAACACATGAGTATTTTTCGGCAGTACTTGAAGGGGTTAGAGTAGAAGCAGAAAGTAGAGGGTATGATATCACCTTTATAAATACTCACAACAGTAAAATGACATATTATCAACATTGCAAATATCGGAACTTTGATGGCGTTATAATTGCTTGTACAGATTTTGAGGATCCAGAAGTGCTGGAATTAATTGAGGGGATTATTCCAACAGTGACAATCGATTATATATTTAATAACTGTACGTCGGTGATATCTGACAATGTAAAAGGAATGAAAGAACTTGTTCAATATGTGTATAGTATGGGGCATCGCAGAATAGCATATATTCATGGACAAAGGGAAAAAGCAGTAACAAGAGATCGTCTTGCAGCGTACTACAATACCCTAGAAGAATTACATATTGAGATCAATGATGAGTATGTAAAACCGTCGTCATATCTAGATTCACAACAGGCGGAAGATGCAACTTATGAATTATTGGATTTAAAAGAGCCTCCAACCTGCATTATCTATCCAGATGATTTATCGGTAACGGGTGGTAACAATGCAGTAAAAAATAGAGGGTTAAAAGTTCCGGAAGATATCTCAATGGCTGGATATGATGGAACGAAATTATCACAAATGTTAAATCCAAGAACAACTACAGTAAAACAAGACACAGATAAAATCGGTAAAAGTGCTGCCAGGGAGCTGATTGACACGATTGAAAAACCGAAAAATGCATTTGCAAAAAGGATTATTGTAGAGGGAAGAATTATATCTGGAGAGTCTGTAGGGGAAAATAAGATTTAATTCCATTGCAACTTCAGATAGGGAAGCAATTAAAATGTTTTATAATTCAAGGAGGGTTTATATGAAAAAGAAATTGTTTAGTTTATTATTAGTATGTATTTTGGTAATAACATCGTTAGTGGGTTGCGGTTCTGATGGGGATAAAGAAGTTGTAAAACAAAAAACAGATGATCAAGATGTTGTAACACAAACAACAGATGATCAAGAAGTTGTAACGCAAACAGCAAAAGAGCAAGGTAAAGTATTAAATATTTATTGTTGGAATACAGAATTTCAAGATCGATTTGAGTATTTCAAGAAAAGTGGAAAGTTACCAGAGGATGTTGTAGTTAATTTTATTGTTACACCGAATGAAAATAACGCATATCAAAATGCATTAGATGCTGCACTTTTAAATCAAGAATCTGCCTCAGCTGATGACAAGATTGATATATTTCTCGTAGAAGCAGATTATGCTTTAAAATATGTTAATACAGACTATACTTTGGATGTAGTTAATGATATAGGTTTGAGCGAAGCTGATTTATCGCAACAATATCAATATACGAAAGATATTGTAACGAATGGAAACGGAGTTCAAAAAGGTGTTACATGGCAAGCAACTCCAGGATTATTTGCTTATAGACGTTCAATTGCCAAAGATATATTAGGTACGGATGATCCTGCTGAAGTACAAAAAGCACTTGCTGATTGGACTAAATTTAATGAAGTAGCAGACCAAGCATCAGCAAAAGGTTATAAGATGCTTTCAGGTTACGACGATTCTTATCGTACATTTGCGAACAATATTTCAGCTCCATGGGTAACGAATGATGTCATAACTGTAGATGCGAATCTTATGAAATGGGTAGATCAGACAAAATCATTTACAGATAAAGGATATAATAATAAAACTTCTTTGTGGGCTCCAGAATGGTCAGCAGATCAAGGACCAGATGGTAAAGTATTTGGATTCTTCTACTCAACATGGGGAATTAACTTCACTTTACTTGGCAATGCACTTGAAACTTCAAAAGATGAAGGCGGAAAAGAAGAAGTTGGAAATGGTATTTATGGAGATTATGCAGTATGTTATGGTCCTGAAAGTTATTATTGGGGTGGAACATGGATTTGTGCAGCAGCTGGAACGGACAATGCTTCATTAATTAAAGATATTATGTATGTAATGACATGTGATGCTGCCGTATTAAAACAAATTACTGTGGATACACAGGATTATACAAATAATCAAGCAGCAATGAATGAACTTGCAGCAGGTGATTTTAAATCAGATTTCTTAGGTGGGCAAAATCATATTAAATTATTTGCAGAATCAGCAACTAAGATTGATATGAGTAATATTTCACCTTATGATCAAGGTTTGACCGAAGAATTCCAGAAAGCGTTCAAGGATTACTTTGATGGTAATGTTGATAAAGACACAGCTCTTAGTAACTTCTATAATGCAGCTATCGAAAAATATCCGAATCTTAAAAAATAGTAACGTGTATAAAGAGGAGTAATTATTATAAATACATTGGAACACGATAACGTCGTGTTCCAATTAAGTTAGTGAGGTATATATGCTATGAAAAGAAAAACTAAATATGTCAACTATACCAAATGGGGATATATATTTTTAATACCATTCTTCATTACTTATATAGTATTTTCATTAATACCGTTGATTTCAACAATATACAATAGTTTTTTTGAAAACTATATGAGCGGATTAACACAAATTGGTCCTAAATTTATAGGGTTTGATAACTATAGTTCAATCTTTTTTAAGAGTGAATTGCCCGTATATTTAAAAAATACTTTTGTTATATGGATGATGGGATTTATTCCCCAAATAATATTTTCTCTATTATTAGCTGCTTGGTTTACGGATTTGAAACTAAAATTAAAATGCACAGGATTTTTTAAAACAGTTTTTTATATGCCTAATATTATTATGGCTTCCGCATTTTCAATGTTATTTTTTACTATGTTTTCAGATGCCGGTCCTGTTAATAATCTACTAAATTCAATGGGACTACCTACATATCGTTTTCTAGCTGAAGTAGCTGGAACGCGAGGATTAATAGCATTTATGAACTATCTGATGTGGTTTGGAAATACTACGATCATTTTAATGGCAGCAATTATGGGAATCGATACGTCCCTTTTTGAAGCAGCACAAATCGATGGGGCCAATTCCTGGCAGACGTATAAAAAGATTACAATGCCACTCATTAAACCGATACTTGCATATGTTTTGATTACTTCACTAATTGGTGGAATTCAGATGTTTGATGTACCACAGATATTAACGAACGGAAATGGTAATCCAAATAGAACTAGTATGACGGCAATTATGTACCTAAATAAACATTTATATAGTAAAAATTATGGTATGGCAGGGGCATTGTCTGTAATATTATTTATAGTCACATGTATATTAAGCTTTTTTGTATTTCGCTATATCACAAAGGACCGATTCGCTGAAAAAGTTATGAAGAGAAAGAGGGGGGATTCATGTGAAAACTAGAAAAAAACATGAGAAATTGATGTTAAATAGTCAAAGAGGATTTGCCTATATTGTATTAGTAATAATTTCAATATTATGCTTATTTTCATTCTACATATTGATTATTAATACTACTAGGTCTCACCCGGATATTCAAAAAGGATTTTCTCTTTTACCTGGAAAATCTTTTATGAACAATTTAAAAAATCTCCTAGCGAATAAACAGCTTCCAGTATTAACTGGCCTCGTTAACAGCTTTTTTGTATCAACATGTTCGGCATTGCTCGCTACCTATTTTTCCGCAATGACAGCATTTGCGATACACATATATGATTTCAAATTCAAAAAATATGCATTTGCATTCATTTTGATGGTTATGATGATACCTTCACAGGTAACTGCGCTTGGATTTATAAAATTGGTGAGGGACATGAATTTAATGAATTCATTTATTCCACTCACGATTCCATCAATCGCTGCACCAATCGTGTTTTTCTTTATGAAGCAATATATGTCGAGTGTTTTACCGATTGACATGGTCGAAGCAGCCAGAATTGATGGGGCTCATGAATTTCGTATTTTCAATCAAATAGTACTTCCAATTATGAAACCAGCTATGGCAGTACAGATTATTTTTACATTTGTAGCTTCTTGGAATAATTATTTTATCCCAGCATTGTTATTAAATAAATCAAATAAAAAGACCTTACCGATTTTGATTGCACAGTTAAGAAGTGCAGATTTCCTCAAATTTGATATGGGTCAAGTATATATGTTAATTGCATTAGCTGTTTTACCAGTTGTTATTGTATACTTGTTCCTCTCGAAAAGTATTGTTAGAGGAATTACACTTGGAAGTGTTAAAGGGTAGTAAATATAGGATATTATCAATAAAAATCTGAGTGGTATTATGACACTCAGATTTTTTGTTAATGCAGTCCCTAACGCTATTTAACCAGCTTATTTGCAAGCTCAACACATTCTGAGGCAGAACAGGCATATCCATCTGCCTGTACTCTTTTCCATAGAAGTTTATCATAATTAAATGCCAAGCCACCTACAATAATTTTAGGCTTTTTTATTAAATGTGATGAATGTATGGTTTTAATTAAACTCAATACAGAGTTGACATGATAGGACATAGTGCACGATATTGCAATAACATCTGCATGGTAATAATCAGCTGCCTTGATTAAACTTTCACTTGGAACATTAGAGCCTAGAAAGTAAGTTTTCCACCCATCCATCGACATGAAATCAGTCACCATTCTAATGCCGATATTATGAAGTTCACCACCAGTAGACAAAGATATCATAGCATAATCTTTGCTTTCACTTCTAGGTCTTAATGCATTAACTTGAGACATGATCATTTGGGTAGCTTCTGTAAAATAATGCTCTTGAAAAACATCAATTCTAGAGGAATTCCATAATGTACCAATTTCCACTAATGTTCTTTCGAAAATATTAATGTAAATACTTTTCAGATCTTCACCTCTATTTACAGCATCAACAAGAAGTGTTCTTGCTTCTTCGCTCTTTCCCTCCATAAGATAGTTCATATATCGTTGAGCGAGTAATGTTAATGTTGTTGGGTTAGTTAATATATTTGATTCTAGTATAGGTTGGTTTTTATACGTAGAAAAAGTATCATTTTCAGGGGCATAACCCAATAAATAGTCTATCGTGACATTAAAATAAGAGGCTATAGTTTTAAGTGTAGCTTCGTCTGGAAACCTTACACCTTTTTCATAATTTGAAATAGTAGTTTGAGCAACTCCTAAATCAGTTGATATATCTTTTTGCAAAATCTTATTTTTGATGCGAAGTTTTTTTAAACGTTTAGCGAAATTACTCAAATCAATCACTCCTTTTATACCGTATGTATATATAATACCACACTTTATGAACAGGTGGAATACACATTGACATATCACGAAATGTAATATATAATACCGATTAATACCACATTATGTAATATTAACCGTAGAAGCTAATGTGAATATTGCTATCGGTACCACTCACAATATTATATGGAGGAAAATCATATGAAAAGCATTAAAACAAAGCTGAATATTTCCATTGGGGCGTTACTATTATTGGTGTGTGTTGGATTGGGCATTAGTTCCTATATAAGTGCCGCGAGTGCTATTACAGCAGAAGTAAACGCTAGTTTAATTGAATTAGCACAGCAAGGAGCTGATACGGTATCTGAAAGAATCAATTCGGTATTGGATACACTTGAGGCAGTTGCTGGACAAAATGTGTTTACCGAGTTAGATAGCACATTGGAAGAAAAAATGAAGGTTATGAATGAAGAATTAGAGAG
Organism: Clostridiales bacterium; assembly: GCA_029256575.1. Taxonomy (GTDB): domain Bacteria; phylum Bacillota; class Clostridia; order Lachnospirales; family JAQSXR01; genus JAQSXR01. The sequence continues at coordinate 1,890 of JAQSXR010000038.1, read as the reverse complement.
AAATAACCATATTTCCATGATTTTAGCAGAGCTGGATGGAACTGCGATAACTTCAAGGGGTAAAGACATTAATATATCAGACAGGGCATATTTTCAAAGTTCACTTTTAGGAAACAGAAGTGTTTCAGATCCGATTATTAGCAGGGATGATGGTTCGTTAATTGTGGTTTACTCAGTACCGATTATAAGAAATGGACAGGTTGTGGCAGTATTAGCAGCCTTTAGAGATGGAGCTAATCTGACAGAGATTACAAATGATGTAAATTTTGGTGAATCTGGGAAAGCTTTTATGATTAATAATAAAGGTGTTAAAGTGGCACATAGCAATTTTGAATTGGTGAAAGCTGCTGATAACGATTTAGAAAATATTAAAAAAAATTCAAACCTATCATCTCTTGTAGATTTAGAAAAACGTATGATAGAGGGTAAGACTGGAGCAGGAGAATACGAATACAATGGGCTAGTAAAATATATGGGCTTTGCACCAGTAAAAGGAACAGAATACTCTCTAGCGATAGCAGCTCCAAAAGATGAAGTTTTATCAGGTTTGAATAAAATGAGAAACGGAAGCATTATAGCTTCTGTCATATTCCTCCTATTAGGAATGGGAGTTACATATTATTTTGCAAAGAGTATATCAACTCCAATAAAATTTGCATCTGAGCATATGATGTTGTTATCGACAGGTGATTTTACAAGAGAGAGTTCACAAAAGTTTTCAAAATCAAAAGATGAAATAGGTATATTACTAAAATCAATGGATGCCATGCAAATATCTATCAAAGAAGTGGTGAAAGGCGTTATAAATGAGGCACAGCGGGTGGAAGGATCTGTTAATGCAACAGGAAAGTACATGCTAGAGTTAACTTCACAGATTGAAGAAGTATCCTCCACTACAGAAGAATTGTCTGCTGGTATGGAAGAAACAGCAGCTTCCTCAGAGGAAATGAATGCAACGGCTGCAGAAATTGATCAAGCAGTTGAAACAATTGCAACTAAGGCTCAACAGGGTGCGATTTCAGCCGGTGAAATCAGCACAAGGGCAAGGGAAATTAAGGGAAATGCAACTGTATCTCAAGAAAGTGCTAGTAAAGTTTATTATAGTACACAAGAAAAACTTAGAAGAGCTATAGAACAGTCAAAAGCAGTTGATCAAATAATGGTTTTATCAGATGCGATATTGCAGATTACTGCTCAAACCAATCTACTTGCCTTGAATGCGGCCATTGAAGCAGCAAGAGCAGGGGATGCAGGCAAAGGGTTTGCTGTTGTGGCAGATGAAATAAGAAAGCTTGCAGAAGATTCAAAGAGCGCTGCTAATGGGATTCAAAATATTACAATGACGGTAGTAACTGCTGTAGCAAATCTTTCCTCTAGTTCTGAAGAGGTATTAGAGTTCATAGATAAACAGGTTCTAAAGGATTATGATACGCTTGTACAAATAGGAGATCAGTACGATAAAGACGCAGAATTTGTTGATGATTTGGTTACGGATTTTAGCGCAACTTCTGAGCAACTTGCTGCCTCTATTCAAGAGATGATAAAGACAATAGGTCAAGTTTCTCTAGCGGCAAATGAAGGTGCGGAGGGTACGACTGATATAGCTCGTAAGGCAATGACTGTTGTTGAAAAATCAGAGGAAGTTATGAAGCAATCAGATATTTCAAGAGAAAGCTCTGACATGCTCATGAAGATGGTAGAAAAATTTAAACTCTAAATATAGACAGTAGTACTGAAATTCGGACACGCCTTTCTATATAAAAGAGGCTATAAAAGCTCATAGACAAAGTCTGATGTGACCCCAATAAGTTAGACTTTATAGTGTAGTAGTTTTTAACTGCTACGCTATTTCTTTATGCAGCCAAGAGGTTGAGTCTATATTCTACTGGA
>JAQSXR010000063.1 GCA_029256575.1 Clostridiales bacterium | reverse complement strand
TATATCACGTATCTTGCTGCGAGAAATATAATTGTCGGAGTTGGATATGGGAAATTTACGCCAGAAGCTCAAGTGACAAGGGCACAGTTTACTAAAATGGTATTTGGTGCATCTGGTTTGGATAATAGCGTATTAGAAGGCTACAAAGTCTCTGATTTTGAAGATGTTTCAAGTAATACTTGGTATGCTTCATATGTTATGTGGGCAAGTAAAAATGGGATAGCAAATGGAGTTGGAGACAACAAATTTGACCCAGATGCAAGTATTACGAGAGAGCAAATGACTGTAATGTTACATAACTTTATAAAGTTTAGTGAAGTTAAGTTAGTTAGTCATTCAGTGGAAGAGTTTAAGGATAATGAATTAATTAGTAGTTGGGCTTTCGATGCAGTAAACTATATAAATAGTGTTTCTATAATTGATGGCAAGGGAGATGGAACATTCGACCCTGCTAAACCGGCAACTCGTGCAGAGGCAGCAAAAGTTGTTGCGACGTTTATACAAAGTTTATTGAAATAATAGTAAAAAACCTATGTTTTTGATGTGACCCCAATAAGTTAGACTTTTTAGGGTCACATCATTTATTACATAGGTTTTTATTTGGATAAAATTGCTTCCGCTTCCTATACGTGTTTAAAAACATATGATAAAATACATATGAATAAGATTACAATAATGATTATAGTATCAAAAGTAAGTTTTACATAATCACACACAACAAATAGTGTTCGTTGAAACGTCGAGACACTATTTGTTGTGTGTGAAAGTAAAACTAAATACTTTTGACATTATAATCAATAATACAAAGAATTTTTATGAGTATTAAAATAGGAATTTGTGACGATAAGGCAAACGATATTAAAATGCTTTCAGAAGCATTGTATGAATATGACCATTCTTTTAAAATTACGACTTATATGAATGCAGAATCGCTTCTTGAAGATTTGTATGATTCTAAAATTCTTTTTGATATTCTTTTTTTAGATATTTATATGCCTGGGTTGAACGGAGTTGAAGCAGCAGGCAAAATTCGTGCTAGAATGAATGATACGATAATAATTTTCTTCTCTTCAAGCGATGAGCATTACGCGGAGGCATATGAGGTATTCGCTTTTAACTACCTTCTTAAACCAATAGATAAAGTGAAATTGAACCGAACTTTAGACCAGGCACTTACATAGAGAGTAAAGATAAAATTATATATTTCCATATGTCAAACCACAACATATTGCAGTGTTACGCAAAAATGGATGATATATTAAAGCAACTCCCTGAAGAGTTATTTATTAGGTGCCATCAGAGCTTTACAGTTAATATCGTTCCTATATCAGAAATGGGAGATAAGTATTTTCGTATTGATAATGAAGTGATTAGCATCTCAAAAAAGTATCTAAAGTATGCAAAAGATAAGTATTTTGAGTATCTCTTTGCTCATTTGAATAGAGGGATATAAGATGATAAATACCAAAAAAAGAGTATGGTTTCACATATGGTGTATTGTTTTAGCTATTGTATTAATTAATTTGCCGGTTATTTTCACATATTTTTATCATGATATTACGAATTTACCGAAAGCTGTGAATGGTAGTCTCGATTTGTCGGGAGTTGATCAAGTGGATGGGGATATATTTTTGGATGGGCAATGGGAGTTTTACTGGAACAGTTTCGTGGAATCCGAGCCTGATAAGATATATACTGCAGATCTGATGATCGAAGTGCCTGATTCCTGGTCGGGATATAAAGTTAATGGTAAAAGATTATCCTCTGCAGGCTATGGTTTACAATTCCTAAAGCAAAGTTGTACCCTGTAATGCTTTCAGATGGAGATATACATGAAGTTGTAATAGAGGTCGCCACCACCCGATTTTCAGGACTCTACATGACACCAGTTCTGAGTGACTTTTATCAGACGGTAAGGGATAATAATACTAGGGGAAATATTAGGTTTGTTCTATTTGGAATTGCTCTATTTTCATTTTTTAGTCTACTTGCTGTATATACAATATCAGTTCGAAGTAAGCTACATTCTTTTTGGATGCCAGTTATGATTATTTTTATTATACTCCGTATGATGCTTACATCAGAGTTTTACAGTTCTTGGCAAGACGTTTTGTTCTTTAATCTCTCATATGAGTCAACGAATGAGTTGATGTATTTTGCTACTTTTGCATTAAAATATCTACTGATTTTTCTTGTAGAGGAGCAATGTGGTATTCTATTTAATAAGAAAGAAAAGGTCGGGTTTTTAGTCTACTATATTTTGCTGTACCTGATTTATTTAATTGTTCCAAATAGTATTTACAATCAATACTTGTCGGTATATATACCAATGCTTACCTATATTCTAGATATATATCTATTTATTAAGGTATACCTTGGTCGGCAAACAGTTAAAAAATTAGGAACTGTGATTTTCTGGGCTGCAATTTTTGTTATTGCAGGATTGACAATAGATAGCTACTATATTAATGGGAAAATCTATATGAATATGTCATTGACCCTATTACTATTTTTGACTATATTTTCACTGATTATGAGTTGGGTATACGCAATGCGGATGGGTGATCTATACGATGATTTCACTCAGTCCTCATCTCGACTGGAACTTGCAAAGAATCAGATAGAAATGCAAAAGGAATACTATACTACACTAAGCGGACAGATGAACGAAATACGGGAGATTAAACATGATGTGCATCACTTCATTGGGGTATTGGACCGACTTGCTGAAGAGAACAGATTTGGTGAGCTAAAAGATTTTCTTAAAGAATTCGTTGAAAAGACAGAAATGAAGCAGTTGCCAGTATTCTGTGAAAATATAGTAGCCAACTCTATTATTGGATATTATTATTTGAGGGCAATAGAAGGTGGAATTCCTTTCGAAAGCAGGTGTAATATTGGTCGACATTCTACTATGAGTGACAGCGATCTATGCATTGTTCTTGGCAATGCTTTAGAAAATGCAATTGAGGCTTGTAAACAAACAAATAATATAGAAAAAGTTTTTGTATCCGTTGAAGTCGGAACAATAAAGGGACAGTGGCTTTTAAAGATAAAGAACTCATATAATGGACAACTTGAAATTAGGGAGGGGCATTATATTTCATCCAAAAAGGGCAAGTCACATGGCCTTGGTATCCGGAATATAGAAAAGGTTGCAGAGTCTTATGGAGGATTTGTAAAGATAGAGTATGATGAAAAAGAGTTCGTCTTAATGCTTGCAGTATCAGTTAATGGCGTATAGATATCTTCTGTAAAACATCAGGGGAGTGTTACAACTTATTTTATTTACAGTTGTAACACTCCCCGTTTATTATTTAATTTATTGGTTTCGCATATAATGAACCATCTTCACTACCGAAATAAATCATACCATTTTGTATAACTGGTGTGGTATATACGGCACCTGTATCTACATTCACTTCCCAAATACTTTTTCCATCTCCGTCTAGTTCAAATGCCTGTACTTTACCCGTACCTGGCTCTTCATAAGCATCTCCTGAGGTTATGTAAAGTATATTATCTACTATAACCGACCTTGCGAAAGAATTTTTGTATATTTGGTACTTCTTTATGGTACTTCCATTTTCAATATTGGTTGCATATACTAATTTTGAATCTGAAGTAGGGAAATATAGTATACCTTCTGCAACGATTGGATCTCCTGATGCCCATGAACCTGGTGGGTAACTCCATTTTATATTACCTGTTGCGATCTCAACGGCATTAAATCTAGAATCTCTTCCTCCAAAGTAAAGGGTATCCTCAAAAATAGTTGATGAGCTATGGAAAGATCCGCTGAAAGTTTGAGTCCATATAGCTTTGTTTGTTTTAATATCTACTGCATAATACTTTCCATTCCAATCGCCAACATATAAAATCCCATCATTGATTAATGGGGTATGGCGTACAATGGAGGCATCTATAGTTGCAAATTCCCATACTACCTCTCCAGTAGATACATCAAATCCAAATACACGACCAAGAGCGCTGCCGAAATATACGACATTATTATCAACAACCGGCGAGGAATCATGATAATCCCATCTATCTTTTCTCTCCTTTTGAGCAGCATCAGCCTTAGTATCATATTTCCAGAGTTCTTTGCCTGAATTAATGTCTAAAGAAAAATAAACTTCATTGCTACTAAAAAATATAGAATTATTAAATATTGCAGGTTGGCATAATATTGGACCATTCGAATTGTAATGCCAAATTTCTAACTTGGTATCTAAATCTATGAGCGTTTTCAGAATTTGTTTCCACTTCTCCCTCGGATTCATTATCATTATTCATCACAGAATCTTTACTTGAGTCCAAGTTATTATTTTTTTCTAAACTTGCGGTATTGTCGTCATTAGCGCTGACATCTAAACTTTCTTTCTTGTTTTGACAAGCAGTTACCGTCATTAAAAGTAGTATTATCAGTGTGACAACTAAGCATTTTTCTTTTATTTTGATCATAAATCTCCTTCTTTCATTATTCTCTTCATCAATGAAAAACCGACCTGGACGTTGAAGGAATAGTAAAAATACAGGATTTATATGCAATTATACAATTAACCTAAACGAAGTAACCAGCTGTTATCTTCCCTGTATTGTTTTGGACTACATCCCTTGATCTTTTTGAAGGTACGACCAAAATTTACAGTATCCTCATAACCTACCCGAAATCCAATTTCCTTTACTGGAATTCCAGTATCTCTTAACATCATAGCAGAAATTTCAATTCTTAATTTAATTATATAAGATATCACCGTTTCACCTGTAGATATCCGGAATAAATTATTTAAGCTAGTACGATTCAAATTAAAAGTATCTACTAAATGAGCTAACGTAAGTTTATCCGTATAATTTGTATGTATATATAGTAAAATATCTTCAAAAAGTTCAGAAACTGATTCTAATGCTACTTCCATGTTTGGTGCTGAATTAGTATGGAATTTTGAAATAAAACAAAGCATCTCAAGAAAAAATGACCTTCCCCTGCATATCCAATAGCCTGTTCGCTGGTTATCAAACTCATCTTGAATGTTTTCAGCAAGTTGTAATAATCTTTTTAGCATAGCTTGAGTCAATTGATAGTGGTTAGCATAACCGTCACCCCTTATTAAGAAAGAGTTTAACCAGTATAAATCCTGAACTTGGGGATCCGTTACATCCAGTCGAGAGGCTTGTCTAATAAATATCAAGTCAAATTTTAAATCAATTACTTTAGGTTGGAAATAAATGATATGTAGTTTTATGTTATGTACTTTCTCTAATTTAACGGTTTCTAACTCATTAATGAAATAAGCGATTGGGGATTGAATAATTGATCGTTCTTCATTTATGTTAATAATACACAGGTATATCCGTCAAGTCTTTATATACTCTTAATGGAATTACTGCCTCAGGGAAAAATTCTCTTCCAATTGTGTTAAGTTCCATTCATTAACCCTCCGCGCTTTCTTGTATAAGGTATTGTTATTAACAATATAAATAAGTCTATATTTCCAAATTGTTATTTTCTCTATCATATCATGCGATTACGCAATTATCTAGCTGATTAAGTAGGGTGCATAAAAGAGTCGATTGGTAGAATATTCATGTAAAAGTTGGACTTGCAAAATTTTCAAAATTAAAATGTCATCCTCTACTTAATATTAATAAGAAGAGGGTGACTTTTCTGGTATTTATTGGTACAATTATAGACGAAATAGAGATTATTTCGACCACATGAAAACGAATACAGAACAAGCAATCGATTATTTCAAGAGTGGATTCAATTGTGCACAATCAGTCCTTTCAGTTTCCTGTGAAAAGTATAATTTGGATCTAGAGACAGCTCGTAAGATTACAAGCGGCCTGGGAAGCGGAGTACGTGCAGGTGAAATATGCGGGGCAGTTTCAGGAGCAGTAATTGCTATCGGGTTAAAATATGGACAATATTCGAACGATGACTTAGAATCAAAAATGAATTGCTACGCAAAAACAGAGGAATTTATAAATGCATTTCGCAGTAGATATGGATCTATCGTTTGCCGAGATATATTAGGATGTGATATATCAACAGTTAGAGGTAGAGAGCAAGCAATAAAAGATAATTTGTTTACGACCATCTGCGAACAAAAGGTAAGGGAAGCAGTCGAGCTCCTTGAAGAACTTGGATATTAAACTCCAAAAAGGGAGATTTAGTGGAAGATAAGCCATTAGATTATAATATTAATTTGGATGCGGAACTTAGGTCGATTGCTGTTTCTCAGATGGAGCAATCGTTTGTTACGGAGAGAGGATTGGGAATGATTTTATGAACAGTTATGTTAAAACAATGAGATCTATGATAGGTACAAAACCGCTGCTCATTTGCGGCGCTAGTGTAATTGTAATTCGTGATGGACATATCCTTCTTCAGAAACGAAAAGATAATGGGTGTTGGAGTCATCATGGGGGATGCATTGAATTAGCGGAACGGGTAGAAGATGCAGCAAAGAGAGAACTATATGAAGAGACTGGGTTAAAGGTTAATTCTATGATACTTTATGGAGTTTTTTCTGGTCCTGAGCTTCATTACGTGTATCCACACGGAGATGAAGTATATAACGTAGATACTGTATTTGTGTGTGATGACTTCGAAGTTGATGAAGTACCAGAGAACTTGAGCCCGCCGGTGAGTGGAATTATACATCAATTTATCAATCAAAGACAAAGTGATGCTTCTGATTCCCCCTTGGCTGAACAAAAAACACAAATAACTACAGGGAGGTCTTATGATATATTTTGAATCAAATACATTAATAATTAGAGACATGCTAAAAGAAGATGCAGATATTTTTTATAATACATATTTATCCTATGGATGGCATCCATCTTTAGAAACACATATAGGGTATTATCAGGCACAACAAGAAAATAAAAGAAAAGTTTTTGTAGCAGTGTATGATGGAAAAGTAACTGGAATTTGTACGCTGGTATTAAATCCTGAGGAGGGACCTTTTGGCAATCAGAGTATCCCGGAGATTGTTGATTTTGGAGTGTTTCTTGATAAGCATAATCGAGGAATTGGAAGTCGACTATTAGATATTGTAGAGGAAGAAGCCGCTAAATTAAGTGATTTGGTATATCTGGCTGTTGGTGTACACTCAGGATACGGAGCCGCACAAAGAATGTATGTAAAACGCGGATATATACCTGATGGATCGGGAGTTTGGTATAAGGGTAAACAATTGGAGCAGTATGCACCATGCTGTAATGATGATGATTTGCTATTATTTTTTTCCAAAGACTTAACTACAATGTAATTGAAGGAACAGAAAGAGAGCAACTTCTGATATGGATCAAAAACCACTCATTTCTATAAGTGGTGGTAGTTCGAAGCCAGCATGTCCTAGAGAAAATCGGATTTGTATATTCGCATGAGGACGATAAGTTGCGCTATTATGTTCTGAATAACGACCCCTGCCACATCATACAATGAGGTGAACAATCATGTCCTTTCTAGAAAAACATAATAAACTGCTCAATGAGTTATATGATTTAGCAAATCCGATAATTAAATATCGAATCGATACAGAGATTTTTGGAAAAGAGAATACTTCAATCGATTTGGAGGATAAAACAATAAAATACTGGCTCAATACATATAAGTACAATGAAATTCGAGAGTGTTATGAGAAATCATTAGAGATGTTTTTATTTACTCATGGAAGCACAGATGGTTTATATGAAAATTCAATAGCAAAGTTATTAGACTTTGGATTAACAAAAGACAATCCTGAATTTGACAGACGATTTGGATTTTTATTAGAAGACAGATGTTGGCAAGAAAACAATTCCTTTGAAGGGATTTTAACTAAAACTGTAAGATATCCTTTCTTAATTCGCGCAGGTTATTCTGATAATGAAAGTATAGCGAATTATTTTGAGAATAGACTTGTGAAAATAGAAAAGACAATTCAAAAATATGGATACGATTTTGAAAATAAGAAGCGTAAAAAAACAAAGAAATATGAAAATGAATTTGTATTTAAAATGAGCGTATTCGAATCATTACCAACGATTTATGATTTGTATGCGTTTGCATTTTATCCAAAGAATAATTCCGATACTGCGAAAAGGATAGAAAATATAGTTCAATATTTGCTAGATGAGAAGTTTCAAAGCATTCCCCCTAAAGCATATATATTTGATGAGGTTAAGAAAAGATATTATGCAGTTGGGAATGTTTATCAAGCCTGTATGATAGATACTCGAAAGTTGTTAACTCTTTATATGCTGTCACATTTCAAGGTAGTCAGAGACTGTGATTTTTTCGTTCATAAAGTAATGCAACTATTGTCTACACGTAATTCGGATGGCTTCTACGAGTTTGATAAAACCTTAATTAATGAAAAGAAAGATTGTAATTATATATATACAGGTAATCATATGGGATTAGGCGAAGATAGAAGAAATAAAAATTGGTTGAAAATAGAATCAACTTTTTGGATGCTTAAAATATTACAAAATCTAGAGAACAATAATATAGTTCTTGATTAGGATTATGTTTATTACGAAAAGCATTACATAGCTTAAGATTTAAATAAAGCCCAGACTTAGCCATATATGATATAATATGGATAATTATTTGAAAATAGGGAGGATACTTACAATGGGGACTATTGAAGAAAGAGTACAAGTCTTAGAAAATAGGGTAAGAGAATTAGAGTATAGGTTAGGCTTACATTATCAAGCACCACAACAAGACATGAGACCACCGGTAATCGAATATTACAACAATCAACAACCACAACCGACTCATACAGAGAGTCCTCAAGCATATAGGAAATTTGGTGAAGCAGTTGTTGGTAAATATATCATAGGGGCACTAGCATCCTTACTTATATTTGTTGCTGCAATTTCATTGATATCTTTGGTTTGGAATAAAATGTCTCCAGAATTGAAGTTGTCGCTATTAGTTGCGATCGGATTGATTTTAACGACTATAGGGACTGTTATTTATCGATATTTTAGCTGCAAATATGGCGTTTGATATGATTTCAAATAATTTAACGCTTTTATTAGTAGGATTATGGACCATATTGTTCATATACTCATATCGATTTACTCAATTGTTTTTTACGATAGTAATTGCTTATATTGGTTATCTAATTGCTCTATTGCTGGGACTAACCTTATTTAGCAGTGAGATGGATTATTTTATGCTTATTGTTTTTGCTTGCTGTATTATTGCTGTGATGCTTGCAAATGGATATAAAAGGTTTGATTATCTAAAACAACTGGTTAGTATTATATTTTCATTTGTAAGTGTAGGATGCTTGTTATTGGTTGGAACAATTGAGTATGAACTACTCATAAATAACTGGTTCTATTTTGTTATTCTTTTAGTGATTATTCTGCAAGCTTTAACAATTAGAATCTTTTACTTGTTCGATCAATTAAAATTAAGCGGTTGGAGTTTATTAATCGGAACCATTGCATCAATATTAACGATGTATGGACTGAATGAGTTAGATGTTAGATGGTATGTAGCCATATTTATTCTTGTTCTACTCGTTCAAATATTCTTACTTGAGTGGCTAGGCTATAAGTCAACGGTAGCACTAACCAAAATGTATTCTGGGTTTATCATTTGGGGAATTATATTATTGGGTTATCACTTCAATGATTATATAATCGGGATTAGTTTGGCTGCTACTCTACTGGTACTGCTAGATATGCGAAAGAGGACGTCAAGATATGATTTGTTCGCTGGGGGTATTGTATTATTAGAAACCGCATTTTTATTTATGAACAGCCTTCTAGGTGATAAGAATTTGCTTCTTAATGCAATTGCAATCATTGTTTGCTTAGGTACCATAAGTTATATATTATACAAAAAATATCATTCAAAAAATACAATTAGTATAGTCGCATTGAAGATGATTTGTTTTGTATCCTTTATGAGTAATCTATTCATATATGTTTTGAAAATACAATTTAGAGTAACTGATATAAGGATGTTTAGTGGATATAGTGTTCCTGCTTTTTTTAGCATAACTGTTTTATTAGTTGTTTTTTATATTTCAGGATTCTTTGGGGATTGGACTTCTTTAAATTTTAAATGGTTTTCCAATAATACAACGTATACTACAGATAAATCAGTGATTGCTTTATATATCATGACAACTGGTTTATATATAATTGGATTAAGTGGCATCGATGCGTTTGGAACTTGGTATGAACAATTGGGTATGATCGCGTGCGTGCTATGTATCGCGCTTATACAATCAGCGAACCTCTTGAAATCGAAACATAACAAAGACTTGATTGGTTTTTGGCTTGGATTAAAATACAGTATCATTGTTTGGGTTGTAATTGAAGCTTGCTTTAATCAATCAATTGATTCATTGGTTTATAGTGTTTCAGGTCTGATATTAGCCTTGTTGTGTATCATAATTGGTTTTCAGATTAAGACAAAAAGTCTCAGGTTATATGGTTTAATCTTAACTGTATTAATGGTAATCAAATTTATTTTGGTGGATTTGAGTCAGGAAAACTCAATTACTAGAGTATTGGCGCTTGTGGCAGGTGGGTTGATTTGCTTTGGAATCAGTGTATTATATAACAAATTAAATGTTGAAAAGATAAAATAAACTATAGAAAAAGGATTTTGAGTAGGAATATATATGCTTAATCCGAAAGTAAATAGGACTTTTTATTATTGATATTGGTTGCAGCAATAAGTATATTAGATCGTATTCTTTTTATAATGCGACGCAATAGTTATAAATTGTGAATAAAAGATTTTGCGATAGCACTGTGGCAAATAAGAATTTGTAAAAGAGTATATAGTTCACTTTTTTTAACGAGAACAAAGTAGAAAACATATATAATCTTCATAGAACATAAATGGGTAAAATGCCTGTGAAACATTATTTAGTTAAAGGAGTGTATGGAGTATGGTGTCTTTTGAAACTGCATTAATAGAAAACTCAATAAGCGAATTAATGCTTGTTCCTAAAAGCGATATTCATACTCATGGGGGCAAAGGCGGACGAATAAAATACTTTGCTGAATGGGCAAATACATCTATAGAAGCTTCTGAACAACCGTTTGAAGATTTGATAGATATGCAGAACTGGTTTAATTCAAATATCAAAATTCATGATAACAGCATAGTGGGATACTTAAAAAGAGTAGAAGCTAAAAGAGTAGAAGCTGCGTTTGCACAAGCTAAGGAAGATAATATTGTTGTTTTGGCTTTGAGCTTTGGCATTGGAGTAATAGATGATTTGGGCGGTATTGACAAATTTATCAGCACATTAAATTATTTAAATAAAACTTTTGCACCTGAAACAAAATATTATCCTGAATTGTCCTTTTCACGTGAAGACGATGTGAACGAAGCTTGTGATAGACTAGATGAGATATTAAGCAAAAATTGGTTTAAATCGATAGATATTTGTGGAAATGAGCTTACTAAGCCAATTAAGAATTTTCAAAAAATCTACAGAAAAGCTCAAGGGTATGGTGTTAAATTAAAAGCTCACGTTGGAGTATATGGGAAATAATGAATATTGGAATGAAAAATTTGTTAACAGAAGTGATAATCCATTAAGACCAGAAAAATCGTTAGTAGATAACATTAGATACTTTAAGAAAGGAACTGTTCTTGATATAGCATGTGGTGATGGAAGAAATGCTTTATTTTTACTCGAAAAATGCTTTAGTGTTACAGGAATAGATTTTAGCAGTAAAGCACTTGAAAGATTAAATCTATTTGGTAAAAGAAAAGGTTACTTAATAAATACAATGCAGATTGATTTAGATTCACCTAATCCGTTAAAAAATATTGGATTTTTTGACAACATTGTAATTAATCACTATAGATTGAATAAGCAGCAACTTGCAGATATTGAGAGACATCTAACAAGCGATGGTATTTTATTTGTGTCTGGCTTTGGACATAAACATAAGGTTGATTCAAAAATAAAAGAGGAAGATTTGATTCAACCAACTGACTTTGAAAATATAGAGAAATCTTTTGAGTTAGTAAATTACACTGAATTTCAAGATGAGAGAGGATTTTTTGTTACATATATATTTTGTAATAGAAAAATTTAAGACGCAATGTTTATCTAATGCGAATTGCAATGATTTAACTTCATTTTTTTATACTCTTGAGGGGGATACACTATGAATTACTTAATAATAAATGGCAGTCCGCATAAAGGTAACACTTGGAAACTTGCAGAGCTTACAAATCCATTCAATCCAACTTACAAACAGGAGGATAGATAAATGAAAATTTATTTAGAAAAGACAATTTTGATTCATTCAAGTATTTTTATATCTCAAATCATTATTTTGATTGTAAGTGCAGTACTTATGGGTATGAGTTTTAATACTATTAATACTAGTATATTAGTATTAGGTGCGTTGAATGTAATAGCAATAATTGTTTCGACAATGATAATTAATAAAAAAGTTCAAAATCTATTAGACATCGAATGCAATCCGGAAAAATATGTAGAATTATCAAGCGTCAGACTAAAGAATGCAAATAAGTTAGGAAAACAACTTTTATTAATGAACATAAGTGCGGGGTTAATAGAAGGTGGAAAGTTAGATGAGGCTAAAAATGTCTTAGATCAGATTGGTGAATTTCCAAACACCAACAACGGAAAGGTATGTCGCTTTTGCCTATATAACAATCTTTTTGATATACATATAAAATACAAAAATTACGAGCTTGCACAGGAATTACTGGATAAGATGAATGTAACTATAAAAGCGTTAAAAAATTCCTATATGGTTGATAAATTACGTAATATCTATATTCAAACCATTTTTATATTAAGTATTGCCCAAGGAAAATGCGAAAACGCAGAACCGATTTTTATTCAAAAGTTTAATAGTGCAAAAAATAACAGAGAGAAAGTAGCAACCAAATATGTTCTCGGGAGAATATATATACTTAGTGCCGAATTAGATAAAGCAAAAGACGCTTTTAATTACGTAATAAATAATGGGAACAAATTGCATATCGTTGAACTAGCAAAACATAACTTGAATGAGTTATCCGAATAATATGAGGTAAGTAATACAGTGGAATGCTTATCTTAGGGATAACCATTATTCTTTTTCCTTTCTGTACACCAGAAGCATATAAGAAATATTGGTATATAATAACGACAAAAATTGGTCGTATGCTAGGCCTTATAACAGAGGCATTCGGAATAGTAATATTCATTTGGGAGTAAATTTAATTTGGGTTGTAATTAGAAATCAATTTTGGGAGGGTCAAGAATGTCATTTTCAGAAGTTAAATTATTTCAGGTAAAACCTGATAAACTTGAAGATTTCGAAAATTTTGTAAAAGAAATACTTCCACTTCAAAAAGAACTAGTTGGGTACATTGACATCAAATACATGAAAAGGTTTTTTATATTTGATAAGATCGGAGAATTACCGAGACCACTAACAAAAATAGTAAAGTGTGTAAAATATTACTCATATTGGCAATTCGATACAATTGAAAACTATGCCAATGCAACAGCTTGGTTTTTTAATGAATATGAGAAAAGGCTAAGTAAATTGCTTATAATGCCTTTTGATATTATGTGCGGAGAGAGTATAGAATAAATATATTGAAGGTAGAAACATCAAAGTAAATATATTGACCAGTGGATTTTTAAATATCGGGAAACTAATATTCATTAGCTGCTGTTCCTAATTATCATTTCACGGATTGGAGTTTATAATGTCAATTAAAATAGCTGATTTACATATTCATTCTTATTATTCTGATGGAACAATGTCTCCTTTGGAAATCTTAGAAGCAGCAATTAATAAAAATATAGAGATCATATCCATAACAGACCATGACAGAATAGGTGGTTCTCTTGAATTAATGGAACTATCAAAAAATTACAATATCAAATGTATACCAGGTGTTGAAATAGATGCTCTAGAAGACGGAGTAAATTATCACATTCTTGCATATGGAATTGACTTAGAAAATAAGAGATTTATAGAGTTTATCTTGAAAAATCGTGCTTTACTGGAAGAAGTAAATATAAGATTAGTCGAAAAAATGCAAGTGGATTATGATTCTATATCAATATCAGACTATACTAATTTTAACTATGACAAAAGAATGGGTGGTTGGAAGGCTTTACACTATTTTATTGAAAAAGGTATTACAAAAAGCTTGATAGAAGGATTTACGATTTATTCAAAATATCAACATTCATATAATTGTGTGCAATTTCCTTCAATCAAGCAAGTATGTGATGTCATTCATAATGCTGGAGGTAAAGCAGTTTTAGCGCATCCTGGGAAAGTAATAGAAAGTAATAATCTAGATGATTTCAAGAAGAAAGTTATAGAAATAGTTGATATTGGAATTGATGGTATTGAATGTTATTATCCATCTCATACAACTGACATAACTAATATATGTGTTGATATATGCAATTGTAAGGATTTACTTATTACCTGTGGTTCTGATTGCCATGGCGAATTTCAAAATACAGAAATAGGTGAAATGAATATCGCACTTGAAAATTTGAAACTTGATGCAATCGTATAATTATTTACTAGGC
>JAQSXR010000037.1 GCA_029256575.1 Clostridiales bacterium | reverse complement strand
AAGAGCAAGATAAAAGAGCAAGATAAAAGAGCAAGATAAAAGAGCAAGATAAAAGAGCAAGATAAAAGAGCAAGATAAAAGAGCAAGATAAAAGAGCAAAATAAAAGGGCAAGATAAAAGGGTAAGATAAAATGAAAGATAAAAGGGCAGGATAAAAGGGCAAGATAAAAGGGCAAGATACAAGGATAAGATACAAGGGAAATAAGATACAATGGCAAGATAAAAGAGCAAGATACAAGGTCAAGATAAAAGGGTAGGATAAAAGGATAAGATACAAGGGCAAGATAAAAGGGCAAGATACAAGGGCAAGATACAAGGGCAAGATACAAGGGCAAGATTAAAGGGAAAGATATAAGAGAAAGATATATGAGCAAGATAAGGGGAAAGATATATGAGAAAGATATGAAAGGATGTGTGAAAGTATATGAAATTGTATGTTAGAAGAATTGTGGCTTATTTGATTGATTTTGGGGTGCTTAGTTTTATTCTTGGAATTTATATGCTTAGCGGATATTTGTTTTATCAAAAGGCTGAAACAATGAATAAAGCGATTTTTATGGTATTGTGTGCAGTTGTAAGTGTTTATTTTCTTTGTGGGTATATTCCTGTGAAATTTGAAGGGCAAACGATAGGGAAAATGATAACAAGATTACAAGTTGTAAGTATATATGGAAAAAAAAGAAGTCTGTGGCAAAGTTTTTGCAGAGAATTCATATTAAAATATAGTTTTGTAATTACGTTTGTACCGGTAGTTGTGATTTACTATATTATCAATATTATTATGAAGAAAAGTTTACAAGTTCAATTTATTCACGATGAGTTATTGCATACTCAAGTTAAAAGTAAGGAAAGCAGAGTAATGATAGAAAAAGCGGATTTGGTATTAAAGGTAAGTAAATAGATTTTAAGGAGTCAAAAGATCAAAATCTTTATGCTCTTTTTTGTGAAATAGGAAAGTTCGTCTTTGGAAACTTTCCTATTTCACTAGTTCTTTTTTTCAAATAATATATCTTTACTTATGAAAAGATTAGAATATTTAATAAAGAGAATATTTCATAATCACTTTGTACATGATATAATGAATAAAAATACATAGGAGGTATGCACAATGTACGATTTTAATGAAATATTAGGTATTGACAAAGAAGTTGCTGAGGCAATGCAGTCTGAAATTAATAGACAAAACAATAATATCGAATTAATAGCATCTGAGAATTTTGTAAGTAAAGCTGTTATGGCTGCTATGGGAAGTCCACTTACGAATAAGTATGCAGAAGGATATCCAGGGAAAAGGTATTATGGTGGATGTGAATGTGTAGATGTCGTAGAAAACCTTGCAAGAGATAGAGCAAAGCAAATATTTGGTGCAGACCATGCTAATGTGCAACCTCATTCTGGAGCACAAGCTAATATGGCTGTATTCTTCGCAATGTTAAAACCAGGTGATACATTTATGGGGATGAACCTTGCACACGGTGGACATTTAACTCACGGAAGTCCTGTTAATATGTCAGGAGTAAATTACAATGTTGTACCTTATGGTGTTAATGATGAAGGTTATATAGATTATGATGAAGTTAGAAGACTTGCTCTTGAATGTAAACCAAAGATGATAGTAGCAGGTGCAAGTGCATATGCTAGAAAAATAGATTTTGCAAAGTTTAAAGAAATAGCAGATGAAGTCGAAGCTTTATTCATGGTTGATATGGCACATATAGCTGGTCTTGTTGCTGCAAATTTACATGAGAATCCAGTACCATACGCTGACTTTGTTACAACAACAACTCATAAAACATTAAGAGGACCGAGAGGCGGAATGATTTTATGCAAAGAAAAATATGCGAAAGCAATTGACAAAGCTATATTCCCAGGAATCCAAGGTGGCCCATTAATGCATGTAATTGCTGCAAAAGCAGTATGTTTTGGTGAGGTTTTACAAAATGACTTTAAAGTTTATCAACAAAATATAGTTAATAATGCTCAAGCTTTAGCAAAAGGACTTATGAAGCGTGGAGTAAATCTAGTTTCAGAAGGAACTGATAATCACCTTATGTTAGTAGACTTAAGAAACTTCGATCTTACTGGGAAAATTGCAGAAAAAATATTAGATGAAGTTAATGTAACATGTAATAAAAACACAATACCAAATGATCCACAAAGTCCTTTTATAACAAGTGGTGTTCGACTTGGGACACCTGCTGTGACAACAAGAGGTATGAATGAAGAAGATATGGATCAAGTGGCGGAAATAATATACCTTGCATTAAGCGACTTTGAAACAAATAAAGAAAAAGCAAAAGAAATGGTAAAAGAATTAGTATCTAAATATCCACTATATTAATTGATAGTGATACAATGGGGACGGTTCTTTTTGTATCACTTTGATACAATGGGGACGGTCCTCAAAACTTGAATAAAAGCTTCATGATACAATGGGGACGGTTCTTTTTGTATCACTTTGATACAGTTGGGACGGTCCTCAATACTTGAGTAAAAACTTCATAAGGCTAGATCGATACAATGGGGACGGTTCTTTTTGTATCACTTTGATACAGTTGGGACGGTCCTCAATACTTGAGTAAAAACTTCATAAGGCTAGATCGATACTATATTAGTCATAAAATATAGTATCGTACTAGCCTTATTTTTTTAATATAAATATTCTCAAGAATATACACATAGTTTTTTATTATGTTAATAGTTTTATTAAGAACGTCTCATCAATATAAAAGGTACAAAAAGAACTATACCTAATTAAAAAATAAAAGGTTAGGCGAAACCATACTAGTCATAGATATAGTCTAGTCTAGCCTGATTTATATTAATTTTAGGAAAACAGTAATTGATGTATTCCTCCCTCTGTCATTTTATAAATAGCAACGTATCCACTGCATCATGATAATTCAAAATGAACAGTTCTTAGTGTATCATGAAAATTTTTTAGTCTATGTGAAATTATATTAATCATAAATTATATTTGTTCTACCGTAACCGTTGTATTCCTCATAAAGTTATCATTAAGCACCGTCCCCCCTGTATGACAAAAAGCACCATGATACAAAAAGAACCGTCCCCCCTGTATCACAATGATACAAAAAGAACCGTCCCCTTTGTATCACTATGATACAAAAAGAACCGTCCCCATTGTATCACCATTGTATCATAGTTTTCATTAATGTTTCATAAATATTATAGATGGATGATATGGAGGATGATGAGTTTGAGAAAAGATATTAAATTTCTTGTGATAATAGTGGTTGTTATTTTGTGCTTTTCTTTATTGGAGGTAAACTATAGTATAGATGAAACTGTATTTGATAATAAGGTTGAACAGCTTGATACACAAACAGATAAGTATGATGAAGATGCTAAAATGATTGCGATTACTTTTGATGATGGACCAGGAAAGTATACTTCTAAACTTCTTGAAGGGTTAGAAGAAAGAAATGCTAAGGTTACCTTTTTCTTGCTTGGGGAAAAGATTGCGAAGTATCCTAAAAATGCTAAAATGATAATAGAATCAGGACATTTAATCGGAAATCATACATACTCGCATATAGATTTAACGAATTATTCTACGCAACGTATACAAGAAGAATTTAATAAAACTTCGGATATAATTATGGATCTTGGAGGTACAGCAACCGCATTTTGCAGACCACCATATGGTGCTTATAGTAAAAAAGTGCTTGATGCACTCGATGTGCCCATTATTCTCTGGTCCGTAGATACGCAGGATTGGAAGTGTAAAAATGCAAAGCAAGTAGCAAAGTATATTAAAAATAATGCAAATGATGGAGATATAGTCCTATTACATGAACTTTATGAGACTAGTATTGAGGGGGTATTAATGGCTATTGATGATATGCAAAAAGATGGTTATGTGTTTGTAACGGTAGAAGAATTACTACTTCGTAATGGTGAGTCTATTGAAAGTAAAACAGTTTATAAGTCTAACAAGTTAAATGATAAGGACTTTAATTGAAAGGATTTTAACTTGTGGGACTAAGTCAACTATGTTAAAATTAATAGGATTATAGAATAAATAGAAACACTTATTATAAAACAAAGGATGAAACAAATGCCAAAATCAGTATACATAGCTGAAAAACCAAGTGTTGCACAAGAATTTGCAAAAGCACTCAAGAATAATTTTGTTAAGCACGATGGCTATCTTGAATCTGAAGATGCGATCGTTACTTGGTGTGTTGGACACTTAGTTACAATGAGCTATCCAGAAAAATATGACCCAGCTCTCAAAAGCTGGAAGTTAGAAACGCTTCCTTTTATTCCTGCTCAATTTAAGTATGAGATAATAGATGGAGTTAAGAAACAATTTGAAATAGTTAAGAAACAGTTGACGAGAGAAGATGTGTCAACTATTTATGTTTGTACCGACTCTGGTCGTGAAGGAGAATATATATATAGATTGGTTGACCAAGCAGCAAACGTTCAAGGGAAAGAGAAACGCCGTGTTTGGATTGACTCACAGACAGAAGAAGAGATTCTTCGTGGTATTCAAGAAGCAAAAGAATTATCTAGTTATGACAATTTATCAGCAGCAGCTTACCTTAGAGCGAAGGAAGATTACCTAATGGGTATTAATTTTTCTAGACTTCTCACTCTTAAATATGGTTATACAATTTCTAATTATTTAAAAGAAAAAAGAAGTACGGTAATAGCTGTTGGTAGAGTAATGACTTGTGTTCTTGGAATGGTAGTAAATAGGGAACGTGAAATAAGAAATTTTGACAAGACTCCTTTTTATAGGGTTTTAGCTAGTGTGGGATTAAATGAACGTAAATTTGACGCTGAATGGAAAGCAGTTGAAGGGTCAAAATATTATAACTCACCTTTGCTCTATAAAGAAAATGGGTTCAAGAAAAAGGAAAGTGCAGAACAGTTAGTAAATTTTCTAAAAGAAGAACAGCCGGTTAAAGCTATTGTTGCAGGCATTGAGAAGAAGATTGAAAAGAAAAATCCACCACTACTATATAATTTAGCAGAACTTCAAAATGATTGTTCAAGGATGTTTAAGGTTAGTCCAGATGAAACTCTTAAAATAGTACAAGAGTTATATGAAAAAAAACTTGTAACATATCCTAGAACGGATGCACGTGTAATTTCAACAGCGGTTAGCAAAGAAATACATAAGAATATTGGTGGCCTTAAAAATTATGGACTCGTATCCGATTTTGCTTCTGAAATACTAGCAAACGGAAATTATAAAAATATTGCAAAAACTAGATATTGTGATGATAAACAAATAACTGACCATTATGCTATAATACCGACAGGCCAAGGGTTTGGTGCCCTGAATTCTGTATCGCCAAATGGGGCGAAAGTATACGAAACAATTGTCAGAAGATTTCTCGCAATATTTTATCCTGCAGCAGAGTATCAGAAATTAGGATTGACTTTGAAAATAAGGGATGAGAGCTTCTTTGCGAACTTCAGGGTGCTTATTGTAGAAGGATACCTTAAGATTATGGGAAATTCTTTTGATAAGAAATCAGAGAATGAAAATGAAGACAAGTGTGACATTGCATTTATGGAAGAACTTAAGAAAATTAAAAAAGGGACTGTATTAGATGTCGAGGATTTAGCCATTAAAGAAGGAGAAACTTCACCACCCAAAAGATATAGTTCAGGTTCCATAATACTTGCGATGGAAAATGCAGGTCAGTTAATTGAGGATGAAACATTACGCGAACAGATAAAGGGTAGCGGAATTGGGACAAGCGCAACTAGAGCAGAGATTCTTAAGAAATTAATTAATAATAACTATATCGCTTTGAATAAAAAGACTCAGATATTATCTACAACTCAAATTGGCGAGATGATTTATGACGTTGTCAATAATTCCATTCGTCAACTTCTTAATCCAGAACTTTCAGCAAGTTGGGAAAAGGGTCTGACTTATGTTGCAGAGGGCTCAATTTCTGAATCAGATTATATGGTTAAGCTGAATGATTTTATATCAAAAAGGACGAGTGGGGTTGTGAATATAAGTAATCAAGGTATTCTATTTCGATGCTTTGATGATATTACGAATTATTACAAGAAAGAACAATCCAAGAAGGAAGTTGTTGGAAAACCATAATTATGTAATTATTTTGATGAAAATTATACTAGACATCAAATGCATTTTGTGGCAAAATGTAAAATGAGTTATTAAGACTTTGAGGTGTATAAATGAAACACTTCAAACTAATATATATATTTCAAATTTGAAAGGAGCTCAAATTAATGATTTATTCACATGAAGTTCAAAACATGTGTTGCGTTGCTCAAGGCGTAAACCATGGATCAGCCCCTATTCCTGAAGAAGGAAAATGGGTAAAAGCTAAGGAAGTATCAGATATATCAGGATTAACACATGGTATTGGTTGGTGTGCACCTCAACAAGGAGCTTGTAAACTAACACTTAATGTAAAAGATGGAATTATCCAAGAAGCATTAGTTGAAACAATTGGTTGTTCAGGTATGACTCATTCAGCTGCTATGGCATCTGAAATCTTACCAGGAAAAACTATATTAGAAGCACTAAATACAGATTTAGTGTGTGATGCAATAAACACTGCTATGAGAGAATTATTTTTACAAATAGTATACGGTAGAACTCAAACAGCTTTCTCTGAAGGTGGTTTACCAATAGGAGCTGGACTTGAAGATTTAGGAAAAGGTCTTAGAAGTCAAGTAGGAACTATGTATGGAACTTTAGCTAAAGGCCCAAGATATCTTGAAATGGCTGAAGGCTATGTAACTAAAATAGCTCTTGATGCAGAAGACCAAATTATTGGATACCAATTTATCACACTTGGCAAGATGCTTGATGCAATTAAAAAAGGTGTATCAGCTGATGAAGCACTTAAGGGTGCAACTAGCCAATATGGTAGATTTGATGAAGCAGTTAAATACATAGATCCAAGACAAGAATAGTAGAAGGAGGGAATAAAATGCCATTATTTGAATCATATGATAGAAGAATTAATCAAATTAATGCAGTATTAAACCAATACGGTATTGCTTCAATCGAAGAAGCTGAGAAAATTTGTAAAGATAAAGGTGTAGATGCTTACGCAATTACAAAAGGAATCCAAGCAATTTGTTTTGAAAATGCAGCATGGGCTTATGTTGTAGGCGGAGCTATTGCAATCAAAAAAGGTTGTACAAAAGCAGCAGATGCAGCAGAAGCAATTGGCGAAGGCCTTCAAGCATTCTGTATCCCTGGTTCTGTAGCTGACCAAAGAAAAGTTGGTATTGGACACGGTAACCTTGGAGCTATGTTACTTAGAGAAGAAACAAAGTGTTTCGCATTCTTAGCAGGTCACGAATCCTTCGCAGCAGCAGAAGGAGCTATTGGTATAGCTAGATCAGCAAACAGAGTTAGACAAACTCCACTTAGAGTTATTCTTAACGGTTTAGGAAAAGATGCAGCACAAATAATTTCTAGAATTAACGGATTTACTTATGTAAAGACAGATATGGATTATGCAACTGGTAAAGTAGCAATCGTTAGTGAAACTCCATATTCAAACGGAGAAAAAGCAAAAGTTAAATGTTACGGAGCAAATGATGTAACTGAAGGCGTTGCAATTATGCACGTTGAAGGCGTTGATGTATCAATTACTGGTAATTCAACTAACCCAACTAGATTCCAACATCCAGTAGCAGGAACTTACAAAAAAGAATGTAATGAACAAGGAAAGAAATTCTTCTCAGTAGCATCAGGTGGTGGTACAGGAAGAACTCTTCACCCAGACAATATGGCAGCTGGTCCAGCTTCATATGGTATGACTGATACAATGGGAAGAATGCATTCAGATGCTCAATTCGCAGGATCTTCATCAGTTCCAGCTCACGTAGAAATGATGGGCTTAATCGGAATGGGTAACAACCCAATGGTTGGCGCAACAGTTGCAGTAGCTGTAGCAATAGAAGAAGGAATGAATAAATAATTAGAATGAATATATAATAACCTACAATAGCCAATTTTTTTTGCTGATAATAGGTTCTAATCAAAAGCATGTAAGTAATTCAAGAGAAATCTTGTATTACTTCATGCTTTTTTATGTTAAGATATTTATGAATACATTTATAAAGGAGACACAAAATGGAATTTCGAAGAGCAGAAGAAACAGATGTTTGCAGTATCATGAAGATTATAGAGCAGGCTCAAGTTTATTTAAGAGAACAAGGAATCGATCAATGGCAAAATAATTATCCGAATAAAGAAACGATTTTGAATGATATTAACAATAAAATTAGTTATGTTTTATTAAAGGATAATATAATAATTGGAACAGTTGCTCTAATATTTGACGGAGAAAAGACATACGATATAATTTATGATGGCAAATGGCTAAGCAACCAAGAATTCGCAGTCATTCACAGAATAGCAGTAGACTCAGATTATAAAGGACTAGGGTTAGCGACCGTAATTCTTAACAATATAGAGCAATTATGCGTAGAAAAGAATATATACAGTATAAAGGTAGATACCCATTATGATAATAAGTCGATGCAGCAATTATTAACGAAAAACAATTTTCAGTTTTGTGGTACTATTTATTTAGAGGATAAAAACAAAAGAATGGCTTTTGAGAAGTTGCTTATGGAAAAGTAAAATAAGTTATGATATAGTAATGGAATAAATTTCTAAATTCAAGGGGGGGGATTAACATTAAAACATTCAATATGGCAAGTTTAGGATTATACGAGGTTGACATAACACCGACTAAACCGGTACAAACGGTAGGTTTTGGGCGAGAAGATGAATTATCCCGTGGTATTTTACATAGTTTATCTGCTCAAGTCTCGATATGGCAATTTGGAGCTGATAAATGTTGTTTCGTAACAATTGACCATATAGGTTTTGAATCAAAGAATGCTTATATTCTAAGAAGTGATATAGCCGATATTCTCTCAATATCAATCGATAAAGTTATGTTGTGTTTTTCGCATACACATTCAGCACCGGACGATAGTATCGAAATAGAATATTTTAATTTTTTATGTATGCAAGTTAAAATAGGTGTTCAAAAAGCTTTGAATACGATGAGACCTGTTAAGCTTGCTTGGGGAAATGCATATTCAGATATTGGAATGAATCGTCGGGCAAGTGATAATATTGATAGAAGAATTGGAATATTAAAGGTGGTTGATGTAGACAGTGGAATTCTTAAGCTATTGTTACTCCGTCTAACGGCACATGCAAATGTGTTAAAGGAGGATAATTATCTAATATCAAGGAGCAGCGGGTAATATATCTCCTAAATATTTCACCTCAAGTCGTGTTTGGTCTGCTGAGAACCCAGCTCCTGGCTTTTATGGAGAGTGTGCATCAGATACAGCATTATCCCAAATGGCGGATGAAGTTTATATGCAAGTGGACAAAGTGATTGATAACATTCATCCAAGTAATGTGGAGCGTATGGATATGTATTCTGTGTATCAGAAATTAGATGCAGATGTTCCATCTTATGAAAGAGCCATTGAAATTATGGATGAGGCAAAAAGAGAAGCATTTATTGATGGTACAGATTGGATGGTAGAGGTACAAAGACTGTTGGACAATGGAATAACAAAGCAGATAGAGAATGTTGAATTGCAGTACTTTGCCATAAACGATGGTTGCCTATGTGGTGTACCAAATGAAATAATGTGCGAGTTTGCGATACGTGCCAATGAGCAACTTCAAAGTGATTTGTTCTATTTTGGAGGATATACGAATGGGTGTACTGGTTATTTTCCAACAGAAGAGGAGTATGATGAAGGTGGGTATGAAGTGTATTGGTCGATGTTAATCTATTACGCATATCATGGGAGAGTATCTCCGTTAAATCGTAATACGGCAACTGCACTGATAGAAACTGCGGTTAAGAATGCACCTGCATATTTGCGAAAATGGTCAAAATAAATTAAATGCAAAAAATCAAAGGGACGGTTCTCCAAGGCTTAATATAGCCATGGAAAACCGTCCTCGCTTGTTATTATAGTTTTATAAACTCTGCCTTTCTATTTTTAAATATTGTATAATATTTAAATCCAAGATTTTCGAGTAGAATCTTAGCAAAGTCAAAATCACCAGCTACATCAAAAGCAGTGTGAGCATCAGATCCTATCGTTATGATTTCACCACCGAGTTCTTTGTACCGCATCAATACATCGTTTTGAGGGTGACAATAACCAAGTCCTTTTCTAATTCCGGCTGTATTTAATTCAATACCCTTCCCTTTTTCCTTAAGTATGTCAAATATTGCATCGAATTCGTCCGCATATTTTCTATAAGAATAATGTATATTTCTTGATGGTCCATAACGTACCGGATAGTCAAGATGTGCATATACATCAAAATCATCAAAAACCTTTACGTTTTCATAGATATATTTAAAATACGAAGAATAAGCTTCATCCTCTGTTCTACCCAAGTAGTATTCTTTGTTATATGGATCGATACCATCTACTAAATGTGAAGATGCAAGAACAAAATCAAAAGAATATTTGTTTGTAATTTCTAAAGCTTTTGATGCAAGGTGTGGTTGTATTCCTAATTCAATACCACACAATAAATCGATTTTTGATGAATATTTTAGTTGCAATTCTCTTATTGATTTGAAGTAAGAATCAAAATCTAACTGAAATGCTTTATCTGTATGGAAAATATCAAATGATTGTGGAAAATCAATATCATGATGATCCGTAATACAAAGATATTTTAAACCAATTGAAATTCCTTTTTGAACTACATTCTCTAATAATGTTTTTGAGTCTGTAGAAAAATTAGAATGTACGTGAAAATCTGCCTTTATCATTTGGTATTTCCTCCAATTATTTGATTTGTTTTGTATGTAAACTTGTGCTCATTGTACAAATTTTGCTAATATATACCTATATGATAAGTTAACAACATGTATAAGTCAACCATAATAAGACAACATATTTTTATTGATCGAACATATTTGGAAAAATAATGTCTTGAAATATCATTATTTTATGGTATTATATTTAATGGAGTACTTCGAGAAATAAATTAATATTTATATGGACGTTTACACTAGGAGGATATGATGACGATAGAAACGCTTGGGAAGATCTTTACATTTTTAGGTGGGCTTGGTTTGTTTTTGTACGGTATGAATTTAATGGCAGAGGGTTTACAAAAATCTGCAGGTGCAAAAATGAAGCAATTACTAGCAATGCTAACTAACAATAGACTTATGGGAGTATTTGTTGGTGCTGGAGTAACAGCAATAATTCAAAGCTCATCAGCTACAACGGTAATGATAGTAGGTTTTGTAAATGCTGGATTAATGAATCTTGGACAAGCAGTTGGAGTAATTATGGGTGCTAATATAGGTACAACAGTTACTGCTTGGATCGTTTCAATGTCAGATTGGACAAAAATCTTACAACCAGATTTTATAGCACCAATTATAATTGCGATAGGAGCTTTTGTAATTTTATTTTCGAATAAGCCAAAAAGAAAGCAAGTTGCAGAAATATTATTAGGATTTGGTATCTTATTCCTAGGATTAAGTTTAATGGGTGATATAGCTAAATCACTAAAAGACTTACCTGCATTTCGATCAGCATTTGAGACTTTTGGTTCAAGTCCAATTTTAGGATTATTAGTAGGTATGGTTGTTACTGCGATAATTCAAAGTTCCTCAGCTTCAGTAGGTATCCTACAAAGTTTAACTGTTACAGGAGCTGTAACTTGGGGTTCTTCTGTATATATTTTATTAGGACAAAATATTGGTACATGTATCACTGCAATATTAGCTAGTGCAAAAGCTAGTAAAACAGCGAAAAGTGCTGCAATAATACATTTACTTTTTAATGTGATTGGTTCTGTACTTTTTATGATACTTAGTTTATTATTCTTTAAATTTATTCGACCAGAAATGGTTCATCAAGGAATAAGTAAAACTGGTATATCGTTATTTCATACATTCTTCAATGTTGCGAATACTATAATATTATTCCCGTTTGCTAATGTATTAGTAAAAATTGCTGAAAAATTTATGGGCAGTAAAAATGATATTGAGGATGTAGGCGAAGCTGAAATTGCATTGCGTCATCTTGATGAAAGAATTTTAGAAACTCCTTCTTTTGCAGTAGAAAATGCACAAAAAGAAGTAGTTCATATGGGTATGGTTGCTCTTGAGAATTTAAAAGCAGCAAGAATAGCATTGTTTGAAAAAAACCAAGATAAGATTGATGAAGTATTTGCAAGAGAAAAAGATATTAATAAACTGCAAAAACTTATTACTGAATATTTAGTAAAGATTGAAAATCTTCCTATTTCTGAAAAGCAACATCAACTTGTTACAAATCTTTTCTATTCGGTTGGAGATATCGAAAGAGTTGGAGATCATGTTGAAAATATTGCTGAATTAGCACAAATATACTTGTCTGAATATTTAGTGTTTTCAGATTTAGCTAAAGATGAATTGGATGTAGCTATGCAATTAGCATATGACACAGTTGAAGCTGCTGTATTTGCAAGACAAAATGAAGATATGGAAATGGTAAGAAAAGTAATACAAGGTGAAGAGAGTATGGATGATATGGAAGATAATCTTCGAGCAAAACACATATCAAGACTTTCACAAGGTATATGTGATACTCAAACGGGAATAGTATTCTTGGATGTACTTAGTAATCTAGAAAGAATATCTGACCATTCATTAAACCTTGCATACTATGTAAAAGATGAAATAGTATAATTATTTTTATAATTGAAAAATTTAGAAAATATTTTACTTGATATTTGATAAATAGTTTTGTAAAATGTAAGTGAACTTAGTTATTATATTAACAAAGTTTAGAAGGTTAATTACCACGTAGTGGTTTTTATAAATATTCTTAAATAATAGGAGGAAATTAAAATGGCAGTAAAAGTAGCAATTAATGGTTTTGGTCGTATTGGACGTCTAGCTTTTAGACAAATGTTTGGCGCAGAGGGATACGAAATAGTAGCAATTAATGATTTAACTAACCCAAAGATGTTAGCACACTTGTTAAAATATGATTCTGCACAAGGTAGATATGCTTTAGGTGATAAAGTTGAAGCAAAAGAATCTTCTATCGTTGTTGATGGAAAAGAAATTAAAATCTATGCAGAAAAAGATGCTAAAAATCTTCCTTGGGGAGAAATTGGTGTTGATGTAGTACTTGAATGTACAGGATTCTACGTTTCAAAAGAAAGATCACAAGCTCATATCGATGCAGGCGCAAAGAGAGTAGTTATTTCAGCTCCAGCTGGTGACGATCTTCCAACAGTTGTATTTAGTGTAAATGAAAATATATTAACAAAAGAAGATACAATCATCTCAGCAGCTTCTTGTACAACAAACTGTTTAGCACCTATGGCTGATACATTAAATAAATTAGCAAAAATCCAAAAAGGATTTATGACAACAATTCACGCTTACACTGGTGATCAAATGACTTTAGATGGTCCACATCCAAAGGGAGATTTAAGAAGAGCTCGTGCAGCAGCAGCTAACATCGTTCCAAATTCAACTGGTGCAGCAAAAGCAATTGGTCTAGTAGTTCCAGAATTAGCTGGTAAATTAGACGGAGCAGCTCAAAGAGTTCCAGTAATAACTGGTTCATTAACTGAATTAGTAGCAGTTTGCGAAGGCACTGTAAAAGTTGCTGATGTAAATGCAGCTATGAAAGCAGCATCTTCAGCATCATTCGGATATACAGAAGAAGAATTAGTATCTTCAGATATTATCGGAATTACATTTGGTTCATTATTTGATGCTACACAAACAAAAGTAACTGACCTTGGAGATGGAAAGACTTTAGTTAAAGTTGTTTCTTGGTATGATAATGAAAATTCATACACTAGCCAAATGGTTAGAACAATTAAATATTTTGCTGAATTAAGCAAATAATAAGTTTCTTTCTTATTATAAATATAATGTAAATATTATTGAGATAATATATGTTATAAGATCCATTAGGGTTCGGTCTTAGGACCGAACTCTTTTTAAATAATAGATAACTTTAAATAGTTAATTAATTAATACTAAACATAAATATTATAAAATAAGGAGAATGAGCGCATGTTAAACAAAAAGTCAATTGATGATATTAATGTAAAAGGCAAAAGAGTATTAGTTAGGTGTGATTTTAACGTTCCTATGATGAATGGTGAAATTACAGACGTAAACAGATTAGTTCAAGCTCTTCCAACAATTAAAAAGTTGATCGCTGATGGCGGTAAAGTAATTCTTTGTTCACACTTAGGAAAGCCTAAGGGAGAACCAAAACCAGAATTATCTTTAGCTCCTGTAGCAGTTAGATTGGCTGAATTACTTGCTCAACCAGTAGTATTTGCTTCAGATGATACTGTAGTTGGTGAAAATGCTAAGGCTGCTGTAGCTGCAATGAAAGATGGAGACGTAGTTTTACTTCAAAATACTCGTTACCGTGTTGAAGAAACAAAGAATGTTGAAGCATTTAGTAAAGATTTAGCTTCTTTAGCAGACATATTTGTAAACGATGCTTTTGGTACTGCACATAGAGCACATTGTTCAAACGTAGGAATTACAAACTTTGTTGAAGATTCAGTTGTAGGATATTTAATGCAAAAAGAAATAGATTTCTTAGGAAATGCTGTAAATAACCCTGTTAGACCATTTGTAGCAATATTAGGTGGAGCAAAAGTTTCAGATAAATTAGCTGTAATTGATAACTTACTTGATAAAGTTGATACATTAATTATCGGTGGTGGTATGGCATATACTTTCCTTAAAGCTCAAGGATATGAAATTGGCTTATCTTTACTTGATGCAGAAAAAATGGATTATTGTTTAGATATGATGAAAAAAGCAAAAGAAAAAGGTGTTAGCCTATTGTTACCAATCGATACAGTAGTAGCACAAGAATTTAAGAATGATACTCCATTCAAAACTGTTGGTTTAGGTGAAATTGAAGCTGATTGGGAAGGTCTTGATATCGGCGAAAAAACAAGAGAAATCTTTGTAAATGCTGTTAAAGATGCTAAGACTGTAGTATGGAATGGACCTATGGGAGTTTCAGAATTTGATAACTTCGCAAAAGGAACTTTAGCTGTTGCAGAAGCATTAGCTAAAATTGAAGGAACAACAATCATTGGTGGTGGAGATTCTGCTGCAGCTGTAAACAAATTAGGATACGGCGACAAAATGACTCACATCTCAACTGGTGGTGGTGCTTCACTTGAATTCCTTGAAGGAAAAGTACTTCCAGGTGTTGCAGCTGCAAACGATAAGTAAGAAATAAATAATAAATGTGGGGTGGAGGGAACTCCCCCCTAATTATTTTAATATAATATAAAAATTCGGAGGACTTTAGAATGCGTAAAAAAATAATAGCAGGCAACTGGAAAATGAACAAAACACCTAGTGAAGCAGTAGCCTTAATCAATGAATTAAAACCACTTGTAGCAAGTGAAGAAGTAGATGTAGTATTTTGTACACCTTTTATCTCTTTAATCCCAGCTATTGAAGCTGCAGCTGGATCTAACATAGAAATAGGTGCTCAAAATATGTACTACGAAGAAAATGGTGCATATACAGGAGAAATTTCTCCTAGCATGCTTACTGAAATTGGTGTAAAATATGTAGTTCTCGGACATTCAGAAAGAAGAGAATATTTTGCAGAAACAAATGAAACAGTAAATAAAAAAGTATTAAAGGCTATAGAACACAATTTGATTCCTATCGTATGCTGTGGAGAAACGTTAGCTCAAAGAGAACAAGGAATAACAATTGATTTAGTTCGTCTTCAAACAAAAATAGCATTTAAAGGTGTTTCTGCTGAAGATGCAAAAAAATGTGTAATCGCATATGAACCAATTTGGGCAATTGGAACTGGTAAAACTGCAACATCTGATGAAGCGGAAGAAGTTTGTGCAGCAATCAGAAAAAATATGGAAGAAGTATATAGTAAAGAAGTTGCAGAAGCGATAAGAGTTCAATACGGTGGTAGTGTATCAGGCGCTAACGCATCTGAATTATTTGCGAAACCAAATATTGACGGTGGATTAGTAGGTGGAGCATCACTGAAAGCAGAATTTGGTAAAATAGTAAATTATAAATAATCTTAGCAAAATGTTAATTATAAACAAATTGTAAATATTATTATTAATTATGTATAATTTATAAGTAAAAGTGTTATTTCCAATTTAATAATATATAATGAAAATCAAAATAATTTGCTTCGCAAATTTTGATAAGGAGTCTTGATATGAGCAAAAAACCAACAGTACTAATGATATTAGATGGATGGGGTATTAATGAAAACAGCGTGGGAAATGCTGTAGCACAATCGAATACACCAAATCTTGATATGATTATGGCAAAATATCCTTGTGTACCGGGACAAGCAAGTGCATTAGATGTAGGTCTACCAGAAGGCCAAATGGGTAATTCAGAAGTTGGACACTTAAACATCGGAGCAGGAAGAATCATATATCAAGAATTAACAAGAATTACAAAAGAAATTAAAGATGGTACGTTCTTTGAAAATAAAGAACTTCTTCGTGCCATTGATAATTGTAAAAAGAATAACTCTGCACTTCATACATTTGGGCTGTTATCAGATGGCGGTGTTCATAGCCATATAACACATCTATATGCATTAATTGAAATGTGTAAGAAAAATGGATTAGATAAAGTATACGTTCACGTATTTTTAGATGGAAGAGATACCGCTCCAACTTCAGGAAAAGGATTTGTAGAAGACTTACAAAACCAATTAGATCAAATTGGTGTTGGAAAGATTGCAACAGTTATGGGTCGTTACTATTCAATGGATAGAGATAACCGTTGGGATAGAGTTAAGCTTGCTTATGATGCAATGGTAATTGGTAGTGGAGATACAGCCACAAGTGCATTAGAAGCGGTTGCATATTCATATAAAACTGGTTTAAATGATGAATTCGTATTACCAACAGTAATTATAGAAGACGGAAAACCAGTTGCAACAATTAATGAAAATGATTCAGTTGTAGTATATAACTTCAGACCAGACAGAGCAAGAGAAATAACGAGAGCTTTTTGTATGCCTGATTTTGATGGCTTTGATAGATCTAAGGGATTTGTAAAGCTTACTTATGTTTGCTATTCAGAATATGATGTTACAATTCCTAATAAAACGATCGCATTTGAAAAAACATCATTTGACAATACATTAGGTCAAGTTCTTGCTGCAAATAACTTAAAACAATTAAGACTTGCTGAAACTGAAAAGTATGCACACGTAACATTCTTCTTTAATGGTGGAGTTGAAATTCCAAATGAAGGAGAAGATAGAGTGCTAATAAATTCACCAAAGGTTGCAACTTATGATTTACAACCAGAGATGAGTGCTTATGCAGTTGGTGATGAATTAGTGAAAGCGATTAAAGAACAAAAGCATGACGTGATTATTATCAACTTTGCTAACCCTGATATGGTAGGTCACACAGGAATAATGGCAGCTGCTGTAAAAGCATTAGAAACAGTAGATGCTTGTGTTGGAAAAGCATATGAAGCATTGATGGAAGTTGATGGACAAATGTTCATTTGCGCTGACCACGGTAATCTAGAACAATTAGTTGATTATGTTACAGGTGAACCTTTTACAGCTCATACAACGAATCCTGTGCCATTTGTACTTGTAAACGCAGGAGAAGGTATTGATTTAAGAAAAGATGGTCGTTTGGCTGATATTGCACCTACATTACTTGATATGATTGGTGTTGCACAACCAAAAGAAATGACAGGAAAATCTTTGCTTGTGAGATAGAATTTGAAACTTCCAATCGTTATGTTGACATAACAAATTGTATAAGTTAGAATAAAATTCAATCTACAAAATATTATTGTTTTATAAATGACAGCGGCGTCTTAGACAAACTCTAAGATGCCTTTTTTTAAATGGAATGTGTGTCTAACTAGCGACAATTTGTACATAAAATGTACAGGAAGGATGTAAATATGAGAAGACGGTATATAAAAAGTTTTTTATTAATATTTACTGTACTATTTTTATTGTCTGGATGCAACAAAGTAAAGGAAAATGAGAAAACGGCATCTATTCTTATAGCATGTGCTGCAAGTCTTCAAAATGTAATGGAAGAATTACAGACTATATATAAGGCTCAACAACCCGACATAAGTATTACTTTTACTTTTGGTAGTTCTGGCTCACTCCAACAACAGATTCAGCAGGGAGCTCCGATTGATGTATTTATTTCGGCGGCGCAAAAGAATATGAATGTTCTTCTGGATGAAGATTTAATACTGGAAAGTACAAAAATAGATTTACTTGAGAATAAAGTTGTACTTATTGTACCAAAAGAGAGTAAACTTGGTATATCAAGTTTTGAAGATATTACGAAAGCCACTATAATTGCTCTTGGTGATCCAGAAACCGTACCCGCTGGACAATATGCCGAGGAAATATTTACTAGTCTAAATATTCTTGATGATATAGAATCAAAAGTAACATATGCAAAGGATGTTACTGAAGTACTTACTTGGATTAGTACAGGGAATGTTGATGCAGGCGTTGTATATGCAACGGATGCAATGATAAGTAAGGATGTTGAAGTAGTTGCAGAGGCACCGAAGGGAAGTTGTAGTAAAGTTATCTATCCTGTTGCTATTACAAAAGAAACAAATGAAATTGAAGCGGCATCAATTTTTGTGGATTTTCTTATGACGAAAGAGGCAAGAGCAATATTCGAACAATACGGATTTTCAACTCAGGAATAGATGACGAATAGGAGGTATTACAATGGATTGGTCACCATTATTTATTTCATTAAAGACAGCTGTGGTAGCTACTATTATCACCTTCTTTTTAGGAATCTTTACCGCACAGAAGGTGTTAAGAGTTAAAACAAAGCTAGCCTGGATCATAGACGGATTATTTACGTTACCCCTTGTATTACCACCAACCGTTGCAGGCTTTTTTCTTCTTATCTTGTTTGGAAAAAAGGGCGTGATTGGAGGAACATTGGAAAGTATGGGAATAGAAATAGTCTTTACATGGTATGCTACTGTAATTGCAGCTGTAGTAATTTCATTTCCATTAATGTATCGTTCTGCAAAGGCTGCTTTTGAACAAGTTGATCAGAATTTAGTCTATGCTGGAAGAACCCTTGGAATGTCTGAGATAAAGATTTTCTGGAAAGTAATCATGCCGTTATCATTGCCAGGTATTGCTTCGGGTGGAATCTTGTCTTTTTCTAGAGCGATAGGAGAATTTGGTGCAACCATAATGATTGCAGGAAATATTCCAAAGATTACGCAGACTATGCCAGTTGCAATTTATATGGCAGTCCAAGGTAACAATATAGAGAAGGCAAAGGTGTGGGTGGGGATTATAGTTGCAATTGCCCTTATTGCCATTCTATTGATGAATTTCTTTGCTGCAAGAAGGAGAAAATATATGCATAAGGGGGAGAATCAATGAGCTTATTTGTGGATATTAAGAAAAAGTTCAAAGGGTTTACCCTTGATGTAGAATTTAATAGTGAAGGACAAAACTTAGGGATATTAGGTGCCTCCGGTTGCGGTAAAACCATGACACTAAAGTGTATCGCTGGAATTGAAAAGCCTGATGAGGGAAGGATTGTCTTAAATGATAAAGTTTTATTTGACTCGGATAAGAAAATAAATTTACCGCCTCAGAAACGGAATGTTGGGTATCTATTTCAAAACTATGCTCTTTTTCCTAATATGACGGTAAATCAGAATATTGGAATTGGTGTCTGTAGAAGGAAAGACAAGAAATTAATAGTTGACAAAATGCGTGAACTTCTACATCTAAATAGCTTAGGAAATAGATATCCGATGCAACTATCAGGAGGGCAACAGCAACGAGTTGCTTTAGCAAGAATTCTAGCATATGAGCCCAAAGTACTTATGCTTGATGAACCCTTCTCGGCAATGGATTCTTACCTAAAAGATCAACTGAAAGAAGAACTTTTTGAGATACTAAAGATGTACCAAGGGGAATTCTTAATGGTATCTCATGATAGAGAAGAAATCTATAGATTTTGCAATAAAATAGCCATCTTAGACAAGGGAAAAATGATAATCACTGGGGATACAAAGGCGATATTCAATCATCCTTCTTGTATAGAGGCAGCAAGAATTACTGGGTGTAAGAATATATCGAGAGCAAGTAAAATATCTGATTTTCAGATTGAAGCAATTGACTGGAGTATTATATTATCAACAAGTACTATGGTAGATGAAAATGTAAAGTATGTTGGAATACGAGCGCATGATGTTAGAATTGCTACAAATCAAATGGTTGAGAATTTAATTGAGGTTGATTATGTTGGACTTTCGGAAGGACCTTTTGAAGATAGTGTTATTTTTAAAAGTACAAAAGGTACAAACGAATGCAATATCTGGTATAAAAGAGTAAAAACAAATGGAGATAATATCACTCAAGGAGTAATTCCGAAGCATATTTTTTTTCCAAGAGAGAAAATAATATTATTAAGGTAAGACAATTCCATTATTAAATAGGATGTATGATAAATTACAGTAGTAGAAATGAAGTAGGTTAATAGTGAAAATAGCAAAAAAATTATCCTTGAAAAATAAAATTATTGACAAATTGGTGCATTGAATAAAGAATTGACAGGTGATATAATTTGCCTATAGAAATTGCTAGCACTCTATTGGACAGAGACGTCGTTGCTTATTATTAAATAAGTAATGGCGTTATTTTTTAAAAATTAAAGGAGGATTCATTATGAGACAGATTGCTATTTACGGAAAAGGTGGCATTGGTAAATCTACGACCACTCAAAATTTAACAGCAGGTTTAGCAGCAATTGGTAAGAATATTTTGATCGTTGGTTGCGATCCTAAGGCAGATTCTACAAGACTTATTTTAGGTGGGTTAGCACAAAAAACAGTTCTTGATACACTTCGCGAAGAAGGTGAGGACATTGACCTTGATTTTATAATGAAAAAAGGATTCGGTGGTATCAAATGTGTTGAATCTGGTGGACCAGAACCTGGTGTTGGCTGTGCAGGACGTGGTATTATCACATCTATTAACATGTTAGAACAACTAGGGGCATATACCGAAGATATTGATTATGTATTTTATGACGTACTCGGCGATGTTGTTTGTGGTGGTTTCGCAATGCCAATCCGTGAAGGAAAGGCTCAAGAAATCTATATCGTAGCTTCAGGTGAAATGATGGCATTGTATGCAGCAAACAATATATCAAAAGGAATTCAAAAATACGCATTAACTGGTGGAGTTAGACTTGGTGGAATCATATGCAACTCTAGAAATGTTGATGGAGAAGCAGAACTTGTTGAAGCCTTCGCCAAAGAATTAGGAACACAAATGATTCATTTTGTACCAAGAGATAATATGGTACAAAGAGCAGAGATACATAAACAAACAGTAATAGAATTTGATCCGACAGCTCTACAAGCAGAAGAATATAGAACATTAGCTAGAAAAATTGATGAAAATCAGTTGTTTGTTATACCAAAGCCTATGAAACAAGAAAGATTAGAAGAAATATTAATGGCACATGGATTAATGGATATCTAATAACAATACAAATTGGAGGTGTATTTATGCAATTAGTAAGAGCAATCATTAGACCAGAAAAGGTTGGAGTTGTACTATCAGAATTATTATCAGCTGGCTTTCCTGCTGTAACTAAAATGGATGTTTATGGACGTGGAAAACAAAAGGGTGTTAAAGTCGGAGAAGTATATTATGATGAGCTTCCCAAAGAAATGTTACTTATGGTAGTTGAAGATGCAGATAAAGATGATGTTGTTAAGATAATTATGAAATATTCCAGAACTGGAGAGAATGGTAATTTTGGTGATGGTAGAATATTCGTGAGTCCAGTCGAAGAGGCATATACCATTAGTACTAAGAAAAAAGGACTATAAGGGGGGCTGATTATGAAAGAAGTGTTAGCAATTGTTCGCCAAAATAAAGTAAATGAAACAAAAGAAGCGTTAGCTACAGCAGGTATACCAGCCTTTACTTGTAGAAAAGCGTTAGGTAGAGGAAAGAAACTAATTGATATGAATCTATTATATTCTATAGTAGAGAATGGGGAGATTCCGGCAACACCAACAGGAGAGCATCTTACGGAAGCTACTCGTCTTATTTCAAAGAGGATATTCACCTTTGTGGTAGAGGATGAAGATGTAGATAAGGTAGTTCAAGTTCTTATGGATACGAATTCTACTGGGAATCCTGGTGATGGGAAAATCTTTATAGCTCCTATTCAAGAAAATTATCAGATTCGTCTTCCAGAAGTAACGGTATAAGCATATTAACTATAGGAGGTGACATTCATGAGTACAATGGAAAAAGTACTTGATCAATATAGCTCTAAAATATATAAAAATCGTAAAGCACATATGGTTGATGTAAATAATAATGAAACGAATAATGAAATAGAAGCGAATGCCCGTGCAATACCAGGGATTATGACTCATCGTGGATGCTGTTATGCAGGATGTAAAGGTGTTGTTCTTGGACCAATCAAAGATGCATTACAAATAGTTCATGGGCCAATTGGTTGCTCCTATTATGCTTGGGGTACGAGACGTCATAAAGGGAAAAAGGAAGATGGTGTAGATAATTATCTGCAATATTGCTTTTCTACTGATATGCAAGAGGCTGACATCGTGTTCGGTGGAGAAAAGAAATTGAAAAAGTCTATAGAAGAGGCAATGAAGTTATTTAATCCTTCTACTATTATGATTTGCTCCACTTGTCCTATTGGCCTTATCGGAGATGATATTCACGCGATTGCGAAATGGGCGGAAGAAGAATATAAAATCAAATGTATCGCTTTTAGTTGTGAAGGATATAAAGGGGTAAGTCAATCAGCAGGTCATCACATAGCAAATAATCAATTGATGAAATTTGTAATTGGTGAAGGCGACCGTGAAATTAAGGATAAATTTGCTATAAATATTCTTGGAGAATATAACATAGGTGGTGACGGTTGGGAAATTGAAAGAATATTAAAACGTATTGGTTATGAAATAGTATCGATGTTTACTGGCGACAGTAAAATAGAAGATATAAAAAATGCTCATAAAGCGAATTTGAGTTTAGTTCAATGCCATCGTTCCATTAACTATATTGCAGAAATGCTTGAAACGAGATTGCAGATGAACTTGGATTAATAGAAGATGATATGGATTATTACAAGAGTAAATTAAAGGGCAAAAAAGCGGCATTATATGTTGGAGGCTCAAGAGCACACCACTATCAAATACTCTTAAATGATTTAGGAATCAGTACCATATTAGCCGGATATGAATTTTCTCATAGGGATGACTATGAAGGTAGAGAAGTAATTCCGAGTATCAAACCAGATGCTGATAGTAAGAACATTGAATCGATTACGGTTACTCCAGATCCAGAAAAGTATCATTTGTATTTACCAGAGGAAGTGGTAGAGAAGATGAAGGAAGGAAATGAAAGATGGTACTTACATGGTAGATGATTTGAATCATTTTGAGACAGAAGAATTCTTGAAAACATTAAAACCAGACATATTCTTCTCCGGTATCAAAGATAAGTTTGTTGCTCAAAAGAGCGGTATTTTATCAAGACAATTACATTCTTATGATTATAGTGGACCATATGCTGGATTTAGAGGAGCAGTAAATTTTGCTAGGGACATTACAATGGGTATATATACACCAGCTTGGAGCTATGTAAAAGCTCCGTGGAAAACAGCTCCAATATTGGAAGGCAAATTGGGAGGTGAGCAATCATGCTAGATTACACAAAAAAAGAACCCTATGAGAGAAGTGCATTAAAAGTTAATCCTGCTAAGACTTGTCAACCAGTCGGTGCGATGTATGCAGCACTAGGAGTACACGCATGTATGCCACACAGCCATGGATCTCAGGGGTGCTGTGCATTCCATAGAATGTTTTTAACTAGGCATTTTAAAGACCCGGCGATGGCAGCTTCTAGTTCTTTTACAGAAGGATCCTCCGTATTTGGTGGGGGAAGCAATCTAAAGACTGCAGCGAAAAATATATTTGATATCTATAATCCTAGAATTATTGCCGTTCATACAACTTGTCTTTCTGAAACTATAGGTGATGATTTAAATGCTCTAATTCAAGGCATTGATATTCCAGAAGGAAAGTATATGGTTCACACCAATACACCAAGTTACAAAGGTTCACATATTACAGGTTTTAGCAATATGGTTTCAGGCTTTATAAAATACCTTTCAGAATCAAAAGGTACAAAGAATGGAAAAGCAACAATTATGCCAGGGTTTGTTAATCCGGGAGATATGAGAGAAATGAAAAAGATTGCTGAAAGTATGAAGGTTTCCTACACTATGTTTCCGGATACAAGTGGAGTAATGGATGGACCAATGACAGGTAAATTCGAGATGTATCCAAGAGGTGGAACTACAGTTGAGGAAATAATAGCACTTGGAGATTCGCAAATTACGCTCGCACTTGGTGAATTTACAAGTGAAGTCTCTGCAGAAACACTTGAAAAGAAATGTGGAGTGCCATATAAGGCTTTACCAATGCCAATAGGAATTGGTAGAACGGATGAATACATAATGGCATTGCAAGGGATCTCGAAAAGTGAAGTTCCATATGAATTAGAGGAACAACGTGGTCAGTTAGTAGATATACTAATCGACATTCATCCTTATACTTATAATAAGAAAGTTGCAATCTTTGGGGATCCAGATACGGTATTAGGTCTTGTTGAATATGTACTTGAAATGGGAATGGTTCCAAAATATGTATTAACTGGTACACCAGGTGTTGGCTTTGAAACAGC
>JAQSXR010000062.1 GCA_029256575.1 Clostridiales bacterium | reverse complement strand
CTGATTGCCATGGCGAATTTCAAAATACAGAAATAGGTGAAATGAATATCGCACTTGAAAATTTGAAACTTGATGCAATCGTATAATTATTTACTAGGCTATTGTGATTCAATGGTATTGTTTCTGTTATGCCCAAGGCACCTAATGGCAATTGTTAGTTCGCCCTCTGAGATGACTCGACTTATGTTGAAATAAGGAATTTGTAGATAGAATAGGAGTATTATGAATTTAAAATATATCAAAGCAAAAAAAGATAATGCAAACCTGTTAATCAGAATTTATAACGCATCATTCTATGATGATTATATTAAGTATGGAGAATGCCCTGCTTATGGTAGGACAAGAGCAAGTATGGAAGAATCCATAGAGAAATTTCCTAAACTGATTATTTATAATGATGATAATCCCATTGGAGCTATTTCAGTTGAAAATAGGGGGAATGGAGAATATTATCTCGGATGTCTTTGTGTAATTCCAGAATTTCAAGGCAAAGGAATAGGTACACAAGCCTTTAAGTTTATTTTGGATTTTTATATAGACTGGAATAAAGTAACATTAATAACACCTGCAGACAAAGAGGAAAATATTGATTTTTACATTAAGAAATGTGGATTTATAATAGATAGCACTGAGATGGATGGAAATGTCAAGGTGGTTCATTTTTTATTGGAAAAATGAATCAAAAGCGATATCTGAAAAAATTCCAATCTACGGTTACCCATACATAAAAATGTAATGGGTAACCGTTATTGGAATGTATTGGAAAATATAAAAATAAATGTTATAATAAATAAAATTAAGAAATATTAAGAGATTTAGCAGACCATTTATTAATGGAATTATAGGAAATAGGGGAGATATGTAATGGAAAACAAAGCTAAAGGCTTTAAGGGGAAATCAATTTTTTTAAGAATGTGGAATATCATAGCAATTACAGTTTTGGTTGTAATTATTGGGATTTCTGGTGGT
Organism: Clostridiales bacterium; assembly: GCA_029256575.1. GTDB lineage: Bacteria > Bacillota > Clostridia > Lachnospirales > JAQSXR01 > JAQSXR01. Next base: position 3,349 of record JAQSXR010000062.1, on the reverse strand, counting down.
TGTAGTAACCAGACAGAAGAAATATCTTCAATTGCAACTCGTGAACCATTATCAAAATCAACAGTTATCTCAGATAATAGTTCTAATTTAACACTGGGGCAGCAGAATGCATTAAGTAAAGCAGAAGATTATTTGAACTATTCAGCTTTTTCACATGATGGTCTTGTTGAACAGTTAGAGTATGAGGGATTTTCTGATGAAGAAGCAGTATATGCAGTAGATAATTGTGGTGCGGATTGGAATGAACAAGCAGCCAAGAAAGCACAACAGTACTTAGATTATTCGTCATTTTCACGAGATGGGTTGATTGAGCAATTAGAGTATGAAAAGTTTACGCCTAACCAAGCAAAATATGGTGCTGACACAGTTGGTTATGAAGAAATATCTTCAATTGCAACTAATGAACCATTATATGATTCAACAGTTATTTCAGATAATAGTTCTAATCTAACACTGGGGCAACAGAATGCATTAAGCAAAGCTGAAGATTATTTGAACTATTCAGCTTTTTCACATGATGGTCTTGTTGAACAATTAGAGTATGAGGGATTTTCTAATGAAGAGGCAGTATATGCAGTAGATAATTGTGGTGCGGATTGGAATGAGCAAGCAGCCAAAAAAGCACAAGATTACTTAGAGTATTCATCATTCTCACGAGTTGGTTTGATTGAGCAATTAGAATATGAAAAATTTACGACTAATCAAGCAATATATGGTGCTGACGCAGTTGGTTATTAATACATTATTAGATAATGGTTCTCTCACAATATCATCACTTTCAAAAAATAGTGTTGTCCTAAAGGCAGTTACATAGAATATTTTTTTTTGGTCGTCCGGAATTCTATCCTCAGTTTGGTTTTGTTGAAGCAGAAAAATTCGGTATTACCGATTGTGGTGGTGATAATTATCCTGCTTTTATAGTAATGGAACTCAAGAATGGGTACCTTGAAAATGTTCAAGTCAAATTTTATGAATCTACGATTTATGATGATAGCCTGAATCGCGATGCTGTTAAAGAGTATGATAAGGGATTTAAATAAATAGAAATATTGTTACTGAAAGTTGATATGTTAACCATATTATGTATTTGAAAGGATGAAATAATGAAAAATACAACAGTATTAGGTGCTGATGATGAATATGTGCAACAATCGAAGGAATATGGAAGAAAAGATGCTCTGTTAGCGTTAATCTTATATGTTGTTATGAACCTCCTGTCTGTGTTAATGGGAAAAATATTTGTACAGAAAGGTTTAACATTGACAGAAACATTTGTGTTTTGTGTTACAGGCATTGTTTCATTAGTATGCATTGGACTTGTTTTTTTGTTTTGCTTAATTCGTAAGCAAAAATTGGTGACAGTAGGCTTCAGCAAGAATCAGATAAAAAAGTCATTCATATTAGGAATGATTTTGTTTATATTGGTTGCTATAGTTGGGGGTATTTGGTCAATTATTTCTGGCTCGACAATCCAAACAAATAGTGGTGTAATTTTTATGAGAGTTATTTACTTCTTTATTTTTATTGGATTTATGGAGGAACTTGTATTTAGAGGGTATATAGGAACAAGATTATATGGTTGCTTTACGAATAAACGATTATCTTTTGTCATTGTAGGTATAATGTTTTCATTGCTTCATATACCCTTTCATATGGTGGTTGCTCAAGTGAGTTTGTCAGAATACATATCGGTAAATTTGGTAAGTTTGATTTATATTTTTTTATTGCATTATGTTTTTCAATGGTTGTACTCAAAGTATAATAGTATCGTTGCTCCAACTATTCTGCATTTTATATGGAATTTTATTCTATGGTTCATTATATAATATTTTTACAAGATTATGGAATGATGCAAATTCTCATTTTAGCGAAGTGGCAGATTTGGCTAAGAAGGATGAAACAGGTAAATTGATGGGGATATGGGGTGCAATGTCAGATTTATCACATTCTTTTAAACCGTGGGAAGATAATTTTACTAAAGGACTTTATCTTGCAGGAGTCGAGGTTACAGATGGTGCTGAAGCACCAGAAGGCTGGACAAAATGGACGATTCCGTCTTTTGAATATATTTATGTCAAAAACGAAAGCCCTTCCACATTTGTAGATGTAATTAATTATCTTAAAGAAAAAGGCATTTCACTTGCTGGTGCTGTTCATGATTTTAATTGCCCCGAAACTGGACAAGGTTATATATTTTTTCCGTTACGCAGATTATAAAAGTTACAAAAGTAAAATCCAGTGTACTATCTTACAATAATGATAACTAAAGGAAGGTTATGATATGGATGTTATTGAAGTATTAAATAATATTTATGAGCCAATATGCACGATCAAAACGAATCTTCAAAATAAGTTAAAGACTCAGAGTCTAGAGTTTTCCACTGGATATTACAATAATCATACCATCAAAGGCGGTAAAGGTAATTGGATAACAGAATTCTATCCCATACCGGTAATAACAGTTGGTTCATTTTGTGATATAGGAATTGACGTTAATTTAATATTTGTTGAGACAAAGATGGAAAGAAGCAAAGCTATTAAATTTAAGTATAGTTCATTATTACCTTATAAATTTGAGGTGTATGGTATTGATGAATATTTATTAGATTTTTACAACGAATTCATGGATGTTAAGGATATAGGAGAAAAAATAGGACATAGCAATGAGAAGCAAGTAGGAATAAATTTTACCTTTATGAAGGATTGTTCGATTGATGATATAATTTTATTGATAAATAAATTAATTAGTTTTGATACTTTTACTATTTAATAAGGAGAAAAAAATTAGTGAATGAAGTAATAATGCTCTAATATACTGGGAGGAGATAAAATGATTTTATTTGAGACGGATAGATTAGTATTAAGAAATTATGATTTAAAGGATGTAGAAGATATAAGTGAGTATTTTTCAAATGAAGAAGTTGCTAGGTATGAAGATTTTTATCCAATGACTAAGCAAGAAATAATTGAACTTGTAAACGAATGGATGAGAATGGACAATCGTTTAGTTGTTGTGTTAAAAGACATTAACAAAGTTATTGGGAGTGTTGGTTATTGGATTGATGAGGATGATGATTATTCAATTGACTTTGATTTTAATCCGAAATATGGTAAGTTGGGTTATGCAACTGAAGCTGCAACAAAGCTCCTTAATTATCTTTTTACTGAAATGAAGATCCCAAAGATTTTCGGGGATTGTGATATAAGGAATAGAGATTCTTTTCGATTACTGGAGCGTCTTGGATTTGAAAGAATTGAACAAATAGATAATGAATCTTACAAAGATGATACGAATGGAGAACCTATTATGATTAGTATTTATCTTTATTTAAAAAAGAATGAATTAAAT
>JAQSXR010000036.1 GCA_029256575.1 Clostridiales bacterium | reverse complement strand
TGATAGTTGATAGTTTTTAAGGATATATATTCCATTTTATAAATAGTTTGTTCCCTACACTTTGAATTTTCTTATTTTTTCATTTAAAGACTGTGAACTATTTCTTGTTTCTTTTGCATATTTAACTACTTTATTCGCTTTATCAACGATTGAACCAGCCTTTACTGCAATGTCCGTTGCTCCTTCAGCCCCTTCACTTGCCGCTAACGTAATCTCCTCAATCGCTTTTAGCATATTTTCAATAGAAACATGTAGATATTTCGATGTTTCTGTAAAACTTTCCATCAAACCATTTATGTAATCTGCATCATCACTATACTGTTCACTCGTCTTAACAAGAACCTCGTAATCCTTTATTACTTGCTTATCCACAAATACTAGAACATTTCCTGAATCCTTAACAAGTCCTTCAACTGATTCCGTAACTTCTTTTACAACTCCCTGTATCTTAGCTACTGTATTCTTTGAATCTTCTGCTAACTTTCTTATCTCATCTGCTACTACTGCAAAACCCTTACCTGATTCTCCTGCACGAGCCGCCTCAATATTTGCATTCAATGCTAATAGATTCGTTTGAGCCGATATAGCTAATATTACGTCTGTAAGTTGTCGAATTTGTTCTATGGATTTTGCTTTCTCAATAGAAAGTCTTAGGCTATCTTGAGTTTGTTCATAGACTTTGATAGCACTCTTTTGAGATTCTCCAGCTGTACCTTTTAACTTCTCCGCACGAATTTTAATTTCTTTGACTGCTTCCATACCAGTATTCGCTTTTTTTGCTACACTTTCTGCTGCCGTTTGAATATTAAGAGTGGTAGCATTCATTTCTTCTGCTCCTGCTGCTGTTTCTTCTGTCCCTGCAGCTAGTTCCTCAGTTGTTGCTGACACATCCTCTATATCAGAATGCAACAGATCTATTTCTCCTACCGTATTTTGTATCGTCTCTTCTATCTTATTGGTCTCTTGAACAATATTAATAATAATTTCTTTTACGTTAATCCTCATTTGATCGACTGCATTTGCAATGTCCCCTATTTCATCCTTCTTAACTAAGAACTTATCAGAAACTGCTACTGTAAAATCTCCTGAAGCAATTACTTCTATATCTTTCATTAGTCTTTTCAATGAATTTCCAAATACATTTCCTGTTTGAATTGAAAAGGCTGCTCCAATAACAAACATTACTCCTGATATCAACATAATTTGAATTAGTAAAGATTGTAGACTCTTCTGAAGTTCATCATACCCCACTCCAACAAACCACATACCAATGACTTTACCGGCATCATCCTTTATTGGTGTATAAAGTGTCTTATAAATTTCTCCATCTATCGTTACCTCACCGCGATAATTCTCCCCTTTTACAAGAACCTCATCAATTACATCCGTACTTGCTTGTGTCCCTACCATTCTATTACCTTGCTGATCTAGAACACTAGTTGCGATTCTAGTGTCATTTAGAAAGATAGTTGCCAAAACATTGATTTCATTCTTTATTGTATCTGCTACAGCTACATCTCCATTAATAACTGTATCTCCCTTAATTAAATTTCCATCTTCTACAGTCCAAGTTCCTGGATATCTGGCGTCCATTATAGCCATACCAAGTTTACTGCTCGTGTAAAGTTTATCGTCTACATTCTTTTTTATCTGATCAGAACTATCAGAATAAGATACATACCCAAAAACACCTACCATAATTAATAAAATAACACATATCGCTAATGCTAATTTCCATCTTAGTTTCATAATCATACCTCCATTAAATTAATTTTATTTTAATTTGTTTCTCTCTTAAGTTGATTTTCAATCATCCAAGGCAAAAAGTCTATTTCGCTTTTATTCACAACTAAGTTACATCCAAGTTGATAAGCTTTCATCTTTAAACAAATTCTCATATCCATTGATAGGATTATGAAAGGGGTATCGGGAGTTAACCGATTTCTTGTTTCTAGTACATCAAGTGAAGTAAAAGAAGGCATATGATGATCGGAAATAATCAAATCAAACCTATTATTTAATAAAAACTCTTCTACTTGCTCTTTATCTTCTGCATGTTTATATTCCACAACAAATCCAAATGACTTAAGCACTTGTTTTAATATCAACACACTCGCCGGGTCATCTTCCACAATCAAATAGTTAATCTTTCGCCTCATAGCCCCACCATACCCCCACTATATCTACACCTTATTTTCTATACCTTTTTTAATATATCCCGTATTTATCTATACCCTTTTTTAATATATCCTTTATTTATCTGTACCCCTTATCTAATGGGCCCCGCTTTTATAATTTATCCTCTTTTAAATCTATACACTTAATAAATTAACCCTTTTATCGTTACCTTTCTTTATTTTCCCCTTGTTTAATCTATACTCTAATTGTACTATCATTCTATAATAATAGAACCTAAAATAAGACATATTTCCCTATAAAATACACTACAATAATCCGACAAAATATCCGATAATAAACGTATAAATAAAAAATAGCGAGGACACCTATGTATAATACTTTAATTGTTGATGATGATAGAGCTGTACGTTACCTATTAAAGAAGTCAGATTTGTTTCTGAAAAATGGTTTCGTAATAACCGGTGAAGCGGAAGACGGTAAAGAAGCACTTGAAAAAGTGAAGGCATTTAATTATGATATTATTTTAGTTGATATAAGAATGCCAAAGATTAATGGTCTTGAATTTATACAAGAATTGCGTAGATCTGGATACGAGATATGTGTAGTAATTATCAGTGGTTACGATGATTTTAGTTATACAAGGCAAGCTGTAAAGCTTGGTGCTTTTGACTATTTGCTAAAACCGATAGCAAATATAGATTTGGATGAATTATTAGCGAACGCTAGGTCCTATCTGAATTCCAAAAATATAAGTAAGAATATTGAAAGAAATACTTCCATACAGATTACTGAAAGTCTAATGCTTCCATATTCAAAGCAAGATGAACAGAAATTATATAAGGTGATTACCCGTACGCCAGAAAATAGTACCGCCTATGCTCTGGAAATCTTAAATAGACTTTGTGATTTTTATGAAAATAACACTTTTAAAATATCTGTCATACTTAATACTAGCTTGAAGAATCTGAATCAACTAATGGTTTCAGAAATTCCATGGATTGAAAATCTTTCTTCATTCGATCAAGATATTCATCTTCAACAAATTGACAATATCTATATATTAAAAGATACCTATTTAGAGCAAATACAAACCCTTTCCAACTTAATTATTAAACTACATGTATTTGACTCTAACTCTATAGTGAAACTACTGTGCGAATATATCGCTAGTAATGTTGACCGTAAAATAACCCTTGAGACTGCTGCAGAAACATTAAAATACAGTAGTAAGTACCTCGGTAAAATCTTCAAGGAATTCACAGGAGAAAGTATCGTAGATTATATTACAAAAGTAAAAATGGAAAGGGCCAAATTGCTAGTCCTTTCCGGTAAATATAAAAATTATGAAATTACAGAGATTCTCGGATATAAGAATCCCGATTACTTTACAAAGTTATTTAAGGAATATCACGGCTATACTCCCCTTGGTTGCAAAAAATCTACTATCACATCGGATTCCTTATAATGGATTCGATAGGCAATGTAAAGTATACCGTTGCTCCCTTATCCACCTCACCCGTAATCCATACTTTCCCCCCATGGATAGAGATGATTCTTTTAACAATAGTAAGACCTGTACCGGTTCCTTCAAATTCACTTTTTGAATGAAGTCGTACATATAGTGTAAAGATATCCGTGGCATAATTCATATCAAATCCCACACCATTATCTTCTATACTAAACAAGTAATCCGTATTCTTTTTAATACAATTAATATTAATATTAATTGTCTCTCTACCACGTGAAAATTTCAGGGCATTCGATAATATATTAATGAGTGCTTGTTTGAGCAACAGCCGGTCTCCATTTACAATCGGGAGTTTTGATACATTATAAACCACTTTTTGTGGTAGAATTTCGCTTTCTTTATCGTGGCAAATTTCTTTAACAAGTACATTCATATCAATTTCTTCAGTTTGTATAGAAGCGTTTGACAATTTTGCAATCTCGGAATATTTTTCAATTAAAGTAACTGTATCATCACTTTTTTGTAAAATAGTAGCAAATAGCTCTTGTATATCTTCGCTTTTGTCTTCTATTAGATTGCTTAAGTAACTAGTTAATTTGTTTATTGCCCATATTGGAGATTTTAAATCGTGGGAAATCATGTGGTTGAATGATTCTATTTCATTATATGCTTCTCTTAGTTCATCTGATCTATATTTAATATCCAAGTGAGTTTCTATACGCACGAGCAACTCGCTTGGTTTAACAGGCTTTAAAACATAATCTTGTGCACCTGCATTAAAACCTTTTATTATATCTTCTTCTTCATTCATGGCAGTTAGAAAAATAATTGGAATAGAAGAATATCTTTTATCACTTTTTAAACTTGTACATATGTGATAGCCATCTATATCCGGCATAAGTACATCCAGTAATATTAAATCTGGAAGCCCTACTTTTAGAGCATCATAAATCATTGTGCCACTCGTAATTGCTCGCACTTTGTATTTCTTTCCCTTTAGAATGTTTGCAACAAACTGTATATGATCAGGTGTGTCATCTACAATTAATATTTCTGGAACTTTTTTAAATTGCATTTTAATCATAACGTCCGTCCCACATTTCCAATTTTTTATGTTAGTCAATATATTGTTTTTATATATAACTATTATATAAAGTTTTTAGATAAAACTATTTTATAAAGTTTACATATAACTATTATACAAAGTTTTTAGATAAAACTATTTTATAACGTTTTTATATAACTATTATATAAAGTTTTTATAGTATTTATATAAAATAATTATACATTTATTTTACTAAAAATTCAATAAAATATGTTTGGGGAGATACCTATGAAACATTTTATCAAGAAACCTCTATTACATTTAATACTGGTATTATCAATATTTATCTTAGTTGTTTCTGCTTTTATTAATCATGCTATCAAAAGTCGAATCATGCAACGTTTAGAAAATGAAAATAACGCTTATACCACAATTATTCAAAGTTACAGTGAAGAATTAGATGGGGAAATAATGCTTAACAGAATGCAAGAAATAACAGATACCCTTCGAGTGGAAAAGACAGGTATGTCCTATATCGTAGATAAAAATGGTAATTTAATTGTTTATCCTAGCTCTTTTACATCAAGTACAATAATAAGAGATGGAGCTATATCAAATACTGCTATTATCGAACATATCAAAGCGAACCCCTCTGTTGAAAAATTTAATGGCGTAATACAAAATCCTCTATCTTCTAAATTAAGTTATACTACCTACAGCAAACTTTCTGGTTTGGATTGGTATGCAGTAACACAAATATATAAATCAGAGATCAACAAAATTTTGTTTAGCACGTTTGCCGCTATCATTATTTTGATAATATTTTTATTGATTATAATATTAGGGCTTTTTCAATCCTCCCGTTTCAAAAAAAAGTTGGCAGAAAGTACGGCTCATTTAAACGCAACCCTCAATGCCCTTCCTGACATGATGTTTGAGATTGATTTATCTGGAATAATTCTAGACTATAGGGTACCTAGTAGAAAGATTTTGCCTAAATTCCCGAATGGCCTAGTCGGTAAGAAATTAGATGAAGTTGTGCCTGAAGAATATGTAAAAAAAATATTAAGTATCTATAAGCATGCTCTTAATTCTGTAAATGCTGATAACGAAGTATATTCCTTCGAACTATTTACGGAAGGTTTCTGGTTTGAGATATCCATATCAATAAAACATAATAAAATGAATAATAAAAAATCATTTATCGCAATTGCAAAAGATATTACGAAAAAAAAGCAAGCGGAGATCGCTCTACTTGAAAAAATTGATGAGGTACAAAAAGCCAATCAAACTAAGAGTGAATTTATCGCCAAGATTAGTCATGAAATACGAACCCCATTAAATGCAATTATTGGTTTGAATCATATATTGATGAAAGAAGATATGAACACAAAACAACAGTATTATTTGGAGAAAGTTCAATATTCCGCAGATAATCTACTTCACCTTATAAATAACATCCTTGATTTCTCAAAGTATGATGCCGATAAGTTGGAATTACTTAATATAGCGTTTGATCTATTTGAGTTAATTGATAAATATGCTAATATCTTTTATCCTGAAATAGAGAAAAAACAACTAACTCTCGAAATCTCTATCTCTCCTCAAATTCCACAATTGTTGATAGGAGATGATAAACGAATTGGACAGGTTCTTACAAACTTGCTGGCGAATGCAATCAAGTTTACCGAAAGTGGTTCCATAACAATTTCCGTTAATTTACTTGATATGAATGCGGGATTTGTTACCCTAGAATTTAAAATATCAGATACTGGAATTGGTGTATCAGATGAACAAAAAAACTCGTTATTCAAACCATTTTCACAAGCAGACTCTAGCATCACAAGAAAATATGGAGGTACCGGTCTTGGTCTTTCCATATGCAAACATATTATTGATAAAATGGGAGGTACCATTCTCCTTGATAGTCAATTAGGTGTTGGAACCTGTCTCACATTTACAATTGTTGTTGAAGTAGCAACGAGTACAAATACAGCTCAGAAAGCGCCACAACACAACCCCCTTACGAAAGAAATATCCAAGAGCTATAGTTTGGACCCACTTCAGTTATTGCTCGTAGAAGACAATGAAATCAATATATTAGTGACCCAAGAATTCTTTGCTGGTTCTGGCATTCAAGTTGAAGTCGCAAATAGCGGTCTCGAAGCTCTTGAGTTAATAAAGCATAAACCCTTTGATATTATTTTGATGGACCTACATATGCCAAATATGGATGGATTTGAGGCTACTCGGAAAATAAGAGAATTAAAATTAGACTATTACCCTATTATCATTGCTCTCACAGCCGATATTGAACCAAGTGTAAAAACAACTGCCACAAACGCAGGAATTAATGATATTCTTTACAAACCTATAGACCCTGATTTGCTGTTAACTACCATTGACAAATGGAGTAAAAGTACCAATAAAGTTGTCACGTTACATCCTTTCCCCCTTTCCGGATTGGACCAGAACTCCCACTTGTATCTTGACCTACTAGAGATGTTCTTAGTGAATCAGATTGATTGTATTCCTCGATTGCATCAAGCACTTGTAGACAATGATGTTCCAACACTGAAAGCTCTTACTCATACATTAAAAGGTGTTGCAGGAAATCTAGGGGCTCTTAATCTATTTGAAGCTGCAAAGGTGTTTGAATCTACCCTAAAAAATGAAAATAACCTCCATAATAGGAATTTGCATCTTGCTGAATTGGAACGTTCATTTGATGAAACTAAGATTTCTATTAACAAATTGTTAAAGGAGTACCATAATAGTAAAGTACACTCCCCTATACTTGATAATAAGCAATTAAAAGTTAAGGTTTCTGAGATATTATCGTATGCAGAGAGAAATGATCTCTTAGTAATGGACCTTTATAGTGAAATCTCTTCCACCTTAGCATTACATCTTAGTGAAGAATCAAATAATAAATTAAGAAAATCTTTTAATTCGTTAGACTGGGATAGTATCAAACAAATATTAGATAAGATTCTACAAACGTTGTAAACAAAAAAACAGCCTTCTTTCTACGATTATTTATCCTAGAATGAAGGCTATTATTAATAATGTTTGTTATTTTGGTAGTAAATTTATATTTGCAAGAGCTTCTTCTTCTCCATTTTTATATTCGATATTGTTACTTAATATTATAGCTTCTTTATAACATCTATGTGCCTCAGCAGTTTCTCCTTTTGTGGCGTAGATTTTCCCAAGACTTATTAATATGTTAATCTTACTTTTTTGATTCCCTGCTTCTTGAATTGAAAGAGCTTTTTCAAAGTATAGAAAGGCTTCGTCTAGAAGGCCCTTATCTTGGTAAATACCTCCAATGTTATATAAAGTATCTCCTTCACCTTGTTTATAATCACATTCATTACAGACTGAAATAGCCATATTATAATATTCAAATGCTTTATCAATATCTTTTTTCTTTTTGTAAAGAGATCCTAAATTGTTTAATTGAATTGCTTCTCCTATCTTATAGTTTGTTTCTCTATATATTCCTAGCGCCTCCATGTAATACTGGAGAGCTTCCATATAATTTTCTTGATCAGAAAAAATATTTCCTATCATTCCCAAAGTATTTGCCTGTCCTTGTTTATATCCAATTTGTCTATGTAATTTAATTGCCTGAATACAAAATTCTAGTGCTTTATCCAAATTACCTTTTAACCGGTAGGTTGAACCAAGATTCAGAAGTTGGTTTGCTTCACCTTGAATTCCTCCTATTTCATTATTTATCTTTACAGCCTTTGTAAAATAATTTATGGCTTCATCGTGATTTTCCTTTGAACTGTAAATATATCCTATATTGGCTAATGTATTAGCTTCACCTTGCCTGTTTCCATTTTCACGGTTCATTTGAAGAGTTTCCATTTGATGTTTTAATTCTTCACTTTGTTTCACATTCAAGTAGCTTTCATAAAGTGCTGGATTCAATTCTCTTATTTTGTCTATAATCTGATCTACTATTGATCTATTTTTGGTTTCCGGATCTATATTCATAAGAATTTGTTTTAAATTTTCCGGTTTATTAAATTTGGAAGATTTAAGACAATCAAATAATAAATCAACACGTCCTAAAACTATCTCTGTTTGAGAATCTTCTGTTGAAGACCCTAGCTTATTATAAAGAAACATTGCAAGTTCGTAATGGTTGTTGAATTCTTTACCAACCTGACTTACCCTGTTTTTTACGGCTTTTTGAAGTCTTTCAAGAGCAATTTCTCCAGCTAGAACCAACCCATTTAATTCATCTAAAATTTGAAATTCTTCATATGACAGATCCCCACTAAAAGGTTTGTATAAAAGATCATGCTCCACTTCAGCCCAAGAATGCATTAATGCGGATGCAACCTGAATTTCAATTAGTGTATGAGAATATTGTTTTGACTCTCCAGGCAAATCCTTAGCTTTCAGGTATACCCTATAATGCGTAGCCCAATAACCTGAAAAACGTTTTTTATATTCTATTTTCTGTACATTCTGATCTTGTAAATCTTCTGGGAAGATCTTGCACTCCTTTACCAGGAAATTTGATTCTATAAATTGTTGCACTTTACTTAAGTCCCCAGGGAAATACAATGCTATGCGAACCCCTGACAGATCAACAATATCTTCATCTATATCTTGAAAAGAGCAATATTTCTTATTTGAACTTCTCTTTTCTAACTTATCTCTAAGCCTTTCAATTTTCTTTGCACGTTTTGTTACAATCGCTCTAATACCCATCTGCTCCATATTGGTTTCACATAACAGAGCACATATTCGAGCAGCTTCTCTATAAAAATCGAATTTCTTTGTGTAATAATCCAAAAACTCATCAATAATAGCCATAATATCTTTTCCTCTCTTAAATTTCTCTAATTGATTACTTATCATTAAGATATCGTCTTTGAGTCTATGTTAATATCTTAGCGACTAACAGTTGAAATGTCAATACTTCTTCAAATTAGTCCAAAAAAGGCTTCCCTAATATAGGGAAGCCTTTGAAATAAGCTATTTCTACTAATCCAAGCTAAACTCAATCACTTTTGAAAATTCATTTTGTATATCTTTTTCATCTGTTTCTTCTGACATAGCTAGAATTTTGATTTGTGCTTTAAATTTACCGGATGTTAATTTCACTCCTTCTTTATTCGTCATATCCCATACATCTTGAAATTTGAGTTCTTCGCCCGGATTGATAATCTGTTCTCTAATCATTTGTATAAATGCTTTTCCATCTGCAAATCTATAAACTTCCTTACCAAGTGCATCCGTTATTACTAATTCAAAAGACTGCCCAGATCCAAATGTAAGTGTTACAGGTTTCGTATAATGACTCATTAATTCGAAATCAAAAATTACTTTATCCTCTTTCACTTCATAAGTTGCTCTAGTCTCGAATTTTCCTCTTACGATAGGGTTGATAATTGGTTGTGAATCTTGTTCAATTGCTATATCTGTATTGTAGATTAATGTAGCTAATTCACCATATGTAGTCTCAGCTTTCGGATCAAATAGGCCTGTTCCCTTACCCATAGCTATTTTCTTCATGTAAGCCACTGTTATGCTATGAGAATAATTTGAATCAATTTCACCTGTATCTGGATATATTATCATTTTAATGGTCATTATTTCATCAAGATTATTTTCTGTTTTTAATGCCCATATTTTCGTCATTTCATGAACAATTGCTTCTCTTGTTAAAGCATCCGGTTTATTGCTATATTCCGTATCTAACGTTAACTTTATAAGCTGTTGGAAATCTTCCATTGTAATTGTGGCATTTAGATCTTTGTCCTTAAAGACTGCCTCTACCTCGTATTTTTGGGATAATTCATTTAAAAAATTGTCAGACCAATGATTTACCTTATAATAAATTGGACTTACCTCTAAATCTTTTGATAATATACTTTGTGCATTTGCTCCTTGTGCTATTGTTGGAATAATAATTGCAGTACATAATGTTCCAGTTAATATTATTTTTCTAAGTAATATATTTTTCATAATGCATCTCCTTCCTTTTATATATCTTAGACGATGCAAAAAAATAATTGTTCCACATTTGGGCGATGTTTTATTTTGATTTATTAACATTTAGTTGAAATACTCAACAATTCATGTGTAAATTTAAATATAATGGTGCTTATTAATATGTATACGAAGAACTATACTATTGTATAGTTCTATGCTAAATAATTCGATCATGTCCCACAAAAAGTTTGATAAGGTCGGGTTGATTGAGCTGGTGGAAGAATATAGTCCTTCTTATCCTGAGTGTGTGAGTATGGGTTCTCAAGAACTTCAAGAAGTCGATCCATTACGCTTAAGTCACCCTGTTTCACTGCAGCTTCTAGTGCTTCTTCTACTCTGTGATTTCGTGGGATTACCGCAGGATTATTATTTTGCATTAACTGTATGCTAGAAGCTTTCGGTTCCTCTTGTCTGCTCAGTCTCGCTTCCCACAGCTTAATCCACTCAGCAAATTCTGCCGTACCAAACAAACCCGTTTCCTCTAGTTCATTAGAAGTTAATGCTCGAAATGTATTAGTATAATCTGCTTGATGCTTCTGCATTATATCAAGTAGGCCTTTAATAAGAACTTCATCTTGCTCCTCTTCATTAAACAGACCAAGCTTTGCTCTCATTCCTGTTAACCAATTAATATGATATATCTTAGTAAATTCTGAAATTGCATCCTGTGCTAATTCAACCGCCTTCTCTTCATCGCTATGCAAAAGTGGTAATAATGTTTCAGCAAATCGTGCAAGATTCCAGGCTCCAATATTAGGTTGATTGCCGTAGGCGTAACGTCCTTGAACATCAATAGAACTAAATACCGTTGCAGTGTCATAAGTATCCATAAAGGCGCAAGGACCATAATCAATGGTTTCTCCACTAAGTGCCATGTTATCTGTATTCATTACTCCATGGATAAATCCAACCAATTGCCATTTTGCAATTAGTAAAGCTTGACGTTTAATCACTTCTTGAAGTAGAAAAAGATATCGATTCTCATCCGTGACTTCATTCATAAAATGTCTTTCCAATGTATAACCGGCTAGAGCACGGAGTTCTTCCTTCGTTCCCCATTTTGCAACATATTGAAAGGTTCCAACTCGTAAATGACTCGTAGCTACACGGGTTAAAACAGCACCAGGTTGTTGCGTTTCACGGAATACTACCTCTCCAGTTGTTACCACTGCAAGGCTTCTCGTGGTGGGAATACCAAGAGCATTCATTGCCTCGCTAATAATGTATTCTCGCAGCATAGGCCCAAGTGCTGCTCGCCCATCGCCACCTCGTGAATAAGGAGTTCTGCCGGAACCTTTCAGTTGAATATCAACTCGTTTGCCTATTGGAGTAATTTGTTCTCCTAGCAATATAGCCCTTCCATCTCCTAACATAGTAAAATGCCCAAATTGATGCCCTGCATAAGCTTGCGCAAGCGGAGAGGCCCCTTTCGGAATTCGATTACCTGCAAAAACCTCTACACCCTCATCGCTTTGTAAGTCCTGAGTATTTAACCCCAGGGATGTTGCCAATGTATAGTTGAGAGCAATCAATTCTGGTGAACGTACAGGAGTAGGGTTGAGGCTCGTAAATAATGATTTAGGCAGACGAGAATAACTATTATCTAAATTCCATCCTGTTGCATTTGTCTTGGTCATCGTATCTCCTTTTCTTATCGTTTAATGAACATAACAGCAGCTCTTTTAGTGTACGCTTCTACTAATTATTTATACCTGTTTGATAGGTCTACTAGCCACGAATTTTTAATTTTATTCTTACATAATTCACCATTCAAATTAATCCAGCTCTGACATTTATTCAGGATAATTGCATCACTTGTAACTACATTTGGTAACATTTCCAACACCCTATCAACATCATTCATGACTTCAATATTCACCTCAAGCGAAAACTCTTCTGCAATTTCGGCAATAAGTGTTTTTAGTCTTCCCGAATTTGAAACTGGTGCATCCAGATAAAAATTTATTTTCTTAACTTTTCTTTTATTAAATTCACTCAAGATTAATCTAACTGCTGTCTTTGTTTTATCTATAATTCTATAAGTTCCTCTTAATCCCGCCAAGTCCCTTATTGTATTATCCATGCACTTCAATAACAAGGAGCCAGACAAACCTACTTCCAAAGTAATAATTGTATTGAACCCATCGATATTAATCGTACAGCCGTCTAAGTTTGCTACCACTTCTTTATTATTTCTTATTATAATATCCTTATAAGGTGACACCGATCGAAGTAAAGCAAGCCGTTGCCGTTGTGACAACATATAATGATTTCCAATAAAGGTTGTAGTATTACTAATTTGATAGCCTTTATTCAAAAGATAAAATAATTCCTCTGCTGCTATTTTAATTTTAAGTAATTCTTCACCTTGGAATTCTTTTTCATCCTTATCAAAATAACCACGCCTTATATCCTTGTCCATTTTATCTCCCTATAGCAATACGTTGGAATTATAATTTTATTGAATTTAAGTCTTATTATAGCTATAGAAATGTAAATTATGTACCGCGCTTTAATCCTTCTAGTCTTAGATTCTTGGTGTATATCAGCCCTTAATCCTGATTAAGAACTTGTATCGCAAATTCTTGCATATCCTCTTTGCTAAATTCACTGTTGATATTCGAATCCAATTCTGAATTTGTAAATTGACCTAAAGAATATTTAAGCAAAAGTTGCTTCATATCATCATCACCGGCCTTATACAGATAATTACCGCATATCTTAATCCATTTCCAGTCATTTTTTCCTACTAATAACTTAGCAACAATTTCAAATTCCGGTATAAGTGTTGGATCTATTTCTTCCAACTCCCCTATTGTAACTCCTCTAAATCCACTATCTCCTATAATATAAATTAAAGCTTTTTTATACTTGTAGCATCTAACTTGTTTATTATGTAGAATTATTTCTAAATCAGTTGTATTTAGTTCTTCCTCAATAGCAAAGTAAATAATCTTTTTCCCTTCAGAGTCCATTATCGTAATACTCGTCTCTAGGTCGGGGGAATTTCTCGTTTCATATTTGGCTATAAATTCATCACCAAGATTGCTCTTTAGTATTTCTTCACCTTGCGATATTATTCCATTCGTCCATTCTGAAAAAGCATACTTTACTAAAATTATCCTTCCGATAAATATTACTAGTAAAATAATAACTATAACTACTAATCTGTTTTTTATTTTGCTCATTTCTACACTGTTAATATTATTAATTTTCATCTTCCACCTTTAAAATATAAAATATGAAATACATTTAATAACTTGTGCTTTTTCCTAACATAATACCAATAATTTGATTCTACACATAGTATAAATACACGGGTTTTTAAGTTTTATTTTGTATGCCACACTGCTAATATTTTACCGTCACTTTTTTGGATAATCACATACGGAACTCCCCCATCACTATTCTTAGGTAACTGTCCCTCTATAATCCATACTTGGGTTTCTTCATCAAACTTTACTAAGAATGGTTTCTTATTCTTTATATCTTTCCCATATATCGGATACAGGATTGCTTCTGCTATTTTTTTGGCTGCTATTGCATCCGGAACAATTTTCATCTTGATTATCCTTTATTACTATCAAGTATGCTGCTATATTGAGGATTACTATAACAATAATAGCCGTAATAATTATTTTTTTCATGTGAATGCCTCCTCGTTTAATCATTGATATAGTCACTTTCATTATTAATAATAACAATAATAATAGCGTAATACTTAACTTTTATATCAAGAACTATATCATTCTCTCTATTGTATTGCTATTGTATTGCTATTGTACTGCTTTTATGTTTCCCCTCAGGAATCCTACCGAACCTATTGATGCATATTCTCTTCCTTTAACCCTTGTAGCGTTAGCATTTGATTGTCTTTGTTATTGGTATGTAATTCTACAAGCAACTGTTTATCCATGAACTCTATAATCCTTTGAGACATCTGGGTTTCGTTAACCCCAACTACAATTAATTATCCATGAACATAAGAATGGGGATTATTTATCAATTTCTTTATTTTCCATGCCGAATAAACTTTAAACCCCAATAAACTTACTATAAAGATAATAATTAGTACTATTAAAATATAAATTAAATTTTAATATAACGATTTTCGATTATCATTATTTATATGCTCCCATTCCTAATAAGTAAACTTATGGCCACCTCTGGTTTGAATTTTGTTGATAAGCACCTAGTGCTTTCCTAATATTTAAATTTGTCGCTTTTCTACTATCCATACTTGTTGATAATAGATTTATTCTGCTAATGTATATATATCCCAGCACGCATTCTGTCCTGCCACGACTCCAATTCTCTCTCACCGTAATTTTCTATTAATTCCAACATATAAACTCCTTGATTATCAGTATTTATGGTGTCTACGCTGTAATCAATTACAAAAAACTCATACACATCTTTATCAGTTTTCAATGTGAATCCGTATCGAATCATCCAGAATCTTTTATGACCCTCAATGGATTCATCAGAAGAAAAGCCATCTCTTTCCCAAGACTCAATATCCCCTTGAATGAAATTAAACAATGAATCCACTTCACCTACAAAATCATCCGCTTCGTCTAGCGCTTTTTTAGAAAACAATGATTTTAATGCTTCGTTATCTTTATCCTTAATCGCTGAAACTATTTGTTCCATTCGTGCGTCAGCTCTTTCATCTTCGCTTCCTTTGTTTCTACCGCATGAGCTAAACAACAGTAAACTTACAAGTATTAGTAACATCAAAATAATTTTTTTACTCATAGAGTGTCACTCCCTTCACTAGAATTTAAGTGTTCCCGTAATCGTTTTAGGATCGAATGTCCATCTTGGATCATAATCTATACTATTTTCATTACCAAATTTATTGTAAAAATCATCATACATGGCTTGGTTATTGAATATTACTATGTAAGTAACCGCCTTTTTACCCATTAATTTACCTTGTTAAGCAAATTCTTCAACTATCTTTTCAATTGATAACTTTTGGAGCCTACATCATAAATCCAATTTTAAATCGAATATTATTGATGGGTGGCTATTTCTATCTTTGTTATTTTATCGGTATATAAATACCTGCTATCTCCATGTCTTTCCAATAGGTAAATTGTATATCTTCATTTTCAGCTTTGATTACACGCAAAGAGTATAAACCTGCATTATCTAGATTTATCAAGTCTTCGGTATAATCTATTAGAAAAAATATATACGTATCTTTATCCGTTTCGACCGTATACCAAGTCAAAAGCATTTCCGACTTTTTCCCATTTTGAATCGATGCTTCGGAAGTGAAGCTATCTTGTTTCCAAGAGTCTACACTACCTTGGAAAAATTCAAACAAATATTCAATATCAGCGTCGAGATCATTAGCTTCATTCAATGCTCGTTTAGAAAACATTGCTTTCAAGGCATCCTTATCTTTGTTCTTAATATTTTTAATTAATTGTTCCACTCTGGCATCCGCCTTTTTTCCGCCATCATCATAAATCAGCATCCTACCACTTCTCATATGGCATGAACTTAATAACAAAATGCATATAAGAACCAAAAGCATTATAAACTTTTTACTCTTGAATAGTCCCTCCTATATTTAATTGTGACTGAATAATTATTCTTATCAAATGTCAATCCAATATCTTCATTATACCATTCCGCATAAAATACATCGAACATTCCTTTGCTTTCTTTGTTCCCCGAAAATCAACAGTGTAGCTAACCCTTAAGTCACTCTGCATTGATATTCTGCTTGTATGGATTAAACGCTGTTATCCACCACTGAGGCTTTGATGGGTTATAGGAAGCAATTAAGTTTCCTATATTATCATTTAACGTCACTGTCATTGGCAAAGCAAGGTTCGTATCAACAAGCCAGTGATCTGTTCGGCTAGTCTTTACAATCTCTTGAACGGAATATTTATTTGATTGGCAAATATATACCTGGTGGAGATATTTTTTCGCCATTTTTAAATAATATTTCCCTTTCTTGGTCGAAAATATCTAGTTCATTCTCTACTCGTACTACCAATAACATATTAACCCCTTCATTGTCAGCACTAGAATCATCTACTGGATAATCGTTTATCAAGAAAAAATACGTTTCCATATCCGTTTCGACATGGTAGTATGAATCTACTTCTTTTACAACCTTGCCATAATCATTTGAGCTATACACAGTCGGACCACTGTCTTTTTCCCATGTTACCATTTCACCTTTAAGAAATTCAAAAAGCAACTCTGCATTCTCACTAAAATTTCCTGATTCATCTAACGCCCGTTTAGAAAACATAGATTTCAAACCCTCTTCATCCTCGTTTTCAATAAATTCAATTATTTTTATTAACTTCTCATTGGCAACTTCTTCATCCGATGCCTGATTAAGCACCTCTATTCTTGAACCTCCAACACACGAACTTAACATAACGATAATAATACCCGAAAAAAATATTGATAAATATCTTCTCATAAATTCCACCTTCATTTATTTGTCATCAAATTTATATTCATATTGGATGAGGTTGTCTTCTAGTGTTGTATTATAACCCTTTAGAATACCTGTTCAGAACTTTGTTTGCCTAATTTTTTAACAAAATAGTACTTTAGCAAATAAATATATGCAAAGCTTAACATATAAGAAAGAAACAATAAAGAGTATGCAAGAACAACTATTCTTGTGTTATCACCTAGACTTTTACTTAAAGAACTGCCTGCAACGGCTCCAAACGCTCCCGCAGATGACATGGCAGTGGCATTGGTTAAATTTGACTTTTTCCCAACAAAACAACCCTTTCTTATTTTATATATACAGTAAACAAGAATAAATGCCACTATGATTAAGTATCCCAAGATAGCTTTACAAATATCTATATAACTTACATTTCTAAATGTCACTATCAGTTTATAGCTCCCTATCATTGTAACGATAGACAGCAATGCAAATAATACTCCAATAAACAAATCAACCTGGTCTTTATATTTGTCAACATTTTTATAAATACAAGTTGCCCATATTGACATTATTATTATAGATACTAATAGTAATGGGGTTATTATCTCATTTATACTTCCTAAAAAGGCAACTGGTAGTGTTGCAAATATATATAATAACAAAGACTTCCTAAGTGCCACACTTGGTATTAAAGTAACCGACCATTTATCTATAAAACCAATAATATATTCTTCTTTTATTTTATTTACCATAGTAACTTCCTTTCCTTTCTAGTCCCATCCCAATAAATCTGCATAAAAATCTCCAGCAGTCGTAATCCAGTCTACTACTTGATCAGCTCCCGCATCTACACCATCTTTTACATGATCCTTAATGGACTTATCATAGATATTTAAATTTGTAACAGCATCAAACTATTGGAATAGGAACAAATGACCAATTGCTGAACCTGCAGCAGCACTTGCCCATACGGTACCTCCCGTAACTGTTGCATCAACTGCAGCATCATGCATCATATACATAAGTAATAATTTCATATTCTGATTTGTTTTTGTTCTTAGCAACATCTTCTATCCCTGATGTTTTATTGCCAATTGCATCATATTCAAATGCATTGCTATACAATAAATTTCCATTACTGTCTTTTGCGGTAATCGTGTTGAGTCTTGATAAAACATCATAAGAATAAGTAGTCTTGTCCCCATTTGTTAATTTTTCTGACAAAACATTTCCTAGTTTATCATAAGTTGCTTCAAAGCAGCGTATAAGAAAGGTGGCTATCTTGTGACAACCACATAAATAATTTATTCTATTATCTTATCTTTTAATTCATTGAGAACCATAAGCCTTTTCTCATATCCATCCTTGCCCGCTTCTTTCCACCTATCTAGCCCTTGTCCTGACTCAATAATATATAAAGCTTTATTCTTAATACTTTTTTCAATAATACCTTTCTCCATTTGGAGAACAGCAAGAGCAAGATATATTATTGGCCCTTCATCCTCATCCTCTAGCTCATCCTCATATGCCTCTAATATCATCGCTGTTGCCTCTTTCGCACTTAACCCTTCTTCAATAGCCTCTTCAAATTCTGCTTTGATGTCCATTGCTAAATCATCATCAAAAATTCCTGTATTCCAAGTTCCCATAAATTCCATCCACCTTTCTAATTTAATTTAATCCGGCTTCACGAAGCCTTTTTAAATACCTATTTCTTACAGAAATTTCATTTCCAATTCCTTCAGGCTCATAATTAAATATATCATTTTTTGAAATTTTAATACGTTCTCCAAAAGTTCTAAAAGAATCTGTAGTCCCCTTTTGGATATAATCCTTTCTATCTCCTGCATCTTGGTGCCAGAAATAAGGCATATCAACTTCTTCAACATTTCTATTATCAATAATTTCCCATTCTCCGTTTTGTAACGCATCGTTATAACACCAAGAAAATACTATAGGTTTATCATTGGCAACTTCAATATAATTGTATTCACTAATATCCCTAATTGGTTTCATGCGGTATATCTCAATAAAAATCGTACCCTCATCAATTTGCAATACTCTCCCAACCCCTTTTAAGTTGTCTTCAAGAGGAATTATAAATACATCTCCAATTTTAAAACGAATCTTTTTAGCCATAATAACAACTCCTAATTAATAATTTTTTTCAAAAAATCCCACGCTTCGTCAATATAACTAGACGATTTCTTTGCAACCTTTGGATTATTTAGATCCAGTGGTTTAATTTTATTCAGTAGTTTCTTATTCCTAAAACCACCATGACTTTCAAAAACCAAATGTTCTAACCCCCTTGCCTGTGCATGTGTTACGTTCTCTAATAATTCTCCTTCTAATTTTGCTCCTTGGATACCAAGTCCTTTCTTATTAATATCTGCTTTCCAATGTTGCTTTTGTCTTGCTTTTATACTTTGTCTTGTTCTTCCTCATCCCTTACTACTCCGGCTTCATCAAACATCTCATACACAGTATATTTGAAATTGTATTTTGTATTTCTAGCTATTGCATGTGTTATAATATCTAAATTGCTTGGATCTGAAATTTTTTTAATCGCTAGCATGTCAATTGTTGCAAGATGTTATCGATATATTACCATTCTTGTCATAGGTATAGGAAGTTGTATTTCCTTCTCCATCTGTCATACTTATGTCATTAAACTAATACTTTAGTAGATCTGATGACATACTATAATTACCTCTGTTAAAACAGTATAGGCGACTGTTATATAACAATCGCCTATACTGTTAACGCCACTTTACCGACCCTGTCCATTAGTTGGTGGCGATTGTCACATAACAATCGCAATTCTGTTATCTCTCTATTCTAAAAAGTCTTAATCAATGATTGTCACAATATCTCTATCACATTTTTACTTAACAACTGAACAGTTACCTATTTTTTTACAATAGGTACAAAAAGAATATTAAACAGAGTATCAACTAAAAACAGCAAAATACCTAAAACTATTTTAATTGGTTCAGTAAAATTTGTTCTTAGTATTAAGAAATAACCCAATAGAAACATTAAATCTAAAAGGTACGAATAACTGTGTAGACCATATTTTTCCCCACATTTTTTACATTTTGAATTATACCTCATGTCAAGATTAGCTTTTTTATATAAACTTATTGATTCATTACCACAATGTGGACATTTATACATTATCACAGTACTACCCCTTTCTTTTTAAAATAAAGCTTTCTTTTTAAAATAAAGCTCTCTTTATTCAAACCAAACTTTTGTGGAATCATAAGCATTAAACCATATATCAGGAGTTGGGTTGGTTTTTTCATAGTAACTCCAGTTAGCTGGTACACTATATGAAAAACTCTCATAATATTCATCTTTTATATTTAGATCATTTGTGAATAAAAAATGTGAGTTGTTAGTTCCTATTGATATACATACTTGAATGTCACCAACTTTTACAACATTACTTTGTTGTGCCTTGACAGCACCAAATATAGTAAAGAAATTACCTGTCATTCCTGGAATATTTCCGGCGGCAGCTAGAATCAAATCATTTATAGATATATTACCTTCCACATCAGCAACACCAATTCCTACCAAACTTGCTAAAGCTGCATAAGGCTGTTGAAACAGACCAATAGCTGTTAAACCATAATTATAAATTGTTTCGTCATGTGCTAAAATATTATTTTTAGTGATGTTATGTGCATGTATTTGTATTTTTCCTATAATTTCACTACTATTGTAACTGTACGGACTAAAATAGTTTCCGAATGTATCTTTTGAATTATACCTATACTTATATTGTTCTTTTCCTCTAATAAAATCAATCGTCCTTAAAATGACATTCATTGAATCGGTGTTATTCTGAGCAGCATATGTAACATAAGATCTCTTTAAAGCGATTACAGTAGCCATATCTAATAAAGATAATATGTCCATATCCTGTTCGTCGGGTGATATATGCTTACCTGTCCCCTCCGAACTACTATATCCACTCCTGTCCACATACCTCAACGGATTACTTCTTACATACACATACCGATTTAACCCATCGCCCTTATAAACATCTTCCTCCGCAAATCTACCTACCTCAGCTATATAATATCTAGCATTTGCAAAGTATAGTCCAGTTTGGTAATCGTATTGATATCCTGTGTAGTGAAAGATATTACTTCGAATCGATTGGTCGTTAACATGGTTTTTTTCTGCCACCACTCCAAAGGTATCGTAGTTATATTCAACCTTTACCTTATCCTTATCATCTACTAATGTTACCACACTACCTAGTTCATTATTGATGTAATACAAGGTTTTATCATTGTTTTTCTCGTTGCCATTATCTTGTGATTTTTCGTGCCATGTATCCATACTTATGACATCTAATCCGTATGTATAACGTTGTGTTTTTGTGTTTTCTCCGTATACCTTCAAGACATTGTTATAAATGGAGGTAATATCTACAATATAGTTCATTTCTTTTTTGTAGTCAATGTCTTCTGTACTGGATGTTCCAAACTTTTCTTCAAAGTATGCCGCATCATGGAGACTT
>JAQSXR010000061.1 GCA_029256575.1 Clostridiales bacterium | reverse complement strand
TTTTCAACCGACTTATTGTAAAAGTTATTTATTATTTTTCATCCACAATATCAGTAGATGTTGCCAATTCAGTTTGAGTCTCATAGTCAGCAATACGTGCTTTTAAAGTAGATATTGTGCTTGCCAATGCTTGAGATCCAAGTACCATTCTAAGTGGTGCAGGCTCTTTATAAACACTCTCAATAATGCGTGTAGCCATAAGTGCAGGATCTCCAACTGCTAATCCCTTTGAAGAGTCTAACATGTTAAGAAAGCTATGCGCTGGATTGTTGTCATATTCTGGCATTAAATTTGCCACACTTGCACTTCCATATCTAAATTCTGTACGTGCTCCACCTGGTTCTACTATAGTAACGCCAATGTTAAATGCTGCTACTTCTTGAGCTACTGACTCACAAAATCCTTCTATACCAAATTTTGTTGCATGATACATTGAGTTTCCAGGGAATGCAACTTGACCACCATAAGAAGATAGTTGGATTATACGTCCACCTCCTTGTTTACGTAAATGTGGAAGTGATGAACGTATAAGCTGAATTGAACCTGTCAAATTTGTTGCAATTATATGATCTACTTCCTCATCAGATAATTCCTCTGCTGCACCAAACAAACCATATCCCGCATTACTTACAACAACATCTATTTTTCCAAACTTCTTAAATGAATCATCTACTAGCTTGTGAATAGCTGATACATCTGTCATCTCTAAAATATTACATTCAAAGGTTTCAGGATATTTTTCAATTAAACGTGCAACTTTATTTTTGTTACGTACAGTTCCAATAACTTTATCACCTTTTTCTAGCAGCTGTTTTGTCATTTCATAGCCAAAACCACTGCTAACACCTGTGATTAACCAAGTTTTCATAACAAACACCTCCTAAGCCAAAATAGAAATTTCACTTATTCTTTTCTGCTGCCTCATTTACACATCTCAATGCATTTAAACTTCTTGGGTATCCACTAAAAGGTAAGCATTGAGATATGACTTTTATTAAAAACTCCTTATCATTGCCAAGTCTTATGTTTGCGGCTGCATGACTAGTTAATTGAGGTTCACAACCTCCTTGAGCAAAAAGGAAACAGAAGGTAATCATTTCTCTTTGCTTATAGTCAAGTCCATTTCTTGTATAGTAATCTCCAAAACAGTTATCTGCAAGCCAGTGATTTATATGACGGCTCTCTTCTTGGCCAGATTTCCAAAAATCTTTCATACTATCACCAAAAATATCTACTTGAGCTTTAATTCCTGCTTCAAGACGATTTTCTGTTGTTGTAGTTGCTTGACCTTCTAGTGGTAATTTAACTCCTCTTGCAGTTAGCACATCATTTACTGCATGTAAGAATGGAAAGACACGTCCAATACCAAGATAAGCTACTGATTGATATACAATTTCTTTTGCTTCTACTGGTGTAACACCAAAATTAAGTGCTGCTGGTAAAAAGGCTTTAAATTCATCAATTGCCTGTGATCCAATTAAAACCGATAGTATTGCCATCATTCTAGTACGATCATCTAAATCGTCTTGATTTACCACTTCGTCAAAAGCAAAGTTATCAAAACGTTCAATAAATTCAGGATCTGTTACAAGAAACTTTGACTCATATCCTGGAAACATTTTTTCATGATATTTTTTTGCATTTTCTGTAATTGCCATTTTTATTCCCTCCATAACTATTTTATTTTAAGATTTTTTTAGTCCCTTTTCTTTTTTCATTACATTTCTTTCATAACCTTCGATTTTCTTATCAAGTCGCTCTAATGTTTTCTTCATGTCTTCTATTTTATCTAAAATGTTTTTACGTTGCTCTGTTAGCAGTTCTTTTCTTGCCTCTACTGTTTCATCGCCTTGCTGAAATAATGTAACGTATTCTATTAATGCTTCAATAGGAAGTCCTGCATTTCTCATGCATTTTAATAACGGAGTGTATCTTGTGAAATTTCAAATTTTTTACTTACTTCTGCAATAATCATATGAGGGTCACCTCCCAATATCACATTATATTTTTTATTTTCTAGTAGGTATGATATTATTATTTTCGAATTTTTCTTCTACATCATTTAAGTAGGTTGTAATTGGTAAATGTTGTGGACATGCTTTTTCACATTGCTTACAACCAATACAATCACTAGCTTTCCCATAATTTATAGCAATGTTATTGTAGTATACCATTTGGCTTGAAAAACTACCTGTAGTACGCATAATACTATTATATAGTGCAAAGTATTTTGGAATAGCAATATTTTTGGGACATCCATCTGTGCAATATCCACAAGCAGTACATTGAATAGCTGTATTTTCATTTATAATTTTAGTTACCTTTTTAATAATATCATTTTCTTCTTCGTTTAATGGTTTAAAGTCTGCCATAAATGATGTGTTGTCTTCTACTTGTTCTAAACTGTTCATTCCGCTTAGTACACGAATTACACCTTTTTGACTTGCTGCAAATCTAAGTGCCCAGCTTGCAGTTGAAGCATTGGGGTTATAGTCTTTCATTAGCTTTTCAGCTTCTTTAGGTACATTTACAAGCGTTCCACCTTTACAAGGTTCCATAACTGTAACTGGTTTATTATATTTATTTGCAACCTCAAGACATCTGCGAGATTGAACATTTGGCTGTTCCCAGTCAACATAGTTTACTTGAAGTTGAACAAAGTCTATTTTATCTCCATAGATGCCTAGTATTTCATCAAGTAATTCAGGAGTATCGTGGAAAGACATACCTACATTTTTAATTTTTCCATCTAACTTATTTTTATATACAAAATCAAAAGCACCATATTTTTTACATTTTTCATATACATTAGAACCCATATTATGAAGTAGATAGTAATCAAAATACTCTACTCCACAGTTATTTAACTGTTCATTAAAAATTCTTTCCATATCCTCAGAATCTTTAAAATCACGAAGTGGCAATTTTGTAGTTAATTCAAAGGAATCTCTAGGATGACGCTTAACTAAAGCTTCACGAAGAGCTTCTTCAGCATGATAGCCATGATAAGTATATGCTGTATCAAATACTGGTAGTCTCATACATCCATAACCAAATTTATTATTATCCATAATGTTCCTCCTAAAGTTATATATTTTATTTATAAAGCGCTTTATATAAAAATTGTAGTATTTTGAGTTAACTCTAAGTCAAGTACTTTTTTAAAATTAATTTATTTTCTATTTTAGAAAAGACACATTAAAACTATAAAATGTGTTTTCTTTTATAGCTTTACTAGCTTGAACATTGCCTTTGTTCCATATTTAAGTGATTTATCTTTTTTTTCATTTTTAACTGTATTCCGGCATTTAAAACCAATGCTATAATTACTAAGGCTAGTGCAAGCAGCATAATATTGTGCAAACCACCATACATAATCTGTTTCATATGTGGTAATAAATTTTTAGGCAGACTACCTGCAGTTTGGGAATCACTTAGTTTATTTAACATAGCCATAGAAATTTTACCATGAGCTTCGTCAACACCTTTAACTAGAGCATGATTCAGAATTACTCCATATATTGATGACATAAATGTTTGACTCAAAATACGCAAAAGATATGCAAATGATGTTGCAATTGGAATATCTCTCTTTTCTGCATCATCTTGTACACTGATTTGTAAAACATTAAAACATAAGCCTATTCCAATACCTTCAAATGCTCCCGCTGCTAATAGAAACCAAAACGGCGTAGTTATTCCAGCTAATATCATGACGCCAAAGGAAATTAGAAAAGCTAAAGTTCCAAAGGCAACTGTTCGATATTTGCCGAGTTGCTCCTGCATAGAAGGTCCAGCCACAGAACCCATAAAATTTGTAATTGAACCCGGAATTTGCGTCACACCTCCAATTAATGCACTTACTCCTAATAATCCTTGTGCCCACATTGGTATGTAGATATTAAAAGCAACAAAAGCTCCCCATAAAAGAGAAAACAATAAAAAATTAACTACTAATGGATCATTTTTTAAAAGTCTATTTGGAATTATAGGGTCAGCTGCCTTTTTTTCAACTTTAAATAGTACTATCAAAAAGATTAATCCGATAATAATTGAGATAATAATTAGGCTTAGTGAAGCTGTACCTATCATTTGGATTCCTGTTAAAAGTGTTACTAAGCCAACTATCATTATTACAGCACCTAAATAATCAATTTTTTCATCTGTAGAACTTCTTTTTGAATCTTTAAAGAAGAATTGAATACCTAGAATTGAAATTAATGCAATTGGAACATTAATATAGAATACCCAATGCCAGCTAAAAACGTCCACTATATAGCCACCAATTAAAGGTCCAATTATAGAAGCTGCACTGTAGCTTGCCGTAGCATATCCGATAACTTTCCCTCTTTCCTTTAAGTTCGTATACAAGTCTGCATAAATGATAAAGGGCATAGTGTTCATCCCACCTGCACCTATTCCCATAACAGTTCTTGCAATCAAGAAAAAAATAATGTTACTTGATAATGCTTGAAATATTGAACCAATTGCAAATAATAAGGTAGCTATTTGATGTGTTCTTTTGTTTCCGATACGTTCTCCTAATTTACTCCAAAGTGGAGTTACAACTGCCATTCCCAATAAAAAAACCGCTACTATCCATCCCATGTATTGAATTCCATGTAAATCACTTATAATTGATGGCAAGGCAGTATTGATTATTGTTCCATCTAAGCCTGACATTGCATTTGACAATAACAGCGCCAATGTTACAATCAAAATTCCTTTCTTCCTCATATTAAAAAAAACTCCTCCTAACTAAACTTCAATTAAAAAATGTCCTGCTTTAGAGTTAACTCTAAGTTAAGTACTTTTTTTATTTTAGAAAAGACATATCAAAATTATGACATGTCCTTTTAAAAAAGTTTTTTATGCATTAATTCCTGCTTCATATGCTTCTTTTATAGCTTTACTACCTTGGATGTCCCCTTTGTTCCATGCACCATGTCCATAGATTACTCCTTTTTCCCTTGCTCCACTGCAGCAATCCAAAAATCCACGTAATCCTTCAATAGTACGTTCCATT
>JAQSXR010000005.1 GCA_029256575.1 Clostridiales bacterium | reverse complement strand
TTCGAGTCCCATCCGGGTCGTTTTGGTCGCATAGCTCAGCTGGGAGAGCACCTGCCTTACAAGCAGGGGGTCATAGGTTCGAGCCCTATTGCGACCACTTAGAAGAAACTTAGGTAATATGCCGACGTGGCTCAAATGGCAGAGCAGCTGACTTGTAATCAGCAGGTTATCGGTTCAAGTCCGATCGTCGGCTTTAAGGAAGAATTCCCGAGTGGCTAAAGGGGGCAGACTGTAAATCTGTTGGCAGCGCCTTCGATGGTTCGAATCCATCTTCTTCCATTTAGCTTTGCTAATAATAACAATTATCGCGGGGTGGAGCAGTCTGGTAGCTCGTCGGGCTCATAACCCGAAGGTCATAGGTTCAAATCCTGTCCCCGCAACTCTTTTCATTTTTTTTTTGCCCAGATAGCTCAGTTGGTAGAGCAGAGGACTGAAAATCCTCGTGTCGCTGGTTCGATTCCGGCTCTGGGCATTGTGGGATACTAGCTCAGTTGGTAGAGCACTAGATTTTTAATCTAGGTGTCCCGGGTTCGAACCCCGGGTGTCTCACTCAAGACCAAACATTATTGTTTGGTCTTTTTAATGTAAAAAAATAATTAGTTGAAGTAAAAAACTTAATATGATAATATGGTTTATATACATAGACAGTAATTTATTGTATGGAGGGTATAATGAAAATACATGAATCAGGCGAGAATTATTTAGAGACAATATTAATATTGCAGACTAAAAATGGCTCTGTGCGTTCTATAGATATTGCAAGAGAATTAAACTATACGAAAGCTAGCATCAGTAGGGCAATGAGTATATTAAAAAAAGAAGAGTATATAATTATGGAATCCAATGGAAATATTCAATTAACCGATAAAGGACATTCAACTGCTGAGAAGATTTATGAAAGACATAGACTAATAAGTGATTTTTTATCAAAGAGTCTAGGAATACCAAAGGATATAGCAGATGCAGATGCATGTCGAATTGAACATGTTATTAGTCATGAAACGTTTGTAAAAATAAAAGAAACAGTTGAGAATTTATAAAAGAAAATTAAAATAAAATATATGAAATCATAATAAAATTAAGATACAAAAAGTAAAACAAATCAGATTACATAAATATAATTTTATAATAATAATAGACATGAAATAAAATGCAGAGGGAGACCTCTGCATTTTATATTACTAAAAAAATAAATAGAATCCTTTGTTTTTAAACGTTAATATGTTAAAATATATATAATTATATTAGATAGGTGTGAGAGAATGAGTGCTCCTTTATATGAAAAATTAATAAGCTATAAATCAATGGACATTTATCCTTTTCATATGCCTGGACATAAACGACAAGTTAATAAACTTGGGTTTGGAGAAATAGCTGAAATAGATATTACTGAAATAGATGATTTTGATAACTTATATCATACAAAAGGTATAATAAAGGAAGCACAGAATAATGTAAAAATATTATATGGTACCAAAGAATCATATTTTTTAGTTAATGGTAGTACAGTAGGAATATTAACTGCTATAACATCTCAATGTAAAAGGGGGGCAAAAGTTATTGTCGCCCGAAACTGTCATAAATCAGTATATAATGCTATAATGATAAAGGGATTAGACCCGATCTACGTATATCCAAGTATAATAGAACAATACGGTTTAGTTGGAGAAATATCACCAAAAGAGGTAGAGAGCCTAATAATTAATAATAATGACATAGAAGCTGTTATTATTACATCACCTACCTATGATGGAGTTATAAGTAATATTAGAGAACTTGCGAAAATTACCAATAAATATAATATATTATTAATTGTCGATGAGGCTCATGGTGCACATCTTGGAATAACTAATTATACGGCAAATGGGGCAATTAAAGAAGGTGCAGACCTTGTTATTCATAGTTTACACAAAACATTACCTGCTCTGACACAAACAGCGTTATTACACATAGTGAGTGATAGAGTTAATAAAACTAAATTAGAGCGCTCGCTTTCAATATTTCAAACAAGTAGTCCATCTTATATTCTGATGGCTAGCATAGATAATTGTATTAATATTCTAACATCGAACAAAGAAGCGTTATTTATGAGTTATATGAACAATATTGATTATTTCCGTAATAAATTAAATGGCTTAAAGAACATTAGGATTGTTGGGATGGATATGATTGAAAAAGGGATTGTTTTTCAATATGACATAACGAAACTAATATTTGTGGTAAAAGGTTTAAATATAAATGGAAATAACCTTGCTGAAGAATTACGAAATCTTTATAATGTACAGGTAGAGTATTCAACAAAGGATTACGTACTTGCAATGACTAGTATATTTGATACTATGGAAGGGTTTAATAAATTAGCAGATGCAATAATTAGCATAGATAAAAGACTCTATAAAGTTAATTCGACTGAGAAAACAAAATATATTGATACATATCTGAGAGCTAAGCATAGGATAAATGAAGTAGAAGATTTGGAAATCAAAGATATTAATATTTCTGATGCAATAGGCTCTATATCATCAGATTTTATTATACCGTACCCACCAGGAATACCATTAGTGGTCCCAGGGGAGATTCTTGAAGAAGAAACAATCAAGCATATTAATCAACTACTACAACAAGGTATTGATGTATTAGGAGTAAGAGACAATAATAGAATAAGCATAATAGATGAGGAGAAATAATAAATGAGAGGATTATTTATAACATTTGAAGGTGGAGATGGATCAGGTAAAACTTCTCAAATTAATTTATTAAAAAAGTACTTTGAACAACAAGGTAAGGAAGTTATTATTACAAGAGAACCTGGTGGAACTGTTATTAGTGAAAAAGTAAGAGAAATTATACTAGATATAAATAATACTGAAATGTCTGATATAACGGAAGCTTTGTTATATGCGGCAGCAAGGGCACAACATGTAAATGAGGTAATAGAACCTGCTATAAAAGAGGGGAAAATAGTAATTTGTGATCGATTTGTTGATTCATCTGTCGTATACCAAGGATATGCGAGGCAAATTGGTATAGATATGATATTAAAGATAAATGATATTGCTACTAATGGACTAGTTCCGGATTTGACTTTTTACTTAGATTTAGAGGCAAAAATAGGTTTAAATAGGAAAAAAAACCAAGCAGAGTTAGATAGATTAGAAGTAGAAAAAATAGAATTCCATGAAAATGTAATAAGTGGTTATAGAGAACTCGCAAATAGAAATCCTGATAGAATAATTACGATTGATGCAACATTAACGGTAGAAGAAATCTATAATAAAGTTGTACAAACGATAAAAGGGAGGTATTAGTATGAAACTTATATTAACCGTAGTGCATGATGATGATGCGGGATATTTAATGGAAAAGCTAACAAATGCAGGATTTTATGCAACAAAGCTCGCAAGTACAGGAGGATTCTTAAAGGTTGGGAACACAACTCTTTTTATTGGTACAAGCGATGACAAAGTTGAAGAAGTTATTAATATAATAAAAGATGTGTGTAAATCAGGCAAGCAAATGACATTATTAAATCAACCAATGACAACTATGCCAGAAGGATATATGTCATATCCAATCGAAGTAGAAGTAGGCGGAGCAACTATCTTTGTAATTGAAGTTAATCAATTCTTAAAAATATAGGAAGTGAGGAGACTAGATGGATATGAAAGTAAACCAGGTAAACAATTTCAATGTAAATGAAATTAAAAATAATAATGTACCAATCCAAGATGCTGATTTTAAATTTACATTAGTAAGTAAAATTGGTGAGGAAGAATTACAAACTAAACTTAACACACTTTTGCAAGAAATAGACAAGCAAGGTGATAAACTCGTAAAACACATGGACATAAAAGACATGAAGAGATATCGAGAATCTGTTAAGAATTTTATGAATGAAGTTGTTACAAGGTCACATAAATTCTCTAGAGAAAACTTTCTTGATAAAAGGGGAAGACATCGAGTTTATGGAATTGTAAAACTCGTTGATAAAAACTTAGATGATTTAGCAGGTGAACTAATATCAGATGAGAAGAATCAACTAGCTATATTAAGTAAGGTAGATGAAATTAGAGGATTACTACTAGATATAAAAGCTTAATATATAGGTTTATTTAATAGGGGAAGTTAAAATGTATAGTTATGATAATGTTATAGGAAATGAAAATATAATAGAACATTTTAAAAATACAAAACAAAATAAAAAAGTTGCGCATGCCTACCTTATTGTAGGAGATGAGGGGTCAGGTAAAAAGTTACTATCATACAGCTATGCAAAGGCACTTCAATGTGAGATATCAACAGAATCGGCATGCCATAAATGTGAATCGTGTATTCAGCTTGAGTCATCAAACAACCCAGATATCAAAAAACTACATCCAGAGAAGGAAAGTAGTATTGGCGTTGAAGATATAAGAAAGCAAATAAATAATGATATATTTATTAAACCATATAGTTATGAATATAAAATATATATAATTGAAAATGCAGATAGGATGACGCCACAGGCACAGAATGCTTTATTAAAAACATTGGAAGAGCCACCACAATATGCCGTTATACTTCTTCTTGTAAATAATATTGATACATTACTTGCTACAATCATTTCAAGATGCATCGTGTTAAATGTAAGAGCAATAAATAAATTAAGAGTAGAAAAATATCTTATAAATAATATGCAACTACCGGATTATAAAGCTCATTTTTGTGCTACTTTTTCTAAGGGAATAATAGGTACAGCTATAAAATTGGCATCTTCAGATGACTTTTTATTAATGAAAGACCATTGTGTTAAACTAGTAACTAAGCTTAGAAATCTTGATATATACGAAATCTTAAATTCTATTAAAGGATTAGAGGAATACAAAAGCCGCATAAATGAATATTTAGATTTAATTCTTATGTGGTACAGAGATGTGTTGTTCCTAAAAGCATCAAAATCGAAAGAATTAATAATATTTAGTGATGAGTATGATTTGTTATTGATAGATGCAGACAAATTAACGTATAATAGTATTAACAAAAACATTGAAACAATAGAAGAAGCAAAAAGGCAATTGGATTCAAACGTAAATTATGAACTAACGCTTGAACTTATGTTTGCTAATATAAAGGAGAACGCATGAAGGTAAAAGTAATTGGTGTTAGATTTAAAAAAGCAGGAAAAGTGTATTACTTTGATCCAGGTCAATTTGAAATAAAAGAAGACGATAAAGTTATCGTAGAAACAGCCCGAGGAATTGAATACGGAATCGTTGTATTAGGACCAAGAGAAATTCCAGAGGAGGAAGTAGTACAACCTTTGAAGAAGGTTATACGAATCGCAACAAAAGAAGACGTTGAAAAAGAAGAAAGAAATAGACAAAAAGAAATTGAAGCATTAAAAGTTTGTGAAGAAAAAGTTAAAAAGCATGGACTTGAAATGAACTTAGTGGATGCGGAATATACATTTGATAATAATAAAGTATTATTTTATTTTACAGCTGATGGAAGAATAGATTTTAGAGAATTAGTAAAAGACTTAGCTGCGGTATTTAAAACAAGAATAGAGTTAAGACAAATAGGGGTTCGTGATGAAACTAAGCTATTAGGAAGCATTGGTGTATGTGGAAGACCATTGTGTTGTAATACACATTTATCAGAATTCCATCCAGTATCGATAAAGATGGCTAAAGAGCAAAATCTTTCATTAAATCCAACAAAAATATCTGGTGTATGTGGTAGATTAATGTGTTGCTTAAAATATGAAGAAGAGACTTATGAATACTTAAACAGTAATCTTCCTAATATTGGGGACCAAGTTATGACAGATGATGGGTTTAAGGGAGAAGTTCATAGCGTTAATGTTATACGACAATTAGTTAAAGTTATTATTAAAACGGAAAACGATGTAAAAGAAATAAGAGAGTATCCTGTTAATGATATTAAGTTTAAAAAATCGAAAAAGAAGGAAAACTTTAATATATCGGATACAGAATTAAAGGCATTGGAGCAGTTAGAAGCAAAAGAAGGAAAGTTGGCAAAGAATGCAGAAGTTGAATATTAAATTACTTGAAGATGAACGACTAGATGATCTTCAGAGAAATGGATATCATATTATTCAAAATCCCAATAAATTTTGTTTTGGGATCGATGCAGTACTTTTATCTGGCTATGCAAAAGTGAAGGAAAATGAAGTTGCTATTGACCTTGGCACAGGAACCGGAATAATACCGATTTTATTAGAAGCAAAAACTTGTGGGAAACACTTTACAGGGCTAGAAATCCAGCCTGAAAGTGCGAATATGGCAGCAAGAAGTGTCAGGTATAACCAGCTTGAAGATAAAATCAATATAGTTGAAGGTGATATAAAAAATGCATCTGAAATTTTTGGTTTATCATCTTTTGACGTGGTTACGACCAATCCACCATATATGAATGATTGCCATGGACTAAAGAATCCAGAGTTACCTAAGGCAATTGCAAGACATGAAGTTCTTTGTACGTTAGAGGATGTAATACGCGAAAGCACGAGACTATTAAAATCAAATGGAAGATTATATATGATCCACAGACCACATAGATTAGTTGAAATATTTGAAACTATGAGGAAATATAAACTAGAGCCAAAAAGAATGAAATTAGTATACCCATTTGTTAATAAAGAACCAAACATGGTTTTAATAGAAGCAATAAGGGGTGGTAGGCCTATGTTAAAGGTTGAAAGCCCTTTAATTGTCTACAAAGAAAAAGGAATTTATACAGATGAAATATACGGATTTTAGAGGAGATTTGAGATGGCGGGTAAGTTGTATTTGTGTGCGACACCAATAGGAAATTTAGAGGATATTAGTATACGAGTTTTAAATACTTTAAAAGAAGTTGATATTATTGCAGCTGAAGATACAAGACATAGCATGAAACTAATGAACCATTTTGAAATAAAAACTCCTTTAACAAGTTATTATGAACATAATAAAGTAGACAAAGGCAAATACTTAGTAGAATTGCTTTTAGAGGGTAAGAATATAGCTTTAATAACTGACGCGGGAACACCAGCTATATCTGATCCTGGTGAAGATTTGGTAAGATTATGTTATAGTGAGGGAATAAAAGTAACTTCAATACCTGGACCGGCAGCTTGTATTACAGCATTAACTTTATCAGGACTTTCAACAAGAAGATTTTGTTTTGAAGGATTTTTACCTTATGATAAAAAAGAAAAAGCTATTATTTTAGATGAACTTACAAGAGAAACTCGAACAATAATATTATATGAAGCACCACATAAATTAAAACGAACATTAGATGATCTTGTTGGTGCATTGGATAATAGGAAAATTTCTTTGATTAGAGAAATAACAAAAAAATTCGAAGAGGTATTTGCTACAACACTAGAAGAAGCTATAAAATTTTATAAAGAGAATGATCCAAGAGGAGAGTATGTATTAGTAATCGAAGGAAAAGATTTGAGTGAAGTTCAACAAGAGAAGAAAGATGAATGGACCAAAATGTCTGTCGATGAACATTACAAATATTATATTGACAAAGGTCAGGATAGTAAAGAAGCAATGAAAGCAGTAGCAAAAGATAGAGGTTGTGGAAAACGAGATATTTATCAGATAATTAATAATTTATAATAAAAAGGACCTCGGTTTGTACCGGCCCGCTAGGTTAGCTAACTATGGGGAGCCACTACAATACAAACAGAGGTTCTTTTTTGTTTTTCAAATAGAGTCTCTTAATTATTATTTATATTAAAGATTAGATTCCAGCAATTTTTGCCATTTCTATAATTGATTCTCGAGACACCTTTTTGCCAAAATAGTCTATCAGATTATTCGTAGATCCTGTAAAAACATCATAAGGTTCATACTTTCTTAGTATTACTGTTCCATTTTCAACAAAAATTTCTAGTTGATCTTTATCATTAATATTCATATTTTTACGTAGTTCCATGGGTAAAGTGATTCTGCCTAATTCGTCGAGTTTTCTAACCATACCAGTATTTTTCACATCAATTTCTCCTTTCTATAAAATTACTCCTTCTAAAGAGTACAAATGATAATAGCACTAATTTGTAAGAATGTCAAATAGTGTAAAAAAAATCATTATAATGTCAGCACACAATAAGTATTTGTAATGGTATTTAAGCATATAATTCAATAATAATACATTGTGGTGGTTTATATGCTAAATTATATTTGGGGTATTTTAATAATAATCAGCATTATAGTGGGTGCTTTTACAGGTAATATATCAAATGTAACGAAGGCCGCAATAGAGTCATCTAAAGATGCAATAACACTTGCATTAACTATGCTTGGGATACTTGCAATGTGGTCTGGGTTAATGAGAGTAGCAGAAACAGCTGGGATAATACAAGCGCTAACTAAAAAATTGAATCCTATATTAAATTTTTTATTTCCTGAGATTCCGAAAAACCATGAATCTAGGAAGTACATAGCAACAAATATAGTAGCAAATATGTTAGGATTAGGGTGGGCTGCGACACCTCCTGGTTTAAAAGCAATGGAAAGCTTACAGAAAATAAATCCCGATAAATCACAAGCTTCAGTTTCGATGTGCACATTTTTAATTATAAATATTTCATCGGTACAAATAATTTCAATTAATATGATTGCATATCGACTTCAATATGGATCGGTAAACCCTACAGAAATAATAGGCCCTTCATTGATTGCGACTTTATTATCAACTGTTGTTGGAGTTATCTATGCAAAAATTATGGCTAGAACTGTGCCTAGAAATATGGGGGGCCATGGAAAGTGAAAATAATAGCAATAATTTCTGATTTAACAATTCCACTTATTTTCCTAGGAATTATAGTGTATGGGATGTTAAAAAAGGTTCCCATATTTGATGAGTTTGTAAAAGGCGCAAAAACGGGACTTGAAACCGTTGTTAATATACTGCCTACTTTTATTGGACTAATGGTCTCAATAGGCATGCTAAGAGCATCAGGGGCTTTGGATTTGTTTGGTGAATTAGTCACACCAATTGCTAGGCTTATAAGATTTCCAGAACAATTAGTTCCTATTGTTTTGATGAGGTCAATTTCTTCATCAGCGGCGACAGGTCTTGTATTAGATATTTTTAAAACTTTCGGTCCTGATTCGTTAATAGGAAGAATGACTTCAGTAATAATGGGATGTACCGAGACAATATTTTATACAATGTCAATTTATTTTATTAGTGTAAAGATTAGAAAGACTAGATATACATTATCTGGTGCACTACTTGCGAACTTGGCGGGGATCATAGTGAGTGTTATTTTAACATATGCTATATTTGACTAACGTCATATATAGCGTTTTTTATTTTACTTATCTCAATATAAAGCATTTTATATTCGAGTAAAGTCAATATATCTTTTAAAATTGATTACAAGTTATAATTATTTATTGACAGTTTAATACATGTACAATATAATAATTTCCTTACCTATTAATGGTAAAGGAAATATACACCACGGTTTCTCCTAGCAAAATCTAAGAGAATATACCGCTTGGAAAGATATTTAGAAATACAGATTTTAAATATGGTATTACACCAGTTAAGGAGATACCCTCTGATAAATAATGTATTTCAACTAAATATTACTACCAGGAGGAAAATAGAATGATAAAAGTTGATCACATTAGTAAGACCTTTAAGGTCGCAAAGCGTAACGCAGGCTTTTCAGAAGCAGTAAAAGCTTTATTTAACAAACAGTATGAATATGTAAAGGCACTAGATGACATCTCATTTACGATTAATGAAGGTGAAATGGTCGGATATATTGGACCAAATGGTGCAGGAAAAAGCAGTACAATTAAAATCTTAAGTGGAATTCTAACCCCAGATTGTGGATCATGTGATATAAATGGAAGAACTCCGTGGATAAATCGTGTAAAGCATGTTAAGGACATCGGAGTTGTCTTTGGACAACGCTCTCAACTTTGGTGGGATGTACCGGTAATTGATTCCTTTGAACTATTACGTGATATTTACAATGTCCCGCAAATAAAATACAAGGATAATCTTGAGGAACTGGTAACACTCCTAAATCTTGAAGAAATAATTAAAACCCCAACAAGACAGCTGTCATTAGGACAGAGAATGCGCTGTGAAATTCCAGCATCATTATTACATAACCCCAAGATACTGTTTCTTGATGAACCTACAATAGGACTCGATGCAGTGTCTAAAATTGCTGTCCGCAATTTTATATTAGACATTAATAAGAGACACAAGACAACAGTTATTTTAACGACTCATGATATGCAAGATATTGAGGCAATGACGAATAGAATTATACTAATAGGCAAAGGTAAAATACTTATGGATGGGACCTTATCTGATATGAAGAAGGTGGCGGCTGTTGATGCATCTATTGATGAAGCTGTTGTAGAACTTTATAAACAGTATGAAATATAAGGGGGAAGACATGAGAAAATACATTTCTTTTTTTCGACTTCGTTTTTCAACTGGATTACAATACCGATCGGCAGCATTGGCGGGTATTGTAACACAATTTATTTGGGGAGCCATGGAAATCTTAGTGTTTAGAGCATTTTATAAAGCAGACGCAAGCGCATTTCCAATGGAATTACATGCACTTTCCTCTTACATATGGATGCAACAGGCATTTTTAGCTTTATATATGACCTGGTTTTTAGAGAACGAAATTTTCGATTCTATTAAAAATGGGAACATATCATATGAACTTTGTAGACCAATTAATATATATAATATGTGGTTTGTCAGAAGTGTTGCAAATAGACTTTCAAGAGCAGTTCTTAGATGCATGCCTATATTAATTTTTGCATCCTTTTTACCGGCTCCTTTCGGATTAAGCTTGCCTAAAGATTTAAATAGTTTCTTATGGTTTTTAATAACAATGCTATTAGGGTTTTTAGTGGTAGTTGCCTTTTGCATGTTAATTTATATAGTAACATTTTTTACAATATCTCCACAAGGAGTTAGAATGGTAGCAGTTTCAATGATAGAGTTGTTTGCCGGTTCTGTAATACCATTGCCTTTCCTTCCGGATGGAATAAGACAAGTATTCGAATTACTTCCGTTTGCCTCAATGCAAAATGTACCATTACGTATATACAGTAGTGACATAGCAGGTAAAGTTATATATACGTCAGCTGGGTTACAGTTATTTTGGCTAATAACCTTAATTTTGGTAGGTAAAATGTTAACGAATAAAGCACTTAAAAAAGTTGAAATACAGGGGGGGTGATGGAATGAGAGTATATTCAAGATATTTTTCCATTCATTTTAAAAGTGTAATGCAGTATAAAACGTCTTTTTTATTAACAACGATTGGACAATTTCTAGTATCATTTAATGTATTTTTAGGGATATATTTTATGTTTATGAGATTTAATAAGGTAGAAGGGTTTACATATAGTGAAGTTTTACTATGCTTTAGCATTGTATTAATGAGTTATTCGTTTGCAGAATGCTTTGGTAGGGGATTTGATACATTTTCATCAATTATCAGTAATGGTGAATTTGATCGAATCATGGTTAGACCAAGAGGTGAGATATTGCAGGTACTCGGTAGCAAAATAGAATTCACAAGAATAGGACGTATTTTACAAGCTTTGGTAATGTTTATATATGGAATAAGTCAAAGCAATGTCAGCTGGAATTTTGATAAAATATTGACAATTATATTCATGATAGTAGGAGGGACTGTTCTCTTTACTGGAATATTTATAATTTATGCGGCTCTTTGCTTCTTTACAATTGAAGGATTAGAATTTATGAATATTTTTACAGATGGAGCAAGGGAATATGGGAAATACCCTATTAGTATATATGGAAAAAGGGTTTTACAGATTTGCACTTTTATCGTTCCATTTGCTTTGATTCAATATTATCCCTTGTTATTTCTGATAGATAGAAATAGGAATCGATGGAATATGTTTTTACCTTTGGTAGCTTGTATCTTTATTATACCGTGCTACAAGCTTTGGAAAATAGGAATAAAACATTATAAATCGACAGGGTCATAAAAGCATTTTGTAAGAAATGGATGAACGATTCTTAAAGCACCAGTATATTGACATGTTTATAGCAAAGTGATATAGTTAACTTAGCTTAAGCGATTAAGTAATATAATAAGTACATAACACACAATGTGGAGGATAATATGAAAAAAGTTATTATGAAAGATATAGCTGAAAAAGCAAATGTTTCTTTAGCAACGGTATCTTATATATTAAATAATGTTGAAGGACAATCCATAAGTGTAGAAACAAAATGTAAAGTACTTCAAATCGCAAAAGAACTTAACTATATTCCCAATTTAAATGCTCGAACACTTGCTAGTAAGAAATCTGGTTTAATAGGGATAATGGTTGTAAAAGATTTCTCAATTGATATTCCTTGGAGTGCTAGTGTATATATCAAATTAATTAATAAAATAGAAAATAAACTTAATAAAATAGGTTATCACATTCTACTAACTAACGTGGATATTTTAATACCTGAACTTGATATAATTCTACAGAGGCAGCTAGATGGAGCTATAATTATTGATGTAAGTGAAGATATTTTTTATAAAATATCGCATCAATTTTATTCACCAATTTTATTAGTTGATAGCTTCTTTAAAGATGACTTATTTACTAAAATAGTTCTAGATTATGAGAAGGCGATTAATAAGGCAAAGAATTTACTAGAAAATAAACAATCGTTTTTGATAGCGGATAAATTTAATAATAAAGGGGTAATGGATAAGCTTATTGTAAGCTCCGGATTAGATGAAGATAACATATTAT
Organism: Clostridiales bacterium; assembly: GCA_029256575.1. Classification (GTDB taxonomy): domain Bacteria; phylum Bacillota; class Clostridia; order Lachnospirales; family JAQSXR01; genus JAQSXR01. The sequence goes on along the minus strand of JAQSXR010000005.1, from coordinate 76,620 downwards.
TTGTTTCTAGCGAGGAAGAAATAGCTGAATTTATAAAAAAACACCAAAATAGTAAAGGGATTATTATAAATGAATTCTTAAGTTTAGTGGTAGCTAAATATACTGATCCATCAAATTTAGCAGTTATTTGTACTTCATGTTGTCCTGAAATACTGCCTACTAAAACTAAAAAAATTACTTTTAACGATAGCATGGCTGATATTGTAGTAAAACTTATAACTGCATATATAAAAGGAAATTATTCCAATGAACTAAATAAATATTGTGTTATTGAGATCGATTAAAATTTTAGCCACTACTTAAGCGCTTAATTAATAAACAATAAAAAAGGAGAAGATAGTATGAAGAATAAATCCGAAATACTTACAATTAAGAATTTTTATGCCAATAAATTAAATAACAAAAGGGACATATATGTATATCTTCCGCCAAGTTATACAACAAAAGTAAGTAAAAAGTATCCTGTGCTATACATGCACGACGGGCAGTATTCATTTTCTAAATCAGAAAACTCTGGTGGCTCATGGAATGTTCACAAAGTAGTAGATGAATTAATTTCGGAAGTTAAAATAAAAGAAATAATAATTGTTGCTATACCTAATATGGGAAGTGAAAGAGGAAGTGAATATGCACATGATAAAATTCCATTTATACATGACTTAGGATTAGAAGAAAAAGGTTTGTTATATGAAGACTTTTTAATAAACGATCTTAAACCATATATAGATGAAAAATTTCGAACATTAACAGATGGTAAGAATACAGCACTCATTGGTTCCTCCATGGGTGGATTAGTAACTTATAATATTGGATTTAGGAATCCTTCTGTCTTTTCTAATCTAGGCATAATGTCACCTTATCTTGTTTCTATGGATGCGGAAACATTAGTGGAAAAGAAAAATTATAGATCTTATAATAATAATAAACCTCACAAGGTTTGGGTTGATATCGGCGAATATGAAGGACTTATCCTAGTAAGGCATGTAAGACAATTTGTTGATGAACTGTTACAGCAAGATCTTGTACCAGAAAAAGAAATAATGTATTACAATGTACCTGGGGCAGCACATTTTGAAGAGGATTGGTCTGAGCGGATAAGTAAGCCTCTTTTATATTTTTTTGGAAACATTGGTAAAAAAATTTCCGTTCAATTATACGGACGAAAAACAGCTGGGTTGGTAGGAATGAAAGTACAAATTAATCCGGTAGTCGAATTTGACAGCGGGTTTTCCATGAGTGACATTAATGGAAATTGTATTTCTGAAGATCCGAATATCTTTGAAACATCTACCGATGGAATAATCATTCCTAAGAATGAGGGAGAGGCAAAAGTTATTTATTCGTCAGAAGGAATCGAGACATCAGAATCATTTACAATAACAAAATTGCTAACTGAGTTAGTAACAATAATAATTAATGTTAATGCCCCTGTTAACACACCTGAAGACAGGCCAATAACATTGAATGAATTTAAATTAAAGAAAATTTGTTGTGGAAAATATAGAGGTGAAATAATAGTGCCAAGAGATATTGGGTTAACTTATAAGTTTGCGAGAGGTAATTCTTTTATTAACCCATTAATAGAGCAGGATAGTCAAAAAAAAGATATCCCTTATAGGAGGGTAAAGGCATCAGAAGATTTGGAGTTAAACTGTACAGTTGAAAGCTGGAAAGATATTTGAGAAACAATGAGAAGAGAACAATATAGATATATAGGAGGATACCATGCTTGATAATATAATGTATTTTGAATCACCAGGAAAAACGAATACCATGGAAGCATTGCTTATTGCAAAAAACTACTTAATTAAGTATAACGTAAGAAAGATAATAATTGCATCCACTACAGGAGCAACTGCTTTGCTTGCAGCTGATATTCTGCATGAATCAGCAGTAGACATAATTGTTGTTGGACTGGATTCATATGGTTGGAGCCAAGATGAGGAAAAACGCCAAGAATTAATCAAATTAGGGATAAAAACGTTACCTTGTAATCGTTATCTAAATGTGGAAGTTGCAAATGCTTTAAGGTGTTTTTCACAAGGGATAAAGGTAGCTTTTGAAATTGCATTAATGGCTAATTATGAAAATTTGATTTTAGAAAATGAAGAAGTTTTAGTGGTAGCCGGATCAGGGTTAGGTTCAGACACTGTACTTCTACTCAAGTGTATTAATAAAAATAATATTACAGAATTTGTAGTATCAAAGATATTATGTTTACCTTCCTGCTAAGGAGTTCCTATTTACTTTAATTACAAAGATGTGTATAATTAGCAATATATGAAAAGAAAATTCATGTTCTAATTTTACATTACTAAAATAAATATCCGTGGAGGATTAAATATGCCAGTTAAAGTAATAACTGATAGTGCAGCCGATCTGCCTATAGAGATACAGGAAAAATATGATGTAACTGTACTGAGAATGAAGGTTATTTTTGGTGAAGAAGAATTTATTGATGAGGTTAATCTTTCGAAAGAAGAATTCTATCAAAAGTTAAAAGAAACAGTTGAATTACCTAAATCCTCACAAGTAACACCGATACAATTTGAAGAAGAATTTAGAAGAATACTTGCAGAAGGCAATGAACCATTAGTAATTACAATGTCTAGTTCAATGAGTGGTACATATCAATCAGCGATGATTGCAAAGGAAATTGTGGATGATGAAAGAATACAAGTTATCGACAGCATGCAAGTTACTTTTGTTGAGGGACTAGTAGTTTTCTATGCGGCCAGAATGGCAGCAAGTAGTTGTAGTATGCAAGAAATAGTAGAACAGATAAATTCAACTAAGGAAAGATATGTACTTAGAGGAATTGTAGATACATTAACGTATTTGAAAAAAGGTGGGAGATTAAGCCCAGCCAAAGCCACAATTGGAAGTCTGCTAAATATTAAGCCAGTGATTGCTATAACAAAAGGTGAACTTGAAGTTCCTATGAAGTTTAGAGGGATGAAGAAGGCTCTTACTGGAATTATTGAAGAACTAAAAGAAAAAAATTTAGACTTATCGAAGCAAACAATGTTTATTGGGCATGCGGATGCACCAAAAGAAGCAGAAGAACTTAGAAGATTAGTTGAGGAAGTATTTGAAGTTGGTGAGATTTTTATGGCACCAATGGGACCTTTGGTAGGAACACATTCAGGACCTGGGTGTGTGGGATTTGCATTTATTGACGATAGAAAATAATTTAGTAAGATTAAAAAATACCCACGACTTATGCCGTGGGTATTAAATTATTAATTAGTTACTAGCTTCAGCAACAACTTTCTTTAAAGCTTCTAAAGCATCAGCTGGCAGAGCATCAAATCCGCCTTTTTCTACTTCTCTTGATTCAACAAATCTAACACGATCTTTCATTCTTTCAACTAATTGAATTTTGTATTCTGGATCTTCTAAGTTTGGAACAAAACCTGCCCAATCGAAAATCTCAATATCAGAGAAGTTAGCCCACTTTTTAAAAGTAGCTGATCCTTCAACGATAGCTTCTAATACACCAAGTGTATCAGCAGGCTTTACTTTTTTACCCATGAAATCACCAGTATTTAAGATATAACATTCAACATTTCTATCTTCAAATAAAGATTTGAATTTAGTATAGTCATTCGCTAACTTATATGTTCTGAATGGGTTAGCATATGGTTCAACAACTAATGCATTAGGGTCAACTCCTGGAGCCAATCTTTCAGCAGATGATCTCTTAGTAGCTAGGGTAGCACCCATTACTGATGCAAGAGATGATCCTTTTAATTTTAATACTGGAGGAAGAGTTGGATCTTTCATTAACCAGAAGATAGCATTTACTGGTTCAGCAAATTTATCAACTCTGTTTGGTGACCATAATTTAGATTTAACAGCACGACCGTTACCATTTCTAATGTCTTCTGTTACAAGAACAACATTTCCGTCTTCATCTCTAGTAGCACCATTGTTTTGTACTGTAACTAAGAACTTGTTATCGTCGCAACCACAAGGATAATCTTGAGTCTTGTCAAAGTAAGCTGGTTCAAGAGCTACAGAAGAACCATCTTCAGATGAGATTATAAAAGCATCATCATGTAATACGGTGATGTCGTATTTTCCACCATGTTGAGCATGAGTTATTGTTGATTTACCTGATCCTGAAAGGCCAAATACACCAGCTACATATTTCTTACCATCAGCTAAGTTGTAACGTTTTTGTCCACCGTGGCATGAAGCATAACCATTTCTGTTTGCAATTGCCCAAGCGATTGTTAATGTACCTTTTTTATGTTCTCCAAAATATCTCATTCCAAGCAATGCTGCACAGTTATGATCAGTATCAAAGAATGTTAAGCCCATTGGATGTTCTGAGTGAGACCATTGTGGATCTGAGAAAATATAAATGTCAGCTTCATTAGCAATAGGTTTTGAAGATTTATACATTTTCATATATTCATCTGTTATGTATTGGAAGTTAAGCATCCAAGAATAAAGAATATTTTCTTCACCTTCTGGAATAAGTAAATGAGCTTTAACCATAAAGTCTGGGTCTAGACCAATAAGAACTTCTGCATGGTACATTAATTTACTTCGTGATTGGTATATAGCTTCTACTACTTTCCCACGTAAATCTTCTTTGTCTACGCCTGGTTCACCAAGAATCTTTCTTGCAGCAGCTGCACGTCCACTTACATTACCGTCATTAAATAATAATACTTTTGAGCCAGCGTCAAGACCAATTTCCTCAGGTCTATAAACAGGCATATCTGTAACGACTGTACCAGGTGAATCCACTGCTAGTTTGTATGCTTCCTTAAGAGAAGTAACTTTAATTACGTTATTTCCATAGAAAGGTGTTTCGATTGTTGTACGAATTTGAGAGAAAGTTGGGTTTTGTGATCCAATTTCACTCCAGCTAAAATTTGCTTTTGATGACATTTGATTTCCTCCTTATTGTAAGTATTAATATAGTTATTAAGTTTAAACAACAGAGTAAACCGCGAAAATATGCGATTTACATCATTTTTTGGAACAGAATATTTAAATCCTATCCCATTATAAGTATAGTTGAACAAGTAGAAAATGTCAATGAAAAAGGATATTTTTGTTAAAAGATTCACACAGAATTTAGTATAAAAATGTTAATATTACGGTATTTTTTAAGGAAAATATATGCAAAATTAACATACTAAAAATTGATTATAGTGATAAAAGTATTTAGTTTTACTTTCACACACTCGACGTTTCAATGAATGCTATTTGTAGTGTGTGATTATGTAAAACTAATTTTGACACTATAATCAAAATTATAATATAAAATTACTTCAAGTTGGCTTGACATCGCTTAAAACTTAATTATATAATGAAATGATATAGAATAAGTACTTATTTAGGAGGAAATCCAAATTGGAAAAACAAAAGTATTATATAACAACTGCAATTGCATATACATCGAAAACACCTCATATTGGAAACACATACGAGGCAGTTTTAGCGGATAGTATTGCTAGATATAAAAGATTAGAAGGATATGATGTTTTCTTTTTAACAGGAACAGATGAACACGGACAAAAGATTCAAAATCAAGCCGAACAAGAGGGAATAAAACCACAACAACATGTTGATAAAATAGCTGGTGAAATTAGAGATATCTGGGACCTTATGGGAACGAGTTATGATAAATTTATTAGAACAACGGATGATTATCATATTGCGACAGTGCAAAAGATTTTCAAGAAACTTTATGATCAAGGAGATATTTATAAAGGAAGTTATGAAGGCAGATATTGTACTGCTTGTGAAGCATTTTACACAGAAACACAATTAGTTGAAGGAAAATGTCCTGAATGTGGAAAAGATGTAGAAAAAGCAAGTGAAGAAGCTTATTTCTTTAAAATGAGCAAATACGCAGATAGATTAATGAAACATATCGAAGATAATCCAAAATTCATTCAACCAGAATCAAGAAAGAATGAAATGGTAAATAATTTTCTAAAACCAGGACTTCAAGATTTATGTGTTTCAAGGACTTCTTTTAATTGGGGGGTACCTGTAGATTTTGATAATAAGCACGTTGTATATGTTTGGATTGATGCATTATCAAATTATATTTCGGCATTAGGGTTTGACCCAAATGGAAATAATGGAGAATTGTTTAATAAATACTGGCCAGCTGACGTACACTTAATAGGTAAAGATATTTTGAGATTCCATACAATATATTGGCCAATTATATTAATGGCACTTGATGTTGTTTTACCGAAACAAATATTTGGACACCCATGGCTACTTGTTAATAATGAAAAAATGTCAAAATCAACTGGAAATGTAATTTATGCAAAAGATTTAGTTAATCTATTTGGCGTTGATGCAATTCGATATTATGTATTACATGAAATGCCGTTTGCACAAGATGGTACAATGACTTATGAATTAATTATTTCAAGAATAAATTCAGACTTAGTAAATATATTAGGTAATCTAGTTAACAGAACAGTTGCAATGGTAAATAAGTACTTCGATGGAGTACTAACTTGTAATACTTGTAAGGAAGATATTGATAATGAGTTAATTAGCATGGTGTCAAATTTAACAAATAAGACAACCGATAAAATGAACGATCTAAAGGTTACAGATTCTTTAGATGAAATTTGGAATGTTTTAAGAAGAAGCAACAAATATATTGATGAAACAATTCCTTGGGTTATCGCCAAAGACGAAACAATGAAAGATAGATTAAGTACGGTTTTATATAACTTATTAGAATCTATAAGAGTATGTTCGATTGCGCTATCTTCCTATTTACCGGAAACTGCAATAAGAATGCAAAAAATGATTAATACAAACGTGATTGATTTTGAATCAACAAAGAAATTTGGTGGTCTAGAATTAGGAATAAAAGTAAATGATGCAGAACCACTTTTCCTTCGAATAGATGAAGCCAAAAAAATGGAAGAAATATTAGGGAAAGTAGAAAATTCACCAATAGAAATAAAAAAAGAAGTAAATAAAGAAGTAAAAAAAGAAAACAACAAACAAGTGACTAAGGTTGACACTAGGGTAGAAGATTTAGGTTCTCAAGGATTAATTACAATTGATGATTTTGCAAAGATAAATATGAGAATTGGTGAAGTACTAGAGTGTAAAAATGTAGATAAATCTGATAAACTACTCGTTTCCCAAATAAAAATAGATGATGAGGTAAGACAAATTGTTTCGGGAATTGCAAAATTCTATACACCAGAACAAATGATTGGAAGAAAAGTAGTAGTGGTGACAAATTTAAAACCAGTTAAATTACGTGGTGTCTTATCGGAGGGTATGGTCCTAGCAGCATCGGATAATGAAGGTAGACTTACATTAGTTACTCCTTCTGAAGAAGTATCTGGTGGAGCAGAAGTAAGGTAAATAGCGCAATTTGAATTTATAGTCAAATTGACAAATAGAAAGATTAATGATATAACTGTTAGGTGAAAGAGGTGATTTTATGCACAGTTATTTATCAGCCGTAGGGTTTAGTGAACTAAAAGATAAAAAAGAACTAACTAAATTATTAAAAGAGACAGAAGAAAATCCTTCTAGTGTAGAGGAAATCTTATTAATAGATGGAAGCAGAAAAGTAGAATGTGTTAAGTATTTTGCTGACAGAATTGGATTAATGATGCGTGGTGAAGTAGATGCTGATGGCATTTTTTCACAAGAGTATTATTTCCCTTATTTTAAAGCTATAAAAGAAAGCACGAAAGAAGATACGAATATCGAGAGAGTGAATGATAAGGATGCATACCAATGTGTATGTGATGATGTTAGGACTGGAGTTCCTCTTATATTTTATTTGCAAAATATGATTGAGTATTTGTCAATTAAAGGAACGGAAGAAAAACTTAAATCAAATAGTGCATTCATATCCGCACTTGGTAAAAACGCAACAGTTTTACTTCCTATCGAAAAAGATCATAAAATAGAAAAAACAATAGCAAATAAAAATTCAGTTCGATCAGATTTAATTAGTGCGGCTAGAAATGGCGATCAAGAGGCGATGGAAATATTAGCGATTGAAGATATCGATACTTATTCAGTAGTGTTAAAAAGAACCAAAACAGAAGATATATTATCAATAGTTGAAACCTATATAATGCCATTTGGTATTCAAAATGATGAATATGCTATTTTAGGTGAAATAGTAGAACTTTATATTTGTACAAATTCACATACAAACGAAGAAATCTATGTTATGACATTAAATTGCAATGAAATATCAATTGATTTGTGTATTAACAAAAAAGAGTTGCTTGGGGAGCCAGTAGTTGGTAGAAGAATTAAAGCTACCGCATGGTTTCAAGGTGTAGTGCAACTCTAATTGTTCATATATATGTTTATGTGTCTATAGCTCAGCAGGATAGAGCGACCGCCTCCTAAGCGGTAGGCCGTGTGTTCAAATCACATTAGGCACATTCTTTAATTTACGCATCTCGCGTACTAGGAAAATAAAAGTAATAATACTGGATCCGAAGTCAGCTATTGGCGTTGCTATCCAAACACCATTAATTCCATAATAACGTGGTAATATAAGGCATAGTGGTAAAAGTAGAATTACTTGTCGAAGCAAGGTAAGAAGCAGGGAAAACTCTGCTTTTTTTATGTTCTGAAAAAAGTGAGTTGTTAATAGTTGAAATCCTAATAATGGCATCATCAAGTTATATATTCTTAGGCCAGAGGTCCCATATGCTACAAGTTTAGGATCTTTATTAAAAATAGATATTATTTGTGAAGGGAAAAGTTGAATTAAGATAAATATAAGAGTAACTGCTACTGAAGAAAGAATTATCCCGTATTTTAATATTTTACGGACTCTATCATATTTTTTTGCACCATAATTAAATCCTGTAATAGGTTGTATTCCTTGACTAATTCCTAACACGGGCATTAAGAATAAAAAAGATATACTACTAATAATAGTCATAGCCCCGATCGCTTGAGTACCACCATATATTTTTAAGACGTTGTTAACAATTATATTAACAACACTTGTAGAGGCTTGCATAATAAATGGAGCGACACCAATAGAAACAATTAGCATAATAACTTTAATATTTGGAAACATGTATTTAATACGAATCTTAAGAGGGCTTTTTCCTGACACGAAATAACTTAATACCCAAATAGAAGACACAAACTGCGATATTATAGTGGCTAATGCTGCACCCTGAACCCCAAGTCCAAGAGTAAAAATAAATATTGGATCTAGTATAATGTTAAGTATTGCACCTAAAAGCATAGTTATAGTTGAGCGAAAAGCATTACCGGCAGCACGTATCGTATGATTGAGTGCGTTACTAAACATATTAAAGGTTGTTCCAATTAATATAATTGTCATGTATGACTTTGCGTAGTCATGTGAAGAAGGAGTAGAGCCTAAAGCTTTTAGCAAAGGATCACTAAAAAATAAGCCAAAACTAGTAATTAGTGTCGAAAAAACTACAATAAGTAAAAATGAATTACCTAATAATTTCTCAGCAGTACGTTCATCTTTTTCACCTAACTTAATTGAAATGTTTGAAGAAGCACCAATACCGACTAATACAGAAAAAGCAAGTATGATTGTAGCAACTGGATTAATCAAGCCAACGCCAGTGAGCGCATCAGAATTTGTATAATTAAGTTTACCAATATAATATCTGTCGACTAAATTATAGAGTGAAGTAACAAAACAACCTATTATTGAGGGTATTGAGAAACGCATTATTAAGTAAAAAATACTGTCATTTTCTAAATCTAGTTTTTTCATTCATCTCACATCCTTATCAGATATATGATTAGAAAAAATGTAGGAAATATACGTAATAATCGGTAAATATTTAGATAAAAGAAGATTTATATCCTACTATTTGTGAACAAAAATTCACAAATATATCAAACTTTTATTGTATAATCTGTTATAATAATGTATATGAAATAATTCGCACAGATTTGAAATGGAGGGACGAAATGAGCTCTATAAAAGTATTAGTTGTTGATGATGAGGCTAGGATGAGACGGTTAATCAAGGATTTTTTATCGGCAAAAGGATATACAATTCTTGAAGCTGGAGACGGAGAAGAAGCAATTGATATATTTATGTCTGATAAGGGGATAAATCTTATTATACTTGACGTAATGATGCCTAAATTAGATGGGTGGGCTACTTGTAGCGAAATTAGGAGTATGTCTAATGTTCCAATAATAATGCTAACGGCTAAGGGTGATGAACGTGATGAGCTACTAGGATTTAAACTTGGTGTAGATGAATATATTTCGAAGCCATTTAGTCCTAAGATACTAGTCGCAAGAGTTGAGGCATTATTAAAACGCTCAAAATCAAACGAAGTTCAGTCAGCAGTATTTGGTGTTTTGGAATACAACAAGATTGGCAATGAGGTAAAAGTCTTAGGGCAAGAAATTGAATTAACGCTAAAGGAATTTGAATTACTTACTTATTTTATCGAGAATGAAGGGATTGCATTAACAAGAGATAATATTCTCAATAATGTATGGAATTTTGATTATTTAGGTGATGGACGAACGATAGATACTCATGTGAAAAGATTAAGGTCAAAACTGGGACAGGCTGGAGATTATATTAAGACAGTATGGGGTTTAGGCTACAAGTTTGAGGTGGGTAAATAAATGAAGAAATCTTTGAGCACAAAACTTTTTTTGCTTATCATAGCAGTAGTGCTTGGTTCTATTTTTATTGTAGTAAGTATTAATGGGATAATGTTAGAAAATTATTATTTAAAACATAAAAATGAGCTTTTAGTAAAAACCTTTAATATGACGAACCAATACTACCTTACTTATAATGAGGATTTATATGTATCAATTATTCAATTAGTAGATAAAAGTGGTTTTGATGTAGCGACAGATCCGGATTATAAAAAAGTTATCTTTAATTTAGAATCAAGTGGATTATCAGTGAATTCGAATAATTATGTTGAAAAGATTTATTCCATTTCCGATTATTCGCAAGTTGCATCGTTATCTATCAATGAATATATAATTTATAGTCGAACAGACCCCAAAATCAATACAAAACAATTAGTTTTATTTGGGAAGTTGGTGAATGGGGATTATCTTGGTCTGAGTACACCTTATGAATCTATTAGTGACATTGCCAACGTAACAAACCTATTATTTATAAGGATAGGATCAATTACAGCATTAATAGCCGCAGTTTTTGTTTTTATTATTTCTAGACGTTTTGCTAGACCAATCTTACAAATTTCGAAGATTGCAAGAGATATGGCAGAATTAGACTTTACAAAGAAATACTGTGGAGATTTTGAAGATGAAGTAGGAGTGCTTGGACACAGTATTAACACCTTATCTTCCAAACTTGAAAGAACTATTTCGGAATTAAAGACAGCAAATTTAATGCTCAAAGAAGATATTCAGGAAAAGCAAGTGGTTGATGAAATGCGACGTGGATTTATGTCTAATATCTCACATGAATTAAAGACACCAATAGCACTTATTCAGGGCTATGCGGAAGGATTAAAAGATTCTATCGTTAAGCCGGAAGATCAGGAGTATTATTATGATGTAATATTAGATGAAAGTGAGAAAATGGGTCAACTTGTGAAGAGGATAATGGCGTTAATGCAATTAGAAGCAGGCCAAGATCAGATAATGATACGACATTTTGACATCGCACAGTTAATCGAGCAAGAATTAGAAAAAAACCAAATTCTATTTGAGCAAAAGGATATAAATATTGTATTTGATTGTAAGGACCCTCACTATGTATGGGCTGATGAATTATTTATTGAGGATGTTATAAGGAACTATATTACAAATGCAATTAACCATGTTAGTGGTGAAGGTAAAATTATTGTATCTATTAACGATCTAGATACAAGAAAAAGAATAACAGTATTTAATACTGGTCAACATATTCCAGAATCGGATATAGATAAAATCTGGATAAGTTTTTATAAAGTAGACAAAGCAAGAACAAGAAAATACGGAGGAACTGGAATCGGACTTGCAGTAGTTTCTGCAATAATGAAAGCACACAATATGCCGTATGGAGTTAGGAATGTTGAAGGCGGTGTTGAATTCTATATTGAGCTTGATAGTGGAAATTAATAGAATAGAAATATATTGCCAGACAAGGTAAATATTGATATAATTTTTATAGAAAATTTATGAGGTGAATAAAGTGGAAAATAAAGAAAAAGTAAACAATTCAAATTCAAGAAGATACCAAAGATATCAAGAAAAAGTTAGCTATCAGAAAAAAAGAAAAGCAAAACCATTTATTGTTATTGGAGTAATTATTCTTTTACTAGCAATCGGAGCTGGCATATGGTACTTAGATTATCGTAAAGAAAATGATATTCGTGAACAAATCAATAATGCAAAAACAGGCGATGCGAAGGCAGAATATGATCTTGCAGTTGAGTATTTCAATGGTGTTAACGTTGAAGCAGATTATAAAAAAGGTCTAAAGTGGCTTAAAAAGTCTGTTGCACAAGATTATGCAGAAGCTATGAGTTTACTCGGAGTTTATAAACTACTAGGAGCCGCAGATGTAACAGCAGATCTACCAGGAGCAGTTGAGTTATTTAAAGGTGCAGCTGAACAAGGAAATAATGATGCAAGAATTTACTTAGGTGATATCTATCTGACAAAAGACTTAGAATACTATAACCCAGAAGAAGGTTTGAAATTCTTAAATTTAGCAGCAGATGAAGAAAATGTAACAGCATTAAATCTTCTAGGATCTTTGTATAAGGAAAGTGAAGCTGTTGAACAAGATTATGCAAAGGCAGCTGAGTATTTCCAAAGAGCAGCGGACTTAGATGATTTCGAATCTATGTATGAATTAGGATTATTATACATGGAGGGTAATGGAGTTACAAAAGATGAAACTAAAGGTGCTGAGCTTATAGCAGCAGCTGCAGAAGGTGGAAATACTTCTGCTCAAGAGTATATAGCAAATGACGGAAAAGAAGAATAAACAATAACTACTAAGGGGACAAGCTCTATGCTTGCCCCCTTAGTTTTGCATTTGGTAAGTATGATTTTATGGCATTAAGCATATCCATTAATTCTTCTGAAGTATAGCTAGTAAATCCATCAACAATTTGATTTTTGGAACTAACAAATGATTGTAGGAAGTACTTTGACTCTCCTTGAATACTTTTCGCAACTTCGATAATATTATCTTTGGAATGTAATTCTTTTACAACTGTAGTTCGGAATTCATAAGGAATAGTATTTGATAATAAAAAATTAATTGATTCTATAAGAGCGGGTATATCAAGAGAAGTGCCCCCGACTGTGAATTGATATTTAGGAATACAATTTTTGATATCCATAGCGACATAGTCAATTAAATGATTGTCACTTAAATATCTTAACAATGCTGGGTTTGTTCCATTTGTATCGAGCTTTACCTTTAATCCAAGGTCCTTAATTTTAGAAATAAACTGAGGCAAATCTTTTCGAAGGGTTGGTTCACCACCAGTAATACAAACACCTTCTAAAGTGGCACGCCTTTTTTTAAAGAAAGTAAGAATTTCTTCTTCCGATATGCTAGGGAGTATATTTGGATTTACTACTAAATCTTTGTTATGACAGAATGGGCATAGAAAATTACAGCCACCTAAAAATATGGTGCTAGCTATATGTCCGGGATAATCCAATAATGTTGTCTTGATGAGTCCGTGTATAATCAAAAATACCACCTTTGCCCTTCGCTATGAGAAAGAGATGTCTCCATCTAATTATAAGAGCAAGAAGCCCTTTAGCGTATATGTAATAAATATAACATTGCTATATAATCTGTTTTTAGTTATTATAAATATAGGTTAGCATTTATAATAAAATATTTCAATGTAAAATTGGAGAATAAAACATGAATAATGTGAAATATATGAGAGAAGCCTTAAAACAGGCAAAAAAAGCCTTTAAAATTGGAGAAGTGCCAATTGGGTGTGTAATAGTACATGAGGATAAAATAATTGCAAGAGCATATAATAAACGTAATATTAAGAAAAATGCATTGGCACATGCTGAAATAATAGCAATAAATAAAGCAAGTAAAATAATAGGGGATTGGCGTTTAGAGGGATGTACTATGTATGTAACAGTTGAACCATGCCAAATGTGTTCTGGTGCAATCGTACAAGCAAGAATGGACCGTGTGGTAATTGGTACTATGAATAAAAAGGCTGGTTGTGCTGGATCAATAATAAACCTCCTGCAAATGGATGAATTTAATCATAAAGTCGATATTATATCTGGCGTCTTAGAGGAAGAGTGTAGCCAAATAATGAAGGATTTTTTTATAAATTTACGGGCATAATAGTGAATACAATACATGGAAGGCAAGGGAATTATTGATATTGAGTTGATTTGGATTGACATATTAGTAGATACGTTATATACTAAATATTGCACTATAAAAAGAAAAAATTATTTAAGTCAAAAGATTTCCGTGCAGCCGGGGAGATAGCGGTGCCCTGTACCTGCAATCCGCTACAGCAGGGGTGATGCTGAACATAGGCTTACTTACTGTAGAGCAGCCCGGTACAAGTGGCGATGATATTTGGGTCTTACGCAACAAGACCTTGTGAAATGTGTCAGGTCTGGAAGGAAGCAGCACTAAGCAAGACGTTTTGTGTGCCGTAAGGGTACCTTAATTGAGTTAACTGTATTGGTAACGTCTATGGTATTATGTCAACGTAAGGCGCACGGAATTTAATATAAAACATGCAAAGACTTCTACTTGACTAGAAGTCTTTTTTATTGTAGATAATGTAAAAAAGTGTTACAATAATCTGTAGTGAATAAGAGAAAAAGCAAAGAATTGAGGTGGGTTAATATGTCGTACGTGGCTCTATATAGAAAGTGGAGACCGAAGAGTTTTGATGATGTTAAGGGCCAAGAACATATAGTGCAGACATTAACAAATCAAATAAAAGCTGAAAGAATTGGACATGCCTATTTATTTTGTGGAACAAGAGGAACGGGAAAGACATCGGTAGCAAAAATATTTGCGAAAGCAGTAAATTGTAAAAACCCTAACAATGGAAATCCATGTAATGAGTGTTCAACATGCAGAGGAATTAATGACCAAACACTATTAAATGTAGTAGAAATTGATGCTGCTTCAAATAATGGTGTTGATAATATAAGAGAAATTAGAAATGAAGTACAATATTCACCTACGGATGGTAAATACAAAGTATATATAATTGATGAAGTTCATATGCTATCAATAGGAGCATTTAATGCACTTTTAAAGACATTAGAAGAACCACCATCTTATGTAATATTTATTTTGGCAACCACAGAAGCACATAAACTACCTATAACGATTTTATCAAGATGCCAACGATATGATTTTAAAAGAATAACAGTAGAAACGATATCTAACCTATTAAATTATCTTATGAATAAAGAGCAAATAGCAGTACAGGAAAAAGCAATAAAATATATTGCAAAGGCAGCAGATGGTGCGATGAGAGATGCACTTAGTATATTAGAACAATGTATCTCATTCTATTTAGGCGAAGAATTAACGCTAGATAAAGTACTTGAAGTAGTTGGAGCCGTTGATGTTGAGGTATTTAGTGGTCTATTAGAAGATATTCGGAAGCAAGACGTTAATGCATGTATGCTGAAATTAGAAGATTTAATAATAAAAGGGAAAGAAATTGGGCAGCTTATTCTAGACTTTACTTGGTATTTAAGAAACTTGATGTTAACCAAGACAGCAGAAAATGCAGAAAACCTGCTAGATATTTCTGAGGAAAATTTAGAGGTTTTGAAAGCGCAGGCACTTAGAATAGATAATGTACAATTGATGCATTATATCAGAGTATTTTCAGAGCTTTCCAGTCAAGTAAAATATGCAACACAAAAAAGGATATTACTTGAAATTGCATTAATAAAGTTATGTAGACCCGAAATGGAAACAAACAATGAAGCTGTTCTTGCTAGGATGAGTCAATTAGAAGAAAAAATGAAATCTGGAGTAACTGTGGTGGAATCTAGCGTATTACGAGTAGTAGAACCAGAAACAACGAAAACAGATGTAGAAAAACAAATTGAACTTAAACAAAGAGCAAAGGCATTGCCAGAAGACGTTAGAAAAGTGGGGCAAAACTGGAGTAAGATTATTAGTCAAGTATCACCATTTATACAAACCTATTTAAAAAAAGCAAAACCTTCCTATGATAGTGGAAATACGATTACAATTACAACAGATGATGAAATGATATATGGAAGACTTTCAGCGGAAGAAAATATAAATGAAATATTAGAGAAAATATATACGGTCATCGATGGGCAGATAAATTTATTAGTAAAACACGAGGAAAAATCAAAGCAAGTCGATTCGAAAACTGACCTAACAGACTTGCAAAAACTTGTAAATATTGATATAACATATGAGTAACATAAATTTATGATAATGTAGGAGGAATTGAATATGTCTAAACGTGGGGGATTCCCAACTATGCCTGGAAACATGGGCAATTTAATGAAACAAGCACAAAAAATGCAAAAACAAATGGAAGACATGCAAGAAGATCTAAATCAAAAGCATTTTGAATGCACTGCAGGTGGCGGAGCAATCACAGTTGTGGTTAATGGAAAAAAAGAAGTTATATCAATTACTCTTAAAGAAGATGTTGTTGATAAAGATGACATAGAGATGCTTCAAGATTTAATAGTTGCTGCAGTAAATGAAGCAATTAGAAAAGCGGAAGAAAGTGTAAGCTCAGAAATGAACAAAATCACAGGTGGATTAGGTGGTTCATTAGGAGGGTTATTATAGTGTGAAAGGGAAATTCCCTTCACACTTATTTACGTCCGTCAAATGGACGAGATGCGTCCAGTTGATAGAACGGAGGATTAAATTATGGAGTATTTTGGAGGTCAAATAACCAAGTTAATAGAGCAACTATCACGTTTACCGGGAGTAGGAGCCAAGACTGCACAGAGGTTAGCATTCCACATAATTAGTATGCCTGAAGAACAGACGGAAATACTTTCTAAGGCGATTGTAGATGCAAAGAGAAATACTCACTATTGCACAAAATGTCATACACTAACAGATGGAGATTTATGCTTTATCTGTAAAAATCCAAAAAGAGATTCAAGTACTATTATGGTAGTAGAAAATCCACGCGATATGGCAGCATATGAGAGAACACAAAAGTATAAGGGATTATACCATGTATTGCATGGAGCTATTTCTCCTATGCTAGGGATCGGCCCATCAGAGATAAAATTAAAAGAATTAATTCAGAGATTCCAAAATGAAGACATCAAAGAAGTAATTATATCAACGAGCTCTACACTTGAAGGCGAGACAACAGCAATGTACATTAGTAAGTTACTCAAACCTATAGGTATGAAAGTGACTAGAATTGCCAGTGGTGTTCCGGTTGGTGGAGATATCGAGTATATCGATGAAGTAACATTACTTAGGGCACTTGAAGGAAGAACTGAGATATAGATTAATAAATGGGAAGCAATAGTCATTGACTAAGCTTCCTATTTTTATTATTTTTTTAAATGCACCTACTAATAAATTATTTTTCTGAAAGTTTTATTTCTTGTTAATTTGTTCACAATCATGTCATAAACATGGAATATAATACGAAAAATGACAAAAGAACTTAAGGAGAGATTAAATGGCTGACAATATTACTACATACAAAGGCAGCAAAGCAATCAAAGGAATTAATGAATTATTAAAATTAAATATTTTTAAAAGTATAACATTAAAAATTATAGTTGTAGTTTCTTTTGCTTTTATATTAAGTGAGCGAATTACAGTATTTTTGTTAAACGTTGTAAATGAACTTGGGATGACACCACCTCCAAGTATAGGTGCTTATATTAATACTTTAGTTAATGGAGTAATCGTAAACTTAATAATTGTATTTTTTATGAAACGAGTAATAATAACTCCTTTAAAAAAACATATAGAGCATCTTCAGAAAATTAGCTCGGGAGATTTAACTGAATATGTAGAAGTTAAGGGAAAAGATGAATTTTCAAAACTTGCAATCGCAACGAATAAAACAGTAAGTAAGTTAAATGATCTTATAAAAGATATTCAAAAAAGTGCTAATACAATTGATGATTCCACAACGAATTTAGCAAAAAGCTTAGAAAATATAAAAACAAGCGAAAATAAAATCAAACAAGCAGCGGAAGGCATTGCAAGTGGAGCAAATGAACAAGCCCAGAATATTGAAGTAGGTTCAATTAAATCCACTCAATTAGGAGAAATGATTGAAAAAAATCAAGCGTATATGAAGAACTTGAATGATTCTTCCCATAAAGTTGATCAATTGGTTAAAGTAGGTCTAAAGGAAATGGATGATTTATCAAGAGCGACAGTGGAAAGTAGTAATGCAATAAGTGAGGTTTATGATGTTATATTAAAAACAAATGAAAATGCAAATCAGATTGGTGAAGCCAGCAATGTGATTGCATCAATAGCAAAACAAACTAATTTATTAGCATTAAATGCCGCAATAGAGGCTGCCAGAGCAGGGGATGTTGGCAAAGGATTTGCAGTTGTAGCGGAAGAAATTAGAAAGTTAGCAGAGCAATCAGCCCAATCAACAAAGTCGATAGATGTGGTTGTAAATGAACTACAATATAATTCGAAGTCCGTTGTTACAATCATTGAAAAAGTTTCTTCTATATCAAAAGGACAAGCAAACAGTGTAGCAAATAGTAATCAAGAATACATGCAAATTGCTGAAGCAATAGAAGAAACAAAAAATATAGTAGAAGAACTAAATATATCTAGTAACAAAATGGAAGTAATGAAAATAGATATCGTAGGCACTTTACAAAACTTATCAGCGATTGCTGAAGAGAATGCAGCATCAACTCAAGAGGTTACTGCCTCGATAGAAGAACATACGGAAACGCTAGAAAAAACAGCAAGTTTTAGTAAAAAAATATCACTTTCAGCTGAGAATCTAAATTCGAAGGTTAATATTTTTCAAGTATAATATTTGCAACTCTGTTAATCGTAACAGAGTTGCATTTTTAGTTAATGTTTTATACCAAAATGGTCGAAATATAGTGCAGAGGTGATTGAATGAATATCGCACAACTTGGCCAAAACGAAGGCACAAAATATGAATATAATAATACTATAAATTACAAGCAAAATAGCGTAAGTAATATCAAAGACAGAAGCCTAACAGGTAATGTACCCAATTCTAACTCTAATGCAAATACTATTGTAAACTACTATAAAAAAGAATTTTCGAATTTGACAGATATGAGTAGTGATGATATTAAAAATACAGTGCAATCTGTTCTTTCTAAAATGGGGGAAGATGATTATGCATCATTAATAAGTCAAGGCGTTTCACCAGAAAGCATGAGCCTTGATTATCTCCTGGTTTCCATTGAACAAATAAAGCAAACACGTGGAAATGAAAGTATTTTAGGTAACAGCAAAGTTTCTTTGAATGATAACCTTTTGAATAATGCAAAAAAAATATGTCCGGATACGGATATCATTAATAAATTAGCAGATGCGTTTGGAAATCATAACGTTCCTGTTAATGAGACGAATTTAACGAATGGACTAAATGCTTATAACAAACTTGATAAGTTTGGGAACTTAAGTAGTGAAGCAATCGATTATCTTCTTAAGCAAGGGAAATTACCAACAATCGAAAATATCTACAAAGCGCAGTATTCTAACTCTGAAAATGTGGATAACACTAGCAAAATAACGGATGAGGAGTGGAAAAAGCTCAGCTCACAAGTAGACAATATTTTAAAACAAGAAGGACTTGAGCCGGATAAGAAGAATAAAGACTTGGCAAGGGACTTAATTTCAAAAGATATTCTTCTTAACAGAGAAAATATTGTTAGAGCACAGGAGCTACATAACATTGATATTACTAAGAATTTAGATAAGATTATCAATAATATTACTGGTGCAATAAAAAATGGAAAAAATGCGGATCAGGCGTTGGTTATTAATTCTGTTGAACAGATATATGAAGATGTAAAACAAACCTTGGAAAAAGTTGAAGATACACATATAAGTGAAGTAATTAAATCAGGCAGTGAACTTACGATCGATCAACTAAAAAAAGAAATATACACATCTAATAGAAATAAAATGCAAGAAACTCCGAATCAAATAAAGAAAACATATACAAATGATGAGATAAAAGCGAAAAGAGAGCTTGAAGAAATACGACTTAAGCTCACATTAGAGGCGGCTAGAAAGTTAAGTAGTAAAGGGTTTAATATTGAGACTGAAAAACTTAATAAGATTGTGAAGGAGTTAAGAGAGATCGAACTTGGTGTAGCAAGAAATACATTGGAATATGTAAAAGCTGAGACAACACCAGAAAATGTAGAGCTATTACAGGAAACAGTAAATAAAGTAAATGAAATAAAAAGTTTGCCTTTATACACGATAGGACGCGTAAGTATTTCGACTGAAGTGCCAACGCTGAATTTAATTCATTCTGAAGGTAATAATCTTTCTCAACAACTTAAGAACCATATGGCAACGTCAAGCTATGATACAATGATGACGACTCCAAGACAGGACCTGGGAGATTCATTGAATAAGGCTTTTGCTAATATTGACAGCATTATAGCAGATTTAGGGCTAGAAAAAAATGAAGCTAATCAAAATGCAATAAAGATATTAGGATATAATCAAATCGAGATTAATGAAGGAAATATATCCAAAGTTAAGCAACTATATCAAAATGTAATGCACACACTAAAGAATTTTACTCCAGGAGTAGCAGCATTAATGATTAAGGAAGGCATTAACCCATTAAAAACAGAGATTAATCAATTAAATAAAGAGATTAATTTGGTGAAAGACGAGTATGGCTTAACGGAACAAGAGAAGATTGGTAAATTTATTGTAGAGGCAGAAAAAAGCGGGAACATTAACCAAGAGGAAAAGAAAAGCCTATTAGGGCTATATCGATTAATAAATACAGTTAATAAAACACAGGGTAAAGCAGTTGGGATGTTGATGAAACAAGGAAGAGAAATCACTCTTACCAATTTATTATCAGCTGCTAAATTATTAAAGACAAAAGGTGTTAATGTCGAAATAAATGACAAATTTGGGTCCCTTGAGAAGGTAGAGTATGAAAAAGAACCTATTTCTGCTCAATTAGAAACTCTTACACAAGGGCAGGCATTTGAAAGAGAAGAAGCAAAGATAAACTACCAACAAGAGCTATTGTCAAATATTATGGAGAGTATTTCACCTGCGAAACTAAAGGAAATTGCTAAAAACAACGATATACTTAATATGAGTTTAGAAAAATTAAGTGAGTATTTAGCGAAACTTGATAATGAGGAATTTAGTAAAGAAGATAAAATATATGCTGCGGAGAAAGTTACTAAATTACAAGAACTACAAAATGCTGACGCAAGAACATTTGCACTAATTAATGAGTATAACATACCAAATAGCGTTAAGAATATTTTGGCAGCCCAAATGGTATTACAGCAAGACTATAGCATATATAAAGATATTAAGAAGAAGTTAAGTGATTTAGGTAGTGATGATAAAAAGATAGAAGATATTATTAATAATGTTGATGAAAACAATGGAAACGTAGACTCGATGTTAATAAATCTTGAGAAAGTAGATAATATCCTTGATAATATGCTTCAAGTTTCAATTAATAAAGACGCATATTCTACTGATTTAGATAAAATCTTAGATATAAAAAACAACGTAAGTCTACTAAAAGAACTTGGACAACAGCAATATTTTCAAGTTCCATTTCGTATTAATGGAAATATCGAACAACTTAATATTAAGTTAGAAAAAGGATCTGGAGAAACTCAGAATATTAATGCAGTTGTTAAGACAGAAACATTAGGGAACATAAATCTTAATCTTGTGATTGAAAAAGGCAATGCATCGATTCAAGTGATAGCAGAATCCTCAGAGAGTATTAAGATATTAAAGGAAACAAAAGAGAAATTAGTTGGGGTTTTAGAAAACATCGGATTAGTAGTTAGAGATGTCGATTATATTATGTCTGTAAAAACGGAATCAATTTTAGAAAAGACAGCGATAGGATATGCAAGAAATGGTTTTGAGGTAGTAATATAGGGAGAATGATATGAAAGCAACCAACAATAATAATGATTTGGATAAGTCTATAAAAGAGAAAGAAAAATCATCGAAAGACTTATATAACATAGCTAAAGCATTAATAGTATACATTCGTGAGACAGAAGAACTAACTAAAAAACCCATAGTGAATGAAACCAGAGAGGTGTAGAAAATGAGGATAAACCACAATATTCCAGCATTAAGATCGTATAACCAATTATCAAAAACAAATAACGCACTAGACAAGTCGTTAGAGAGACTTTCATCAGGTTTAAGAATAAATAGAGCTTCTGATGATGCAGCAGGGCTTGCCATTTCTCAAAAAATGGATGCACAGGTTACAGGACTACAACAAGCATCAAGAAATGCACTGGATGGAGTTTCATTAATTCAAACAGCGGAAGGTGCATTATCAGAAGTACATGAAATGCTGAAAAGAATAAGACAATTATCACTCCAAGTATCAAATGGTACATACACACCAGAGGATAGAAAAACAGCACAAAAAGAAGTAGATTCATTAATGGAAGAGGTTGATAGAATATCAACAGACATTGAATTTAATGAAAAGAAACTCTTGAATGGTGAAATAGATAGAAGAGCTTACCCAGAAAGCACTAAATTTACAGTAAAATCCCTTAGTGATACAGTTACCCCTGGAGCTTATAAGTTAACAGTAATAGCGGATGCAACAAATGCTCAAGTTATAGGCAAACTTGCAAATAATGGATCTTTAGGTTTAAGTGACAAAATTGGTGAAGCAGGGAACATAAACATAAATGGCGAAGAGATTGAAATATTAGCAACTGACACAGCAGCTCAAGTATTTGATAAGATAAGAGATTTATCTGAAACGATAGGAGCGGAAGTAATATCGGTAAATGCTACACTTGTACCGACTACGTTTAAATTAGATGGAACAACTTCACTTAAATTAGATATGAAACAGTTTGGATCAGAGTTTGGCTTAACTATTAATGCTAGTAATGGGAATTTATTATCAAGACTTGGCTTGGATGTAGATATTTCTGGAAATCCTGTAAAGGGAATTAAGATACTAGGAACAGATGTGAAAGCTACAATTGATTCTACAAGTGATTTCTCAGGAACTGCAACGGTTATCGGTAAAGGAAGTACGATATCAATAAGAGATATTAATGGTTTTGAAATGAAAGTGGCAACATCTGTAGGAACAGCAGCAACAACACCAACGACAACAATCAATGTATTAGATGCTGGTCCACTAAGATTACAAATTGGGGCGAATGAAGGACAAACGATGACGATAGGGATACCAAATATGTCAGCCAATTCTCTTGGAATCGACGCGGTTAATATAACAACTGTTGAGGGAGCACAAAGTGCTATAAGCTATTTGGACGAAGCAATAAATATGGTCTCAGATGTTAGAGCAAAACTTGGAGCATACCAAAATAGATTAGAATATACCGTATCAAATCTAAATGTTGCAGCAGAAAATTTAACAGAATCTTTATCTAGAATCGAAGACATCGATATGGCTCTTGAAATGTCAGAATATACTCAAAAAAATGTTTTAGCACAAGCGGGAACATCAATGTTGGCACAAGCAAATCAAAGACCGCAAACAGTATTGCAATTACTACAAAACTAGTCGAAATCAACATATAGGGGCGAGAGATAATGCTTAAAGAACAGATTAATACATTTTCGACAAGAATTACACAGGCTTCTAAGTTGGGGTTGGTAGGGATAACCTATGAAATTATATTATCCTATATTCAGAGCGCTAAAGATGCATTGGACAATGACGATACATCTATCTTTAATAGCGAAATAAAAGAGGCACAAAAATTTTTAAGGGATTTACAAACAAGTTTAGATATGAAACAAGCAATATCAAGAGAATTAATGGCTCTTTATATATACTGCAATAAGCAATTTGTATTGGCTATTGTTAAGAAATCTGCTGAACCATTAACAGTTATAACTACAATAATAACGAATCTACATAGTGCTTATAGTAGTATATTGAAAAAGGGAGATTTATCTCCGGCAATGACAAATACGGAACAATTATATGCAGGATTGACTTATGGGAAACATTCTTTAAATGAGACAACTCTGTATTCAGAGCAAAGAGGATATAAAGCTTAGGAATTTTTTTGCTATTTTACATAAAAATACCCATTTTTTGAATAGGCCAAGCGGTATATGACTATAATATACCATGAAGTAAATAAAAAAAGTGGGTGTGATGATAATGGGTTTTAGTAAAAAAATAAGAAATGACATAAATGAAGAATTAATAGTTGTAAATTTTGTTAGTGAAGAAGATGAAATTCTCAAAGCTATCAAAAACACGGAATTATCATTAGAATGTGCATATACTAAGTTTCATAATGTAACCGAACCTGAGCTCATAGATAGTTGTATTTATGAAATAAAAGCACTACAAACAAAGTATAATTACTTAATGGGTATAGCGAAAACAAAACAAATAAGAGGTGTAATGGGATGAGTGAGAATCAAATACTCATACTAATGATAATAAGTTGTGTATTGATATTTGGTGTTTACTTATTTATTAAGAAAAGAAAGGCTCTGGGTATATTTGCTGTCAGAGCTGTAGTCGGTGGCCTAGCAATTTACATACTTAATCAAACTCTTGGAATTGAGATTGGGATAAATCCAATAACGATATGTACGATTGGTACATTAGGACTTCCTGGAATGCTTACTTTGTTATTAATCTCATAAATATCGCAGTAAAATATAACTTGATTTAAAGGCATGTCTATACTATAATTATATGTATGCAATCTACAAGTGTAAGGATGTGTCATATTGGGGAATATCATTTTATATGATAGGGAGAGTCAAAGATACGAGATCGAAAAAGTAATGGGAGATAAATTCTTGAAGATTATGTACGACACAGCTGCTGGAAGGTTTATTAGTAAACCCGTTGTATATAATACATTTGCTAGCAAGTTATATGGTAAGTATGCTGATTTACCAATAAGCAAACGACTAATTGGCAGAATGGTTAAGGATTTAAATATTAATTTATCTGAATATAAACAAGGGTTTAATACGTTAAACTCTTTTTTCGCACGTGAAAAATTAAATTTGAAATTTGATATGAGACAAGATGTATTAGTTTCTCCGTGTGAAGCAAATATTTCTGTATGGCAAGGAATTAATAAGGACTCTGTTATACAGGCTAAGAATCATACATACAAGTTAGAAGAATTAATTGGTGATAGCAAGCTTGCTGAAGAATATAATGGAGGAACATGTATTAGATTTAGACTTTCTCCTTATCATTATCATAGGGCACACTTCTTTGATGATGCGCGAATTGTGTATTCCAAGAACATCAAAGGGGCACTGCATACGGTTAACCCTTTGGCATGGAGTAGAGTTAAGAATATGTATTGTGAAAATAAAAGAGTTGTTAATATCCTTAAGACAAATAACTTCAAAGATGTTATTATGATAGAGATAGGTGCTTTATTTGTTGGTAGTATTATACATTCCGCTGGTTTGGAAAAAAATTATACTAGGGGTGAAGAACTAAGCTATTTTAAGTTCGGTGGTTCTATGATTATTATGTTACTTAAGAAAGATTCAGTTACGATTGATCAAGACATCTTGCTACAGACAGAGTTGGGATATGAGACAAAAGTAAAGGTTGGAGAGAAGATAGGGAGACGTTAAAATGAATACAATTAGAAGAACATTTGGTCAATTAACATGTTTAAATGTACCATGCCTGATAACGTTAACGGGCACTACAATAGGGTTGCTTGCATTATTTGCTGGGATTAGAGGAGAACTTCTTCTAATGGTAACATTAGTTGGTCTTACACATTTTTGTGACCTATCAGATGGTTTCGTAGCAAGGAAAATAAAGAAGACTTCAGAGTTTGGAGAAATGTTAGATTCTTTAAATGACTGTTTTAATTTTTGCGTATTAATTCCAGCACTTGGGTATATATTAGGTTCAAGAACGTGGTGGTCAGTTATTTCATATGTTATTTATATGGTTTGTGGAATTATTCGATTAGCATACTATAATCTAAATACGACTAAAGGTGAAAAAGGATTCTTTACAGGGATGTCATCCCCGATTGCAAGTGGAATCATAACAATTTTTGGTATGTATACACTTAGTGGCGTGGTACCTTTTCTAAAAAATAATATAGATTATTTTACAGCTCCGCTCTTTATAGTTTTAGCACTTATGATGGTTTCTAGTATGAAACATAAGAAATACGGAATATTTTCATTTTTTGTTGGATTAACTGCATTATTTTCATACATTGGTTTAATATATAAATTTGTGATAGTGCTATAGAATTAAATTCCAAATATAAAGGAAGATAATTATGATAACTAATATAGATACAAGACTGTTAAATTTTATCACAGAAAATATTAGAAGTGAATTTTTAGATAATATTATTCCTACGATAACAAAGCTAGGTAATGCAGGATTTATTTGGATTGTTGTAGCTATTATGTTGATTGTTTATAAAAAAACAAGATTGGGTGGGTATGCAACGGCCTTATCTTTACTATTATCAGTAATTATGTGTAATTTGCTAATTAAGAATCTTGTTGCAAGGCCTAGGCCGTTTGCAGGATTGGATGATATTGTATTGTTGATTAACATGCCAGGTGAATATTCATTCCCTTCGGGGCATGCAACCTCATCCTTTGCCGCAGCAGTATCTTTACTTTATATAAACAAAAAAATTGGGATCCCAGCTCTTATTATTGCTTTTACTATTGCTTTTTCAAGAATATATTTATATGTTCACTATGTTTCAGATGTATTATTTGGTGCTATATTAGGAACACTATTTGCTATCGTTGCTCATAAAATTGTAAAAAAAGTAGTTGAAATAAAGCATGAAGGATATATAAGATAGTAAAGTTATAACAACGTAAGAAATTCTTACGTTGTTTTTTTATACATAACTTTACAAAAACTTTACAAACTATTTACCAGGTAATGATTTTGTAACTACTCGAAAGAAGATACAATCAGAATGTAAACAAAATAAAAGACAAATAGGAGGAATAATCTTATGAAGAAGATTATAGCAATGTTGATGGTAGTTGCATTAGCAACTGTGGGATTGGCAGGATGTAAAACAGAAATTAACGATGAAACAAATGACAAAACGAAAACAGAAACTACAGATGTAGGTGGCACAGATACAGAAGGGAAAACTCTTAGTGGACAAATTAATTTGAGTGGTTCAACTTCAATGGAAAAGATAGCAAAAGCATTAGCAGAAGGATTTATGTTAAAAAATGAAAATGTTACAGTAGATGTACAATTAGGTGGTTCAAGTGCAGGTGTGGTAAATGTTAAGGATGGCGTTTCTGATATTGGAAATGTAAGTCGTGCAATTAAAGATTCAGAAAAACAAGAAGGACTAAATGAATATAAGGTAGCGATTGACGGCATCGCAGTTATCGTAAATAAGAATAACAAAGTTGTAGAATTGTCAAAAGACCAAATTGCATCAATATTCAAAGGAGAAATAACAAACTGGAGCGATGTTGGTGGAGATGATGCAGAGATAGTAGTTGTTGGACGTGAAGCTGGATCAGGAACAAGAGATGGCTTTGAAGAAATAGTAGGTGTTAAAGATGAAGCCCAATATAAATCTGAATTAAATGAAACTGGTCAAGTTAAGAATCTTGTAGCAACGACACCGGGTGCAATTGGGTATGTATCATTGGATTATGTAGATGATTCAATTATTACAGTAAAAGTTGATGGAGCAGAAGCGACAGCTGAGAATATTAAATCAGGTGCATATCCATTACAAAGACCATTTATGATGATAACGATGGCAGAAACGGAACAAGCAAAAGCATTTATTGAATATATATTAAGTGCGGAAGGCCAAGAAATAATAGTTTTAAAAGGTTGCATATCTGTTCTTGATTAATTATAGATCTAAATAAAACCTACTTAGCACTGTATTCGCATGGCGATTACAGTGCATTTAAGGATTTATTTGAGAAGGTTGGTATGAGTGAAAGATTTATGAGAGGAGACCGGTATGATAACAAAGACAACAGAGAGTTTAGCTTTAAATAGTAATAACATAAAGCCCTCTAACTTTAATAAAAATACTATAAATTCAACTAAAAATAATAAAAATAAAATAGATATTTCAGCTAAAATAATATTCATGTTTTGTGCAAGCATTGCGGTAATAGCAGTAATTTTAATTACAGCTTATATGGTTTTTTCTGGGGGTCCAGCTATTCTAAAAATTGGAGTAGGTGATTTTATTTTTGGACAAGAGTGGAAGCCAACGGCGGGAGATCCAAAGTTTGGTATTTTACCATTAATATTATCATCGGTCTATGCAACTTTAGGGGCAATTGTAATCGGTGTACCAGTTGGAATATTGGTTGCGGTATATATTGTAGAGTTAGCTCCCAAATGGTTAACAAAGATTTTAAAACCAGCGATTGAGCTATTGGCAGGAATACCTTCTGTAATATATGGTCTTATTGGTATGATGGTTATTGTACCCTTTGTTGCAAAAACATTTGATTTATCACTAGGAGCATGTTTGTTTTCAGCGATAATTATTCTAGCAATTATGATTTTACCTACAGTAATTAGCATTACAGAAACAGGACTTCGAAGTGTACCAATTGAATATAAAGAAGCATCATTAGGATTAGGGGCCACACAAATACAGACAATATTCAAAGTTCAAATACCAGCAGCTAAGTCAACAATATTAACCGGTGTTGTATTAGGTATTGGTCGTGCAGTCGGAGAGACGATGGCAGTAATTATGGTTGCAGGTAATGCAGTTAATATGCCAAAAATATTTGAAAGCGTTCGTTTTTTAACAACCGGAATTGTATCCGAAATGTCGTATTCGACCGGTCTTCATAGACAAGCACTATTTGGAATTGGTTTGGTATTATTTTTATTTATTATGATAATTAACATAGTACTAACCAGATTAATTAAGAGTGAAAGAAAATAGTAGGAGGTATCACATGAAACTACAGAGAAAGAAATTGCGTATCAGTGATTTATTAATTAAAACATTAATAAAATTTTGCGCATTTTTTACAATAGCTATGGTTGTTTATATAATGGGATATATCTTCGTAAGAGGTATTCCTGCTATTAACACAGAATTATTAACAACTGCACCAAGTGAACTCAAAGGAACAGTTGGAATTTTACCTATGATTATCAATACAATATATATTATTGTTGTAACGCTTGTGGTTACTACCCCTATATCAATTGGAGCAGCGATCTATTTAAGTGAATATTCGAAAAAGAATAACAAGTTTGTAAAGGTCATAGAATTTACGACACAAACATTAGCAGGAATTCCGTCTATCATATTTGGACTATTTGGATTTGTATTTTTTGGAGTATTTCTAAAAATGGGGTATTCATTATTATCCGGTGCCTTGACGTTAGCAATTATGGTAATGCCGACGATTGTTAGAACAACACAAGAAGCATTGAAAACTGTGCCAAATAGCTATAGAGAAGGAGCCATTGGATTAGGAGCAACAAGACTATACCTAATAAGAACTATTCTTCTTCCGTCAGCACTACCAGGAATAATGACTTCTATTATTTTAAGTATTGGTAGAATTGTTGGAGAATCTGCGGCTCTTATATTTACGGCAGGAATAGGATATATGTTACCCAAAGGATTCTTTACACACTTGAGAAGTTCTGGAGCAACACTGACTGTTCAGCTATACCAATATGCTATGCGTGGTGAAAATTTAGAAATAACGTATGCAATTGCATCAGTACTTATGATAATAGTTTTAATTATTAATTTTGCAGCTAAGAAATTTGCAGCTGCCCTAAAGAAAGGGTGATAGGATGGATAACAATATTAAAATTAAAATAGATGGACTTAGTGTTTATTACGGAGACAACCATGCGTTAAAAAATGTGTCTATGGATATTGAGACGAACAAAATTACTGCATTTATAGGACCATCTGGCTGTGGAAAATCCACATGTTTAAAAACTATAAATAGAATGAACGATTTAGTAGAAGATATAAAAATAACAGGAAAGATTTTGTTGGATGAGGAAAATATATATGATTCGAGGGTGGATGTAACGCTACTCAGAAAAAAAATAGGTATGGTATTTCAAAAACCAAATCCATTTCCTATGAGTATTTATGACAACGTAGCTTATGCTCCTAGAATACATGGAATTAAAAATAAAACTGAACTTGATAAAATTGTAGAGGAGTCATTAAAAGGAGCGGCTCTTTGGGATGAAGTGAAGGATAGGCTTCGGAAATCAGCTTTGGGACTATCAGGTGGTCAGCAACAACGTTTATGTATTGCTAGAGCATTAGCGGTACAACCAGAAGTATTGCTGATGGATGAACCAACTTCTGCACTTGACCCGATTTCTACTATTAAAATTGAAGAGTTAATGAGTGATCTAAAAGAAAAGTATACTATAGCAATAGTAACGCATAATATGCAGCAGGCAGCAAGAATTTCAGATAAAACAGCTTTTTTTCTCGTAGGTGAAGTGATAGAATATGATAATACACAACAAATATTTAGTATGCCAAAAGAGAAAAAAACGGAAGATTATATTACAGGAAGATTTGGTTGATATATAAAATTAGATATAAATATAAAAATAGTATAAATATATAATATTAGGAGGTTAGTAATATGACAAGAAGAGCTAGTTTTGAAAGCCAACTTGAAGAATTAAATAATGAACTTGTAAGAATGGGTAACCTAGTAGAAAAAAGAATAGAGCAGTCGGTGATGGCACTAGAAAATAGAGACAAAGTACTTGCAAAAGAAATTATTATGAATGATAATGATGTTGATGAAATGGAAAAATCTATCGAACAAAGATGTATTACACTACTTCTTCGTCAACAACCGGTAGCAACTGACCTTAGGGCAATATCTACTGCTTTAAAGATAATAACAGATATGGAACGAATAGGCGACCAAGCTGCAGATATAGCAGACCTTAGCTTGCATTTCGATGGAAGTGATCTTATCGAAATTGCTACTCACTTGACTCCAATGGCAAAAGCAGCAATAGCAATGGTTCATTCTTCAATTGATGCATTTATAAGAAGTGACCTAACCCTTGCGGAAGAGACAATCGTTGATGATGATATCGTAGATAATTTATTTTTGAAAGTTAGAATGGATGTAATTGAATATCTATCTAAATCACCTGCTAAAGCAGAACAGGCCATTGATATTATGATGATTGCAAAATATCTTGAGAGAATAGGCGATCATGCAACAAATATTTGTGAATGGGTTACATTGTATGTTACAGGAGAACACAAAAAAACTAGGATATTCTAAAGAGAGTAGGGGGGAATTGTATGGATCAACCAATTTTTGTAGTTGAGGATGATGAAAATATTAGAGAAGTCTTAAAATGTACAATTACTTCATTTTCCTATCAAGTTCAAGCATTTGAATGTGCAGAAGAGATGCTGATTAAGATAGAAGAAGTAATCCCTAAATTAATCTTGTTAGATATAATGCTTCCTGGAATTGATGGAATGGAAACATTAAAAAGACTTAAATCAAATAAAAATTATGTTGATATACCAGTAATAATATTAACAGCAAAAGGGAATGAAACAGACAAAGTAAAGGGATTGGATTTAGGAGCTGATGATTATATTGCAAAACCTTTTGGAATCCTAGAAATTGGTGCCAGAATTAGAGCGGTATTAAGAAGAAGTGAAGGTAGAGGACAAAAGTTAGAAGAATCAATTGAAGTATACGATTTGCAAATTGATTTAAATAAACATGCGGTATATAAGAATGGTAACCAAATTGAGTTAACGCTAAAAGAATATGACTTACTTAAGATATTAGTTAACAATAGACAAAGAGTTGTTCCAAGAGAAGAACTCTTAAATATAGTATGGGGAATCGATTTTATAGGAGAAACAAGAACCTTAGATGTACATATTAAAAGCCTGAGATCTAAGCTTGGATTGACTGCAGAATCTACTCAATACATTAAAACGGTAAGAGGTGTAGGTTACACATTTTCCATTGAGTAATATTTTGAAAATGAGGCAAAGGGAGAGGGGTTACTTATGAAGAGAATGGTCATAATAAGATGTTTTTTGATATCGGTATCTGCTGTAATATTAAGCGGGTTAATTAGTGCCATAACGGTTGGTAATATTAGAGAAAAAGAACTAACCCGCAATATGAAAAGCATGATAAATGTTATTTTAGTTGAATACAACTTAACAACCTCTCCAAACCAAACAGCCGAAAAACTAGATGAATTAATAGGAAATAATAGAGTAACAATAATTTCACAAGACGGAACGGTAATTGGAGATTCACGAGCAGATATAACAAATATGGAAAATCATATTGATCGAGAGGAAATTAAAAATGCTTCTAGTGATAAATTTTCTATTGTTAAGAGATTTTCTACTACTTTGAATTCAAGTATGCTTTATGTAGCAAAAGCCACAGAAGAAGGAACCGTAATTAGGTTAGCAGTTCCGATTGATTTTGTAAAACATAGCATGGTAAGTTTGATACCGGCGATAATTATTGGATGTTTTGCTGCTATATTATTTTCACAAGGCGTTGCTAGAAAAACAGCGAATGATATTATAAAACCGTTAAAGTCAGTAGAATTGGCTATTAAAAATGTTGGTACCGTTGAGCAGATCATTAAAATAGAACCAACAAAATATGAAGAAATTAATCCAATTATTTATAGACTTAATAGCATGTCAGAAAACCTTACAAGTTCCCTTAATATGCTTGAGGATGAAAAAAACAAATATAGTTTTATACTTGAAAATGTAAATGAAGGATTAGTTTTAATCGGTATGGATTTAAAGATCTTACATATAAATAGAGCGGCCAAACAATATTTTAATGTAGGGGGTAATTCGATAGGGCAAGACTTAAGCTATTTGTCTAGAGATGAGAAAATTACAAGTGCTATAATTTCTTCTAAAGAAAAGTTGCAATCAGTACTTTTTGATAGTGAAGAGACGCAAGAAGGGGCTGTCATTTCAGTTAAGATCATACCTGCATACTTTAAAGAAGATGGAAAACGAGATACAAAAGGAATACTAATGGTATTATCAGATGTTACGCATGTTAGAAAAACAGAACAAATTAGATCAGAGTTCGTTGCAAATGCATCACATGAATTAAAGACGCCACTTACCTCGGTAAAAGGGTTCACGGAAATACTAGCCTCAGGAATGATAACAGATAGTGAAGTTATGAATGATT
Organism: Clostridiales bacterium; assembly: GCA_029256575.1. Taxonomy (GTDB): domain Bacteria; phylum Bacillota; class Clostridia; order Lachnospirales; family JAQSXR01; genus JAQSXR01. The sequence continues at coordinate 43,199 of JAQSXR010000005.1, read as the reverse complement.
ATTTAAAGAGAATTCAAAATGAAACAGATAGAATGATAACATTAATTAATGATATTTTGAATATCTATCAGTTAGAAGAAGGAGATGCAAGCTCAGAAATTGTAAGGTTAAACTTAAGAACAGTTGTAGATGAGGTTGTTAATGGATTATTACCTCAGGTTAAGGCAAAGAGTATTAAGTTAGAAATTACAGAAAGAGACATTTATTATAATATAGCACGGGAAGATATTAAGCATATTATTCAGAATTTAATTGATAATGCAATTAAATACAATGTTGAAAATGGGTATGTAAAGATTGATATTTCAGAAAATAATCAAAGCGTCAAATTGATTGTTACGGATAGTGGGATTGGTATTCCTCGAGCATTTCAGACTAGAGTATTTGAACGCTTTTTCCGGATAGATAAAGGAAGAAGTCGTAAAGTTGGAGGGACAGGACTTGGGCTTTCGATTGTAAAACACACAGTTGCTAAATATAAAGGGGAAATCACTTTATACAGCCGTGAAGGAAAAGGATGTAAGATTGAGATAATTCTTCCGAAGATATTATAAAGGAGAAGATCAAGTTTACGAGGGCTAAGTTTCTTCAATTTAATGGTTTACAGTTTTTTCGAATACGATATACTAGAATAAGCAGAGAAAATTTCTGCTTATTTTTTTATATTCAATAATCCTAATGTTATTCATAAGAGTATCATTGTAATATTTATAGTTCCATGGTATTAGTTTGGTTTACAAAGGCTATAAATTTGTATAATATTTATACAAAGGGGGGGAGTGAGTGAAATATAAACTAGTGATTGCTGATAGCGAGGAACAATATGTAAATGGGCTTATTTCATATGTGCTTACGCAAAAGGATTTACCAATTGAGGTATTTGGATTTTCTGATAAAGCTATTTTTTTAGATTACGTAAAGTACAATCAAAATGATATCTTGTTAGTTTGTACAGAGTTTTTGGATGAAACAATAATGTCTAAAAACATTATTAATTTATCAAGAGGGAATGTTCAAAAAGAGTATTCCAATTATCCGTATGTTTTCAAGTATAGTAGATTGCAAGATATATGGAGACAGATTCTTAAAATTATCTCAGATTTAGATATATTATTATCAAAAAAGTGTTTGTATCATACCAAGGTACTTGGGATATATTCACCTGTTGGGCAGGTTGGAAAAACTGCTTTATCCATCGCAATGGCAGAAGAAATATCGAAAGAAGCAAAAGTTTTACTCATTAATCTTGAGAAATATAGTTCGCTTGAGAATTTTATGGGGACAGAAATTGACTCCGATTTAGGGGAACTTTTGCTATATGCAAAACAAAAATATGCGAACTTAGCATTAAAGGTAGAACTAATAAAAAAACACAAATCTAATTTTGATTTTCTCCCTACTGTTTTTCACAATGAAGATTTATTGGATACTTCATTGGAAGATTGGCAATTCATCATTGACCAAATCATTCAGAAACTAGATTATAAATATATTATTTTTGATATAGGAGAAAACACACATCTATTTAAACTTTGCAATACAATCATAGTACCAATCAGCTTATCTGTAACATCACTTACAAAATTCCGAAAATGGATGGTAGAAAACCAAGAGAAAAGACTAAGCCAAGAAAAAAATCTAATTACAATAGTAACAGGTTTTAAAGAAGGAAATACAATGCCTTGTGATATTCCAGGTTGCATTAATATGCCGTATTTACAGTGTCAGGCAACATACCCTAGTGAGCTACAAGACTTAATTGGGAGGTGCAGGCTATAGATGTTTTGGGAAACCAACTAAAAGCAGGTGTATTAGAGAAAATAGATTTATCAAGAGATATGGAAGATGATGAAATCAAGGAATTGATACTTGAACAGATTCAATTCATTAGTAAAGATAACTATATACCAATTAATAAAAAGGATACGTTAGCGAATCAGATTTTTAACAGTATTCGTAAACTAGATATTTTGCAACCGCTCGTTGAGGATGATAGTATTTCAGAAATTATGGTTAACGGGCCGAACGATATTTTTATTGAGAGAAACGGTAAAGTAAGTAAGACAGATATTTATTTTAGTGATATTGATAAATTAGAGGACATTGCGCAACGTATCGTTTCTAAGGTTAATAGAATGGTAAATGAATCAAGTCCGATAGTAGATGCAAGATTAGAGGATGGATCAAGAGTAAATATTGTGTTGCCACCAATTGCGCTGAATGGTCCCTTTATAACAATCAGAAAATTCCCAAACCAACCATATTCGATAGATAAACTAATAAGTATTGGAGCAATTACAATAGAGGCAGCATTACTTCTAGAGCAACTAGTCAGAGCGCGATATAATATCTTCATAAGTGGTGGAACAGGTTCTGGAAAAACAACCTTTTTAAATGTGCTATCAAATTATGTTCCTGGTGATGAGAGAGTTATAACAATTGAAGACTCTGCAGAGCTTCAAATTAAGCAAATTGAAAATTTGGTACGGTTAGAGGCAAGAAATGCAAACTCAGAGGGGAAAAATGAAATTACAATTAAGGGATTAATAAAAGCAGCACTGCGAATGAGACCAGATAGAATAATTGTCGGAGAAGTGAGGGGAGCCGAGGCAATCGATATGTTACAAGCAATGAATACTGGCCATGATGGGTCATTATCTACAGGACATGCAAATTCACCAAAAGATTTATTATCGAGACTTGAAGTAATGATATTGCAAGGGATTGATATTCCTTTAGTGGCAATTCAACGACAAATAGTAAGCGCAATTGATATTATTGTTCACCTTGCAAGACAAAAAGATAAGACAAGGAAAATAAGTGAGATTTGTGAAGTTGTTAAAGAGATAGGGGATAGCGGACCTGTACTAAACACATTATTCAAGTTGGAAAAAGATGAACTGATAAAGTGCGGAGAATTAGTAAACAATGAAAAACTTAATAAGGTGGGATCAAATGTGGGATAAAATAAAGCACATTATAGAAGTTAAAGGAATTAACTATCTACAAGCAGGTGGGTTTCTTGGCGTTATCATTTACTTTTTTTTTAACTCATTCATGGCTTTTATAGTTGCGTTACCACTCTTGATACCAATATCTAAAATGATAACAAGAAATCGGATTACTAAGAAGAATAAAGAGTTGAACTTACAATTTAAAGATATGCTTTACGCATTATCGAGTTCTCTTGGAGCGGGTTACTCCTTAGAAAATTCGATTAAGCTCTTAGAAAAAGATTTAAGTCAGATATATTGTAATAGAAAAGTTCAAATTCTTTATTATGTTGCAATTATGAAAAAACAAGTTGAGCTTAATGTCCCAATTGATAAAGTCCTAAGTGATTTTACAAAACAAACGGGACTTGAAGAAGCTGAGAATTTTACAAATACAGTAATAACCTGTAGAAAAACTGGAGGCAATATTGTACGAGCTGTTAAGACTGCTTCCAAAACAATTGGAGAGAAGATTGATACAAAAAGGGAAATAGATTTAATGGTAGCAGGAAAAAAATTTGAGCAAAATGTTATGCTTATGTTCCCGTTTGCAACGATCGCATTTATGAAATTTTCATCACCTGAATTTGTTAGCCCGCTATATGAGACAATTGTGGGACGAATAATTATGTCAATATGTCTTGGGGTATTTATCTTAGCTATATTTTTGGGAAAGAAAATACTAGATATTGAGGTGTGATATGAAAGAAATTGAAAAATTTATGAAATACCTTGTAAATAAGTATAATATTAAGATTTCAAAGAGACAAACCCTGGAGAATTTATCGGCTATATATGTTGGAGAGAAAACTGAAACGCTAGCGAAACGATTTTTAGCTGAAAAATTAGCATTACTCAGTGTAATACTTTGCGTGGGATTTATTCTAACGATACTAACGATGTTTGGTACGGAAAAGAAAACCATTCAGAAAAACACAGTAAGTAGACCAAACAAGGGGGAGGTTTCCAAAGAAGTTAATGCTAACGTTGAAGTTGATAATTCAGTATTTCCAATCACTTTTTCACTTGATGAAGTTAGAATGCAAAATCAAGAGTTAGATCAAATGTTTGAACAATTGGCGATGGATTTACCGAGACTAATTTTAAAGGGTAATAAGGAGTTAAGTAATGTTCAAAGTAGCTTAAATTTAATTGATAGAATTGATGAAAGTAATATTACTGTGAAATGGGAAAGTAATAGTCCTTCAATCGTTGATTATCAAGGCAATGTAAATAATGCAAATGTTTCTGAGAACGGAGAGCTTGTAACTTTAACAGCAAAGCTAGATTATTACGGGAAGAAGGCTGAGACGTCTTTTGAAGTTATTGTAAAGCCACCAACACAAACGAATGAAGAATTAATGATTAACAGTATTTTAGATGAGATTAAACTTATTGACAATAAGAATATTTATGAAAGCAATATTATGTTGCCGACTAAGATTGGAGATAAACCATTAAAGTGGAGTGTAAAAAGCCAAAACTTATCACTTAAGATATTTGCATTCACAATTATTTTTATGGCGGTTATTTTTAAGATAAAAGACTATGAGTTAGAAGAGAAGGTTAAGAAAAGAAAGCAACAGATGCTTGTAGATTATTCTGAAATAGTAGCAAAACTATCATTACTAATAAGTGCAGGGTTAACAACTGGAGCTGCAATTCAAAAAGTAGCAGCAGATTACTCTAAAACTAAGAAAAATAAAATAAGATATGCATTTGAGGAACTATTAATTTGTTGTTCTAGCTTAAACAATGGAAAAACGGAGCAAGAAGTTCTTGAATATTATGGTTTGCGATGTGGAATGCCAGAATATCTAAGATTAACAAGTATTCTAAGTCAGAATTTAAAAAAGGGGACAGCGGAATTAGCGATAACATTAGATGAATTAACAATAGATGCTTTTCAACAAAAGAAAGCAATAGCAAAGATATTAGGAGAAAAAGCAAGTACAAAGCTTTTGTTACCAATGATGCTATTATTAATCATTGTACTACTCATAGTTGTTGTACCTACTTTCATGTCAATAAAATTTTAGGGGGAAATGAATGAAGAAATTTAAAAAGAAATTAACTCAAAATAACGGAATGGGTATGATTGAAATAATAATAATTATTTTAATTTTATTAGCAATAGCAATCATATTTAGACAACAAATTTCGAATATTGTAACGGAAGTGCTTCAGAAAGTAAAGACTGATTTATTGGGGTTTTAGCATGGTAAAAAGGGGTAGCATTACAATATTTTTATGTTTAATTTTAAGCACTGTTATGATAGTAGTATCTTCGTTAACTGAAGTAGTAAGGATAAGATCAGCTTATACAGCCTTTGACCGTAAATTACAGGTTGCACTTAATTCTGTTATGGCGAATTACGATCAACATTTATTTGATGATTATGGAATATTGGCTTTTGACTCTGCTCTTGAAGGAAATACTGTAAATGAAGATAATTTGCAGAACCTGGTTTACGAATATATTGTCAAGAATACGATGAAAGGGGTTAATGAAACAAGTTTTATTACAAATCTTAAGTATCAGGGTAATTTTATAGACCTCTATCAGTTTAACATTGATAAAATAAGTAGTATAGAAAATCAGAGTATAGTTGATAACAAGGCAGAGTACTTGAAGCAACAAATTGTTGATAACATGAAATATAAAATAGTATTGGTGGGGATAAATAAATTTACAGATTTATCGGAAGCAGTAGAGAAATCAAAAGTTACGAGTACGGCTATAGAAAAAAAAGCAGAAGTTGATGCGGTAGCTCAAAAACTATCAACTGAATTAATTGACTTGATTCAAGGTATTGATGGGATTGAGTTTAAAAAAGGAAGACCAAAAGTTAATAAAGGACAGTATTGCATCGTAGACAGTTTTGTGAAAAAGCTTAGTATTACAAATCCAACAATGGAATCACAAAAAATTAATAACCTAGAATTATTCGAGGACATTAATCCAACTGTTTATAATATAGTTGAACTGTTTGACTTACTTATAAATGAGTATAGAACATTACAAAATCTAATAGAATCTCGTGATTCTATTGACAATCAAAAGACGGAATTCAAACTGATTTTAAACAGTTCGACTGATTCTACCCAAGAGCAAATAGATAAACTAAAAGCAAAAATCAAAGAATTAGATGATTATATAAAATCGTATGATACGCTCATTGAAGAAAGTAATGAACAAATTAGGGAGAAATATAATACATTGAAAACCCTAATACAAGATAATGCAAAAGCGAATGTAACGACACAAACTAAAGTAAATCAATATAAGACAGCAGCAGTTGATTTAATAAGTATGGAAGAACTATATAAAATATTTCTGGAGGAAAATAAAAAGGATTTAACGGAGGAGATATATACCTCTTTGTATCCAGATAGTAGTGGCGGGAATTCTAAGTACGGAAACATACAAAAAATAGATGAGACAATATCTGAAAATGTTAGATTATATAATTCAAATGAAATAACAATATTGTTGAACCTTAATACAAGTAATAATTCAAAATCTAATATATCGAGTACATACCAAATCGGTCTCGAAATTAAAATTATTGAGAATGCAAAAAAAATATTAAGTAAATTATCAAATGATTATTTGGAGTTTGATTATAGTGGTTATTCGATAAAGGGGATAGAAGAAGATGATCCAAGAGATACTTTATCCAGTATTGCAAGCGGGAAACTTGAAGACTATGAAGATTTAACAGGGGAGAAGAATATTGATATAGAGGGTCTTCCGTCGAAGCTTCTTGAAGTGGCTACGAATGAAATAAGTGAACCTGATTTTGATGAACAGCAATACACAAAAGATGCTTTTACAGGGTTTGCTACTAGTGCAGATACATCGGGTACGGTTTCAAACATGCTAGAAGCTACTCTTGTTAATGAATATATCATGGGCACTTTTATGAGTATTTCAGATTATTCTAAGAGTGGAAATAAGACGATTCTATGTGATGTTCCTTTTGAGGATAGGGCTTTAAATTATGAAATCGAATACATTATAGCAGGTAAAAATAGTGATTTAAAAAATAAAGTAAGTGTTGCAGCAAAGCTATTGTTGATAAGATTTTGTTTTAACTTTATCCATGCAATTGCAGATAGTGAAAAAAGAGGGATTGCTTTATCGTTAGCTACTGCTATTGTAGGGCCTGCTTCTGCATTTGGAATGAATTATATAGTTCAATTTCTCTTATTAGGGGCTTGGGCACTTGCAGAATCTGCTTACGATGTACAACAGTTATTTAAAGGTGAGAAGTTACCAATTATTAAAAGTAAGGAAGATTGGAAAACAAGTATTACAGGAGCAATCAAAGAAACGATTGATAATGAGGAGGAGAAAGGGTTTAATGTAGGGTACGAGGATTATTTAAGGTTAATATTAATGACTTCAACTTCAGAACAAGAACGTCTATATCGAAGTATGGATTTAATGCAACTTAATCTACAAAAACAGTATGGTGAAGGTACTCATCAGATGGAAAATATGCTGTATGAATTTGATATAGAGGGTACTACTTCTATAAAGAGTATATTTTTACCAAAAGCATTTAACTTTTTTACAGATTCTAATAATACGTATTTCATAAAAGCTAGGAAAAGGAGGGCATATTGAGAAAGAATAATCATAGGTGTGGAAGCATTACAGTAGAGGCAGCAGTGGTTTTACCTATATTTGTTATGTTTATCATTACAATTTTGTTTTTTATGCAATTAATCTATACGCATGAGGTTATTCAACAAGGATTGGATGAAGCCACCCAAAGATTAGCAGTTCAAGCAAATATATATGATACAATCGGGACAAAAGAGGTAGTTCAAAATAGTTATGAAAAATTAAGTTCCATAGACGAAGATATTTCAATGGAAAGTATTAGGCGTATCGTAGTTGAAGAAGTAGTTGATGGTTTAGGATCACTACTTTTAGAAAATTACTTCTTCGATAATATTAAAGAAAATAATCTTGCACCAGGGGTTATTGTTGGGGGCTTTGATGGAATAGATTTTTTCGATTCAAAGTTTTTATTAGAAGATGACGACATAAAAGGCGTTATTATGTATAAAGCAGTGCCCTTGTTTAACTGGTTTGGGGTCTTGGAATTTAATGTGATACAAGTATCTACGTGTAGAGCATGGACGGGCTACGGGGTTGATGAACCGGAAGATGAGGTCGTATATAAAACTAAGAATGGGGAGGTATACCATACTAAAAAAACTTGTAGCTATATTAATTTTGAAGTTTCTAAAACTACATATTCTCGATTATCAGGAAAAAGCCCCTGTAAAACCTGTGCGGAAGGCAAAGATTTTAGTGAGGGAGACACTGTATTTGTTACTAGGACAGGGGATAGATTTCATAGCTCGTTAGAATGCTCAAGATTGAAAAGAGTAATAATAGAAATTAAGAAAATTGAGATAGGGGACCTGAGGCCCTGCTCTAGATGCGGTAAATTGGAGGGGGAATAAGTTGGAATATATATTAGCGTTAGTCTTTTTAGTGTTTAATTCGGTAACAGATATTATTAAAAGAGAAATATGCTTAATGACAGTGCTAGTTGTTACTTTAATTAGTTTTTTAGCCATAGGAATAAGTAAGGACAAGATATTAGGAATCGCATTTGGAATAATTGTCATAGGAATTTCTAGAATCAGTAAATCTTTTGGGACTGGAGATGCCATTATTATTCTAACGATAGGATTTCTTGTAGGGTTAATAATTCTTCTTAAGATGTTAATGTATGCTAGTATTCTTGCTAGTATTTTTGGAGCTATTTTATTATTTGCTAAAAAAGGATCAATGAAGTCACAATTGCCATTTGTCCCATTTATGCTGGTAGGGTATATTATGGGGGTGTTGCTATAAAACGTGCAAGTATTTCAATTGAAGCAGTTCTGGTACTACAAGTAATAATAATTGTTTTTGTATGTATGTTGTATTTTATAGTTTTTTTGCATGATTATGTTACCACTAAAATAATTGTAAATAAATATGTTAGTGAGATTGCTTATTTAGAAACTATGGAAAATAAGGAAATTGAAAATAAGTTGCAATTGATTCTATCAAATCAAATGATTTTATGTACTGCCAAGAGTGTAAGCATCGAGGTGGACAAAGGGTTATTTGATAATAATGTAAAGATAGTTACCGTAATATTATTGAATACTCCATTTAACTATGTAAATGAGATAATCAATGGTGATAACTTTGAGTATACTATCAATACGAAAACAACATATTTAAAAGGGAAAAATTTAGTGATACCAATAGCTGCAATTGACGAACTTTCAAGTAAGGTAACACAAATCGGAGATATTAAGAAAAAGTACTTAGATGAGTTTAATAAAGTGATAGAAAAACTTATTGAGGGGGGAAAACTTGGAGATTAAATTTGAAAGGGAACAAGGAAATAATTATTTAGTAGTACAAGACAATGACCTAGACTTTAATTCATATCAAATACAAATGCTTGTTAACAATAATATAAAAGGGGTTCTGTGTACAAGTACTAGAACGGTAAATATGAAACAAAAAATATATTATGATATTACATCAAAACAGTCCTTAAATCAACTCTTTGAGATACGACAACTATCTCCAGGGGAAATTTACAATTTAATGAATGATATTATCATTATTATAGAAGAACTCAAAAATTATATGATAGGAGAAGAAATCTGTATGTTTTCACCTCAATATGTATATGTAGACGCCGAAACTTTGCTTCCAAGTATATGTGTAATTCCCAAAGAGGGAGTGGACAATGGATTGATAGACTTAGCAAATATGTTTTCAGAAATGCTTATTGCAAAAGAAGAGGATAAGATGGCATATTGTTTGTATCGGTTCTCAAAAGTAAAAGATAAAACGGTTGCTAATTTAAAGCAAATAATGGAGAGTTCATATTCAGATAATACAAATATAAATCTTCAAAATAAATTTGAGGCAATGACATATGATGAAAATAAATTTGAAAGTGATATAAATGATAAAAATTATATATCTCATAACTCATTAGCAATTAAGAATGAGAAAGAGGATAAGAATATTATCGTAACAGAGGAGAGCAAAGGGACATTTAAGAATGTAAGTAACGGTACAATATCAATGAATACTAGTGTACATAATATGTTGTCAAAGTTAAGGAATAATAAAGTGTTTTATATAGGGGGGATAATAATTATATTCTCAAGTATTATTTTAACAATGAATCTATTGTGTTTTAAAGATAAGAGTGGGTTAATAGATACAAAAACTTCTGCAATAGTCAATATATCAACTTTAGTAATTATGGGGTTAATTATCTATTTTGTTTCGAATCTACTTGATAAGAAGAATGGGGATAATGAAGAAGAGGATGAAATTGAGTTTGTTCCAGTATTTGAATTTATAGACAATACAATTGTTGATAATAAAGTTATTGCTGAACCGTGCTTTACACAATTTATCGATGTAAATTCTGCGGAGAATAAGCAAACTCTCTTAATTGACGTAGAAACGGGACTCAGACACAAAATTGGAGATCACCCCTTTATAATTGGTAAGTTAGAAGGGACCGTTAATCTTAGAATAGATAATACCGTGGTAAGCAGACTTCATGCTCAATTAAGCAAAATAGATCAAGAGGTAATTATTCAAGACCTTAATTCTAAAAATGGGACATATGTTGATGGTGTACGACTTGATCCTGGTGAACAAAGGAAATTAACTAATAATGAAATAATAACAATCGCAGAAGTACAATTTCAATACCATATCATTTAAAATAATGGTATAGAGTAACATAAAAGGATATTTTTCGCATTATTACCAAATATATTACCAAAAATATTGTACTTATATGAGAATGTAATATATAATAATATATTATACTGTAAGATAGAGGTGGACATATGAAGGTAGTATTATTTTATGGGGGCAGAGGATTAATAGAGGATCCTATGCTATTTATGTTAAAGCAAACTGAGAAAGTACTTAGGGAATTAGAAGTTGATGTTGAAAGAATAAATTTATTTGAATTTAAAGGAACAATAAATACATTGCCACAAATAATTAATGGATCAGATGGAATTATACTTGCCACAACAGTAGAATGGTTGGGTATCGGTGGTTATATGCAAACATTTCTAGATGCATGCTGGTACTATGGAGATAAGAATGAAATTGCAAAAGTATATATGCTTCCGATGATAATATCAACTAGCTATGGGGAACGTGAAGCTGAACTGCAATTGATAAAGGCTTGGGATTTAATAGGTGGTATTCCTAGCCCAGGACTTGTTGGTTATGTTAAGAACGCAGCTGAATTTGAGACAAGTAAGGTTACATTGGAAATAATAGAAAAATCAATCGAAAAGTTTTATAGAACATTACTCCAAAAACCATTACAATTACCATCAAGCGCACACTTAATTAAAGATATGATTAATGGGACAGGTGGAATTGACTTTAGTCCACAAGAGACAGAACAACTTTCGAAATTAGTTAATAATGATGAATTTGTTAAGAAACAAAAAGAAGATATTGAAGAGTTAAGTAGCTTCTTTAAGTTAAAAATGAATTCGGACGAAAAGAAAATAGATACAATAGAATATATAATAGGAAAACTGAGGTCTTCGTTTAAGGGACAATTAGGATTTGAAGCAGCTTTTAAAATAAGTATTTCAGATAAATCAAAGAACCTTATTCTTCAAATCAGTAAAGGTGGGTTTAATTGCTTCATTGGAGAGATGGAGGAAGTGGATGTTATTATTAGTCTTACCTCTGATGTCCTAAGTAAAATTGTGGATGGACGAATGAGTTTTCAACGAGGATTTATGACAGGTGAGATATCAGTTAAAGGGAATTTTAAGACTTTGTATTCACTAGATCAAGTATTTAAATTTAAATAATACAATGGGGACGGTTCTTTTTGTATCACTATGATACAAAAAGAACCGTCCCCATTGTATCACTATGATACAAAAAGGGCGGTGCTTGGTTTGTTTAGAAATTAAAGTAGATAAATGGATTGTAGGTTCCTTTTACAATATACGAGGTACAAATAATAAATAGGATTATGTATACGACAGGATATAAATAACCTACTGTTTTATTAAGTATTGGTTTTTTGGATGTGTATTTCATAAATATTCTAGTGGTCGGAATTGCAAAAATTATTCCGGATAATAAATAGAACATGTTCTCTTTTAAGTAAAGAATGGTCGTATCAGATGTGAAAGCGGTAGCATCGATTCCAAACATCGTTTTAAGGTAATCGATTGCAGCAGATAAGTTAGCTGCTCTAAATAACACCCATCCAATTATAACTGCTAGCAAAGCGTATATATGAGTTAAAAAAGAAAACATCTTTGGAATCTTATCTATAAATCCTGTAAGTTTTTCTATTACTAGAATTGCAAAATAAAATAATCCCCAAGCAATAAAGTTCCAACTAGCTCCATGCCATATTCCAGTTAGTCCCCATACTATAAATAGGTTAAATATGAGTCGGAACTTTGATTTTACTCTTGAGCCTCCAAGTGGGAAGTAAACATAATCTCGAAACCATGTACTTAAAGAAATATGCCAACGTCTCCAGAAATCAGAAACTGATTTTGCAATGTAAGGATAGTTGAAGTTTTCAAGAAATTTAAATCCAAACATTTGTCCTAGTCCAATAGCCATATCTGAGTAACCTGAGAAGTCATAGTATATTTGAAGTGTATATGCAATTGCACCAAGCCAAGCAAAGGTTACGGTTAAACTGCTAGAGTTCATTTTAAAAGCAGTATCTGCAAGTAATGCCATTGTATTGGATATAAGCATTTTCTTTGTCAATCCTGCAAGGAATCTACAGCATCCTTTAGAAAAATCTTCTAAGCTTTCTCTTCTATTAAGTATCTGATCTGCTACCGTTTCATATCGAACAATAGGACCTGCAATTAGTTGTGGAAAAAGAGCGATATATAAACCAACATACAATGGATTCTTTTGAACTTTACCATCTTGACGATAAACATCTATTACATAAGATAAGGCCTGAAATGTAAAGAAGGAGATGCCAATTGGCAAAAGTATATTAGTTTGAGGAATATTTAAGCCAGCTTTGTTTAAATTGAATATCGCAAAGTTAAGATATTTAAAAATAAACATTAACGATAAATTTACAACTACAGTAATAGCAATTATTAATTTAGATTTAAATTTATTTTCTCGGTATTTATCGACGAATAAACCTAATACATAATTAATAATGATTGAGGCAATCATAACGATTACGAATTTGGGTTCACCCCAAGCATAGAAGAATAAACTTGCCCCAAGTAAAAATACATTTTGGGCAACTCTATATTTTATTAATAAGTAATAAATGATAAGTACAGGCGGTAAAAATAAGAATAAAAATATTGAGCTCGAAAATAACATAATAACCTCCATAAGGATAATAAATATAATGTTTATGGATACTGAATTTGATTCACAAACAGAATTACATCAAAATCGCCTTCCTCAATTAGTGTAGATATGGAATCTTTGAATAAACGAAAATCAATAATTGTTAACTCGTTAAAAGCCAATGAAAGGAAAGAACTTAAAGGTAATCCATAGGAATCTTCTATTATTAAAATATTATTTTTACCATCATGATTTACAAACTTTCTTTTTGCATAATCACCATATAAATATGAGGTATATCGATTGGTGTCGATAGCAGGGTCACTTAGACGTTCTTCAGAAATAATAACGTCACGAAATGAACCATCAAGTGGTTCCTGGAAACGATTATAATCATAAGCAGTATAGTTGGTATCAAACCTTGGTAAGATTAAAGTAAAGTCATCCATACCAGCATACCATCTACCCACACGTTTTCCGGATGAGCCTAAAAAGAAATCCTCATATTGAATGAATTCAAAATTATTATCATCAATTATTTGGTTCTTGTTTGGAAAAGTAAGCGAATAGTCATCTTCAAATATTTGTAGAAGATTTTTATAAGTATTGAAGGCGGTTTCAATTCTCCAATGATGATCAGTTATATAAAATAATTTAGAATAATCAGCATGTTCTTGTTGAAATGTTGCTTGCAAATCTATTACATCAACACCCAAATCCCTTACATAATTAATTATGAATTTAGAATTTTCTACTTTATTAGAGATCAGCCCTGTTTCAAAGGTAGTATAATTTTCTAATATTTTATTACCGGTGTGAAGATATAAAATAGGAATGTTTCCAGCGGCCTTCTGAAATTCGAGAATTAAATCAGAATTGAAAGAAGTAATTTTGTAGTTATCAATTCCAAGATGAAGTCTTCCTTGATCATCTCTTATCACATCAAAGTCACCAACTACATTCTTATTCATTAATTTCTGGACTCCACCATAGATATCTACAAAATTAAGTTTCGCAAAAAACCCTTCGGTATAGCCGGATTCAATAGAATCGATTAGTGAGTTTACAGTTAATTCTTTACTAGCAACTATTTTCTTGCCAATAACGATAGAACTTGTTGTAAAATTAGCAAAGAAAAAAAATACTATGCAGGCAATAAATAAGCCTGCAGTAGTAGTATATCTATTTATGGATAGCTTTTTCTTCTTCATATAAAGCCTCCGCGACTATAGTTCTATAATGTCAACTTTTTCGATCACAACTGCTTCTTTTGGTTTGTTAGTCATTGGACTTGTTACAGGTACCCTAGCAATACGTTTTACGATATCTTGTCCTTCGAATACTTGTCCAAAAACTGTGTGTTTATAGAATAACCAAGGTGTTCCACCATGAGTTTTATAGTTTTCGATTACTTCTGCTGGAAAATCAGCTCTTTCCATTTGTCCGATAGAACCTGTATCTACGTTTTCTAACTCTACAATAAAGAATTGGCTTCCGTTTGTGTTTGGGCCTCTATTCGCCATGCAAAGGGCGCCGCAATAAGGGAATGCATTATCATCATATTCATCTTCAAATGATTCTCCCCAAATACTCTCTCCGCCTGTTCCGTTTCCATCAGGATCTCCACCTTGTATCATAAAATCTTGCATTACTCTATGAAAGGTAACTCCATTATAATATCCGTTTTTAGAATGAGTTGCAAAATTCTCCACTTGTACATGTAACTCAGCAACTAAGTCCCCTTTTTCTGGAGCTTTAAATTGATTAAAAGACATTTTTGTTTCCTCCTAAGATAATAATTTAGGTAATTAATAAAATTGAAAGTTGATTTTAAATTACCTATGTAATATGGATTATGGTGACAAAAGTATTTAGTTTCACTTTCACACTCGACGTTTCAACAAACCTCATTTGTAGTGTGCGATTATGTAAAACTTACTTTTAACACTATAATCAATATTTTTATGTAAACATTATCACACACCATATAGGTAGTGTCAACAACTTGAATTTATAAAATACAATGCAGTAAAATAGTTTTATTTTCTCTTGACTTTTGATTTGGAACGATTAATATTAGTGATAATGAATATAATATATATGTGAGATATAAACTGGAGGAACTAAAATGAAGAGGATTGTTTTAACTGGTGGGGGGACAGCAGGACATGTAACACCAAACATTGCATTGGTTGATGAACTTAAGAAAGCTGGGTATGAAATTAATTACATTGGCTCTTATGATGGGATAGAAAAGAAATTGATAACAGAACAAGGTATAACATATTATCCGATATCATCAGGTAAGTTGAGACGATATTTTGCGCTAAAAAACATAAGTGATCCTTTTAAAGTAATAAAGGGATATTTTGAAGCAAAGAAATTAATAAAAAAAATTAAACCAGATGTTGTTTTTTCAAAGGGTGGATATGTATCGGTACCGGTTATCTTCGCAGCTAGTCGAAAAAAAATACCGGTAATTATACATGAATCTGATATGACACCAGGTCTCGCGAACAAACTTTCAATTCCAAAAGCAACAAAAGTATGTACCAATTTTGCAGAAACATTGCAATACATTCCGACAGAAAAGGGAGTTCATACGGGCACTCCAATTAGAGTGCAGCTACTAAAAGGTGATAAAGAGAATGCGAAAAAGATTTGTGGGTTTCATACTCAGAAGCCAGTATTACTTATTATCGGAGGAAGTCTTGGATCCGTTAAAATAAATGAAACAGTTAGAAACGCCTTAGAAATGTTTTTGAAACAGTATAATATAATCCATATATGTGGAAAAGGGAATATTTCGGATAAACATAAGGACTTAATTGGATATTTTCAAATAGAGTATGCGAAGAATGAACTTTCAGATTTATTTGCGCTTTCTGACCTTGTTATATCTAGGGCAGGGGCAAATGTTATATGTGAATTGCTAGCGCTAAAGAAACCAACATTACTAATTCCTTTATCCACCTCAGCTAGTCGAGGTGACCAAATATTGAATGCCGAATCATTTAGAAAACACGGGTATTCAGCAGTTTTGCTCGAGGAAGAGTTAACGCCTGCAAGTTTGGTTAGCAGTATAGATGAACTATACGAAAGAAGAGGAAGTTATATGAAAGAAATGTCTAGAAGTGAAGCAAGTAACGCGATTGAAAAAATAGTTAAAATAATTGTTGAAGTGACAAAATAAAAAAGGGTATTACCCCTTTTTTTATATGTGTAATCGTATTTTGGTTGCAAGTTCTGTCAATTCTTCTTGTATAGCGGCCTCTTTTGTATCAAAGGTCATATTTAGTCCATCGTTTAAATAACGAGGAATTAAATGTAAGTGGAAATGTGGGATAGATTGGTTTGCTACAACACCATTATTTTGTAAAACATTAAGACCATCACAGTTTAATTCTGCTTTTAGTGCTCTAGATATATGAGTAGCTAAAGCAAATAATCTGCCAGCGGTATCAGAGTCTATTTCATATATGTTATCAAAATGTTCTTTTGTAATGATTAAAGTATGCCCTTTGGTTGCAGGGAAAAGATCCATGATAACTTTGAATTCTGTATTTTCAAATATAGTAATTGATTTAATTTCACCAGAAGTTATTTTGCAAAAAATACAATTGTTCTTATCCATTGTTATACCTCCTTTTAAATAAAATAGTATATAACGTATTTTACTATTTTTAAGTAGAGTAAGCAACAAATTTTTTGAAAATTAAACGACTATACATGTCAGTAATTGCGAATAATATTTATTGCAAAGAAAATATGGATGTGATAAGATTTTTATGTTGGGGGGGTGGCCAATAATGCTAGATGAGGGTTATAAGAATTATGTCGAATCTATCTCATGAAATTAGAAATCCATTAACTATAATAAAGAGCTCATTGCAATTATTAGAGAAACAGATAGATGGATTGGAGAATAATTACTACTTACAATCTATTTATGATGAAGTTAGTTTTATTGATGATATATTAACGCAAATATCAAGCTATGGGAAAAATGAAAAACGAATGATATTTGAAGATGTTTGTATTGGTAGCCTTGTGAGTAATGTAGCAAATAATTACAGCTCAATTGTTGAGAGAGATAAAAAAGTATTAAAGGTTGATATTGAGCAACCATTGCATAAGGTAAAATGTGATGGAACAAGCATGCGACAAGTCATTAGTTAAAGATACAGGAATGGGAATTGAGAAAGAAAGGCTTGCTAGCATTTATGAACCATTTGTAACGACTAAGAGTTGTGGAACAGGCCTTGGGTTAGCAGTTGTTAAGAATTTAGTAGAGGCACATTGTGGGAAGATAGAAGTTGATTCTGTTGTTGGTGAAGGAACAACCTTTACGATTACGCTTCCTAATGATTAAGAGTATTTATATTTAGAAGTACAGGCATTTAATAGGAGACAAAAATGTTATTTAATTCATTGCAATTTCTTATATTTTTTCCAATCGTAGTATTCGTATATTTTCTAATTCCACATAAAATAAGATGGGTATGGCTACTTGTTGCAAGTTATTATTTTTATATGTGTTGGAACCCGAAATACGCTCTACTAATGGCGCTTTCAACTTTTATCACTTATTTAAGTGGTCTTTTAATAGAAAAAGCAGGAGACTCAAAAGCTAAAAAGAAGCTGTGGGTGTTCCTTTGTTTTGCAATTAACTTGGCAATCTTATTCACTTTTAAATACTATAATTTCTTAATGTCAAGTATTTCCCTGACACTAGGGAAAATTGATATAATTATTGAAATGCCGGCTTTTAACTATTTGTTGCCAGTAGGCATTTCTTTTTATACCTTTCAAGCGCTTAGTTATACAATGGATGTGTATAGAGGAGATGTAAAAACAGAAAGAAATTTAGGTAAGTATGCATTATTTGTATCTTTTTTTCCTCAACTTGTAGCGGGACCTATTGAGAGATCCAAAGACTTATTAGATCAGTTTAACGAAAGACATTATATGGAATACAATCGAATTAAGCGAGGACTACTATTAATGCTATGGGGGTTCTTTCAAAAGCTTGTAATAGCCGATAGAGTAGCCATATTAGTAAATTCAGTTTACAATCATCCAAACGAAAACAAAGGAATCGCAATTATGATAGCGACTGTTTTGTTTGCTGTTCAAATTTACTGTGATTTTTCCTCGTATTCTGATATTGCAAGAGGTGCAGCAGAAGTAATGGGATTCAGACTTATGCAAAACTTCAAGAGACCTTATTTTTCAAAATCAATAGCTGAATTTTGGCGTCGTTGGCACATTTCATTGAGTACATGGTTTAAAGACTACCTTTATATCCCGCTTGGTGGGAATAGGAAGGGAAAATTAAAACAATATAGAAATATATTGATAGTATTCATTACGAGCGGACTATGGCACGGAGCAAATTGGACATTCGTAATATGGGGAGCTCTACATGGAATTTATCAAATAATAGGGAGTATTACAAAGCCAGCAAGAGATAAAATAATTGGGTTTCTTCATATAAATAGAAACAATAAGATTCATAAATTATTTATGATCTTATTTACATTTGCATTAGTAAATTTCGGTTGGATATTTTTCAGGGCAAACAGTTTAGCAGATGCAAAGAAGTTAATAGCAAATATGTTTATTATAGACTTCTCTACACTAAACATATCGACCTTGATAAAATTAGGATTGGATAAATACGATATTATTGTGGCAATGATTGCAATATTAATTTTGTTTATCGTAAGTTTGATTCGTAGAAATAATAGTTTTAGGGACAAGCTAAACAAACAAAATATAATAGTAAGATGGTCAATCTATTTAGTTGCAATATTTGCAATATTAATTTTTGGCATATATGGACCAGGGTACGATGCATCACAATTTATATATTTTCAATTCTAATTGCTAAATTCTATTAAGGAGGACATATGAAGATAAAACATATAATAAAGCCAATAATTTTTATTGCCTTGTTTTCTATAATATTCGGGATTTTAACGCAGATATTTAAACAAAAATTACTATCAGTTCCTTGGAATACAACAATTAAAGTGAATGGAATATACAATGAAAAGAAAGATTCTTATGATATTATGTTTGGCGGAACAAGTCATATGTATTGCTCCATAATTCCGCGTCAACTAGAGGAAGAAACAGGGGTTAAGGGGTATACATTTACGACATCGCAACAACCAATGTGGGTTACTTATTTCTATATAGAAGAGTTTTTAAAATACCAAAGTCCAAAACTAATTGTTCTTGATGTTCGAGAATTAGCACTTGAAGATGAATACGCAGCAGAAGGAACGAACAGGACTGCATTGGACAATATTACTTTTTCTGAAACAAAGATACAGGCAATTAAAGTGAGTATCCCCAAAAAAGATAGGGCATCCTACTACTTCTCATTTATTAAGTATCATTCTAGATGGAAAGAACTTAAGAAATCAGATTTTTCAATCGATTATTTAAAACAGACGGACAGTGAACGAGGGTATGTTTAGAGTATCTTGAGAAAATAGTTAAGCTATTGAATGAGAAGGGAATTGAACTATTATTAATTAAGAGTCCAAGCAATCCAAGTAAAGAAGAACAGATGTTATATAATAGTGTAGATAAATTTGCAAAGGAATATGGAGTTGAATTTATTAATTATAACTTGCTGTATGAAGAGATAGGAATTGATATAGATAAGGACTTTTATGATAAAGGACACTTAAATGAAGCTGGCGCAAAGAAGTTTACGACATATTTTGGAAGTGCAATTACCAACATATGGAACAATTAAACTGTTAATTACCAAGGGCTTCCACCAAAATTACAATAACATTACAAGTTGTCAAAAAGTATTGTAAAAAATATTGTTCCAAGATATAATCACATTACATCAATACTACAAACAATTGATTGTAGTTACTACATAGTATTATGTAAGTGAAGATATTGGTGGACACATATTAGTGCAGGCATTAGTCTGTAAAAAACAACGCGAGACATCATAGGAGGAAGTAAACATGAAAAAGAATTTTAGAAAAGTTCTTGCCCTTGTTTTAGCTGTAGCAATGTCAGTATCTACTTTCACAGTAGCATTTGCAGCAGAAAAGACAGACGGCGAAGCTCTTAAGGTCCTTGGACTAATTAAGGGAAATGAAAGTGGCGACTTAATGGAAAGCTCTACAATAACTAGAGCAGAAGCATCTCAAATCGTATCAGTAGTAATGGGCTGGGATTTAGAAGCAGCTAGCAGCTACACATTTTCAGATGATACTTGGGCAAAAGCTCAAGCAGCTACATTAGTAAAGAACAAAATAACAAATGGTATTGGTAACAACAAATTTGGTGGAACTCAAAAGATGGATCAATTACAAGTATATGCTTGGATCTATGCTGCATTAACAGGTGATACTGCAAGTGCTTGGGCTAATCCACAATTATTATCAGCTATTCTTCCAGCAGATAAAGTTGCAGAAGTAATCGAAGCAAAGGGTACTAACGCTAAGAGAAGCGAAGTATTTGGCGGTATGGTTACAATTCTTACAACTGAAGGTACTGACGGAACAACTCAACTTGACAAATTAATCGAAGCTGGCAAAGTAACAGAAGAAGCTGCTCTTGCTTCAGGATTAGTTGAAGAAGTAGTTGTAACTGAAAACGTTGTTGTTTCAGCAGAACTATTAAACTATAAAGAAGTTAAATTTGTATTCACAAACGAAGCTTCAGATGATGCAGCAAAATATACAATCAATGGCGTTGCAGCAACTGCAGTTAAAGTAAGCGAAGACAAAAAAGAAGCTATCGTAGAAATCGCTACTAAAGTTGCACCTCAAGCAAAAGCAACAGTAGCATTCGTAAATGGCGAATATAAATTCGAAAAAACTGATTTAACAATTATTGACGCAACATTACCTACAGTAGCTAATATCCAAACTACAAACAAAGGTGAATTAACAGTTACTTTCTCAGAAGCAATTGAAACTTTACCAGCAGTTAAAGTAGATAATGGAATGTTATATGCATCAGTAGCTAAATTAAATTCAAGACAAGTAAAAGTTACAATTAACTCAGCAGTAGACGGTCAATCTTACAAACTAGAAGTAAGTGGCGCAGTTGACTTTGCAGGTTACACAATGGCTCCAAAGACATTTGAAAGCTACAAATATGAAGCAGTAAAAACTCCTGTAACTGTATCAGTTAAAGAAGCAAACACTTCAGAAGTAGTATTAGAATTAAGCGCAGCTACAGTTAAATTACAAGCTGACGTTCTTGCAGCTAACTTTACTCACATCTTAAACAAAGCAGTTAACGCTGCAACTGTTTCAGCTGATGGTAAATTAATCACTCTTGACTTATCAAACTACGCAGCTCCAGAAGGTACTTGGACATTAAAAGTTGCTAATGCAGATACAATGTTCGTAGATTCATGGGGAAATAAAGCAGCTAAAGATATCACTTTAACTTTCACAGTAACTATCGATAAAGTAGTTCCTACAGTTGAAATCAAATCTTTAGACCAAGCAAATAACAAATTAGTAGTTAAGTTTAGTGAAACAGTATTAAATGCTACAAACTATGCTAACTATGATATCCAAGATAAAGACGGTAAATCTGTAACAGGCGCATTAGCAACTGGAACAGCTATCACAGTAGTTGATAACGAATACACATTATCAATCGACAAAACAAAATTTGTTTCAGAAGGATATACATTAGTTGTTAATAAAGCGATTACTGACAAAGCAGGAAATGCTTTAGCAGAAGGCGTTAAACTTCCTTTCGCAGCAAAATATATGAATACTTTAATTGCATCAGTTAAAGCTATCCAAACTACAGCTGGAAAAACAAACAAATTATACATTACATTCTCAAACAATATGCCATCATCAACAGTAGACGCTTCTAAATGGGTTCTATCTGTAGGTGGAGTATCACAAGAAATTACTTCAATCGTATTTGACGAAGGTTCAACAAAGACAATCGTTGTAACAACAAAAGCAGAATTTACAAATGCTAACGTATCTCTTGAAACAACAGCTTTCACAGACGTTGATGGAAATAAATTAGCAGGTGCTACATTAAGCGCAGTAGTAGTAAACAATGCAGCAGTAACATTTGAAACATCAGTACCAACAATTATTGCTAAAGCTACAGCAACTCAAACTGTACAAGTAACAGTAAATGGTAAAGTAACAACTGGTATCTCAACAGACGCATTCAAATTTACAGTAGCAACTGAAACTGCAACAGCAGCAGTAATTACAAACGTAGATGTTAAAGAAGAAGGCGGAGTTGTAACTACAGTATTTACAGTAGCAGTTCCAGAACAAATGAAATTTGACTCTAATGGAGAAAACACAAAAGGTGCTGTAACATTAGAAGTAGCTGGATTAAAATTAAACAATGGCGTAGCATTAGATACAGCATCATCAATAGCAATCGCTGATGGAATCGCTTCAACAGTAACAGCTATCACAGCTACAGCTGCAACTCATTCAGCAACACTTGCTGTAAATGAAGCACTTGTAAGTGATGCAACTAAGAACGCATTATTCGCAACTGAATTAGTAGTTACATTAGATGGTAAAGTACTTGTAGCTGGTAACGAATACACAGTATTAGTAAGCGGATCAGCAATTACAGTATCATTAGTAGACACTACAACTGATATTACAGGTAAAGACTTAACAGTTAAATTAGCATCAAGTTCAAAATACATCAAAGATGCTAACCAAAACGCATTAAACGCATTTGAATTAACTGCTAAAGCACAATAATTAAAAATCAACAATATCGAAACAGGTTATTATAGACAAAAGAGGCCAAGTATTTGGCCTCTTTTGCTATGCTAAAATATTGATAAGGACGAGTACAAAGGGAAATATTACATACAAAAATGGAAAAATTACAACAATATTACAAATGATGGTATATTATTGACTGGTTAAAAATGGGGTGTTATAATCAACTAAGACATGGACAGTAATGCCATGTAAAAACCAAATTTCAAGGAGGAATAAAGAATGAAGAATTTTAGAAAAATTCTTGCCCTAGTTTTAGCGGTTGTTATGACTGTATCTACATTTACAGTTGCATTTGCTGCAGAAGAAAAAACTAGTGGTGAAAAACTTAAAGCATTAGGTTTAATAGCTGGTAACGAAGCTGGAGACTTAATGGAAAACGGTACAATCACAAGAGCAGAAGCAGCTCAAATCGTTGTTAAAGTTATGAACTGGGACGTAGAACCAGCTACAGCTTACACATTTGCAGATGCAACTTGGGCTAAAGCTCAAGCAGCTACATTAGTTAAAAAAGGTATCACTGCAGGCGTTGGAAACAACAAATTCGGTGGAACAGTTAAAATGGATGCATTACAAGTATATGCTTGGATCTATGCAGCATTAACTGGTGATACTGCAAGCGCATGGGCTAACCCATCATTATTATCAGCTATATTATCAGCTGATCAAGTAGCAGCAGTTATCGCAACAAAAGGAACTCCAGCTAAGAGAAGCGATATCTTTACAGGTATGGTTACAATTCTTACAACTGAAATCGCTGGAACAACTCAACTTGATAAATTAATCGAAGCTGGCGTTGTAACAGAAGAAGCTGCAGTAGCAGCTGGATTAAAAGAAGCTCCTGTAACTGAAAACGTAATTACTTCAGTAGAATTATTAAACTACAAAGAAGCAAAAGTTACTTTTTCTAAAGAAGCATCTGATGACAAAGCAGCTTACAAATTTGCTGGTGTTGCAGTAACTAACGTTACTTTAAGCGCTGACAAAAAAGAAGCTACAGTAGTATTAGCAACTGCATTAACTGCACAAGCTAAAGTTACATTTAACTACGAAAAAGATACTTACAAATTTGAAAAGAAAGACTTATCAATCATTGATGCAACATTACCTGTAGTAGTTGATGTTAAAACAACTGACAAAGGTAAGTTAACAGTAACTTTCTCAGAAGCAATTGATCCAGCATCAGTTATTTCAGTAAAAGTTGACAATGGTATGTTATATGCTTCAGTTAGTGCAGTAAGTGCTGACTTTAGAACAGTAGTAGCTACAGTTTCTTCAGCAACAGATGGAAAAGAATACAAACTTGAAATCTCTGGCGCTAAAGACTTCGCTGGTTACACAATGGCTCCAAAGACAATCGAAGCTTACAAATATGAAGCAGTTAAAGCTCCTATAACAGTAACAGTTAAAGAAGCAGACTCAAAGAAAGTTGTTCTTTCTTTAAGCGCAGCAACTGTTAAAGCTCTTAACGTAGCAAACTTTACTTATATCTTAAATCAAGTTCCAACTTCAGCAACATTATCAGCAGATAAAAAAGAAGTAACTCTTGACTTTACAGGATATAATGCTCCAGAAGGTACTTGGACATTAACAATCAAAAAAGCAGACGAAATGTTCGAAGATTCATGGGGAAATAAATCAGCTGCAGATATCACATTATCATTTACAGTTGTAATTGATAAAACAGCTCCTACAGTTGGAATTAAAGAAGTTAAACAAGCAGATGGTAAATTAGTAGTAGTTTATAACGAAGCAGTTGTTACAACTGGAGCTTCAACATATGCTAACTATGAAATCCAAGGTGCAGATGGCAAAGTTATTTCTAGCGCATTTGTAACTGGTACAGCTATCACAAACAAAGATGCTAAAGAATTTACATTAGCAATCAATAAAGATGCATTCGCATCAGAAAATTGTACATTAGTAGTTAAGAAAGATGTAATCGCTGATGCTTCAGGAAACAAAGTTGCAGAAACAAAGATCACTTTCGCTACTAAATATATGAGATTATTAGATGCAACAGTTAAAGCTGTTAAAGCTGCTGATGCAACAAAAACAAGCAAAATTTATGTAACATATACAAACAGTATGTTAGCTACAACAACTGACGCTGCTAAATGGGCAGTATCAGCTGGCGAAATTAAATCAGTATCATTTGATGAAGGTTCAACTAAAGTTGTTGTAATCACATTAAAAGAAGATACTGCAATTGCTGGTTTAGTAGTAACTACAACAGCAATCAATGACGTAGATGGAAATTCATTAAAAGGCGCTAAACTTAGTGTTACATTTGCAGCTTTAACAGCTTCAGACGTAATTGCTAGCACAACTACAATGACAGCTGCAGCATTAGATGCTCAAACAGTTGAATTAGTAGTTACAGGTAGAGTTACTGAAGGTATTGCAACTACAGCTTTCTTAGTAGACTTCGTTGGAGATACTGCAACTAAGACTGCAACTGCAGCAGCAGTTAAGAATGTAGAAGTTAAAGATATCAATGATGTAACTTGTACAGTAATAACAATAGCTCTTCCAGAATTATACAAAGTTAATGCAGAAGCATTAAACACTTCAAAACAAGTAAGAGTTGAAGCTACTGGCTTAGTTCTTAGCAGTGGAGTTAAATTAGAAGCTATGGTTCAAACAGTAGCAGATAAAATTGCACCTACAGTTACTGGCGACTTAAAAGCAACAGTAGCAAGCAAGACTGCAACAGTAGCATTTACTGAAACAGTTTTAGATGCAAAAGGATTACTTGCAACTGAATTAGTAGTTAAATATGATGGCAAAGTACTAGTAGCTGGTAATGATTACACAGTTGCAGTTGGAGCTAACTTAACAATTACTTTAACAATTGATAAAGTAGAAAAAGATAAAGAAGTAACAGTTTCATTAGTTAAATCTTCAAACTATGCTAAAGATGCAGCAGGTAACGCATTAGCAGCATTCGAAAAAACAATTAAAGTAGTTGACTAATTTTTAGTTAAAACTTTTAAAAAGACTAGGGCAACCTAGTCTTTTTTTTATGCAAAAAATTATTTCATTGACACAATCAAGTCTTAAAAGTAAAATAATACATAGGAAGAAATAATTGTAATGGGAGAGGGGAAATATGAAACATAAAGTTACCAAACAAAAGAAATATTTATTTAAAAATTATGCCAAGAAAATAGCTCATGAAGACGAAATAATAATATACATACTAATGCCAATTCTAGCATTAATAAGCTTTGCAGTACATGCAACTATCTTAAGTGATTTTTTATATTATGATAAAATAAACAGATTAAGTCTTGTAAATTTATATACTCATATAAAAGTATATTTATTAGCATTATTAGTGGGGGCTATACTGTGCTATTTATTATATAGGACTATCGTGTACAATATTATGCCTAGGTTAGATTACATAACGATTGGACTTGGTATTATAGTTGTAATATCGATAATATCTACGCTCATGTCACCTGTACAAGAAAATAAATGGTGGGGATCATATGAGAAAGGAAATGGATTATTAGCATATTTAGTGATTTATATGTTAACGTATGCCATCTCTCAGCTTTGCATAAGTAAAAAGAACTTAACGTATATAGTAGTGATTATTAACTTTGTAGTAATAGCAATGTGCGTAATCGGAATATTTCAATTTTTCGGACATAATATAGCAGAGACAAAGTTGTTTGAGACAATTGTCACACCGAAAGGGATAAAATTGACATTGACTACATCCAAACTGCCTTTTAATGGAACAAAGTATTTTAAAGTTGAATCAATGCTACAGAATTTGAATTATTTTGGAGCCTTCTGTATAATATATTTCCCATTTATCGCAACCCTCGCTCTTAAACAACGCAATATTATTTTAAAAAGTTATTATTATATAGGGGTACTTTTGACAATTACTGGTTTAGCGATAGCGCAGGCATTTACTGCTGTATTAACACTATTAATAATTGTCCCATTACTTATAGTTGTAGCTGTGAATAGAAAAAATATCATTGAATTCGTATTGTTGTGTGGTATTGGTTCTTACATAATTTATAAAGTCAATAGTATGACACTGGGATTAGCATTGAATGAAGTAATTGAATTTTTGAAGAAAGTTGTAGCAAATAAAATGGGTAAGATATTAATAGTTACTGCAGTAATATTTATAGTAGTAATTATAATTGTTAGACCACTTATCAAAAAATACGTTAGTGAAATAATCAAAATATCAAGTGTACTAGGGATAATAATCGGAATTATTGGATTTGTAATCGTATTAAAAACAGTAATTCCAAATAATAAAGAGATATTTTCACAAAGAGGATATATATGGCATTATACACAGGATGTAATAAAGAAAAATCCGTTAGTCGGGGTTGGACCGGATAAATTTTATTATGAATTCCCGCAGGAAGCAGAGAATGATGTGTATCAAATTGATGTAGTAATAGATAGACCACATAACATGTATTTACAGTATATTACAGACATTGGGTTTATCGGATTAATTGGATTTTTTACAGTAATCATAGGGTTGATGTGGAAAATAGCAGACAAACTAAAGGGTCAAAACAACAAAGAAGTAGGTACATTTGTAACTGCAGTTTTACTTCTATTAGTTACGTACCTTATACAGGGACTTGCAAATGACAATATGATAGCTATTCAAGTTATGTTATGGCCGCTTCTTGCAATAACAATGTCTTTAACAAATAGTGGAGTTACAAAAGAGATTGCAGATAAAAATGGAACTTTTAACTAGAACAAACGTATAACTATTTAAAATGTATAATTAATCTATTATCAAGGGGGAACAACTATGAATAAATTAAAGAAATTATTAGTAATCTTAATTGCAGTTGTTATGTGTATTCCGACATTAAGTATCAGTTCAAGTGCGGAAACAATAAACGACGAAAAGGCTTTACGACTTTATCAATTGGGATTATTCTCTGGCCAAAGTTCAATTTCTTATGTGCCATATCTAGAGGGTGAAACGGATAGAGAACAAGCAATGATAATGTTGTCAAAGATATTTGGGTGGCAATTATTAGGATCAGAAAATTGCACATTTCTAGATGTATCGGATTGGGCGAAGTCAGCAGTTGCAACTGCCTATGACAGAGGGGTTACAAGTGGTATTGGAAATGGACGATTCGGTGGCAATAGTGAAGTAACGGAACGACAAGTTATTTCATGGATTACGAGAGAACTTGGATATGAAAATCCATATAATAATATATTTATAGCAAGACAAATTGGTCTGATTGATTATGCAACAGCTGTTCGTATTGATAGTGATATTAAGAATAAAGCTGAAAAAACATTGATTAGAGATGATATCGTTGAATATTTCTATGCTTCATTGTTAGTCAAACCAAATGGTAGTGACAAGACTCTTATTGAGCAAATAATTGCCGTTAAACCATCATTACAATCTAAAGCAGAAGAATTTGGGTTAGTCTCAAAACTTCAAAAACAATTAGCTGTTAAGGATATTGTTGTTTCTAATTATTATGAAGTTGCAGTTACTTATACTGGAACAATTAATGAAGAAACAGTATTACAAAAGGATAATTACATAATTAATAATAACAATGTTGTTGATGTAACACTAGAGAACAATACAGCAATATTATTAATGAAGAGTAAGATTGAAAGACAAGGTAATATGGTTGTAACTGTGAAGAAGGAAGTGGGAATTCCTTCCGACAAACAAGTAATATTATCGAACATTATTGATTCTACACCTCCTACAGTAACTAAAATTGAAACTGTTAAGAAGGATGTTATCGAGATAACTTTTTCAGAACCAATATTCACTGCTGAGAAACCAACCGTAAAGATAAACAATGGAGAATATTATTGTATCGTAGCTCAACCAGTTGGAAGAAAAGTGAAAGTACAACTTAGTTCATCTGTCCCACCAAATTCAAATAATGAAATAAAAGTTAGTGGTGCTCGTGATTATGAAAGTTTAATCATGCAAGATTATGCAGGATCATTTATATATAAAGTTGACGTTGAACCTGTTACGATATCTGTAAAAGGGCAAGTTACACCAAACAAATTAACTATAGTATTAGATAAAGAGATTAAGAACGCATTAACAGTTGATGATTTTTATTGGGGAAATCCTAATAATAAACCAGATCAAGTATTCAAGATTAATGAGACAACATATGATCTTCTATTTTTGAAATATCCGATTGCACCTCAATATGAACAAGAATTATTTGTTTTATCATCAAAACTTGAAACATACTGGGGAATAAAGACACAGACTACAGTAGCTATAAAAATAAGAGCATACGCGGATGATATTCCTCCGGTTATCTTGAAAAATAATATTAAAGATAACAGAGACGTAGTGCTATATTTTAGTGAAGAATTAGAACCTAGTTCAGCTATCAATGGAGTTAATTATGTAATTAAAGATTCGAATAATAAAATTGTAACCGATAGTAGAGTACAGGTTTATGATAATGCATCAAAAACGGTAACAATTCGTTTTATAAATGCTATTCAAGGTGGTAAATACACTATATTAGTACAAAATATAGAGGATATTTCTGCACTAAGAAATAAAATAGTAACGACAACCATAGAGACGATGATACCAGATACAACTCCACCAGTAGTTGTAAAAGCTGAAGCAATTGTCGCTGATAAGACCATATTTATAACATTCAGTGAAGAGGTAAATGGAACGGCATATGTACTAAAGAATTGGGTGTTGGGTAATAATTTTCCTATCTTAATTGAAAATGCTTCAGAACCAAGAACGTTAAAATTAACTTTTGCAGACAGAATCATTGATGGTCAAGCCCTTCAAATGGGTCAAATTGAAGATTTAATGGGAAACAAGATTAAGCAACTATCAACTACTGTTGTATGGACTAAGATGGGATATGCAAATTTAATTAGTTCTAAAACTGTTTCAAATAACCAATTAGAACTAGTAGTAGACGGAGTATTAGCAAGTGGAATTGAGGCACAAAACTTTAGACTATTAGACAATAATGGAGTTGCCAAAGAATATATTGCTAAGGCTGTGATTAAAGATATAGTTGAAGGAAAAACAACATTATTATTGACTACGACATTTGACATGCAATTTTCATCAAGTAAAGTTTCTAGGGGAATATCCGTTATGCCAGAAACAATTAAGACTGAAAAAGGAAATTTTGTTTCATCTGAAATGTTATACACAATAAGAGATGGAATAGCACCTACAGTATTAACTACTTCTGGAAATGCCTTAATAAATAGAGATATTCCAGAGCTAATCAGGATAAAATTTGATGAGGGGTTAACTCCGATGAATCAAGTGTATTTTGCTACAGATATTATTATTGAAATTAATGGAAGTAAACTAATACCAGGCAATGATTATAGTGTGGAAATGAGAGCAGATTCTAGTAGCAGTGATACTGCAGTAATAAAATTATCAACTGGTTTTAATAAAGGTAAATATGTTCAAGCAGGAGATATCGTTAAGATTTATGTTCAAAATCCAAATTATTTAAAAGATGCATCTGGAAACCTTGTAAAAGATTTCACGATAGAAAAAACAGTTAGATAGTAATATTTAAAATAGTAAGCTATGATGTTATTAAATAGTAAAGTACTATATTTGGAAAAATAAACTTATTTTATAAGTAAGATACTAATATTTAATTAAAATAGTCGGGTACAAATATTCGAATTATACTAATAAGATTGAATTTAACAAATAATTTATTTAGCTTTAACTTGGAAATAATTAAATAATTTACCAAAAATTAATGGTGACTTTTGTAAAAGTCACCATTTTTATGTCATAAAATGTAAATGTTGTACAACTATCACAAATAAATTTCAAAAAAAGGTTTACTTTTGAACAAAATGTGTTAAAATAGAATTATAGATGTTACGAAAGTATTAAGAATATTAAATTTAAATTTTCAGGGGGTCAAGAATGAACGGTATATCGAAATATAGTGAGCTGAGAGTTTTCAAGAAGTTCAAAGTAATAGCGGTTACGTTGTCAGTGGCAGCGGCCTCAATATTTACTATAAATAATGTGATAGTTAATAATAATGGGAATGGAATGATGAGTGCTTTTGTTAAGACACAAATTCCTGTATATAGAGTACTTGTACAAGGAGAAGAAGTTGGATTCGTTTCAAACGAACTCGATGCCTACACAATTGTATCCGAAGTAAAAGCTCAGATAATAGAGAAAACAGGTAAGGACTTATTACTTGAATCAGAAATAGAATTTATCGCGGAAGAAGCATATGCAGATGTCTTGAAAGTTAGTATTAAAGATAAAGTATATAAAGTAATGAACTCTAATGTTGATAAAAGTAAACAAAAAGCAATTATGATAACTATAGATGATTATTCTGTAGTACTTGAAAATCAAGAAGCTGCAGAAGCAGTACTGAACTATTCTAAAGGAAAATACGATCCTGCAAATCAGTTTTATATTGAATTAGAGGAAAGTGCATATACGCAAGCTGTACTCAAATCAAGTATTATTAAAAATGAGATTCAAGCAAAATCATTTGTTATGACAACAGCATCAACAGGAGAACCAGTTGCATCAGCTGACCCAATTTCAGAAGCACCAATATTAGGTCTTGAATTTGGAAGTAACGTTATGATAAGTCAAGTATTTGTAAAATCAGATCAAATTAAAACAATTGAAGATGCGGTAGCAGACATAACAATGGAAAAAGAAGCGAATAAAACATATGTTATTAAAGCTGGCGATACATTATCTGGAATAGCTAGAAATTATAATACATCAATTGAAGGTTTGATTGCGATTAATGCAGGTATGACGGAAACATCAGTTCTAGCAATAGATCAAGAAATAACAGTTGTTGTTCCAGAACCAAAACTATCATTTATTACTTTAGAAGCTATAACTTATACTGAGAATTATTCTGTTCCAGTTGAATATGTTGAGAATGCAAGTCTATATAAAGGTAACCAAAATGTTATACGAAATGGCTCACAAGGTGTAAAAGAATTTGAAGCGATTCAAAAGAAATCAAATGGAAAAGTAATTGAAACAGAAATTACTTCTGAAACAATTATAAAAGAAGCAGTAGCAAAAAAAGTTGAAAAAGGAACAAAAGCATTGCCACAAAGAGTAGCAACAGGCAAATATATAAGACCAATCAAAGGTGGCGTAACAAGCTCTTCATACGGATATAGAAATGGCGCATTTCATTCAGGTGTAGACTGGTCAGCACCATATGGTACAACAGTAGTTGCATCTGATGGAGGAACGGTAATAGCAGCAGGCTGGAATGGAACTTACGGTAAATGTGTTGTTATTAACCATGGAAATGGAATTAAAACAAGATATGCACATCTTAGCTCGATTTCAGTTTCAGTTGGACAAAAGTTAGCACAAAATGAAAAATTGGGTGCAGTAGGCTCAACTGGAAGAAGTACAGGAAATCACCTACATTTCGAATTAATTTTTGATTCAGTAACAGTAAATCCAGTAAAATATATTAGTAACTAAGAATTTCTAGGCGGCGAGTAATCGCCGCCTTTATGTTGCATATTTTAACAAAAAACTCTGGTATGGCGTTATTGACTATAAACACATAAAAGGTTACAATTGAACATATATGCAGAAGGGAAAGGTATATTGAATGGCAAAAATATTAGTTGTGGATGATGAAAGAGCAATTGTTGACATATTAGAATTTAACTTAAAAAAAGAAGGACATGAAGTTGTTCTAGCCTATGACGGAATTGAGGCTATCGAGAAAGTTGAGAAAGAAAACCCTGAATTGATTCTACTTGACTTGATGATGCCAAGACTAGATGGGATCGAAACTTGTAAGAGATTAAGAAAAAACTTTAGTACTCCTATCATAATGCTTACAGCAAAAGCGGAAGAAGTTGATAAAGTACTTGGATTAGAACTCGGTGCGGATGATTATGTAACGAAACCATTTGGAGTTAGAGAACTAATGGCGAGAGTGAAAGCCAACTTAAGAAGGACGGTTGTTGATACATTACATAAAGTAGAAATAAGTGATGGTAAAAAAACGAAATACGGAAGTATTGTAATAGATATAGAAAGGTTTGAAATATTAAAACGAGGGAAAACCGTTGATTTAACAGTTAGAGAATTTGAACTAGTAAAATTTTTGGCAGGAAATAAAGATCAAATTTTTTCTAGAGAGCAGTTGCTTGAAAAGGTATGGGGATATGAATACTTTGGTGATGTCAGGACAGTTGATGTTACGATAAGAAGGTTAAGAGAAAAGTTAGAGGATAACCCTGCGGAACCAATGTATGTATTGACTAAAAGAGGGATTGGCTATTACTTTAATAATGAAGAGGTGTAGACAATGAAAAGTGTTAGAACGCGGTTAGTTTTGTTTTATGTAATTATGGTTATTCTTGTTATGATTGTAAGTGGAACGTTAATTATTACATTAATAAGAAACAGTGCGTATAAAACCTTGGACAATCAGCTTAAACAAGCAATCGAGGTAATTCAACGAGGTCTCGAAAGTGATACAAGTGATGGGGACTTAAGACAAGAATTAATTAATACGATTTCAGGGAGAGCCAGTCTTGCAAGTGATTATGAAGTGTTACTATATGATTATGAAGGTTATGAGATTTTCCCGATGGAGGGGAAAACTAAGAATTTAAGGCACGTAATTGTAACTTCTATAAGCGGGAAAAAACCTGCAGAAGTAGCAAAAGGGGTTATGGAAAATACAGATGGTACAATAACGAAGTATAGAGATTATGCTGAACCAGTTCTAGTAGAAGATAAAGTAGCTTATGTAATTTATTCTAAGGCAACCACTTCAAGTGTAGAGGACAATTTAAGGCAATCAATACTAATCATTGCTACATCTGTTGTGGTAGCATTGGTCCTAGCATCCATACTAGGTTTATTACTTGCGAATACCCTCACACAACCAATAAGAGAATTAACCAAAAATGCAAAGAAAATAGCAGGTGGAGAACTTAATATAGTTATGGATCCAATGTCAGGGGATGAAATTGGTGAATTAACGCTGACATTTAATACAATGGCAAAAGAGCTAAATAAGACACTATCAGAAGTATATGCTGAGAAGAACAAGTTAGAAGCTGTATTTGGTCATATGACGGATGGAATATTAGTGTTTGATAGTAAAGGTTGCCTTGTACATCAAAACCCTGCATCAGGTGAGTTTTTTGACATTGGTAAGAAAAGTACTTTTAAGGAAGTATTTGAGGATTGGCTAGACTTAGAAGATATAGAACTAAATGAAACAGAGGAGACAAAACAGCATGTTATAAGCATCAAGAATAGATACTTAAATATATGTTTAGCTCCGTACAAATTCGTTGTTGAAGAAAATGATATAGGAATAATAGTAGTTATTCAAGATATTACCAAACATAAAAAATTAGAAGAATTACAAAAAGAATTTGTTGCAAATGTTTCTCATGAATTAAGAACACCAATTACAACAATTAAAAGTTATGCAGAGACATTATTAGTGGGAGAAATTGACGACCCTGAAATATCCAAAAGATTCTTAGGTGTTATTAATAGTGAAAGTGATAGAATGACAGTATTAGTTCATGATCTACTTGAGCTATCAAAATTAGATAACAGACAAATTAATTTTGAGATGGAACCTCTTAATATTTCATTATTAACTTCAGATGTTGTAGAAAAATATAAGGCGGAAGCAATTAAGAAGGCACAAACAATTCAGTATGAAGAATCTAAAGAAAAGCTTACAGTACAAGGTGATGCAAATAGAATTATTCAAGTAGTTAGAAATATCGTAGGAAATGCTATAAAATATAGCCAAGAAGGTGCAAATATTAAGGTAAGTGTTACGCAACAGGATAATTATGCAGTTATTAAAGTTAGTGATAATGGATTTGGTATACCAGCAGAAGATTTACCTAGAATATTTGAACGTTTTTATAGAGTTGATAAGGCAAGGTCGCGTGCTATGGGTGGAACAGGACTAGGTCTTGCGATAGCAAAAGAGATTATTGAACACCACGGTGGAATGATAAGTGTTGAAAGCGAAATAGATAAAGGAACAACCTTTTATATTAAGTTAAAGCTCCTTAAGTAGGTTTGGAGGGATTAGATGAATAAAGCGAAAGTGATAATTTTGTGTATATTAGTAACTTCAAGCTTAATATTGACTGCAAATGTATGGTTTGATGGAATATCCTCAATGTGGGTATTTAATACAAAAACAAAGGATTCCTATACAGAATTAATAGATCGAGAAATAACATTTGTTACGCCATCAAAGTTAACTATATTTGATAATGTTAATAAAGAATTTTACTTAATAAAGCGAACTAGAGCAGAATTTGATGAATTAAATTTCACGACTAGAAAACTAATGCAACAGGTATTCCTAAATGGAAAATATGAGCTAATAGAAGGAATTAATTGGACTAAGTTATGGGAGACCAATGCGATTAATCTGGATTTAGGCATAAAAGTACAACTAGATGAATGGATTGAGGATTTACACGTAAAGAAGAAAAAAAACGATTATAGTAATTTTGAATTTGATACGGTAGTAATACAAATGCATGATTCCAGTTGCAGTGCCTATTTAATTAATGAAGAAGAGAATAAAACGTTAGAGATAATTGCAAATGATAAAACAACAGCGCAACTAAACCAAACAGTTTTACAAAGAGTTATCTCTCTATCGGAAAAAGGTAACTTAGAGATAGTAGAGTCAACGAAATATAGTGGAATTATGGAATTTAGTAACAATATCTTTTTTCAAAAAGAAAAAAGTGGTGTAATATCGAATCCTGTTTTTGAAATCTATACTCCGTTTATCGAAGCGGAAACGCAAGTTAATCTATCTGATGTTGAGGCATTTGTTAATCCTTTTTTCCCTAATTCAGCTAGCAAATATATGGTAGAAGGGGACAATTCAAAAATCTTAACATATAGAGATGAAAGACTAATTGTTAAGTATAATTTGGAACAAGGAATTATTGAGTATTCAGATATATCAGTAGGAAAAGGGGCTGCACTTAATCTTTCTAGTGCTTATAAGAGTGCAATTTCATTTATGGAAAAGGATTTATTAGTAGCGAATCAAGAAATTCATTTATCAAATTATAAGGTAGTTGATAATGAAGCGTATTTTTATTTCGAATATACATATGATGATTATGATATCGTCATCCCGTACGCAACCAAATCAGATCTTGGTATTAGTGCTCCTATTGAAGTAGTAGTGAGCAATGGTAAAGTTAGTTTTTATAAGCGGTTGATATTTAATTATAATATTACAATGGGGACCTTTGAAAGTGTAAATTTAGATTATCAATATGTCCTTGACTCAATTAAAAAAGATAGTGTTAAGATAAAGCCAATTAGTGATGCTTACATCGCCTATATTTATTATAGTGACCGCAAAGAATGTGAAATTAGTTGGGTTGCTGAGAATGACCAACGTTTTTTAATACCGATTAAGTAGAGGAAGAAAGGAGTAACCAAATGAACTGGGGAAAAGTCAATGGAATATTAATTTGTGCTTTTTTACTAATAAACATTTGTTTAGGTCTTATTCTTTCAAATGAAAATGCAAAGACTAAATATGAAGTAACAGGGAATAGACTTACTGAGCTACAAGTAAATTTGGACAGATATCATATTGCAATGTATGATTTTATTCCTAATTATGCGCCAATGCAACGATTAGGATTGGCAAAAAAAGATTTGGATATTGAACAAATTGTATATAATGTTTTTGAGAATAATTCGTACATTATGGAAACCAATAATGATATAATTATATATTCAAATGGAGATGAAAGTTTAACTTTTAATGAAAATCCAGTAGACAAAGAAGAGTATACTTATAAAAATATTATTGAAAATATTAATGAAATTGGTAATTCTGAAACGGCAATTAAGACATATGCAAATAACTTAGTTAAAAAAATAATTAGTAATAATAATAATATGAAATTAGTATTATCTACCAATGATGAAAATTCTTATGAATTTAATTATATGGGATATTATGAAAAAACACCGATATTTGGAAGCTATATAAGAATCAGTATAGGTATGAATGGTGAAGTGAATGCAACTATAAAATATTTAGAAATTAAAGGCTTAATTAAGGAAAAACACTACTTAGTAGAGCCAGAAGAAATGCTGTACAATGTTGGTGAAAGAATAAAAGATGGTGTTACGGAACAAACTATAATTATGAAAATAGAAATAGGATATGATGCTGGAATTCGAAAATATGAGGATATGAAGCAAGATTATATTGAACCATATTATAGAGTTGAGTTAGTAAATGGAAAAATATTTTATATAAATGCATATACAAACGAAATTGTAAATTAGTCATTTGTTAGAAAAACGCGAAAATACCAAAATTGTTAGTGTTTACAAATCGAACATTGGTTGCTATAATGTGAATGTGCGTTATAAAATAATAAGAGGTGTACTATGGGAGATAGATATATTATTAAAGGGAATACTAAATTAGTTGGTGAAGTATCGATTGGTGGTGCAAAGAATGCAGCACTAGCTATACTTGCAGCGGCTATTTTATCAGATGAAACATGTACAATAGAGAACTTACCAAAAGTTAGTGACATAAGTGTTTTATTAAGTGCAATAGAGCAAACGGGCGCCAAAGTTGATAGAGTTGATGATCATACGGTTAAGATTTGTGGAAAAACAGTTTCTACAAAGAGTATCGATTATGATTTCATAAGAAAAATAAGAGCTTCTTATTACTTGCTTGGATCATTATTAGGAAAATACAAAAATGCAGAAGTTGCACTACCGGGCGGATGTAATATAGGTAGTCGTCCTATTGATCAACATATTAAAGGATTTGAAGCACTAGGTGCAACTGTTAAACTTGAACATGGTATGATAATAGCATCAGCAGATAGATTAGTTGGTACAAATATTTATTTAGATGTGGTTACAG
Organism: Clostridiales bacterium; assembly: GCA_029256575.1. Classification (GTDB taxonomy): domain Bacteria; phylum Bacillota; class Clostridia; order Lachnospirales; family JAQSXR01; genus JAQSXR01. The sequence continues at coordinate 5,059 of JAQSXR010000005.1, read as the reverse complement.
TAGGAGCAACTATTAATATAATGCTTGCCAGTGTACTCGCTGAAGGTACAACTATTATAGAGAATGCAGCAAAAGAACCACATATCGTAGACGTAGCTAATTTCTTGAATAGTATGGGTGCCGAGATTAAAGGTGCTGGTACAGACTTAATAAAAATAAATGGTGTACAAAAATTACATGGAACACAATATATGATAATACCAGATCAAATAGAAGCAGGGACCTTTATGGTAGCGGCAGCAGCAACTGGTGGGGACATTGTTGTTAAAAATGTAATACCAAAGCATATGGAAGCAATTTCTGCTAAATTGCAAGAAATGGGAGCTGTCGTTACAGAAGGTGACGATAGTATAAGAGTTGTTGGTAATCAAGAGTATAAACCTACCAACATTAAGACATTGCCTTATCCTGGATTTCCAACAGATATGCAACCACAAATGACGGTAGCTTTGTGTTTTGCACAAGGGACAAGCATTATTACAGAGAGTATTTTTGAAAATAGATTTAAATATGTAGATGAATTGAGTAGAATGGGTGCAACAATTAAAGTTGAAGGCAATACTGCTATAATTGAAAAATCTTCAAAATTTACAGGAGCAACAGTATCAGCACCTGATTTAAGAGCTGGGGCAGCATTAGTTATAGCAGGAATTATTGCAGATGGATTTACGGTTGTTGAGAGAATAGATTATATCGAACGTGGATATGAAGATTTTGTAGGTAAATTATGTGGTTTAGGTGCTCAAATTCAAAGAGTAACTACGGATAAAGAGGAACAGAAATTTAGACTTAAGAAAACATCTTAAAATGCGATCAAATAAAATCGGGGGATTTTATAAAAAGCTGTAAACTATTATTAGTTTACAGCTCTTTTTTAGATTGTTTTTGTTGTCCAATCTTCACAGTTCCATACATCGGTTACAATATCTTTGTAAAATTCAGGTTCATGACTTATTAAGAGGATACTGCCTTTGTACTGTTTTAACGCACGTTTTAATTCTTCTTTTGCATCTACATCTAAGTGATTTGTAGGTTCGTCTAGTAATAAAATATTAGTTTCTCGATTGATAAGTTTACATAAACGAACTTTGGCCTGCTCTCCACCACTTAATACCATAACTTTACTTTCGATATGTTTTGTGGTTAGACCGCATTTTGCGAGAGCAGTTCGAACTTCATATTGAGAATAAGAAGGATATTCTTTCCATATTTCCTCTATACATGAATTGTTATTTGCACCTTTTAGTTCTTGCTCGAAATAACCCTTGTATAGATAATCCCCTAGGGTAACCGTTCCGGAAAGTGGTGGGATAATTCCTAAGATACTCTTAAGTAGAGTAGTTTTTCCTATTCCGTTAGCTCCTGTTAGTGCTAATTTTTGTCCGCGTTCCATTTGTAAGGTAAGAGGTCTTGAAAGAGGTTCATCATAGCCGATTACTAAATCTTTTGTCTCAAAAATGTACCGGCTTGCAGCACGCGCTTCTTTAAAGTTGAATTCTGGTTTCGGCTTTTCCTTTGACAATTCAATGACATCCATTTTATCAAGTTTTTTTTGTCTAGACATTGCCATATTTCTTGTTGATACTCTAGCTTTATTACGTGCAACAAAGTCCTCTAAGTCAGCGATTTCTTGCTGTTGACGTTTATAAGCTGATTCTAATTGTGTTTTTCTCATTTCATATATACCCATAAAGGTATTGTAATCGCCAACATATCGATTTAGCTCTTGGTTTTCCATATGATAAATAAGATTTACAACATTATTTAAGAATGGAATATCATGAGATATTAGAATAAAAGCATTCTCATATTCTTGCAAATATCTTTTTAGCCACTCAATATGTTGTTCGTCAAGGTAATTTGTTGGTTCATCTAGTAAAAGGATATCTGGTTTTTCAAGTAATAATTTTCCGAGTAGAACTTTAGTTCGCTGTCCTCCACTCAAATCATTAACATCTTTGTCAAGACCAACATCATCTAGGCCTAATGCACGTCCTATTTCTTCTACTTTAACATCGATAGAATAAAAGTCATTATGCGTTAATAAATCTTGAATCAAGCCAGTTTCTTCTAGCATTGAATTTAATTCATCTGCTTCTACTAAGCCCATTTTGTCATATAATTCATTCTGCCTAGCCTCCATATCAAATAAATATTTGAAAGCTGATTTCAAGACATCACGAACTGTCATGCCACGCTCTAACACTGTGTGTTGGTCAAGGTATCCAACACGAACATTTTTATTCCATTCAACCTTTCCTTCATCCGGTTGCAATTTTCCTATTACTATATTTAAGAAGGTTGATTTTCCTTCTCCATTAGCACCGATTAAACCAATGTGCTCGCCTTTTAAAAGTCGAAAAGATACATTATTAAAAATAGCACGGTCACCGAAACCGTGACTTAAGTTTGAAACTGAAAGTATCATAAAAATCTCCTATCTTGATGATGTGGTAAAATTATATTTTATATAGAGATATTTGTCAACATGTGATACACTAAAAGGGATAGAGACTATAACAATACCTTAATATGTGGCAAGATGAAAACGAAATTAAGATGAGGTGGTTTAGGCATGGAAGTATGTGTATGTAAACATTGTGGAAAGTTATACAATTCTCGTATTAAGTCAACTAGTTGCAGAGAATGTGCATACAAAGATATTGCGAGATTTCAAATAGTTGAGAAATTCTTATTGGATCATCCTAGATCAAATGCAATACAATTGTCAGCTGCGTTAGATATAAAGATACAAGAAATTTTACAGTATATTGATGAAGGAAGATTAGTTATCATAAACGAAAAAGTTCAAATACCATCAAAATAAATAGCATATAAAATCGGAGAAGAAGCAAATAATGGATATAGTATATGAAGATGAAGATATAATTGTAGTTGAGAAACCAGAGAATACACCAGTGCAAAGTGATAAATCAAAAGATGTAGATATGGTAAGCATGTTAAGATATTATTTAAAAAAAACAAGCACTGAGAAAGATGAATATTATATAGGGTTAGTTCATAGACTTGATAGACCTGTAAGTGGGCTAATGGTATTTGCAAAGACAAAAGAAACGAATGCATTATTGAGTGAACAAATAAGGTTGGGTATGATGAAAAAAATCTATATAGCAAAAGTTTGTGGACAGGTTCCTCAAAATGGGAAACTAGAAGATTGGCTTTTAAAAGATCCTATTAGTAATATGTCTTTCGTGGTAAATAAGGGGACAAATGGTGCTAAGTTTGCAAAATTAGAATATAGTTTAATAGAGACAAAAATAGAGAATGAACAAACAATCAGCAAAATTATGATTAATCTTATTTCAGGAAGACATCATCAAATAAGAGTACAATTTGCAAATAATAATACTCCAATAGTTGGCGATACAAAGTATAATAAGAGTATATCGGGTATAAAAGGATTTGTAAAACTAGCCCTCCACTCTAATGAGTTAGGATTTGTACATCCAATAACGAAAAAGCACGTAACGTTTAAATCAACAAAATGTACTTTGTAAAAAAGTAAAGAAATGATATTATTATTAAATACGATATAGGTAGGAGTGTTTACATGAAACGCGAGTTGGATAAAGCATACATGAAAAAGATAAAGTATATAACCATTTGTTTTGTGATTTTATATGGAATATATGCCACTGTATCAAATTTGGCGATTGTTGTTGATACGGTAACTGGATTTTTTGCTCGTATTTTATCTATGCTATCACCGCTTATATACGGGATAATAATTGCGTATCTATTGTTTCCTTTGGTTCGATTTTTTGAGCACCAGATAGGTCACATTAGATTCGGAAAGAAAAAGGAAGTTATCACATTTAGTCCGGAAAAGAAGAAAATTACGAGGCTAATATCAATTTTTTTAGCTACAAGCGTAGTTATTTCTGCTGTTACATTTTTATGCTATAGTACGTTTGTAATGGTAGGGGGAACTTTTGGTAATTTCAGTTTAGAAGAACTTACTAAGAATTTGTCTTCCTATTTTACTGATTTTTCTAGGCAAGTTGAAAGTATTGACGGAATGCTAGAGGAGTATGGAATATCAACTACAATGGCGGAACAGTTTGGAGGAATTACATCTACTGTTACCGGAGCATTACAAGGGATACTTAATTCTATAATTAATTCCTTTGCAGGGATAGGTCAAGTGTTAGGAAATATCTTTTTTGGTATGGTTTTTGCAGGAAGCATTCTATTTAACCAAGAATATTTTGCAAAGATAGGAGATAATTTATTAAGATTATCCGTGAAAGATAAGACTAGAAAATCAATTAAAGATATAGCTATGGATATTAATGATGTAATTCTTGGATTTATTCGCGGTAAGATATTGGATTTAACGTTATTATCAATCTTTACATCTCTAACATTAATAGCAATTGATTTTGATTTTGCTATTTTAAATGGATTATTTGCTGGATACACAAACATAATACCGTATCTTGGGACGTGGATTGGAATAATACCGGCAGTTATTATTGGATTAGTAACGGGTGGCGTTAAAGAAGCAATTTTTGTTGGTATTTACATTGTTGCTGTGCAACAAGTATATATAGTTGTAGTATCACCAAAGATTCAAGGAAAGAGTATTGGAATTCATCCTTTTTTTACTCTTTTAGCAGTAGTTATACTTGGGTCGATAAAAGGATTAACAGGAATGATATTTGCTATTCCTATTGCAGGTATTATAAATGTTTTTATTAAAAGGTGGGTTGCATATAGAAAAGAATCATTGGGTGTTGAACTGAATGATTTAAGGACACCGAGGCAGATAAAAGAAGAAGAGAAAGAAAGGAAAAAAAATGTTTAAAAATTATATTTTCGACCTGTATGGAACATTAGTGGGAATTAAAACAGATGAAGAAAAGCAAATGCTATGGGATAAGATGAGTCTGTTTTACGGGTATCATGGAGCTAGATACACTGCAGAGGAACTGAAGGAAAGATTTTTTGAGCTTGTAAATAAGGCATTCTCAAAAGTATCTGGTGAGGAAAACGCGGAGATTCAGATTGAAGATATTTTCTATAAATTATTTAAAGA
>JAQSXR010000035.1 GCA_029256575.1 Clostridiales bacterium | reverse complement strand
GTCCAATACATTTAATATCTAAGTCATTTACAATTTCCTTGGTTAAGTCCGAAGCAGAATCAGTAATCAAAGCAAAATTTTCCATAAATACCTCCTAGGGTTTTCAATATTATACTTCTTATTTTATACTAATAATCTGTATAACACAAGCGATACCTTATGGATGTTTTTCTACGTAAGTAAGTAAGCAAAGTATGCTGCATAAACTACGAGCATTATGATTCCGCCACTTTTACTCAATCTCTCGTTTTTCCATATACACAAAAGTAATAATACTGCTGCTCCAATACAAACAAAACCATCGATAATGAAATTCGAAGCAAACGCAACTGGAGAAATAAGCGCAGTCGTTCCAATTACAAATAAAATATTAAATATATTACTGCCTACAATATTACCGATTGCAATATCATGTTTTCCTTTCATAGCGGCTATAATTGATGTTATTAATTCAGGCAAAGAAGTCCCAAAAGCAACAATTGTAAGACCAATAAATCTTTCACTCAATCCGATTAAACGAGCAATATTGGTTGCACTATTAACAGTAATATTACTTCCAAATATAATTAGCGCTAGTCCGATAATTAAAAAAAACAAAAGCATTAAAGTACTTTCATTATTACTTTCTGGAATTTCATCTGAAACTCCATTCCCTTTTTTCATCATTCTATATAAGTAAACAAGAAAAACAATAAATGCAATCCAAAGAATTCCTCCATCCAGTGAACTAATTTCTCCACCAATATTGCCTAGTGCTAAGAGAAGTGCTGAAATAAAAATAACAAAAGGTATTTCAAATTTCTTTGTAGATTTTTGTACCGTTACAGGAATTATTAAGGCTGTTAAACCAAGTATAATTAATATATTAAGAATATTACTTCCAACTATAGTTCCTATTGTAATATCCACACTCCCCTTTAATGCAGCTGTTAAGCTAACAGCTGCTTCTGGAGCACTTGTTCCAAACGCTACAATTGTTAGTCCTATTACAAGATGAGGAATACCAAATTTGTCTGCTACTTTTGATGCAGCTTCGACAAACAAATCCGCTCCCTTTACCAAAAATAAAAATCCAATTACTAATAAAATTACTTGAATCAAAATCTCCATGTTTCTTCCTCCATTGGAATATGCATCAAAAAACGAGACCTCAATTGTATTCAAAACCTACAATTAAAGTCTCGCAGTTTCATTACGATACGGATATTTCTATCGGTTATGTCGACATCGTAACCACTTTTGTGCTAGCTACTCCCTTTTATGCTTATAATATAGCAATATAATTAATCAAAGTCAATAATAATGATTAACTATTAACTAGTATGTTCTCTCGTTTTCATTTTAAACTAAAGTTGGTCATTAACCTTGTCTTGAACTTTTATCAAAGTAATACAATAAGAACCGTCCCCACTGTATCAAAGTGATACATTTAGAACCGTCCCCATTGTATCAAAGTGATACAAAAAGAACCGTCCCCATTGTATCACCCTGTTTTATTTTACGAGGAGCATTTCTCTTAAGACTTTGCACGCTACTGCTGTTGATACTCCGCTTGTATCATAGCTAGGAGATAATTCATTGATATCCATTCCTACTATGTTATTTAATTTTGTAAATTTAAGAATTCCACCTAATAATGTGTTAAAATCGATTCCACCTGCTTCTGGTGTTCCAGTTCCTGGGAATATAGAAGGGTCTAATATATCCAAATCAATTGTTATATAGACTGGAACATCTTTTAGCTTATCGATTACTTCATCTAAATGATCCAAATTAAATTTGTTTGTATATACGTGATCTTTACCCCAAGTAAACTCTTGTCGTTCTCCAGAACGGATACCAAATTGGAATATTTTATTATCCCCAATAATTTCCCAACATCTTCTCATTACACATGCATGTGATAATTCTTGTCCCAAATAATCTGCACGTAAATCTGCATGAGCGTCAAAGTGAATTATGTGTAGATTCTCATATTTTTTCGCTACAGCACGTACTGTACCAAGGGTTACTAAATGTTCTCCACCAATTAGAAATGGCATCTTATTATCACTTAGTACCTCTGAAGCAAATTCTTCTATTTGATCAAGTGCAATTGCTGGGTCCCCAAATATAAGTTCAAGGTCTCCACCGTCAAACACATTAATATCTTCTAAATCCTTATCTTGATAAAGACTATATGTTTCAACTCCAAACGATTCGGAACGCATTACTTTACTTGCAAAACGTGTTCCTGGTCTAAAAGATGTTGTCGAGTCAAATGGTGCTCCAAAGATTACAATATCTGCGTCCTCGTATTCACTTTCGCATCCAAGAAAACATGCATTATATTTTTTAATTGACATTCGCTAGTATCTCCTTTACATAATTCGGAAGTGCAAAGCATCCTTTATGAAGTTCCGTGTTATAGTATTTTGTTTTTATTCCTAACGCATTCCATTTATCTGCATCTAAGTCATCAATTGGATCGTACTGTTTAGAGGCAAAACCAAATAACCAATGTCCCGAAGGATAGGTTGGTAAATGTGCTTGGTATACACTACAAATAGGGAAAACTTCCTTGATTCTAAGGTGAGCTCTTTTCATTGCTTTTGCAAATACATCATAATAAGGGCTTTCATGTTGATTTACAAGGATTCCATCTTCTTTTAGGGCATTGTAGCAGTTACCGTAAAATTCTCTCGTAAACAAGCCTTCTCCAGGTCCAAATGGGTCTGTTGAATCTACTATAACCAAATCATATTCATTTGCTTTTTTACGAACAAAACGAAGTCCATCTTCATAATAAATATTTACTCTTTTATCATCGAAGCTAGTTGCAGTTGAATCAGCAAAGTATTCTTTGCTTACATCAACTACTAATTTGTCTAATTCAACCATATCTATTTGTTCAATCGTTTTATATCTTGTTAATTCTCTGATTGTACCGCCATCCCCAGCTCCAATTACCAATACTTTCTTTATATTTGGATTCGTAGCCATCGGTATGTGTACTATCATATCATGATATATAAATTCATCTTTTTCCGTTACCATCATTAAACCATCTAAAGTAAGAAACTTTCCAAATTCATTTGAGCGAAAAACATCTACTTGTTGGAATTCACTTTTTCCATTATATAATTGTTCACTAACTTTAATTGAAAATCGCACGTCTGGTGTGTGTTCCTCTGTATACCATAATTCCACCTTATAAAGCCTCCTTTTGTTCTAAATCGCTTATAGAATTTATTCTAATCCGTGATATATCCCAATTTTTAGATTCTTCTACTTCTTAATAACCTTTAAATTCTTAATCGTCATGTCTTCTGCACCAGTTAAAAAGCAACCTTTTTCTCTAGCATATTCTACATAGTTAAGTGCATCCTGAGTAATTACTTCACCTGGCGCAAATATAGGAATTCCTGGTGGATAACTCATAACAAATTCCGCACATACTTCTCCCAATGTTTGTTCTATTGGCATTACTGTCGTTTCAGAGTAAAAAGCTTTTTGTGGTGTTAACGCAACTTGTGGTGGTATATATTCATGGTCAAACATACCAATTTTGTCTTTTTCATATAATCTTTTTATATCAGTAAGTGCTGCAACTAATCGTTCTATGTTACCTAATAAATCTCCTACTGAAATAATTGCTAGTATATTTCCAATATCTCCAAATTCAATTTGTATATCGTATTGATCTCGTAGAATGTCATACACTTCAATACCAGCAAGTCCAATATCACGTGTATAGATACTTAACTTAGTAACATCAAAATCATATACACTATCACCATTAATTATTTCTTTTGAGTAAGCATAAAATCCACCTATTTTATTAATTTCACTTCTAGCATATTCTGACAACCCTACAACCTTAGCAAATACTTCTTTTCCATTTATGGCAAGGTTTCTTCTTGTTATGTCTAAGGAAGATAATAATAGATAGGATGCACTCGTAGTTTGAGTTAAGTTAATTACAAGTCTAACGTAATTCTCATTCACATCTTTCCCCATTAGAAGCATAGAACTTTGAGTTAATGATCCACCTGTTTTGTGCATACTAATAGAAGAAAAATCCGCTCCTGCAGCCATTGCTGTCATCGGCATATTTTCCCCGAAATAAAAATGTGTTCCATGTGCTTCATCAACTAATACTTTCATTCCATACTCATGTGCTAATTTCGTTATCTTCTCAAGATTACAACATATTCCGTAATATGTCGGATTATTTATAAATACTGCTTTTGCATCAGGATTATTTATTATTGCTGTTTCAACATCCTTAAAGGCCATTCCGAGTGGAATACCTAACTTTTCATTCGTTCCTGGATTAACATATACCGGAACTGCTCCTGTTAATATTAATGCATTAATAGCTGAGCGATGAACATTTCTTGGCATAATTATCTTATCCCCAGTCTTACAAACACTCATTATCATTGCTTGTACAGCAGAGGTTGTCCCATTCACCATAAAAAACGCATGGCTAGCACCAAATGCTTCTGCTGCTAGTTGTTCTGCTTCCTTTATTACTGAAACTGGATGGCACAAGTTATCTAAAGGTTTCATTGAATTAACATCTACTGACATACACTTTTGTCCTAAGAAATCCGTTAATTCTAAATTACCTCTACCTTGTTTATGCCCTGGTACATCAAATGAAACTATCCTATTTAATCTATAATCAATTAGTGCTTTCTGTAGCGGAACGCTATCTTGGTTTGGCTTATTTTGTTGGATCATTTTCGCCCTCACCTTCATCTTCGTTGTATACATTTACACCGTAAAATATTTCAATCATTTCCTTAGAAATTTCATCTCTTATGGATCTTTTCTCTGATGGTGTTAAATCATGTTCATCTATATTAAATAAATAATCATGTAGTTTAATATCTTTTAACATCATTTTTGTATGAAAAATATTTGATTGATAAACATTAACATCGATCGCATCATATTTATCCAGTGTTTTCTTTGCCACATAGTTCTGTATTGAATTTATAGAATGATCGATATAATACTTCTTGCCATTTATATCTCTTGTAAAGCCTCTTACTCTATAATCAATTGTCATGATATCCGAATCAAAGCTACCGATTAAGTAGTTCAAAGCTTTTAGTGGCGTAATCTTACCACATGTAGATACATCTATGTCTACTCTGAAAGTTGTAATATCGTTTTCAGGATGAAATTCAGGGTAAGTATGAACAGTCAAGTGGCTCTTGTCTAAATGTCCAACCACGCTTTCTTTTAAAACTGCATTTGACAGATTGACATCAGTAGAATTCTCACTGCTTCTAATTGGCATCTTTTCTTCCGAAACTAGAATAGTTACACTTGCTCCTTGTGGGTCATAATCTTGTTTTGATATGTTTAGTACATTTGCACCGATCATTTCTGTGACATCACAGAGAATCTTCGTAAGACGGTCTGAATTATATTGTTCATCAATATATTCGATATAATCCTCTTTCTCTCGTTTACTCTTTGCATAGCAAACGTCGTAAATGTTAAAGCTTAGTGTCTTCGTAAGATTATTAAAACCATATAGACGGATTTTTTCGTTCAACCCTAACATCACTTTCCCTTCGTAATTAAATATTGCCGTATAAAAATATGAATACGTGATTATCATTATAACAAATACCACAGAAATTACAATATCATTTAGAAAAGTAGTCATATTTTACGAATATATATTTTTTTCTAGTGTATTTTATTAATCTAATTTGTAATATTAAAATATTTCTAGTTTACATTTTATAAATTTTCTGTTGACATCTTATTCAATTCACGATATAATAGCACTTGTCTTAGGGGTGTAGTTCAGTTGGTGGAACGTTGGTCTCCAAAACCAAATGCCGCGAGTTCGAGTCTTGCCGCCCCTGTTAATTTAAAGATTGCAAAAGAGTTGAAGTCCTTGTTTCAAGGAACTTCAACTCTTTTATTATACCATTAAATTTGGATAATATTTATAATTCAAATATATAATTCATAAATGTTCATTACATCATTTTTATTACCTCTAACAAAGTATTGCACTCTACTATTTTAATATTTTCTGTCTTAATTGCTCTCGCTAATGTACCTTTGGCAATAATTACCTTCTTAAAGCCCATTCTATCTAATTCTTTGATTCTACTCTCTGTAAATGGTACTTTTTTTAATTCTCCTGTTAATCCAACATCTGCAATAAATACCGTATCACTTGGAATTCCTTTATTCAATGCGGAAGACACAATACTCATTATGGTTGCTAAGTTCGCTGCATTTTCTTTGAGACGTATTCCTCCTGTAGTCTTTACAACTACATTTTTATCATAAAGTCCTATATTTCCTCTTTGTTCAAGAACTGATATTAGTGTATTTAATTGTTCTCTTTTTAAACATTCCGCTATCCTCGATGGGTAAGGAGTGAACGATTTCGATACTAAGCTTTCTATTTCAACAATTATAGATCTTGTGCCTTCTTTAATTACTGCTAATGCCGCTCCAGATATTTGAGAATTGTTTTCCCTACTTGTCATAAAATATTCTGAAGGGTTATCAATCGATATCATTCCTTTTTCAGTTATGTTAAAAAATCCTATTTCACCGGCACTTCCAAATCGATTCTTATCAACTGTAAGCGTTCTCAATTCTTCACCACTATCTGCATCAATAACAAGTACGGCATCTACAAGATGTTCTAACGCTCTTACTCCAGCTAATTCATCATCTTTCGTCATCTGACCTACTATAATAACTGCTTTGGGAGAGTTTGGATTCTTGGCTATTTGAAGTAATCCATTTGCACAACCCATTGTTTGTGATGGAGAGCCTGCTCTAGAAGGAGAAAATTCCTCCATAATAAAAGTTTGTATACTATCAACTATAATTAACCCTGGTTGTATTTCATTAATAATGGCGAGTACATTATCTAGATTATTATCTGATACTACCCATACATTATCCGATATAGTATCCAATATTCTAAGTGCTCTACTCTTAATTTGACTCTCACTCTCTTCACCAGATGCATATAATACTTTCATTCCTCTATTGGCTAAATCATTGGCAACTTGTAATAAAAGTGTAGATTTCCCCGCCCCAGGTTTAGCTGTAAGTATCGTAATTGAGTCCTTTACAATTCCACCACCCATAGCACGATTAAATTCATTTAAACTCGTTAGAATTCTGTCACTACTTTTCGTTTCTACATCGGTAAGCCTTTGAAGATTCGCTCTTGAAATCGATGATTTGACACTTGCTTTTTCTTTTTTTACATCATATATCTTTTCTTCAAGTGTATTCCATTCCTTACACTCTGTGCACTGACCCATCCATCTTGCAGTTTCATAACCACATTGGTTACAAATATACATCGTCTTTAGTTTAGCCATCTTTTCCCCCACTAACTATAATAATAGCCGTGCAAAGAATTATAAAACATTCTATTTGCACAGCTATTAGAAAAATCATTATTAATTTATGTCTGTTTTTAAAGCGTTTGTAATTATAATTTTACTATTTTAACTGTTTGAGTTTCGTTTGCAAATTCAACGCTAAATGTTAATTTGCCGCCTAAGTTTGTCTTAGCCTTACCAACATTTACGTCATTTAGTATTATCTTATATTCTTTTTCAGCTTCAAGCTCAAGTGATATCTGAGCTGTATCTTTTCCAGCTACTTCAAACGCAACGCTATTTGTTGATGGCTTAAAATTAAATACTGCTGTTCCAGGAACTGATTCATAAGTAAGCATACCATTTTTTTCTAGCTTAGTTATTTCATTGTATGTCTTTACTTTATAAAGGTCTCCATTAAACTCAAAATCAGATACCTTTTTCTTTTCTGTTAATTCATAGTTACCAAAACTGATTGTATTATTTACCTCTACACGAATTATTTCTTGTACGATTGCCATCAATATTTCCTCCAATTTGACATTAAAGTGTTTATATAAACATTATATATCATATTTAAGTATAAATCTAGTTAAAGTTACACTTAATTCTTTCGCTTATCACTTTACGTCGATTGAGATCTCTCCCTCAATAAAGTTAATTATCGCTTTATCACCTGCTTTTATGTTTCCCTCAAGCATCTTCTCAGCTAATTTATCTTCAACTTTGCTTTGAATTGCACGTCTTAGCGGTCTTGCACCAAACTTCAAATCAAAACCAGCATCTGCCAGATGATTTTTTGCCTCCTCGCTAACTTCAATTTCAATACCAACATTATCCTTGAGACGTTTTGCCAATCCTTTAATCATAATTGAAACTATTTCCTTAATTTCATCCTTGCTTAATGTGTGGAAAACAATTATCTCGTCAATTCTATTTAGAAGTTCTGGTTTAAACAATTTCTTAACTTCTTCCATTACTCCCGTTTTCATTGTATCGTAATCTTTCTTTACGTCTACCTGAGATGCAAAACCAAGTTTCTTTGGTTCAAGTATATTTCTTGCTCCAACATTTGATGTCATAATTACAACAGTATTTTTAAAGTTTACTTTTCTTCCTTGAGAATCAGTGATATGACCATCATCTAATATCTGTAGCAATATATTAAATACGTCTGGATGTGCCTTTTCAATCTCATCAAATAAGATTACCGAATATGGTTTTCTTCTTATCTTCTCACTTAATTGGCCACCTTCTTCAAAGCCTACATAACCTGGAGGAGATCCTATTAGTTTTGATACACTATGTTTTTCCATATATTCAGACATGTCTATTCGAATCAAAGAATTTTCATCACCAAACATTGCTTCTGATAAAGCTTTGGACAATTCTGTCTTTCCTACCCCCGTTGGTCCTAGGAATAAGAATGATCCTATTGGTCTCTTTGGATCTTTAATTCCTACTCTACCACGTCTAATTGCTTTTGCGATTGCAGAAACAGCTTCTGTTTGACCGACAACTCGCTTATGAAGTTCATCTTCTAACTTAATTAATTTTTCTGTTTCTTCTTCAACTAATCTCTTTACTGGAATTCCAGTCCAACTAGCTATAATATCAGCTATCTCTTCTTCTCCAACAACTAGTTTTGTCTTAGTTGTATCATCATTCCATTTTTCCTTGGAGCTGTCTAATTCATCTTTTATCTCTTGTTGCATTTTCTTAATGTTTCCAGCTCTTTCATATTCCTCAAGTTTTATCGCATTTTCTTTTTCTTTCTCTAATTCTTCTATTCTCTGTTCAAGGTGTTTTAATTCTGGTGGAGCGGTAAATATACTTAAGTGTTTCTTAGAGGATGCCTCATCAATTAAGTCAATTGCTTTATCTGGTAAAAATCTATCACTAATATATCGAATTGATAATTTTACTGCCGCACTTATCGCTTCATCCGTTATCTTAACCTTATGATGTTCTTCATATGGTGCTCTTAATCCCTGCAAAATCTTTATTGCTTCTTCTTCAGAAGGCTCATCAACTTTAACTGGTTGGAATCTTCTTTCTAAGGCTGCATTTTTCTCAATATATTTTCTATATTCGTCAAGCGTTGTTGCTCCAATTAATTGAATTTCCCCTCTTGCTAGTGAAGGCTTTAAAATATTTGAGGCATCAATCGCGCCTTCAGCACCACCCGCACCAATAATAGTATGAATTTCATCAATAAATAAGAGTACATTGCCGGCTTGAATTACTTCTTCAATCGCCTTTTTTATTCTTTCCTCAAATTCTCCTCGGTACTTAGACCCTGCAACCATGCTCGATAAATCGAGTGTTACAACTCTCTTATCTCGTATTGTTTCCGGAACATTTCCTTCTATAATTTTTTGTGCAAGTCCTTCAACAATTGCAGTTTTACCAACTCCTGGTTCTCCAATTAAACAAGGATTGTTTTTACTTCTCCTACTTAATATTTGGATTACTCTTTGTATTTCTTCATTTCTTCCTATTACAGGATCAAAATGATTTTCTTTTGCAAGTGCAGTTAAATCCCTACTAAATTGATCTAAAGTAGGTGTTTGTGGCTGCGCTTGTTGACTTTTAACTTTTTTGTTATTGAAATCTTTGGCTGCACTTGGCTCAACACCCATTGCATTAAGCATATCAATGTAGATTCTTTGTGGTGATATCCCTAGTACTACTAATATCTTAACGGCAACACAATCACTTTCTCTTAGTAATGCGATAAGAATATGTTCTGTTCCTGCTTGCTTAACATTAAACTTCTTAGCTTCTAACACACTCATACTTAGAATACTCTTAACTCTAGGTGTAAAGAATTCTGGTTCTGCTACTGCAACCCCATTTGAAGTTATATATTTTTCTATTAATTGAAGTACTTTTTCTTCTGTAACATTGTAAGTATTAAGTATCTTTGCTGCGAGTCCTGTGTCTTCTCTTAATAACCCAGCTAGCAGATGCTCCGTTCCAACATAGTTATGACCTACTTCTCGTGCTACTTCTTTTGCAGCATCAATTGCAACTTTTGCTCTATCTGTAAATTCACTCATTTTACTTCCTCCTAACCACTTTCTATTTATACTATTTTCGGTAAATTCTTTCTAATATAATTTGCTCTCGATATGTCTCTTTCTTCTATAGAAAGGCTCAAACCTGACATTTTTTGAAGATTAGCCGGCTGTATCGCTAAAAATAGTTCGTATACATTTAGTGGCTTTTCATCTTTAATCTTTATAATACCCATTTCAGCTCCAAGTTTCAAGTCCGATAATAATGCGACCGCTTCTTTTGAAGAAATCTCTCTTGCATATTTTAATATACCATATGCCCTAAAGCAAGTATCTTCCATCTTTTCTCTGTTTTCCGTAAATAATTTCTCACGTAATTTTCTTTCTTGATCCGCAATTTGTTTTACAATACTATTTAAATTCTCAATAATATCACTTTCTGATTGTCCTATACTCTTTTGATTTGATACTTGAAACACACTGCCTTCACCTTGAGATCCTTCTCCGTATATTCCTCTAACACTAACACCAAACTTACTCATAGCTTCAAGTATTATCTGAAGTTTTCCCGTTGATTCTAATGCAGGGGTATGAAGCATATAGGATGCTCTTAGTCCAGTCCCAACATTGGTAGGGCAAGAGGTCAAATAACCAAATTGATCATCAAAAGCATATGCTAATTGTTCCTCTAATAAGTCATCTATTTTGTTCGCATAATCCAAAGCCTTTTCAATATCCATTCCAGATGCGATGGATTGGATTCTCAAATGGTCTTCCTCATTAATCATGATACTCATAGTCTCGTCCTTGGACATTATGAGTCCTGTTTTATCAGTTTTATTAATCAACATTGGACTAATAGCGTGTCTTTCGACCATTGCCATCTTTTCTACACTATTTAATTCCCCAATATCGTAATATTCATAAAATTTCTTTGCTTGTTCTGATTGCGCAAAGAATACTTCTTTTACATTTTCAATAAGTTGTTCTGCTCCTTCTCTGCCCAACTTAGCCGCAAAAGGATACTTCTTTATATTCCTAGCCAGTCTAACTCTACTAGAAATAA
This sequence comes from Clostridiales bacterium, assembly GCA_029256575.1. GTDB lineage: Bacteria > Bacillota > Clostridia > Lachnospirales > JAQSXR01 > JAQSXR01. The sequence continues at coordinate 3,606 of JAQSXR010000035.1, read as the reverse complement.
TTACATCTTTCTTATTATCTACTTCCTCATACCACTTATTCATTCTCAATGCCCTCCTTCCCTATGCTTCTGATTTCATCACGAAGAGTTGCAGCTTTTTCATATTCTTCATTTTTAATTGCTTTTTGTAACTCTAAATTTAACTCGTCAATTCTTCTTTGGCGAATAAGTTTGCCTTTGTTTATTTTTGGTATTTTACCAATATGAATAGCAGCTCCATTTAGCTGTTTAAGTGTAGCATTTAAATAAGGTTCAAATACTTTGTAACAGTTTTCACAGCCTAATTTACCAGTCTTCTTTAATTCTTGATATGTTAATCCGCATTGTTTACAGGTAGCTTGTACTTGACTTTCTTTTAGAGAGGTATCTAATAATCCTGCCAAAATATTTTGTATCGACATATCTGTATTAAAATATAAACCTTCTGTTTCTCCTGCACATTGAGAACACAACCTTGTTTCTGTCTTTTTACCATTCGAAATCTTAGTCACTAATATTGTTGCTGGTCTTTTATTACAACGTTCACAATTCATAACACTACCTCCTTCTATTCTGTATATCATCATTAAAATCAATTGAAATCAATTCATCAAGTAGTTGTCTTGCTATTTGCCAAGCCAAAATACTTTGCCTATAGGACTCTATCCCTACTTGCGTAATTCTATAGTATTTTCTCCGTCCACCCTGAGATTCATCTCCCCAGTAAGCTTCCACTAAGCATTGTGCTTCAAGTCTTTTAAGACTTGTATAAAGCGATGGTTCTTTCAATTCATATCGACCTTTACTATCTTCAAATATAGTTTTTATAATTTCATAACCATAAGTATCTCCTTGTGACAATACTCTTAAAATTATTGTATCTATATTTCCTCTTATAAAATCACTGCTTATATTACAATTCTCTTTCGCCAAAATATTATCACCTCTAAATACAATGTATCACACATTACTATGTGTGTCAATATACTGTAAACAATTTATTCTCTCGTCTTTTTTTGGGATAAATTCCTATTTTCTCTTTATTCATGTTTCATATTAGTGTATACTTGTATCTGTAATTATATTATATATTTGGAGGGAAATTGTATGAGATATGAAATTCACGGAGAACCACTTCCTGTGGTTACATGTTATGTTAGTGCAGGAGAAACTTTAATAACAGAAAGAGGCTCGATGAGTTGGATGAGCCCAAATATGAAGATGGAAACAACTACAAATGGCGGTATTGGAAAAGCTTTTGGTAGAATGTTTTCTGGAGACTCTATGTTCCAAAACAGATATACAGCTATGGGTGGAGACGGCATGATAGCATTTGCATCAAGTTTTCCAGGTTCAATTCGCGCATTGAACATTGCACCAGGAAATAATATGATTGTTCAAAAATCAGGTTTCTTGGCATCCGATTCAGGTGTTACATTATCTCTACATTTTCAAAAGAAATTAGGTGCTGGATTTTTTGGTGGTGAAGGCTTCATAATGCAAAAACTCTCCGGTACTGGTACTGCGTTTATAGAAATAGACGGATATGCAATGGAATATGATCTTCAACCTGGTCAATCTATGGTTATTGATACTGGTTACCTTGCAGCAATGACAGAAACTTGTTCAATCGAAGTTCAAACTGTTCCTGGCGTTAAGAATATGCTCTTTGGTGGAGAAGGAATATTCAATACAGTTGTTACAGGCCCTGGTAAAATCATACTACAAACTATGCCAGTAAGTAATGTAGCAGCTACATTAAGACCATTTTTCCCATCTGCTAAATAATAAATAAATGATACATTGGGGACGGTTCTTTTTGTATCACTTTGATACAATGGGGACGGTTCTTTTTGTATCACTTTGATACATTAGGGACGGTTCTTTTTGTATCACTTTGATACAAAAAGAACCGTCCCCATTGTTCACCCATTGTTCGTTAATTCTTGCCAATATCACTTCTATAATATTTATTCTCAAATTCAATCCAGTTTACTGCGTGATACGCATTCTTTTTTGCTTGTGTTAAATTCTCTCCTAGAGCAGATACTCCTAGTACTCTACCCCCATTTGTGACGATGCCATTTTCTGTACTTTTCGTTCCGGCATGGAATACATAATATCCTTCTTTTTGGTTAAAATTCTCTAATCCCTCGATAGCGAATCCTTTTTCATAATGTTCTGGATAACCATTTGATGCTAATACAACACAAACTGCTGCATTGTCATCAAATTCCAAGTTGAATTTATCTAGTCTTTGTTCTAAGCATGCATCTATAACATCGATTAAATCTGATTTCATACGAGGTAAAACTACTTGCGTTTCTGGATCTCCAAAGCGTGCATTATACTCTAATACCTTTATCCCCTTTGGTGTCATCATAAGCCCGACGAATAGAATCCCTACAAAAGGACGACCTTCCGCTTTCATAGCTTGCATCGTAGGTTTATATATTGTTTCCATACACTCTGCTGCCATTTCATCGGTATAGTATGGACTTGGTGAAAAAGTACCCATACCTCCAGTATTTAACCCCTGATCCCCATCTTTTGCTCTTTTGTGGTCTTGTGCTGATGTCATTGGTAGAATATTTTCCCCATCGCAAAAAGCAAGTACAGATACTTCTCGCCCAGTCATAAACTCTTCAATGACTAATATATTTCCTGCAGATCCAAAATTCTTGTTGATCATAATTGAGTTAACGCCTTCACACGCTTCCGCTAAATCTTTGCATATTAGCACGCCTTTTCCTAGAGCTAACCCATCTGCTTTTAATACAATCGGAAAGTCAGAGCTTTCAAGATATTTCTTTGCTTCTTCTGCATCAGTGAAACTTTTATACGAAGCCGTTGGAATATTATATTTCTTCATTAAATCTTTAGAAAAAGTCTTAGAACCTTCAATGATAGCAGCATTTTTTCTCGGCCCAAATACCCTCAAATTCTCTGCTTCGAATGCATCTACAATTCCAATCACCAGAGGATCATCTGGCCCAATTATCGTTAAATCAATCTTCTTTTCTTTTGCAAACTCAACTAATGCATTTATGTCTGTTGCAGCAATGTCAACACATTCTGCTATTTCACTAATTCCTGCATTTCCTGGTGCACAATAAATCTTCGTAACTTTCTTATTTTGTGCAACCTTCCATACTAATGTATGTTCACGTCCACCGCCACCTACTATGAGAATCTTCATAATCATACCTCTTCTTCGTAGTATTTTATCAATACTAATACATTAATATCTTGAATTACTTATTGTAATTCTAAGATTCTTTATTTGCTATCATATTAATTGCTTTAGGAAGTATCACCCACTCAGCCTGTTCCATTACTCTTCTTTGTAATGTTTCTGGTGTATCATTTTCCTCTACCATTACAGGCATCTGTAAAATAATTGGCCCCGTATCAGTACCTTCATCCACAAAGTGCACCGTTGCTCCAGTAACTTTTACACCTCTTTTTAGTGCTTCTTCGTGAACTTTAAGTCCATAATAGCCTTTTCCACAAAAAGCAGGTATCAACGAAGGATGAACATTAATAATTCTATTCTTAAATGTCTCCACTAGTTCATTACTGATTACCACAAGATAACCAGCTAGTACTACTAAATCGATATTTTCC
>JAQSXR010000060.1 GCA_029256575.1 Clostridiales bacterium | reverse complement strand
ATAGCATGATTTACAGCATTTTCAATAAATGGCTGTAACATAAGCTTAAGGGTTTGATATTCACAAAGAGCCTCATCAACATCCCAGTGAAATAAAAACATATCCTTAAAACGCATATTCTGTAACGCCACATAATGTTTTGTAATCTTTACTTCCTCACCGATGCTGATATATTCTTTGCCTTGATGAAGTGAAATTTTATAAAACTGCGATAGATGATTTATTAATTTACCTACTTCATTACTATCACCGCGAAAAGCTAGAGAGGATATACCTGCCAGAGTATTATAAAGAAAATGAGGATTGATTTGGCTTTGAAGCAAATTAAGCTCTGCTCGTTTCCTTAAAATCTCTTTTTTATATGCTTCATTAATTGCTTCATCTAATCTCCGGGCCATTATGTTGATGGAATTTGACAATTGCCCCATTTCGTCGGCGCTGATATTTTTCGCCTGATAAGAAAAGTTATTGTCAGCAATCATGGATATCTGTTTGTTAAGCACCTTCAATCTTCGCGAGAAATGCCTTGAAATCAATAGTAGTAACAAAATTGAAATTATAACACACAGAATAGAAATAAATGCAATTTGACTAGACGCCTTTGTAGCATCAGACAAAATGCTGTTAATAGGTATTACGGTTACTGTTTTCCAACCGTTAGTCATGCTGGTATAAACAATCATGACCTTTTCGTTATTTACTGTTGCAGTCTGCAAAACATTATTTGGCTGAGAAAAAATTCCAACTCCCAATACGTCTTCAAGCTTTGAAGAAAGTAGTTCCTTGTTTCTTGTGGAAATGATTACACCATTCTCATCTGTTATATAAAAATCCTTTTGTAGAAACTCATTTTCGATTTGTGAGTAGAGAACACTTTCAGGAATATCAATCACCAGGTAAGCGTAGGTATAGTTCTCATTGTTAAAATTGAGTGCTCGTCCAACCGAAAAGACTGCGTTTCCCTTAGTGTCTACAGAGGTACCATTATATACAATATACCCATGATTTAAATTAGATACCAACCAATCAATGTTACTTGTACTCTCAGTGATATGGTAAATAAATTTCCCATCGCTAGGAAGTGTAAAATTTTTTGTATAAATCGAAATATTATTTGCCGAATTGTTAGCTAACAACAAGCTATACATCAAACGATTGATGTACTGGTAAGCAGTTACAAAATCATAATCATCCTGATACTTCTTTGTCAGATATGACTTCAAGGTTGTATCAGTATAAATAATGGAGGTTATTTGCATATATGATTCGAGGTTATTGTTGATGTTGGAACTAATTTGCATGTTCGTGGTCTTTGTACTTTGATATGTTTGATTAATCAGTATCTTTCTCGTGTTCGTGTAAGAATAAAATGTGGTAATTAGCAGAGGGAGTATTCCAACAACAAGCATCAAAATTAGTTTGCTCATCATTGACATATTCAGAAATAGTTTGAGGAATCTGAAATTTATTTTTTTCATTATTAATACAGCTCCTATATTGTTGCGGTGTAATTTTGTATTTAAAAGAATAGCGAATACAAATAATTTCGGACGAAACTCATTGGATTTTATATTACGTTTTAAGTATACTATTTGTTATTTTTTGTGTCAATGGAATGGCTAATTGGTGTTAAATCGGGGTATAAATCGTTAGAACCCGTCATTGTTGTATAAAAATTATGCTGATATACTTAAGATAAATTAACTTAAGAGGATTTACCGGAAGGGGTTGTGTATTATAAAAACACTATTGAGGCACAGAATCTGGCAACACAAATTTTTCTATTTAATGATTGCACCTAGTTTCGTATTAACATTACTATTTGCATATGGTCCTCTTGCTGGACTATATATGGCATTTGTAGAATTCGTTCCTAAGATTGGGAACTTTTGGCCCACTCTTTTTCACAGTAAGTTTGTCGGATTTGATTGGTTTATGTATTTTTTCTCTGGTCAAGATTTTATCAGAGTCATGCGTAATACTTTAGCTTCCAGTGTGCTCACACTAACAATAGGTTTCTTTGTTCCTATTTTCATTGCGATATTGCTTAACGAATGTAAGAGTATAACATTCAAAAAAATAGTACAGACATCATCATATCTACCATATTTTGTTTCGTGGGTAATTGCTTCAAATATTATTGTTACTTTACTATCTGCTAACGGAGTGCTAAATCAGATTCTCATGGCTACCGGCATAACAAACGATAGCATAGTGTTTTTGCAGGAAGGTAAATATTTCTGGATTATAATTGCTTTATCCAATACCTGGAAAGACATGGGATATAACACTATTATTTATCTTGCGGCAATTAGTGCTATAAATCTTGAATTGTTTGAGTCTGCATCCGTCGATGGCGCAGGACGTTTACGTCAGATTTGGCATATTTTACTCCCGAGTATCAAGCCTACGATGGTGATATTGTTAATACTTAATGTTGGAAATCTTTTGAATACAGGATTTGACCAGTATTTCCTTTTAGGAAACAGCACGACCCGAGAGTTTTCTGATGTAATAGATACATATAGTTTCCGCTACGGAATTCAAAACAATATGTACTCATATGCCACAGCGGTGGGGCTATTTAAATCAGTAGTTGCCTTTATATTAGTGGTTACCGTAAACAAAATCGCCAAGAAATTTGAGAGTAGTCATCTATTTTAGCTTATCGGTAAGACAGAAGTTTAGGAGGGTGAATTTATGTATATAAAAAATAGAATTTATAGCATCTTAGGTAAAGTATTTGTTTATCTAATGCTTACACTATTGTTTCTGGTGACGTTCTACCCGTTTTGGAATATAGTCGTACTTTCTTTGAATGAAGCTTCGGATTCCTTGCGTGGTGGTATTATGGTATGGCCACGAGAGTTTACTTTAGAAAGCTATAGAGCTGTACTGCAAAATGTGGAAATTTATGCTGCAGCCAAAGTTAGTGTACTGAGAGTTTTAGTTGGTGTTCCACTTACACTAATAATTATTGCTCTCTTAGCATATGGGTTGAGTAAAAAAACTTTGCCTGGAAGAAAAGTAATTACGTTGTTCTTTATCTTGACTATGTATTTTAGTGGTGGGTTAATCCCATCCTACATGATAATCAAGTCATTACATCTGATTGATAGTTTCTGGGTCTTTATACTACCAGGATTAGTTAATGTCTTCTGGATGATCCTTGTGCGTACTTATATGGAGGGATTACCTGCTGAGCTTGAAGAGTCTGCCAAGCTTGATGGAGCGAATGATCTCATGATCTTCTTTAGAATTATTCTTCCATTGTGCATACCAGTGTTGGCAACCATTACGCTATTTTCTGCAATCAGCCAATGGAATTCTTGGTACGATTCATATATTTATAC
>JAQSXR010000059.1 GCA_029256575.1 Clostridiales bacterium | reverse complement strand
AAACGGAATTGCTGAATTATTTGCGATAGAATTAGGGTCATATAAGCAATACATAATGATAAGAGGGGAAGATAGGAATAACCCTGTATTGCTATTCCTACATGGCGGGCCTGGGACAACAAACATTGGAGTGGCTGCTGATACACAAAAGGCTTTGGAGAAAAATTTTGTAGTAGTGAATTGGGATCAGTTAGGGGCTGGACTTTCATATAATAAAAGAATTCCCAAGGAAGCATTAACAATTAATAAAATGATAGAATACACGCATGAATTGATTCAATATTTACTTCAAAGATTCGAACATAAAAAAATTTATTTAGTTGGACATTCTTGGGGAAGCCTAGTAGGTATATTAGTAGCACAAAAGTATCCTCAATTTATTGAAAAATATATTGGTGTTTCGCAAATGATAGATGGAAAGCTTAACGAAAAATATGCGTATGAGTACTGTTTGAAATGTGCTATTGAACGGAAAAACAAGAAAGCGATTGAACAATTAGAACAAATAGGGGAACCGCCATATTCAGATTGGATGAGAGGACTGCGTATAAGATCAAATTGGAGTAATAAATTTGGAGCAGCTGTCAAGACTGGAAGCCTGACTCAAATATATATGGGTAAAATGTTACGAAGCACGGAGTATAGATTTGCAGATTTGTTAAAATTTATGTCAGGATTTACTTTATCTTTAAAATACTTATGGCCTGAAATAATGGAGATTAGCCTGTATGAGAAAGTAGATAATTTGAAAATACCAGTTTATTTCTTTCTTGGAAGATATGACTATCAGGCTCCTAGTGTTATAGCAGACAAAAGAAATTGTATGGTTTGAAGAATCTGCACATCTTTGTCAAATGGAGGAACAAGAGAAATTTGCTATGGAATTGCAAAATGCATGTTTTAATAATTACGAGAACTACGAAAATAAATAATTAATCGGGAGAACAAACATATGAAAATAGATAGTGTGAAAGAAAAAATCTTGGAATCAACAATCGAGCTTCTTAGGGAATGCGAAGCTGTTGAGAAAGTTACGGTTCGAGATATAGCACTAAGAGCGGGGGTAGGTGTTGGTCTTATTAATTATCATTTTCAGACAAAAGAGAATTTGGTTAACCTGTGTGTACAGAGGATAATTGGTGATGTAATAAAGCGTTTTGATCAATTATCTCAAAGTCTTGATATGGAGCCGTTAGAAAAACTTCGCTTTCTAGCTAAACGGAATTGCTCTTTTTTAGTGCAAAATAAGAGGATTTCCAGAATTTCAATACTTTCGGATATTGAAAATGGAGATTTTACAGACAATACTTCCCAAACAATTGAAGGCTACCTCCCAGTTGTTAAGGCTGTATGCGGTGAAGAAAAGTCTGATAAGGAGATATACTTGATGACAAGCATTATGATATCAGCGTTTCAGTCGACTTTCATGAGGGGAAATGTCTTTATGAAGGGGCTGGAATTGGATTTTTATGAGTTGCAACAGAGAGATTTAATAGTAGATATGATAATAGATAATGTTATCAACTGTTGATAGTTTGACCCATCGGCGATTCGATCGGCGATGACGATTTGTAATTGACTATTTATATAAAAATTGGTTCGAGTACAAAATTCTATTTTAATTGCAATAATGAATATGGTGTATACCATATTTATATTGCAATTATAGTAAGGATTTTGACACTCGAACCAATAATTATTTATATTAATATATTAATTTTATTCCATCATAAAATTTGATACTCCAACATTCTTGAGTGTAATGATTGGCTTACACCTTGAAATCATACAAAATGTTGAACAAGGGCATACCGTCAAAAGATAATAGCCATCAAAAGGTACTTCAAATTCAAATTGAGTACAGTTGTCTACCGTATCACAGTACAACAATACCTTCTTTTCATCACAGATTTCATAAAGCTTAATTTCCCATTTATGAATATTGCAACACTTGCACCCCCATATACATCCAATTATTAGACCTGGTGTGATAAGACATTCAGGTTCTGGGTATTCTGGACATGGAATTCTAACAGGATAAGGCACATATTCCGTGTATGGCATTTGTTCTGGACAAGTTGGACAAATAGGACACGGTCTTTGTTCTGGGTAAACTGGACATGGTCGTTGTTCTGGGCAAATAGGGCAAGGTAGAGGTAGAGGCCATGTTGGACATGGTGGGCAGCTCATTTGTTCTGGACAGGAAGGACATGGTGGTGGCTCAGGACATGGTTGTTGTATTGGACATGGTAGTGCCTCTGGACATGCTTCTTGTATTGGACATGGTTGCTGCATTGGACATGGGGGAGCCTCTGGACATGGTTGCTGTCTTGGACATGGTGGGGCCTCCGGACATGGCGGTTGTATTGGACAAGGGGGTGGCTCTGGGCATTCTGGACAGAGCGGAATTGGCATTAGCTCAGGCATAGGGAATATTTCTGATTCTTCAGGTAATGCAGGTGAAATCCCCGCACAATAAACACCACCGATAAAAGGGTAATGATGAAATTCGAATCCACTCTTTGCATTTACAGCAAAGGAGCGTAGTGCAACATTTCCACTAACATGCCCCCCGGTTGGGTGACCATGAAACATAGCCTGAGGTGCTAACACGCTACCCCATATATCAGCAGGTACTTCCATAAATATATTAGTAGCATCCTCAAATACGTAAAGGGTATGGTTAACACGTTTTCGTTCACCAAAAAGACCATATTGTAAATGAGCATTCTTTCCAGTTCTTAGCTTAACGATAACCAAACTACCCTCTGGTACTTCAGCCCTTATACCCTTATTTATTAAACCATTCGGTCTAACATCAAGCAAAAATACATTTTGTTGAGGGTCATTACCGCGAAGAATCCATTCGTGAAAGTTATTAATAACACTACCATTTACCTCTAGATCTTCAATACAGTTCTTATAATCTACTATACTTTCTCTTGCATTTTGAAAGAATGAGGGTAGATCAGCTCTTATCCTACTAGCTGGAATGTAACGACGTGCATCGTAGCTAGGAATCAAATAATGATCTCCCTTGTCTGTTGGTGCCCAATAAGGGCTTCCATCAGCTGCTTGATATAAATATTCTAGCTCTTCTACCTGTGAAGGTGTTCCATCTTTGCCAATTAAATAGGTACTTCCGCTGGCTGTGCGGAATGCACCGTTGGATACAACATGACCAACAACAACCAACGGACCCGCCATTGATACATTGCCACCTACTAGAAACCTTACTGCATCAGGAGAATATCCTGTATCAGAAAGATTTGAATTTTTTCCAAATCCAACGCTCATTCCCCGTGGGCTTACAAAGTCTCCCCCAACTGCCATAGCTCCACTTACATCAATAATATTATTTGCATCACCAAATGTAATAACATTAAACATAGAAGCGGTACCAAATGGTTGGCCCTCTATATCATACCAATTAATATTATCGTAAGGTATTCCTACACTTGATTGTGTTTCAATTCTGTAGCTATTATTATCCATATAAACTCCTGGAATCTACCTGATTGCTATGCAATCATCTTCTTAAATTAAATTATTCAAAACAACGAAAATAGTGCAGGTTTTTATATAATTTCTATCAAAGATAAAAAGAACAATAAATCAAGTTAGTAAAAGAGGTTAATTTCCAGTTATTCGGTTAGATTATATCAAATAAGGCAATTGAAGTGTTATAATAAATAGATTAAATTAAGGGAGAAACTAACATGATAATGATTGATACAATAAGCAATAAAAAGGAGTTATCATCAGAACAACGTGACGAATTACTCAAAATATTGAAAGCCCGTTTTGAGAAAAATATGAACTACCATGAAGGTCTTGAATGGACTAAAGTACAAGCAAAGTTGGAAGCTAATACTGAAAAGATGTGGTCGCTAAACGAGATGGAAAGAACTGGTGGAGAACCGGATGTTGTTGATCATGATAAAAATACGGATGAATACATTTTTTATGATTGTACAGGGGAAAGTCCTAAAGGCCGCAGAAGTGTTTGTTACGACCGTGAAGGATTGGAGTCCAGGAAAGAACATAAACCCGAGAATAGCGCTATTGATATGGCTGCTGAGATGGGGATTGAGGTTTTAACGGAAGAATACTAATATAAGAAAACTCGGTGGGGCCATCTTTTGTGATCGCCGCTACGACAATGTCTTTATGTACCACAATGGAGCAGAATCCTACTATGCTGCTAGAGGATTTCGTGGCTCACTAAGGGTCTAAAGGTAGTCGTAATGACAGTCCAGCAGATTCGACTTACTTGTGAATGAAAGACGGATTGTCGCAGTTAATGCAAAAAGTTTACAATTTCAATTTCTAAAATGGACAATTTAAAGAGACTGGAATAGGATAGGCAGGTATTAAATTTTTCTATTTCCGCTTGTGATAATGAGAAAAGAAATATCAAACGTGTAAGTTTGATATTTTCTTAGTATAACATGTGGTTAAAAATACTTATTGTAATTTTAGCGTTAGCAGTTGTAGCAGGGATCTATGTGTATAAAAACCAAGAGGATGATAAAGGAAATAATCAGAATAGAGTTCAAACGGATTCTGAAAATACAGATGTAGTAAACTCACCCTTAGAAGTATCATCCGTTGATTTAGGTGAAATTAAGTCTTATGGACTTCCTTTTGTTATCGATTTTGGTTCGGATTCCTGCCAGCCTTGTAAGGAAATGGCACCAGTTTTAGAAACATTACATGAAGATTTTCAGGGAAAAGCAATTATACATTTCGTAGATGTGTGGAAAAATACAACGGCCGCAAATAATTTCCCAGTATCGGTTATTCCAACGCAAGTATTTTATAATGCAGATGGAACCCCTTTTGTACCAAGTGATGAACTTGCATACGAAATTGATTTTTTATATAATAAAGAATAAAATAATAGTAAGTATAGAAATCTTGAATTATTAGGAGAGTGATATTTCATTGGCTAGTAATTTCGAAATTATATGGGATGAATTCAGTGCACCATTACGAATTTTCATAAAAAGACGTATTAATAATGATCAGGATGTTGAAGATGTATTACAAAACGTTTTTATGAAGGTCCATAATAGCATTAATAATTTGGATAAATTGAATAATATACAAGCATGGGTATACACCATTACTAAAAATACCATAATTGATTACTATAGAACACAAAAACATAATTTACATTATAGTGAATTAACAGAAGATTTTGCAATATGCGAAAACTCGGATGAAAAGGCCACTATAAATGAAATTTCAAACTGCTTAATAATGATGATGCAGTACCTACCTGAAATATACAGACAGGCATTAACATTAACAGAAATCGAAAATGTAACTCAAAAACAGTTGGCAGATAAAGTTGGTTTATCAATTTCGGGTGCAAAATCAAGAGTTCAACGTGCACGGATATTACTAAAAGAAGAGTTTTTATCTTGCTGCAACCTTGAAATGGATGGTAGAGGAAATATTATTGATTATGAAGTAAAAAATCATGAATGTAATTATTGCAAATGATAAAGTAGGACGCAAAAAATGCGTCCTTTTTCCTTTATTATCGTCTATATATATGATAGATTTAAATTTGTTAGGGAGGATAATAATGATACGTAAAAAGGAAGAAATGAGAGAATTAATTAGAAAAAATTATGCTCAGATTGCCTTAAAGGGGGCACAAGGGGGCTGTTGCTGTGGCAGTGGCAGTGGTTGCTGTGGGACTGATACTAATGTAGATATTAGTGAATCATCTAAAAGAATAGGATATTCTGAAGATGATATAAACAAAGCACCGTTGGAAGCTAACATGGGATTGGGATGTGGGAATCCTATTGCAATAGCCACATTAAAAGATGGAGACAATGTACTTGATCTAGGAAGTGGAGGCGGGTTTGACTGTTTCCTTGCTAGAAGGCAGGTTGGTGATACTGGATGTGTAATAGGTGTTGATATGACACCTGAAATGGTTAAATTAGCGCGTGAGAATGCTGAGAAAAATGGATATGAAAATGTTGAATTCCGATTAGGAGAAATAGAACATTTACCAGTGGCAGATGCATCTGTTGATGTAATTATTTCTAACTGTGTTATTAATTTGTCTCTTGAAAAAGAGAAAGTATTCAGTGAGGCATATAGAGTACTGAAAGCAGGAGGAAAATTATCTATTTCTGATGTTGTCGCAACAGCACAATTACCTGAGCATATCAAACATGATTTAAGTATGATGTCAGGCTGTATTGCTGGAGCTGAATATGTTGAAAATATTAGAGCAATGATGCATAAAGCTGGTTTCAAACATATTAAATTAACTCCGAAAGATAACAGCAAAGATATTATCAGCTCATGGGTTCCAAATAGAAATATCGAGGATTTTGTTTCATCTTACATCATAGAAGCAACGAAGGAGAATTAGATCCATATTATATATTTAAAATATTAAAAAAATTCTTTACTTTTATACAATCTAAAATGATTGCCTTTGTTTGTTTCCAAGGCCATTTCTTTAAATCTGCCTTTTTCAATTGTCTCCTGAGGAATAATAGCAGCAGCTTTTATACCATAATTTATGAATTTCTGAATAATATTACCAGCTACTTTAGTTCTAAGTTTGAAAAAATCTTCCGAAAGGGCTTCATAGTGTATCATAATCGCATTTAACTCATGTTCCCAGCATAAAGCTATCATGTCAAGTGCATCATTCTCTGTACTTAAAGGTTCATTAGCAGAAATCAGCTCAATATATTTTTTGCTCTCTATTTCTATAATTTGATAGTTCATTTTGTCTTTTACCTCCACAACTTCATTCTCAAACAACTTCTGACGTGTTTCATGGACCCAATTGAGTTCATTGTTATAGGTTGAAATAATATTTTGCGAAATCATCTCCCATATTGTGCTTTCCCTAGGGCTTCTATTAGGGGTATGAAGAGCACGCCTATATTTTTCATTCTGCATCATCAATTGCAGTCTGATTTCATTTTCATATCTTGAGAGCAACTCACTTAATTCTTGATTACTTAACATATCTGACCAAGCAAGTTGAACCAAAAATGTTTTTTTTATCTCTGGAGCTTCTGGCGATGACACAAGCCATTTTCTTAGTTCTTTAAGTCCTTCTTCTGTTATGGTATATATTTTCTTTGAAGGAGAGTTATCCTGATGAACCACTTCACTTGTAACAAGTTCTTCATTTTCTATAATCATTAAAGCTTTGTAAATTTGATTATTATTACCGGACCAATACATGAAGGAGGAATCTTCAATAATCTTTTTTAGTTCATATCCTGTTGACGACTTCCAGCTTAGTAAGCCTAATATTGCTAATTTGATTGACATAATTGCACTCCTTTATAGATAACATAGGTTAATAGTAACATATGTTATTTTGGTTGTCAAATTAAATAACATAATTGAAAGGTTGAAGAGTTATTCTCATGTATTATGGTATATAAAATGTAAACTATGTTTTACTATTTACACAATAAGTTGAAAAAATGACATAAGACGGGACTAGTTTATAAAAATTATTTATAAAAATTACAGAATATGGTATTCTTTTTAATATGGAAATGAATAAGAAAAAAGGGAGGAATATTAAAAATGATACAAGCTATTGTACATATTGCATTAGTGGTAAAGGATTATGATGAAGCTATCGAATTTTATACAAAAAAACTAGATTTTACGCTAGTTGAAGATACATATCAGCCAGAACAAGATAAACGTTGGGTAGTAGTATCTCCGCCTAGTTCTACAGGTACTACAATATTATTAGCAAAGGCTTCGAAAGCAGAACAAATTAATTTTATCGGAAATCAGGCAGGAGGACGAGTTTTTTTATTCCTGGGAACAGATAACTTTTGGAGAGATTATAATGACATGGTAGAAAAGGGAATAGAATTTGTTAGAGAACCAAAAGAACAATCATATGGTATAGTTGCAGTATTCAAAGACTTATATGGGAACTTGTGGGACTTGATACAATTTAATGAGAATCATCCAATTGCCCATAGAGTAAAATAAATTAATTGATGGAGAGAATAAAGTTTCAAAATATCCATAAAAGCAGTTATAAAGGGCTTAGGCATGTACATCTTAACTAATAGTAATAAATAGGAGAATCTACCCATGAATAAAATAATAATATTAAACATTAAGTTTAGGTTCGGAGACGTTGAAGATGTAATTCATCCAGTAATATTAAATGATGATGAAAATATGGTTCTGATTGACTGTGGATATACTGGTTTTCTTCCTGCGGTTGAACAGGCAATGGAAGAAAACAATCTTTCCTGTGGAGATCTGACGCATGTTTTGATTACACATCATGACCATGATCATGTAGGCTCATTATCTGAACTGAAACAGAAATATCCTCAAATACAAGTTATTGCAAGCAAAAAAGAGACGCCATATATTTCTGGTCAATTTAAATCACTTCGCTTAGAACAAGCAGAGGCGATGCAACCGAATTTACCCGAGGAACAAAAAGAATTTGGATTGGCTTTTTGCAATATTCTTAAAAACGTTCAGTCTATCCCGGTAGATATAGAAGTTCAAAATGGAGATTTTTTTAACTGGTGTGGGGGTTGTACTATCATTGAGACACCTGGACACACTCCGGGGCATATTTCCGTTTATGTGCAACAGAAAGAAATTATGGTTGCAGGTGATGCAGCAGTGCTTGAAAATGGGGAGTTAGTAATTGCAAATCCTCTCTTTACACTGGATATAAATGAGGCAGAAGCATCATTGCAAAAAATCATGACATATGGTGCAAAAGAAATAATCTGCTATCATGGCGGTATCTTTATTCCTTAAATCTGAAAAACTCGGCTCACTACATTCATTGGACAAATAAAGATAAATTAGTAAATGAAATAATGACTTCATTTCATCTTTTATGGCTAGAGAAGATTATGAACACTAATTTTGAAAAGGTAAGTGAATAGTATGGGGGATAGAGTTAAAATTATTAAACCAGAATATTATAGACAGAAATTAATGGAAACTGCTTTGAAGTTTTTATCAAACTATGACATATAGATGTCATAAAATATAGGATCTGATAAAGAAAAACAGGAGGTTAGATTAATGAGAGAATTTGTTGAAGCTTTAATATGTAAATCAAAAAGTAATAGTATACCGGATGCTTATAATTTATTCGGACCGTTGATAGGTGAATGGGATTTTGAATGGATTGACAATCACGGAACAGAGAAGGAAAGGCATGTAAAGGGTGAATGGATTTTTTCATGGGTATTAGAAGGAACGGCCATTCAGGATATCTTTATTTGCCCTTCTCGAGAGGAGCGGATAAATGGTAAACAGCCGGATGCAGAATACGGTACTACGATTAGAATATATAACCCTAAGAGCCAGGCATGGGATATTTTTTATGGATGTGCAGGTGAGGCGACTCGCCTTGAAGCAAGAGAAGAAGAAGAAACAATCGTTTTAACTGAAATAGCCTCACAGGAAATGAAATGGGTATTTTCGGAGATCACTGAAAACTCTTTTCATTGGCGAAAAATAAGAACGCAAGATGGAACCACATGGAAAGTGCATGGAGAGTTATTTGCATCAAG
>JAQSXR010000034.1 GCA_029256575.1 Clostridiales bacterium | reverse complement strand
GATAGTTTTTATAATAACTGGTGAATTAGGATCCTCCTCGATTTTCTCGCGTAACCTTCGAATATGTACATTTAACGTTCCATCACTAAAAAAACTATCACCCCATACATTTTCAAATAATTGATTTTTTGTAATTACTTTCCCGGTGTTTTGGTACATGTAATAGAACAATTTATATTCCATAGTCTTAAGTTTTAAATCAACTCCTTTATGGTAAACTCTCATAGCAGGAGCATCTATCTCAAAATCATTTACAGAAATGACTTCAATTTCTTTTTTAACGACAAAACGTTTCATCATAGTATTAACTTTCGCAAGTAATACGCTTAGAGTATATGGTTTTTTTATATAATCATCTCCGCCAATATTTAAAGCTCTTAGTATATCATCATCACTTTGTCTTGCACTGATAAAAAAGATAGGGTTATTATAATTTTTACGAAGTGTTTCACATAGACCAAAGCCACTTTCGTGCGCTAAGTTAATATCCAATAAAAATACATCTACAGTATTTTCTTTTAAGAAATTCATACAATCTATCCCGTTGGTAACATACCAAGTCTTTACTTGAAAAGCATTAAAATATTCTGCAGTTGCCTCAGCAAGTGCTAATTCATCATCAACAATCAAACAGTTATACTTCATAGTATCACCTCAACATTTTTACATTTAATTACATTATATACTAAGATGTGAAAAATGAAAATATGATACTAATAAACCATAGCACTATATTGCATTCAATACATTGCTATGGTAATATTATGAAATGTATTAAATAAAAGGAGACTACAACTTATGAATTTAGAGGAAATGCGTTTAGACAGTGCCATCAAACAAAAAAAAGGATTACATTTTATTCTTGCTTCAATTATTATTTGGTGTGTAGTATTAGCGATACATTTGACTTCTTTACCAATACTTTCGAAGAACTTACTAACTTTTTGTTTCACCACTCCGATTGTTCCTTTGGCATTTATGATTTCGAAAATAATAAAGGTAGATTTTACGAATAAAGGAAATCCACTAACTAATTTAGGAGTTTTGTTTTCTGTTAATCAAATGCTATATTTGCTCATTGCGATGTGGGTATACCCAACAACTCCAGAAAAATTAGTAATGATTTTAGCTATAATATTCGGTGCACATTTAATGCCATATGGTTGGTTATATAATTCTAAAAGTTATATGGTATTATCAGTTGTAATTCCAATCGTTGCATTACTGGTAGGAATAAATTTTGAACCGTATGTGGTTGCAGCTGTAATGTTAGTGATTGAGATTATATTTAGCTTGTTGTTAATTTTTGAGGTGAAGAATTTACATAAACAACCAAACTAATTAAAAAAGCATAAAACGAGAAAGCAATGAAGATAAAAATTAAACTTTTAATATTCCGAGAGTCATGTGTGAACATCAGAACTGCAGAATGATAGTACGATAGAATGACAGAATACCCCTACTAACTTAGTAGGGGTATTCTGTTAAGATAAGCGATATATTTACATCCACTTAACAATTATGAGACGAATTAAATTATTTATCAATTTCATTTGCTTTTCTATAAATCTCATCCACTTCTTTTTTTGATACTAATTTGGATAAGATGTAGGCAATTATTATTATCCCAGGAATATCAATTAGCAATCTTGTAATTGCAAATTTACTCCCAAGTGAGGAGATTTCAAATATAAACATCGGAATTTTAGTCGTTGACCACGCACCAATAAAGATAAGGATATTCATGAATTTTACTCCCTTTTTCATAAATACGGCAGCTATTGGAAATGCTCCATAAAGTGGGCCAGCCGCGGCTGATCCAATTAGGATTGATAATAATATACCTTTTAAACCAGAACCTTCACCCATATATTTTACAATTGTTTCCCTTGGTACCCATACATCAAGTAGACCAAGTAATATAAATACAGGGGGAACGATAAATAGCATTTCCTTTAAAGAGTTTGCAGAGATACTCAAAGCTTTTAGGCCGAGTTTTCTATATAGAACTGTAAAAATTAATATCATTATAAATACAACTAAAAATGCACGATATCTTATTAATATTTTTTTCATATTATCACACCACCAATCCAATTATAAATGCAACTATAAACGAAAAGATTAAAGCAAAGAGATTTCGAAGAAGTGTAGTTTTTTTCGTAAAATATTTGATTTCTATTGGCATTGTTACAACACCAACCATCATAAGGGTAGAAATAAAAGCAGCTATCTGCATGTGTCCCGCTCCGTTTTGAAGAAGTAAAGCGGCTGTTGGAAAGGCAACAAAACCAGGTATTAATGTAATCGAACCGATAGTGGCTGCTAAGAATACACCAATCCATCCAGAATCTGCTCCAATAATTTTTGAAATAGTTGCTGGGTTTAGCACGGATAACATAAGTCCTATGAGTAATATGACCACCAGCAACTCTGGAAGTATATTTTCAAATGCTTTCCAAGCCTTCTTTAGCGCCATTCTTGTTTTCTTTTTATCCTTAATAACAGAAATGCTTAGGAGCAAAATAGTAACTCCATAGAAAATATAAGTATCCATGTTAAATCTCCTTTAATTTTTATGATTTTTTATTCCTTTTAAATAGGAATCAGACAATGTTCCAATAGGACAAATTGTGCACCAAGTTCTTGGCTTATAGATAAGTGCTAGCAATAACCCAAGGGTTGTTGTTGTCATCATCATGGAATAAAAACGATACGATAGGTGAGTAATCCAAGGTAAAATATTAGTAAAATTAATTAATTGAGGCATTTCCCAAGGTATAGGGAATACGATAAGATATCGTAGGAATTTCATTGGAGCAATGGATTCAGTACCAACCTTAATAGTGGTCATTATAATAATAAATAGGCTAATTCCAAAGTATGTTAGCATTATCCATTTCATATTACCTTTAATAAAGAATTTAGGTGTTTTACGGGAAGATTTTGAGAATTTTCCGCAAGTCGTATAAAGGTTTGCTCTAGGGCAATAACCTTGACACCAAGTTTTCTTCTTATTCTTAAATAGAAGAATAAAGGGTATGGACATACATACGAGTCCTAATAATGCAAAATGAATATTTATAAAGCCTAAGATAAAATAGGATAGTGTAATTATATATAGAAATTTGTTATTACGCAATTTATTTCCTCGCTTTCTTATTTCTTTCTTATCAATAGAATCTGATGGTAGTATATCAACTAGGATTTTTTAATTCTGTGATTAAATCACTTGAAAGGGAAAATGAGATTGATTTGTGATCAATCATTGATTAATAGTAAAATTGTTTTTAATTAAATGATTTTATGTTATACTACAATAATAAACATTTTAGCAAATACCATTATTTAGGATGATATTTGAGGGGGATTTAGAATGAATTTTTTGGTTAAATTTTTTATCAAAGATTACGAGAAAGTTGAAGATACAAATGTAAGAACTGCTTATGGTATATTAGCTAGTATTGTTGGAATTATATGCAATGTTTTATTATTTGGGGTTAAGCTGACGATAGGGGCCTTTTTGAATAGTATTTCGGTTATGGCAGATGCATTTAATAATTTATCTGACGCATCTTCCAGTGTAATAAGTTTTTGGGGTATTAAACTTGCAAGTAAACCAGCTGATGAAGACCATCCTTTCGGTCATGGTAGAATAGAATATATTTCAGCTTTGATAGTTGCTTTTTTTGTTATAGAAGTTGGTATCACATTTTTCAAAAATTCAATTGCAAAGATTAAGAATCCAGAAGTAATTTCTTTTAGTGTAATTTCGGTTTCAATCTTAATTCTTTCAATTGGAATAAAATTATGGCTTGGCTTTTTCAATCGAAAACTCGGAAAAAAAATAAATTCAAGTGTTATGAAAGCTACGGCTGCGGATGCATTTGGTGATGTAATTACAACATTTGCAACCATCTGTTCTATTTTAATAAGCTTTTACTTTGGATATAATATTGATGGATATATGGGACTTGTTGTATCAATAATAGTTATTATAGCGGGTATAAATATTGCAAAAGATACGCTAAAACCACTAATCGGCGAAGCACCTGATCCTGAGTTTTGCAACGCTATTATTAATCGAGTTGAAAGTTACGAGGGAATTATGGGAAGCCATGATTTGATAGTTCATAACTATGGTCCAACAAGGAGAATGGCTTCAATACACGCAGAAGTACCAAATGATGTATGTATTGAAGATTCACATGAATTGGTAGATCGAATTGAGAGAGAAGTAAGCAAGGAAATGGGAACATTTCTAGTAATTCACATGGATCCAATAGCAACCAATGACGCGGTAGCATTTCACTATAAAACTGTTCTAGTAAATGTACTGAATGAAATAGATAATACTTTAGCATTTCATGATTTTAGATTGGTAGAAGGAAAAGAGCATATAAATTTAATTTTTGATTTAGTTGTTCCTTATGATTACCAAGTAAGTCATCAAGATGAAATTAGAAATCAAATCTCAGAGAAAATAAAAGAAGCTGATTCTAGGCTTCAATGTGTTATGACAATCGAAAAAAGTTATATGGGTAAGTTATAAATATAAGAAAGTTATAAAAATAAGTAAGTTATAGAAATAAGAAAGTTATAAAAATAAGAAAGTTATAAATATAAGTAAGTTATAAAAATAAGAAAGTTATAAATATATGTAAGCAATAAAAATAAATAAGTGTGAACATTAAAAAGGCCACTTGAATGCATAAATAACAATTTAAGCATTCAAGTGGCCTTTTTTTTTAGTATTATTTTTTATTTTGTTTTATTCCAAGTCATTACATATTCATATTTACTTGGATATTCCACTTGTGAATCCATATCTTTCGTGAATTTACCTTTTATTCCTAATTCATTGCAAGCAACTTCAAAGTGACACATTGCAATTCCAATATCAACAATATAACTCGATACTGATTTATCAAGGAAAAAAGATACCTGATCACCTAGAACAAGAAGTTTCCAAGGTTGTTTATTCATCGCGGATGGAGATAATCTTAGCATTTCTAGAGGAAGAGCATATTCGCCTGCATTATCTTGGCTAAGAGCGGTATTCCAGTTACTTATAAAGAATATTTGTTCAAAAGGTTTTCTGCTTGCATGTTTTGAATCTGCACCGATTAATTTTTCCAAAAAGGCACGTTTACCAATAGGGTAACCGAGGGGAGATATCGCATATACCTTTTCATTTTCAGATAATACAAATGATTTAGAAAAAGAATTTTTATTAAAAGTTCCAGCTATCCAACACGTGCCTAAGCCAAGACTTGTACAATAGAGTACAATTTTTTCTAGTGTATATCCAATTGCTAATTCGCTAAGGTTACTCCCATTATTGGATGCAACGATAAAAGCAGGAGCATTTTTTACCATTCCATAGGTTCCGAGCTTAATATTGGTATCCTCTTGAATTGCAGGAAGTATTTTAAACCTAATATCTGGTGAAAAAGGGTTATCAAGTGTCTTAATGTAGTTGTTTATCTTATCAAGCGTTTGTTTTTCTATTGGTCTTTTTTCGAAATTTCTTACAGACTTTCTTTGTTTAATTATTTCGAGAATTGATTGCATTATTTATAGTACCCCTTTCAAATATGTTTACAGTGTTAACATTGGTAAAATTGTAGCAGATAATGTTTACACTGTCAACTAAAAATGCTAAGATAGGTATTAAGGTTCTAAAACAACAATAGTAGATAAATATGAGGTGAACATTATGAATGAAAATCAGTACCATCATGGAGATTTAAAAAAAGAATTAATCGTACAAGGTATAAAATTAATGAACGATGTAGGACTTGAGAAATTTTCATTAAGAAAAGTAGCAACAATGTGTGGAGTTTCACACGCAGCCCCATATAAACATTTTGAGAATAAGCAAACGTTAATTCAAGCGATGAATGTGTATATAAATGATTCTTTTGTTAATACAATGAAACAGGTAGTGGAGTCTTACGTAGATGATCCATTAACACAAATTATTGAATTGGGGAAAACGTATGTTAGTTTTATGGTAGAAAATCCGGATTATTTTCATTACTTATTTATTGGAAACTTTAGATTTGAGATTCAAATAAGTGAGAGTTCAGTATGTGAATGCGAGAATTCTTATGATATTTTTAGAGAAAGTGCAGTAGCAGCACTAATGTATTTGAATCGTCCGAAAGAAGAATTTACTGAGGATATTATAGCTATGTGGGCAATGGTGCATGGGCTCACAACCATGTTAGTTACTCAAACAATTAAAAAAGAAGACGGATATTTAAATTTGGTTGATTCAATATTAAGAACAAAATTATCATTTTTTAATGTTATATAATGCTTTAAATATTTGATTGGAGTTATCTTGTTAAGAACTGATATGATATATATATGTAATTTAATGTATTATTTGTATTATAGGGTAATTCCGATTTGTTAGATATAATGTACTATAGATTTTAATTTTAGGAGGTATTGTTTATGAATGGACCTATATGGCTTGGATGGGTTGTTGTTCTTCTATTGGCAGTCATATCTATTGTGGTGTTTATTGGAAAAGGTAAATTTCTGATAGCAGGCTTTAATACTGCGAGCAAAGAAGAGCGAGAAAAATATAATGTAAAACGTTTATGTCATATTGTTGGGGGAGGATTTGGTCTATTAACAATTTTGTTAGCTGTCTTTTTGTATTTTGAGGGTGAATTACCAAAAAAATTTCAGTGGATATTTCCGGGTGGATACTTGGTGATAATAGCTTTAATTCTAATTTTATCAAATACTATATGTAAGAAAAAATAGATTTCTGTTTTAAAAATAATTATGATGAGTAAAAGTTTTTTAAAATACTTATCTAATAAAATTAAAATAGCTGCCTCTCAGATATCTTGAGGCAGCTATATGTTGATTAGCGAGTGAAACATTTACGAATATATTTTATAAAATCTGAGCATGAGAATGTAAAAAACATATTATTCCCTCCTTTTAGTGTAGTAGTAGTAGTAGTTGTTATTGTTGTTGATTATCGAAAGCATCTACGTATATATTTAATGAAATCAGCACATGAGAAAGTAAAAAACATAATGTTGTCCTCCTTTGGTGGTGTATTTATAGGCTCAATTATTAACGAAAGCATCTACGAATATATTCAATGAAATCAGCACATGAGAAAGTAAAAAACATAATGTTGTCCTCCTTTAGTTGTGTTATTTAAAGGTTACAATTATTATCGAAAACATCTACGAATATATTTAATGAAATCAGCACATGAGAAAGTAAAAAACATAATGTTGTCCTCCTTTAGTTGTGTAATTTATAGGCTCCAATTATTAACGAAAACATCTACGTATATATTTAATGAAATCAGCACATGTGAAAGTAAAAAACATAATGTTGTCCTCCTTTAAGTGTTGTATTTCCGACTACTTTTTGAGTATAACATAGGGGAATGATCATTGCTATATGAAAGGGATGGATATTAAGGAAATATTACGTAAATATTACAAAAGTATTAAATGCTTAATAAATTACTGATAAAATCTTTTAGCATATCCTTAAATAAATCAACACGCAGAAGGAGAAATTATAGAATTTCTCCTTCTGCGTGCATTGATGTTTACTGATAATCAGTTCCAGCTCATATTTATTAGTTCGCTAAACATTCCTTTAATAAACTTGGTGAAATAATTTTAAAACTATTTTGGTAATAATCAATAATACCTTCATCTTGCATTCTTCCAAGTTCTCGACACATAGAGGTTCGTGAAACATTTAAATATTCAGCTAGTTCCGTTCGGTTAAGCGTAATATTGAAGGTGAGAGCTTTATGTATATGAGTTTCATTTAGGAGGTAAGAAGCAAGCTTTTCACGCATCCCCTTTAGCATGAGAAGATCCATTTTTTTATTTAAGATATAGTTTTTTTCACCTAAAAGGAGCATCATATTTCTTACTAGGTGGTTATGAAATGTACAAGCATTACCACAACTTATCGTAACTTTTTCATACGGGATAAATAGAAGAGTAGAATTCTCTTTTGCTCGAGTGGATATTGGTGAAATTCGTTTCTTAGTACAAACAATTCCTTCACCAAATAAATCGGAAGGTTCCAAGAGGGCAATTATATGCCGATTTCCGGCTAAGTTTTCTTTAAGGGCCTCAATAGATCCGCTAAGAATAATTATTATATAATTAACTTCATCACCTGTTAGAAATACATATTCATCAGACTTATATGATTTTACTCTAACATTAAGACAATTTATAAGGTGCAATAGTTCTTCTTTATTTATATCATTAAAAAGTGGACATTTCATAATTATATCAATATATTGTTCCATACTAACCCCAACTTTCATTTTAATTTATCAAATTTGATATTAATATTCTCTACTTGAAATCTGTATAGTTTTTCAACTAATTCATCCGCATCAATTCCATGTACGAGACAAGCATCTTCAATCGATTCCATTTGTGAAGATGGACATCCAAGGCAATGCATTCCTGCTTGCATTAATATTGGAACAACTCCTCTGTCTATGTTTAAAACTTCACCAATAATCATTTGTTTATTTATTTTATTCATAAGCATTCTCCTTATAATTATATTTCATTTGGTACTAACTTATTATAACACGTTTTATTATTAATTATGTATCCATAGCTACAGATATAATTTATTTTATTGCATATAATAACCATATTAAAAATTCTAGGAGGAAAATTATGAGCGCATTTTTAGGACCAATTCATCATTGGTTATACAATAAGATTCAAATACAACAAGCATTTGTTGAAGAGATAATTCGATGGAATGAAGAAAATAAAG
Source organism: Clostridiales bacterium (assembly GCA_029256575.1). Taxonomy (GTDB): domain Bacteria; phylum Bacillota; class Clostridia; order Lachnospirales; family JAQSXR01; genus JAQSXR01. The sequence continues at coordinate 15,708 of JAQSXR010000034.1, read as the reverse complement.
TGATTAACACTGATTTAAGAAGTATGTTAAATGAAAGATATGGAGAAACTGAAACAAGACCTTTAGAGGAAGTAATTGACGAATCAAATATTCACGGTTGGCTGCAAGAACGTGTTACGCAGGTTGAATATAAATTAGCAGAAGTGGTAACGTTGATATTAAAACATGATGCAGATTTATTTGGACAATTAGAAATGATATTTGCTCGAGTTGGTGAAGAAAAAGGATTAGTAGGGGATACTACAATGCCAGTCATTTATAAAAAAATAAGTGATTACTTACTAGATGGAATGCCATGTGATCATGCAAATAGAGTTTTAGTTGAAAATGAATTAGAAGTAGTATGGAGAAGAGAAACTTGTGTTCATGAGGAATATTGGACTGAAGTTGGTGGTGATGTTGGTAATTACTATAAATTAAGAGAATCTTTTATTAACGGCGTACTAAAGGAATCAAATGCTTATATTGAAAAAATCGACGAAGTTACAAGTAAGCTAAGGAGGAAAAACTAATATGAATAATGTTGAGTTAATGATTAGTGAGCATAAATATATTTTAAGAATGTTAAAAGTAGTAAGAAAAGCTAACTTTGATATCTTGAAAGGCGAAGATATTTGTTATGAAGACTTTGATCATATGGTTGACTTTATTCGAACTTACGCGGATGCACATCACCATGGAAAAGAAGAAAAGTTTTTATTTAAGGAAATGTTGGCTCATCTAGGTCAAATTGGAACTAACTTAATTACTCATGGAATGCTTGTAGAACACGACTTAGGTAGACTATACATTCATGATTTACTTGAAGCCCTAGAACGTGTTAAAGCAGGGGATGAAGAAAGTAAATTAGATGTCATAGCGAATGCAATTGGTTATACTCACCTACTTACTCGACATATTGGCAAAGAAGATGAGGTTGTTTACACATTTGGAGCAAAGAAATTACCAGCTGAAGTTTTTGAAGAAATTGATAGACAAGCAGAGGCATTTGAAAAAGATGCTGAGAAAATAGGAACACAAAAAAAATATATTACTTTACTTGAAGAATTAGAAGCAAAGTATTTATAAATAAAATAGATAAATAGCATTGGGAATTGCAAGTATCTACACGGATTCTTCAAACTCCAATAAGGAACCTTATAAGGGACTCTTATAAACAAACTCCATTTTACAACCCTTATAAGGACTCCATAACATATACCTATAGACATACACATTTTGTGGATGTTTGTAGGTTTTTTAATTTGGACATATGAATTTAATTAGATACCAAACTTATAAATTTAAATATTAAAATGATACCTAAACCAAATATTAAAGTTGATACATAAACCAAATATTAAAGTTGATACATAAACCAAATATTAAAGTTGATACATAAACCAAATATTAAAGTTGATACAAAACCAAATATTAAAGTTGATACATAAACCAAATACTAAAGTTGATACATAAACCAAATATTAAAGATAATATATAATCCCAAAATTAAAGTTGATACATAAACCAAATATTAAAGACAATACATAAAAAAAGATGATATTTAAACCAAATATTTACGCTAAATACTTAAGCTGGATTTTTAACTTAACAAAATCTTAGTACTCTATCGAAACGTAGGTTTTATAAGGATGAGTAGAATATTCACCAACTTAACAAAATTAATTTAAGTAAATATATAGTGCAAAATGTATATATAATATTGTTTTAAATTAAAATAATTGTGTAATATTACTTGACTGTGAAAACGTGGTATGATATATTAAGACCAGAAAGAAGATAAATTGACACCTGGAGGGATAATATGAATATAACTGCTATAAACCACATACCAAAGAGTAACTATGCGTATGCATATAAAGAAAATGAATTTCATATACGAATTAGAACAGCGAAGAACGATTTAGACGAGGTTAGAATTATTTATGGGCCTAAATTTGATTGGGCTGGTAAACAAGAACACGTAATGAATAAGATTATGTCTGATGAATATTTTGATTATTATCAATATAATATAATTTCAGATGATACTAGAATTGGTTATTATTTTAGATTAATTGAAGGTGATAAATCAGTACTTTATACGGATGTAGGACTTGTTGATTATGTTGATGACAAAATTTCTCATTGCTATTATTTCCAGTACCCATATATTAATAAAATAGATGTACATAAGTTACCTTCTTGGACGAGAGACGTTGTATTTTATCAAATATTTGTAGAAAGATTTTTTAATGGAAATGTAGATAATTCACCTGCAAATCTTACACAATGGGATGCAGATCCAACTCCTAAGAGCTTTTATGGAGGCGATTTAGATGGAATTATTAAGAAGTTGGATTATATTGATGATTTAGGCATTAATGGAATCTATCTTACTCCGATTTTTGAATCTCCATCTAATCACAAATATGATACTACGGATTATATGAATATTGATAATTATTTCGGTGACAAAGATACCTTTAAAGAGCTTATAAATAAAGCACATGATAAAGGAATTAAAGTTGTTTTGGATGCAGTATTCAATCATTGTGGATTTAATTTTGCCCCATTTCAAGATGTAATTAAAAATGGTAAAAAATCAGAGTACTGGGATTGGTTTTGTATTGAGAATGAACCAGTAGTAATAAATCCTCCAAATTATAAGACTTTTGGATTTGTATCGTCAATGCCAAAACTAAACACAACAAATCCTAAGGTAAAGGAATATCTTTTTTCAGTGGTAGAGTATTGGACAAAAGAATTCAAAATTGATGGATGGAGATTAGATGTTTCTGATGAAATTGATCATTGTTTCTGGAGAGACTTTAGAAATGTAGTGAAGGGAATTAACGAAGATGTTATTATCATCGGAGAAAATTGGTATAATGCATTTCCATGGCTTATGGGAGATCAATTTGATAGTGTTATGAATTATCCAGTAACAAAGCTAGCACTCAATTATTTTGCGGAGGAAAGTCTAAATGCAAAACAGTTTTCTGATCGATTAGGTGGTTTGCTAATGAGATATCCGAAGCAAGTGAATGAAGCACTATTGAATTTGTTAGATAGTCATGATGCGGAACGATTCTTAACAACATGCAAAGGGAATACAAGTAAACTTAAGAACGCAGCAGCTTTCATTTTTGGGTATATTGGAATGCCTTGTACTTACTATGGTACTGAAATAGGGATGACTGGGGCATATGATCCAGGTTGCAGAAAAGGCTTTGATTGGAACAAGGAAAACTGGGATTTAAATCTATATCAATTTTATAAAACTCTAATTTCTCTAAGAAATGATGAAGCAGCACTAAAATATGGGGAAGTTGAATTTCTGAGTACGGAGTCTTTATTTGTAATGAAACGAACTTGGAATAATGAATCGATATATGTATTAATTAATCAGTCTGTTGAAGACGAAAGCTTTAGCATTGCATCAAATCATATGCATGTCAAAGAACTAATTTATGACAAGGAATTAACTTTCGTAAATAATGCTATAAAAGTAAATATTCCATCTATGGATGTAAGATTTGTTAAAGTTATAAATAAACTATAATATATAAATAAAGTTCCGTGGTATTTATCACGGAACTTTATTTTACTCTTTTTTAAGTTCAGGTTTCAATAGAATCCTATGTTCGGAAGGAATGTCATAATCCATTTTAAGCAAATGTTCCAATATCTGAACGGCAGCTTTCGCTTTTGCTTTATTACTAATAATAATTCTTCTCGTATCGGGTAAAAGCATGTTTGGGCCATCAGTAAAGGATACGACAACTATATCATTATTATCAATATAGCGTTCAGATTGAAGACCTAATAGATCACCTATAATCAATCCCTTACGACCTTTCTTTCTTGCTAAGAATTTTTTGAGATTTAAGTTAGGCCTGTTTATAAATACATCTTCTTCTTTAAAATGTGCTAAAATTGTACACTTTATGTCTTGATTAAGAATATCTTCCATAATTAAATAGATATTTTCTTCCTTGAGTAGGTGCTTCGCTAATTTTATAATTTCGTGGTAATCTGGGAAAACATTATAAAATAGAGGATCGTCTAGATCGCTATCAATAAAGATAATTGGGACATAATATTTAGTAGTTATTTTCATCATATGATTTGAATTAATATCAATTATAAAAGCAGCATCGAGAGAACGTTTTGATATGATATCTGCATCTTCTTCAATTTCTTTTGTTGTAGAAAAAACAGTATCATACCCCATTTTATATATTTGTTTATGTAATTCTCCTGCTAGATCATAATATAAATATTTCTTACTAGAGCAATTTTCTTTACTTAAATTAATAATTATTCCAATTAATTTACTTTCTTTTTTTATTGTTTTTTCCGATTTTATATGAACATAATTCAAATTTTTAGCGGCACCAAGTACCTTTAATCTAGTTGAATGACTAATTTTTTCTTTGTCTGAGTTATTTAATACATAAGAAACTGTTGCAAGGGATACATTAGCTTCAGTAGCAACATCTTTCATAGTAATTTTGTTGTTTGACATATATTCCCTCCGTATTTTCGGTGATATGTAATTCTAGCATTTAGAGTGAAAATATTCAAGCAAGTCCGTTGAATATTTAGTTATTGATGTAATTTAGATTGTAAAAAAATGTGGATTGATATGAAATAATAAATGATAAGAATTTTGAAATTTATAATAGAACTGTGTAAGAGTATTTTACTCAAGTAGAGAGATAATAAATAACAGCTTAATAATTATAAAATAAAAATACAACTAACTAATACGAGGAGGGCTGAGTAGTCAAATCTTTTGATAATTATAAGATGACTTTGACTACAATAATTTATGAAAAAATGGAATAATAGTTTACCAATCTATAAATTCATTCGAACAACCGCTATTCTAATGATCGCTATTGTACTTGCATCAACATCTTTTCAGACAAAAATATGGGCAGAATCTACGAAAGAGGAAGAGGAATCTAACACACAAATTACGTACTATACAATAAAAAACGGAGATACATTAAGTAAAATTGCTGATAAATATGATATTTCAATTTCTAAGTTAAAGCAATATAATAATCTGAAATCAAATTTGATTATAAGTGGGCGTAAGTTAATAGTAGCGAAGACAGAAATACCTTATGACAATTCCTTTTCTACGGGCACTTCGTTAACTAAGTATGGGAAATTCACTATTACAGGAATGGCATATAGTGAATATAAAGAGACAAAAGCTACAAAATGGGTTGAAATAATTACTGAGGGTAAACCGGCTAATATAGATATAGATTTGTCAAAGGTCTATACCTATAAAGATATGGAAGATATTATGTTCAACCTTGCGAAATACGAGGGGGTCCATCTATACAAAATAGGGGAAACCTATGAGGGAAGAACAATGTATTCTTTATCGATCGATTTTCAATCTGATTTATCATTAATAGATGGAGAAATTGCGATAAGTGAGAATGGTATAAATAAAGATATAATTTTATCAACTGGTCAAGTTCATGCCCGTGAATTTGCTGGAAGTATATTTATCTTAAAAGAATTTAATGATTTAATTGAACAGGCTCAAACAGATGAATATGTTAGAGTTCTACTTGAAAATGTAATACACGTAGCGATTCCATGTATTAATCCAGATGGAAGAGAAGCTATTGTTAATGGCGGTTCGGTAGAGCAGAAAACGAATGCAAATGGTGTTGATTTAAATAGGAATTTTCCATCGCTTAATGCTGGACAATTAGTAAATAGCGCTAAATTAAGTGATGAGTTTTCAATTTATCGAGGGACATCATTTTTTGGAGGAGTCACGCTTGGGAGTGAACCAGAGACAAAAGCAGTTATGAAATGGTTGGATGTTTTCGTGCCGATTGCGGATAGCTTAATTGATTACCATCAACAAGGTGGAGGAACTTATTCAAAACGGGACTGGGATACTAAAATAAATCAAGAAAAATATACTGAATTTTCTTATGCGATACGAAAGTATCTAAATAGTAAAGTAACTAAAAATAAATATGAAAGTTTTGATGAAGTATTTGAAGGTTTAGATGGAACAGGCGGAACGGTTACAGATTATGCTGCTTCTGTAGCAACTGGTTCAAAATGGAGTATACCATACGGAAGGCTTGTACTCTCGAATGATAAAGATGAGGATGTACCACTGATGGTATTTAATAGCTTAGATAATGCAAAGAACTCTTTTCAACTTGTGAATTCTGATTTTGTAACAGTTACTTTAGAAATTTGCAGAACTAGAGCTTCTTTAGGATATGGAAGTAAAGCTAGAAAATTAATTACTGAGGAATATGATAAATATAATTATGGTGAGTTTTTGATCTTTAGGTCCGAATTGGCTTTAGGTTCTGATAAAGTAAATGAAATAAAGAATTAAGTAAGCTGTTAAAATATGACACATTTTGATTGTATCCGACATAATATATTGTGAATAAATATTATGGAGGTTATAATATGAGCGCTTTTTATAATATTACTAAGGTAAATGGTTTTGATTATACAAACCTAGATAACGCAAGACAAAATAATTATGCCTGGAGTATGTCTGAGCTTAATGGTTATTTATATGTAGGAACAGGAAGGAATATAGTTTATCAACCAGTAAAGGCAATATTTGATCGATTAGGAATTGAAACACCACCGATACTAACACCAGATAATCCTAATAACGATGCAGAAATTTGGAGATATCCAATACGTGAACGTTGCCATGCACATTGGGAATTAGTTTATAAAGCTCCTTCTCAATATCAAATTATGGGTTTTCGAGAGATGATAACGTATAAAGATTCTACAGGGCAGACGTCAATATATGCTGCAGGGTTTACTATAACAGGGTCATCTTATATGTTAGCTTCTAGTGATGGTCGAACTTGGACTTTCGTTCCACCTGGTGTACCAGCAGGACAATCAACAAGAGCAATGCATATTCATAGAGGATTATTATATATGGGGGCAACGAACACCACCAATCAAACACAAGCGACAAACCTATTTGTAACGAACAACCCAAGAGTAGGTTGGACACAAGTTGTAATTGGTACTTCTGAAAATGATCCTCGTGGTGAAATACAATCGATTGCCACGTTTAACAATCAGTTGTATATTGGAACAGCTCCAGATGGTGGTTTTGAAATATGGCGTACGCGACGAGGAACTCCAAATACTGGAGATTGGAAACTTGTAGTAGATAAAGGTGCAGGTGATGAACTTAATGAATTACCATTAAGTATGGCGGTATTTAGAAACAATCTATACGTTGGTACGGGTATCTGGGCGAGCGTTATGAGTGTTGATTCAAGTAAAGTTATAGTTCCTCCAAAAGGTTTCGATATTATTAAAATAAATGATTGCGATAAATGGAAAGTGGTAGTAGGTCAAAAGGCGATTTGGCCAACCAACCCTACTACAGGCGTTAGAAATATTGGTAGATATCCATCTGGATTCGGAAACATGTTTAATTCTTATTGCTGGCAACTAACAACATATGAAGATCAGTTGTATGTAGGAACTTGGGATTCATCTATTCTTTGGGCTACTATTCTTAGAAGTTTATTTACCATTGGAGAAGACGGAGCCGATTTAACACCAGTTACGAATTTAGAAGGATTAATGGCAGGGCTTGATACAGGTACATTAAGATATCCAAGTATATTAAGATTTAATATTAAGGATTGGTTATTGGCTTTTGCTACTAGTTTAGAGAGATTACCAGAAGAATTTGGTTTTGACTTATTTAGAACAATTGATGGAAGAAGATTTGAACCTCAAACTTTAGATGGTTTTGACAATAGGTATAATTATGGTGCAAGAAATTTATTTGCAGCTAGCGATGGACATTTGTATTTAGGCACAGCGAATCCATTTGAAGGCTGCGAGGTATGGGTAAAGTAACCATAAATAATATTTATTTACAGCAAAATAATTAATAACAAATTTCATCCTGAGCATACTAGTATTGGGTGATCAGGATGAAAAAATATTTGTTATTATTTGTAATAGGTGGAATAGGATACTACCTGCTTGAAGTAATTTATAGGGGATTTTCACATTGGTCAATGGGTTTAACAGGTGGACTTTGCCTAATGCTTCTTTACTTAATTAGTAAAAAGCTTCCCACAAATAGTATTCTATTAAAAGCATTTGTTGGATGCATAGTAATTACAACAATTGAATTTATAGTTGGAATGCTTGTAAATGTTGTGTTCAGCATGGAAGTATGGGATTACTCTCAACTTCCACTTAACCTATATGGACAAGTTTGCCCATGGTTTACTATTCTTTGGTTTACCCTATGTATACCGGTTATGTACTTTTTTGGAAAAATGAATGGAAGACATCACAGAACAGCTTAAAAGGAATAGCACCACAGTTGTGGGGCTATTCCTTTTATATGGATCTTATATTTTACCTAGCTATAAAGAATTATATAATTCGTATATTTACTTATTATAAAAACTGAAATTTTGTTTATTTATAGATACCTAAATTGATAGCTTTTGGTATAACACTAAATTCTATTTTACTTTCACTAAAGATTTCACCATCACAATTTCCAGGAAGTGGCGATCCGTCGCAACTACTGATAGTACCTGAAATTAATCGATTCATATGTACTTTAGGATGTTTTTCCACATTGCCCTTTGCATACCTTGGAGCTAGCATTATAACTTCAAATATATTTACACAATCAGCTATACATAAATCTAATATACCATCGTCTATTTTAGATTTAGGAGCAGGACAGAATCCACCCCCGTAAAAACTTGCATTACATATCGCTATTAAGGTGAAATTTAATGTCTTTTTGATTTTGAATAAATTATCATTATCATCTATTGCATTAAAATCAATATCAAATTTGAATTTTTTATTTCCAAATAAACAGAAAAGAATGCCAAGTTTATACGATAAGTGACCTAGAAATCTAAATTTATCTGCAAGTTTCTTAGCAGCGATAGCAACTTTTGTATCAAATCCAAAACTCATAACATTAATATAGTGGTCTTTTCCTATACTAACCATATCAACCTTTTTTGTTTGAATATTTGGTATTCCAGTTAGGAAACCAAATTTTTCAACAATTTCTTTGAGTTTGAATTTGGGACCATATATCTTTTTGGCAAAATCATTTCCCGTTCCCAAGGGTAGAACAACTAATAAATTATCCTTATGTACAAGTGCATTTGCGATCTCATGCAAAGTACCGTCCCCTCCACACGAGATGATTGTACAGTTAGTACCATATCTTTCAATAATAGTAATTGTCTTTGTGTATGCATCCCCAACAGCAATAGTGTCTATTCGAACAAATTCCTCAGTGTTATTGGCTTTTCTAAATGCAGCTTCAATTTCTTCCATTAGTGAGTGGTTTTTGTGCTGTCCGGCAACTGGATTAACAATAAAAACATATTTCATTTAGTATACCCCGTAGACTTAATATATTATAATTTTATTTTATTATATCGATGGGCTACTTGTCAAACAAAAGAAATTATCTCTCTTCCCGAAAATATGCACTACCAAGTCCAGCAGGTGGTTGATTTTCTTTCTTCTTTCGAATATTGATAAATATCAGTACGATAATTGTCATAAAGTAAGGAAGGATGCTCAACAACTGCGCGTTAATTGTAAATGGATTTCCAAAAAAGTTGAATTTTACATTTTGAAGCTTATAATCTAGGCATTGTATTGCACCAAATAAATAAGCACCAAATATTGCTCTTATTGGGTTCCAAGTAGCGAATATAACTAATGCTACGGCAATCCAACCAATACCAGCAGTAATATTATCTTGCCAAGAGGGAACCGATACAAGAGAAAGATAAGCTCCACCTATTCCACACATAAACCCACCTAGGCAAATATTAATATATTTATAAAGTGTAACATTAATTCCAGAAGCATCAGCAGCGGCAGGATTCTCACCTACAGAGCGCATATTTAAACCGAAACTTGTTTTTTTAATATAAAACCAAACTAATAGAGCAAGTAAGAGACTTACATAAACATAAATACTTTGTGAAAAAATCATTTTTCCGAGAATTGGAATGTCTTTTAAGATAGGCATTTCGAAATCGGATAGAGCACCTTTAACGGATGCTGGAAGGGTAACACCAACCAATGAAGAACCTATAAAGTTTGCAAAACCCGTTCCAAATATAGTTAATGCTAAACCAGTAACGATTTGATTTCCTTTTAGTGAAACTGTAATAAATGCATATATTAATGCACCTAATGCAGCAACTAAACCAGCAGCGATAATTGCTATAAAAGGATTTCCGGTATTGATACCGGTAACATATCCGATAACAGCTCCCATAAGCATCATACCTTCAACACCTAGATTTAAGTGACCAACTTTTTCAGCTAAAATACCTCCTATTGTTGCTAGAAGTAAAGGAGTACCCATTGTAACAGCACTTTGTAAAAATAATGCTAAGGCATTTATAAAGTCATTCATCTATTTTGCCTCCTTTATTTTTGAGCTGAATACTATTTTGTATTGAATAAAGAATTCACTACCAAGTACGAAGAATAGTATAATACCTTGTATTACTTCTGAGATAGCAGCAGGTATTTGCATTGATACTTGCAAATATGCACCACCTTGTAGAAGCATAGCAAATAGAAATGAAACAACTAGTATAATAGGAGCACTTAGCTTTGCGAGCCAAGCTGTAATAATTGCTGTAAAACCTAACCCACCCGATATTTGATCGGTAAGTGTTTTCTCGATACCAGAAGCTTGAATCATACCTGCGATACCGCAAATTCCACCACTTATAAATAAAGTAATAAATAACACTTTTGCAGTATTAATACCTGCGTATTTTGCAGTAGTTTCATTTTCACCAATAACAGCAATTTCATAACCTAGTTTTGTTTTCTTTAATAATACAAATATAATAACGGCTAAGATTAAAGCAATAATAAATCCAATATGAATACCAAATACCTTTGGCAAAATTGCATTTTCTGTAAAGTAAGGCATCCTTCCAAATCCCTTAGCCTCAGGATCACGCCATGGGCCAAGTTGGAGATAGGTAACGATACCAATTGCGATATAGTTCATCATGAGTGTTGTTAATGATTCACTTGCATTAAATCTGTTTTTAAGAACTGCAGGGATGAAACCCCATAGACCTCCACCGATAAAAGCGGATAAAAACATGAATGGTAGTAAAATATATGGTGGTAATTGTTTAAAGTTAAAGGCAACATATGCGGCAAATAAAGCTCCGATATAGAATTGTCCTTCCGCACCGATATTCCAAAATTTCATTTTATAAGCAACAGAAACACCAAGTGATAATATGACAAGTGGGATAGCTTTGTTAATGGTTTGCAATAAACGATAGGGTACTCCACCTTTTTTTGCATTTTCTGATACCATTACAGATCCTTCTACTATTTTAGTATAAATTACAAAAGGATTATATCCCATTGCCCACATTACAATTCCAGCAGCAACAAGTGCAGCAACAATGGCTCCAAGTTGAAGTAATAGAGTATGTATTTTGCTTTGATTCGTTCGTTTTGTTAAATTAAACATTTTGTGCCACCTCTTGTTTCATACCCATCATAAGTAGTCCTAGTTCTTCTTTTGTAGTTTTGTGTGCATCAACAATACCCATAACTCTTCCTGAGTTTAATACCATTATTCTATCACTAAGTTCAAGTAATACATCTAAGTCTTCACCAACAAATAATATACCAACACCTTTTTCTTTCTGATCATTTATAACATCATAAATTTTGTGTGATGCACCAATATCAAGGCCGCGTGTTGGATATGCTGTAATTATAAGCTCTGGGTCTAGACTAATTTCCCTGCCAAGTAAAACTTTCTGAATATTTCCACCAGATAACTTTGATACTTGATGATAAACAGATGGAGTATTAATATCAAATTTCTTTACTATTTGTAGAGCATTTTTTTTACCTTCTTTTCTATCGATAAAAGGAGATTTTCCGGCTCGATAAGTTTTAAGAATAACATTATCTATGATATTCATGCTACCAATAAGGCCCATTCCAAGTCTGTCTTCCGGTATAAAACTCATACTAATTCCTTTATTTATAATAGCACGAGGGGAGAGACCCACGATATCTTCGCTATTAAATATAATGTTACCACTTGCTACTTTTTGAAGACCCGCAATTGCTTCACATAGCTCTTTTTGACCACTACCAGCTACAGCTGCAACTCCAAGAATCTCACCTTTCTTAACAGTAAAACTTACATTATCAAGAAGATTTACTTTTTCAGGTGAAGTAATAGTAAGGTTTTCTATCTCCATAAGAGGCAGACCTTTTATATTTTCTGGTCGATTAATTGAAAGATTGACTGATGCGCCAACCATTGCATCAGTCAATTCTTTTGGATTAGTATTACAAGTTTCTATGCTTCCGACACTTTCACCCTTGCGAAGTATTGTTACACGATCACTGATTTCCATTACTTCGTTAAGTTTATGAGTAATTATTACGATAGCTCGACCATCTTTTTTCATATTTTGAAGTATCATAAAAAGTTTTTTGATTTCTTGAGGTGTAAGAACAGCAGTGGGTTCGTCTAGAATTAAGACATCAGCTCCACGATATAAAACTTTTAGTATTTCAACTGTTTGCTTTTCACTTACGGACATATCATATACTTTTTTTTCAGGATCAATACTCAGCCCATAGCGGTTAGCTAGGGCAAGTATTTCCTTTGATAATTGTTTGTTTTTATATATAAATCCATTTTTTAGTCCATTCGTTATATTTTCTTTTGCGGAAAATACTTCAACAAGCTTGAAATGTTGATGAACCATACCAATCTTTGCACTAATTGCATCTTTCGGTGAGCGAAATAAAGTAGGTTTACCATTTATTCTTATACTACCACTGTCAGGACGATAAATTCCTGATAGCATATTCATTAGAGTACTTTTTCCAGAGCCGTTTTCTCCTAAGATAGCTAAGATTTCACCCTTATTTATTGATAAGTTTACATTGTTGTTTGCAATTACTGGACCAAAGACCTTCGTGATGTCACATAGTTCAATGTATGACTCTTTCATAGGAAACCTCCATTTGATTTCATTGTTTAATTAATTTGATTTCGTTGTTTAATATTAATTTGATTTTGGAACTGATCCGATGATACCGTCAACAAACCAAACCATTGCAAGCAAATCAGCGTCAGACATTGTTGATCCTTCAGGAACCATTTCGATACCTTCGTTGTTTGTTAATGGACCATCAAATACATCATATTCACCTGCAGCAATAGCGTTGTAAGCAGCTTCAATAGCTTCTTTTGTTCCAGGTGCACAGTTGTTAGTTAAGTCAGCTAAACTAACAATACCAGTGTCCATTGAACCCCAGTAGTTTGAAGCTTCCCAAGTTCCATCAACTATTTGTTGCATTTGAGCTAAATAGTAAACTCCCCAGTTCCAAAGTGGTGCAGTAAGGAAAGCACCAGGTGCAACATCAAACGTATTTGCATTATAGCCTACCGCAAAAGCACCTTTTTCTTCAGCAGCAATTTGTGGGCCAGTAGTATCACAATGTTGAGCTAATACATCAGCTCCACTGTTAAGTAATTCTACAGCAGCGGCTTTTTCGGCAGCTGGATCATACCAAGAGTTTGTCCATTTTACTTCAACAGTTGCATCAGGGTTTACTGATTGAACACCAAGTGCGAATGCATTAGCACCACGAACAACTTCAGCAAGTGGCATAGCTGCTACATATCCAATTTTATTAGTTTCAGTTTTAAGTCCAGCAGCAATACCTGATAAGAATCTAATTTGATACATTCTACCAAAGAATGCTGACATATTATCGCCTGTTTGATAGCCTGAACAGTGGAAAAATTTAACGTCAGGATATTCTAAAGATACATTATAAGTCCAATCCATATGTCCAAAACTTGTTGCAATAATTACGTTACATCCTTGATCAATAAGATCTCTAATTGATTTTTCACAATCTGCAGTTTCAGGTACATTCTCAACATACTTTGTTTTGTATCCAGCTGCTTCTAAATCTAATCTTCCTAAATCATGTGCGTAGCTGTATCCTTGGTCACCGATAGGACCAACATAAAGGAAACCAATAAGTAAATCTTCTTTTGCAATTCCTTTGTTATCAGAAGTAGTACCAGGTTTATCAGTACCATCTTCTTTCTTGCAGCCAACTAATGTAGTAAATACTAATGTAAGTACCAATAATAATGTAAATACTTTTTTCATTTTGAATATCCTCCTAGAATGTGTGTAGTTGTTTAAAGCTGTAGTTTAGCGAAATGCGAATATACGCATTAATATATAAAACACCTAAGTTTTATCGAAATTTAATAATTGAATTCTCTAACGAATCAACAACAACAAGTGATTCAAGTCTAATACCTTGATTTGTTAATGCAACACCACCTTCTTGAAAACCTTTTTCAATAACAATACCTACACCAGCCACTTTGGCACCAGCTTGATTAACTATATCAATAAGACCAAGAGCTGCCTTTCCTTTTGCAAGGAAATCATCTATTATAAGAACTTTATCGTCTGCATTAATAAATTTTGTAGAAACCATAACATCATACGTTTTGTCGTGAGTAAATGAATCTATTTTACATGTGTATACGTCTGAATCAAGATTTTTTGATTTAGCTTTTTTAGCAAAGATAACATTTACACCAAAGCTTTGAGCAGTTATACAAGCAATTCCTATACCTGAGGATTCAATTGTTAAGATTTTGGTAACTTCTACATCTGAAAATCTTTTCTTAAACTCATTACCAATTGCTTCGTATAAAGGTATATCAATTTGATGATTTAGAAAACTATCGACTTTCAAAATATTTCCTGCACGGACATAACCATCTTTTAAAATTCGATCTTTAAGTAATTGCATTGTATTATACCATCCTTTTTTGTATTTAACCGAATATGTAAGCAATTAGTCGGTTATGAGCATGTTGCACTAGCAGAATACGAATATTCACGTTGACAAATAATAAGTGTATTCTACTTCATTAGACTTAATAATACAATGTTTGGAACCATTAGTTTTCATAATAATAATATAAGTAAGCCTAAGCAAAATAAGAAAGCCCCACCCAATAGGATATATTGGGTGGGGCTTCATTTTGTTGACTGGGAGGAAATTTTATTAGTCAGGGTTATGCTATTGATTGATCAAATTGTAAAATATTAAGAGATCTTGTGTTTGTTGATATATCTAATATTTCAGCTGGTTCAGTACTTGTAACAGTAACTCTGATCGTATATACGTGGCTTTCATCGGTTGCAATTCTTACCCAAGTTAAATTAGGGATTTCTCTAATAATAATATTTGCAGCTCCTTGTAATGGAACTATCTTATCTATATCAACGGTTGCTACAAGAGCAGAATCTTCAAATAATTGATAATTTATAAAGTAGTTTGAAGTAGCCCCACCACCAATAGGGTTAAGTGTGAGAACAATTTCAGCCATAGTATCTATCTTTAGTCTATCTCCAACAGTGAGATTATCAACTAAAAGTGTTAAAATAGTAGTTTCAGTGTTAAGTGGAATATCCAAAGCTGTTTCTGCTTGAACAAAATCAAGTGTAGAACCAGGACCAGCAGGACCAGCAGGACCAGCAGGACCAGCAGGACCAGCAGGACCAGCAGGACCAGCAGGACCAGTAGCACCAGTAGCACCAGTAGCACCAG
>JAQSXR010000058.1 GCA_029256575.1 Clostridiales bacterium | reverse complement strand
TTTCGGTATTTTTCTTCCAATTATCAAGCCTTCTGTAACATTTTGAATGGCTGTCTTATTATGAAACAAATTATAATTTTGAAAAACAAAAGCTGTTTTTTTTCGGATATCTAGTATTTCTTTCTTAGATGCCTTATTAAATTGATGCGTACCACCATTAAAGGTAAGTTCTCCTTTGTCAGCTTTCTCCAAGAAATTGATACATCGTAATAATGTTGTTTTACCTGAGCCACTTGGTCCAATTATTACTACAACGTCTCCCTTTTCTACCGATAAATCAACACCTTTTAATACTTGATTTTCACCAAATGATTTATGTATATCTTTAACTTCTAACATAGTTTCCCTCCTTATCATGCTTTATACGCCCTTAGCCGTTTTTCCAATATCTTAAAGAATAATTCAACGATTGTACATAAAACAATGTATATTATCCAGATATCCATATAAGCTTCAATATAATTATACCCGTATGCAGCTTCCACTTTGGCTACTGCAGTTATATCTTTTACTGTCATAAGAAATGCAAGTGAGGTAGATTTAATTAAATTCGTTGTAGTTGTGCATATATTAGGTACAGCAGTTACCATCGCTTGTGGTATGATAATTCTAACATACGCTTGAATAGGAGTAAGTCCTGCAGCTTCTGCTGCTTCTAATTGGCCTCTATCTACTGTGGACAATGCAGATCTAAATACTTCAGACAATGTTGCAATTGTATTTAGTGTAAACACAATATACGCATAAATAATTGGATTTAAATCAAAGATATTAATGGGAAGATTAAACCCTTTGAATACTGCTGCTAAAACACTCGGAACCATACTGTAGATAATGAGTACCTGAACAACAATTGGTGTCCCTCTAATAAATGATATATAAATCGAAATAAGTTTTTTTGAAACCGATTTTTCTCTTAACCTTATTACTGCAAATAGAAAACCAATGGGTAAGGAGATTAATAAAGTTAAAGCAGTTATTTTCATTGTAACTGGCAATCCTCTTAATGCTGTAAAAAGGGTTTTCATAAAAAATTCTGTGTTAAATGTCATAGTCTCCTCACCTCACTTTAATTGGTTTTCAATACTCTTCTACCTTTTCCAAATACCTTTTCTGCTTTTCCAAGTAACTTTTCTAATAAGATAGATATTATCCAATAGATTAATGCTAATCCTAAATATATTTCTCGTGAATGTGCTCCGTAATTAGATGAAACGATTAAATTTGTTTTACCCATAATATCGATAAAACCAATGGTAAAACCTAATGCACCTTCCTTTAATAATGATATTACAGCATTACCAAAGTTAGGGAGTGCTACATAAAAACATTGCGGTAATAATATTCTTCGAAACGCTTGCTTTGGACTCAACCCTACACTAACAGCCGCTTCAAATTGTCCTTTATCTATGGATTCATATGCAGATCTCATTACTTCAGACATTGAAGCCGCAAATAATAATGAAAATGTAACAATAACGAATATACCTTTGTGCAAGTTATTAATATCAATATCAAAAAGTCCTATCATAAGTTCTGGCAAACCATAGTACATAACAAACAATAAAACGATAGATGGGGTGCATCGAAGTACTGTTGTATAACCATTCGCCAATATTCTTCCTACCCTATTCTTCCCCATCTTCCCAACTGCCAGTAAGGCTCCAAGGGCTATACCAAACACAACAGAGATGATAACTGTCAAGAAAGTTACACCAAGAAACGGAATCATTTCTGGCCAATACCGGAATATATACCTATAGTCAAATACCTGCATTCGAACACCCCCTTCCACGTATTATTAATCTTCGAAGAATAATAAAGTGTCTTCACCTAAGAATTCTAGAAGTAATTCAGACAATTTGCCTTCATCTTTTAATTGTTTAACCGCTACGTCATATGCATCTGCAAGTTCTTGTTCTTCTTTGTTAAATAATGGCCAAGTCTTAGTTGCTGCAAATGTTGTCCAAGATAATTTATCTGCCAAATTATTATAAGCACCGTCTTCTTTTACAACCATTGCTTCATAGATTGGTTTAATTACAAGCCATGCATCATATCTACCTTCTGCAATCCACACCACTCCATCTTGTACTGTAAAGGATTCTGATGTTTCAACTTCTATTTTATTGTCTGGATTTTGTTCATTATACTTTTGTACTAAAGCATATTGAGCATCTTGAGGAGCAATTGGAAGAAGTTTTTTACCAAGCTTTGCGATATCTAATAAGTCTTTTACTACGCCTTCATCTTCTTTTCTAATTACAAGACCTGATGCACTTGCTCCAATATTTTCTTTTGGATAAATGTATTTTTCAGCTCTTGCGTCTGTATAGAAAGCATTCTTAACTCCAACATTGTACTTTCCACTTTCAACACCAATTAATAAATCATCATCTGTAGTTGGTACAAATTCAAATTCATATTGTGGAAGAAGTTCATCCACTAATTTTAATACTTCTACATCATAACCAGTTGCCTTTCCATTCTCATCTTGAAACGTTATAGGTTTTCCTGTTTGTCCGTAAGCAATTTTAACTTTTTTAACTTCTTGACTAGTTGTAGTTGTATTCGTATTATTTGAATCTACTTTTTCAGTCTTTGAAGCACATCCAGTTGCAATAATTGATAGAGCGAGTGATAAGGCAACTAATATTTTTATTTTTTTCATAATTTGAATCTCCTTTTATGTGAGTGGTTTAATTGTTATGTTTAAACGATATTCCAATGCTATTACAACATCGTTCACTCTTTTGGTTTTCTTTGCGATACGTATGACTAAATATTATATTAAGTTGAAACTTCTTATTTATTAAAATATTTTTCATAATTACCGTGTCCCTTCTGTTTCTGAACTAATACATACTTTTGATATATGTTTTGTATGTATTGAATTAATGCAAAGTTTACACTAATTCAGTATCTTTGTCAATAGTCTAATTTATTTTTAATTTGCAATTTTTGCTATGCCGTTAAAATACTATTTATTAGGGTATCCTATTCGAACAAAATAGTGATACAACAAATTAATATATAGGGGTACATTTCATGAATAATAAAAAAACAGTTACAATAAAGCGATCAAATAGGAATATATCATTACGGGGGTTAATCGCAAGGGGAACAATAAATCTTCTTATGAAATTTCCGAATATAGAAGTAAACAGCATGTTAGAAGTTGGTTCCAGATTTGCGAAAGAAAATTCTTGGGATGCACCAAATGGATATACTTTATCCCATTATGATATAAGTGGTTTACCTCTTGAATTATTAGTGAAAGACAATTCAGATAAAAAGCATGTTATTCTCCAGTTTCATGGTGGTGCCTATGTGATTGGTTTCTTAGATTTATATCGAAATGTTGCGTTAAGATATTCCAAAGTAAGTGGCGGAGTAAATGTTGCATCTATCGATTATCGTATTGCTCCCAAATACCAATATCCCGCAGCATTAGAGGATGCACAGAAGGCTTGGAACTGGCTTTTGGAG
>JAQSXR010000033.1 GCA_029256575.1 Clostridiales bacterium | reverse complement strand
TCCAGTAGAATATAGACTCAACCTCTTGGCTGCATAAAGAAATAGCGTAGCAGTTAAAAACTACTACACTATAAAGTCTAACTTATTGGGGTCACATCATCAATCAGTTATGGCTTTTAATTTTATCAAAAATCCTCTTCTATAATTCTTGACATAAGAATAAATAGATGATAAACTAAATTTAGTGATTTACTAAATTAGTAATTTACTAAAAAAAGAAAGAAGGTAATGATATGAAAATTCCAACAACGTTAAAGCATAAACCTGTTATTGTTTCGGAAAACTACGAGAATGTAGATGGCCGCTCTGCTTATAATAGTGATACAAAGGGTTTATCATTGGGGTTAGCTCAATGGAATGATAGAGGTAAAGTTGACATTTCTGCCAAGGTGTGGAGATATACAGGAGAAAAATGGTCTAGACAGTCAGAAGAATTACCAATGCATAGAGTAATTGACCTTGCAATTTTAATTTGTAGAGCGAAACTTCATTTTAGGGAAGCATATCGATTTGATAAACTATATGATGAGAATAATCCAATAATCGATAGAATTGGTCTACAAGGTGATGCAATGACAGTAGAAATATGCAAAAATAATCAAATGATAGATGATGATATTAAGCTTTTTGCTCAAGCATTAAGTGATGATGATGAATTAATGGGAGAGAGACTTACGACTTTATCTAGAATCTTAAAAGAAATGGGATATTAAGTTTATAAGAAAATTCATAAATAAAATTTATCTTTAAATTTATTAGTAAGAAAATGTTATGTGAAAGTTCAGGTATGAATTATACCTGAATTTTTTTGTTGCCAACAAATGCCAATATGATATAATTAATTTGAATCAAATGGGTAGATTACTTAAGTTTAAGAGAATTAGATATACATACATAAATAAGAAAAGATTGTATATATGAAGGGGAGAACTTCATATATCCTAGTATATGACAGAAATATGTAGGAGTGTTCGTAATATAAAGTAAGGACATAAAGGGAGGTAAATATGAGTGACGAATTTATGATCAAAAGCATTATTGGTCAAAAAGAAGAAGGCCTTAAAATGCTTATTGATAAGTATTCTGGGTTACTTATAGCAGTGGTCCGTAGAAATCTGGGTACGCTTTCTAGGTATGAAGAGGAGTGTGTTGATGATGTGCTTTTTTCAATATGGACTCATATTGAAAGTTTTGATCCAAGTAAAAACACCTTCAAGAACTGGATTTGTGCGATTGCAAAATACAAAGCTATCGATTATTTGAGAAAATACAAAAGGGATTTTCTTGTCGTCGACATAGAAACGACAGAAATGTTGACAGAGGATAGTGGCCTAATTGAATGTGAAATTCAAGAAGCTATTGATGAGCTCTTAAGTGGTTTGAAACCAGAAGATAAAGAAATATTTATAAAACACTATATTGAACAAAAAAATGTAATTGATATTTCCAATGAGATGGGAATAAGCACGGACAGTATATATAGCAGATTATCACGTGGTCGAAAAAAACTACGCAAGGATAGGGCAAAAAACATGGATAGGAGGCATGATGATTATGAGCAAATACGAAATGTTAAATGATTGCAAAATTGATGTAGATAGCATTAAGGAAATACAACAAAATAGTGACCAAAAAGACGTAATGTTCAATAGGGTCAAAAGTAGGGTCGTATTTAAGCAGAAAAACCCCAAAAACTTCAAGAAAATATTTGCGGCTGTTGCGTTAGTTGCAGTTGCATGTATATGTATATTAGTTGTATATAATTTTAATAAAGTAGTTGATAATCCAAATGTTGTAAGCAAAGCATTTGAATATAGCACAATATCTATTACTCCGACAAAACAGATGGCAAAGGGTGTGGCTCCTGATACACAATTTGTTATTACGACGCAACAGGATACTACACTTAAAGAAATTGAAAAGAACATCTCAATTACACCAGAACGTGAATTTGAGATTAATAAAGTAAAAGCAAATGAGTATATATTAACGACAAAAAGTAGTTTTAATCAAGAAGAAGTTATTAATATAATTGTGCAGGATGAACAAGGAAGAATCTGCAAATCATGGGCCTTTCAAACAGAAGGAGATTTTCGAATTCTTGATAACTATCCAGCAGATAAGGAAGAGTATGTTCCCACTTCAACAGGCATAGAAATCACATTTTCAGATGCAGATGTAACGAATGAAGAATTTAAGGAAAATGTAATAATAGAACCAAACATTAATTATACCTTGAAAAAATATAATTCAACATTTGTTGTCATGTCATATGATTTGCAAAAAGGGCAAGTATATAAAGTGACGGTAAAAGGAGAACTTCAGAATGCAGCTGGGCAGCAGCTAGAAGAAGATTATAGTTTCGAATTTAAAACACAAGTATTATCAAATAATTCTTATTTTAATTTCGGGATAGAGGGTACACACACGTATACAACGAATGACTTACCAGAAATTACGATAATGTCTTCACAAAACAAAGATGAATACGTTGGTACATTGTATCAATTTAATTCCATTGAAGCATATCAAGAGATGGTATTACTATCAAGTAATAACAATTGGGATAAATACACTCCTGACTTATCAGGAATGACGATAGTTCAAAGCTTTGATATAGAAGAATATGTTTCCTCTGAATATGGTATGAAAAAGCTGATTCTACCAAATAAGCTAAGTAAGGGTTATTATGTTTTAGCTGTGTATGCGAAAGATGGAAACAGTATAATTGACTACAAAATAATACAAATCACAGATTTAAGTGTATATGTAACAAGTGACGAGAATAGTATCTTAGTTTGGGTTAATGATGCTGAAACGAAAACAAGTGTCCAGAATGCCAGTGTCAGTATAGAAATTAATAGCAAAGTTTATGAAATGAAAACAGATAATGTAGGAAAAGCAATATTTAAAGACATTGGAATTGATAATCAAAGTAAAGCAAGTATAATAGTAACGACAAAGGATAATAAGATATTTGCAGACTTAATTTCAAATAATACGGATTATTCGGGTTACTATAACTACAATTACGGATTTTATTATTCAGGATATAAGAATTTTAATAAGGATTATTATATGTATATGTATACCGATAGAGCCTGTTATATGCCAACCGATACTGTAGAAGTATGGGGGGTACTAAGACCTCGAAGTGTTGATAAAACAATTCCTTCAGAGTTTAGTTTGGTTTTGCAAAGGGGCTACGATGAGAATCAAAATGATTTATATACAATTCCTATTGAGATTTCTAAGGATGGGACGTATTCAGCTAAGATTCCTTTTGAATATCTGTTAAGTGGATATTATAATGTCTTTCTAAAATCAGAGCTAGGTATTATGTATAGTAGAAGTATAAATATAGAAGAGTATAAAAAACCTATATATTTAATCGATGCAGAAAGTGATAAAGGTATTTATGATGATTATGAAAATGATAATATTGATATTACTTCGCAAATTAAACTATATGATGGAAGTCCAGCTTCGAACCTTGCACTCAAATTGTCAGTAAATTTTTATGACCAAACAAACAATACAACTTATACGATAGACAAAGCTGAGGCGCTAACAGATGAAAACGGAACAGTTAAATATAGAATGAATTTTAAGACGGATGGGTATTGCTTATGGTATCCAACTTATGTGAACTATAGTGTCTTAAATGATAGTGTTGGTATCGAGGAAATATCAACATATGGTGACTTTTATGTGGTATTTAGGGATGTAATGTTAACTTCAATAGGGGAAGAAATTAGAGATAAATTTAGTATCAATATCAATACAAATAAAACAGATTACAGTAAAACAGATTACAGTAAGGTTGCGACTACTCAAGATATGCCATATAACTATTATCAAGAATTTGATAATATAAAAGGAAAAGCATATGACACCAGTATCCGAGCAAGTGTATCCCGATCTAGATATGAAAAAATCAGTCTTGGATTTGAATATGATGCGATATACAATGAATCGGTTGAGAAATTCGAATATAATCAAATTAATGAGTATATAGGTGATTTCGAGATAAATACAGTAGGCGGGCAGGCAACCTTTGATTTACTTCCTGCTTTTAAAGAAGAGGACCAGTATTATAAAATTGAATATTACTACACAGATTCACAAGGAAGAAAGACACAAGATTCACAAATGTATTTTAATAATAGTGCCTTCAATCCATATGCTGGTGAAGATGATCGTTATGGGTTTGAGTCTTCTAAATATTTGTTTGATAGTAGTGAAAGTTCCAAATTCAAATTAGTTACGAACTATACGAAACCAATTACGACAGAAGGATCTCTCTTATATTACACAGTAAGTGAAAATATAAATAATATTAATATAACGAATTCAAAAGAGATTGAGATTGCGTTTTCGGAAAAACTTGTTCCAAATTATTTTGTTAGTGGAGCATACTTTGATGGAAGCCATGTTTATGAAGTAGAAGACTATAGTATGCGCTATGATCATGAGGAAAAGAGAGTAAATATAGAAATAGAAACGGATAAAGATAAATATGCTCCATCAGAAAAAGTAAATTTGGCAGTAAGAGTGCTTGATAAAGCAAACAAACCAATTACGAATGCTAGCGTGTGTATTTCGGTAGTAGATGAGGCAATGTTTGCACTTTCAGAGAATGACGATGATATTCTTCGTGATTTATATCAAAACGCTTACAACAATGATACCCTAGAATATGTATCATATATTCCATTTAATGCACTTCCTATGGGTGGAGCTGAAGGTGGTGGAGGCGGTTATGATGCGATTCTTAGAAGTAATTTCAAAGATACTGCGACTTTCAAAAGTGTGGTTACCGATAAGAATGGGTATGCAACCATTGAGGTTAAGTTACCGGATGATATTACAAGTTGGAGAATAACGGCATTGGCAATAACAGATGACTTTGGTGCAGGAAATACGAAGAAGAATATAATTGTAACGAGAGATATTTATGTGAATGCGATTATTAATTCACAGTATCTAGTTGGTGATGATATTGCGGTAGCACTTCGTACAGATGGCGAAAATGCTCAAAATGGTGATGAAGTTGAATATGAGGTCAAGATTTCAGATGGAAATACAACAAATGATATTATTAAAAAGGTTAATAGTAAAATAGGGTCAACACAGATAGTTAATTTCGGTAAATTAGCAGCAGGTAATTATTCCATATATATTTCAACTGCAACAAAGAAATATGCAGATGCAATTAAAAAAGAATTTAGTATTGTTGATTCAGGAATCAATACGATGCTATATAAAGAATTTAATTTAGAGAGTGGAATTAACCTAAATGCAAAGTTATACCCTGTTCAGTTAACCTTTTACAATAGTGAATATTCCCAATATCAAATAGTTTTGAATAGCTTATGTTGGAATAAACGTATAAGGAAAGATGAAAAGTTGTCAATTATGTTTTTTAAGAATACTCTTAAAAATATGGGTGAAGAATTTAATTGGATCACAAATGACTATAAAGTTGGGGATATCGTAGATTATGATGGTGGAGTAGGCGACCTAGCTTTTTCAACTACAAACCCTGAATTTACAGCAAGGTTATGTGCAGCATATCCGGAATTCTTTAAAAATACTGGAACGATAGAATATTTAAAAAATGTTTTATTGGGTCAAGAATCAACTAAGAATGAAGTTGCGGCGGCATATATGGGCCTCGCTGCCCTAAAGCAACCGGTTTTATATGATATCAAGTATTTGCTTGAAGAAGAGTATATGGATGAACTTAGTAGAATGTATTTAATTGCAGGTCTTGCATTAATTGGTGATACGGATTCAGCTTTAGCCTATTATTTAGAAGAAATCCAACCAAAATTAAACAAGAATGCGATTCAGGGGACAACTATATATGAATATAGTGGTTCTTATGATGATAAAATTTATTATACAGCAATCGCATCCATTACTTCCTCCGTACTAAATACAAAAGACAATGAACAGATTATAAAGACTATAATCGATAATCAAAATGAATCTTATCTATTACTTGCTGAAAAAATGGTTTATATAAGATATTTTAGACCAGATACAGAAGGTGCGTCTGAATTTGAATACACCTTAGATGGTAAGGTAATTAAACAAGAAATGAATAAAATCGGGCATATAACAATTCAATTATCCAAAGAACAGTTTGAGAAATTAAATGTAAAACTAATATCTGGAAATGTTGATGTAATGGCAAGATATATAGGAGCAATATCAGAACTTAATGATACAAAGGAGCAGAAGTTAAAAGTTGAAAAGACTATCACAAGCATTAGTCCAACGGAATATATTGTTACGATAAAGATTAAGTCACCGAAGAACTTGGATTATCCAAACTTTATCATTGATGATTATATCCCTTCAGGAGCGAGATTTTCTAGCATAGATGATTCCACTGGGAATATATTTGTAGAAAATCAAGAGATGCAACGTACATGGGGGATTTCAGATACTGGCAAGGTAAGAATTGGTGAATAAAAAGAAAGTAATGTTAATTATTCTGCTTATAATAATTGAACTTGTTATTATAGGTATAAATATTAACGAAAAACCAAAAGCAGAAGTAATAAAACAGGTTGATGTTAATCGTGAACGAAATTCAGTGAAAGTAAATAATAATCTATCTTGTAGTTATTACAATGAAAAAGAATTTTATCAGCTCGAAAAAGAAGTATGAAGATTTAGAACACGATGGTGGGGATTATTCCCCACCATTTCGTCGTTTGTCGAACGATAATCTTCCTAGATTAATACAAAAAAAACAAATTTATAAATATATTTTGTAAATTTCGCAATATATGATATAATATCTAATTGATAGATACGATAACATTAGAATAGGTGAATAATATGATAAGTACACAAGGCGTTTCGCTAACATACGGCGGAAGAACTTTATTTTCAAATGTAAATGTTAAATTTACAGCGGGTAACTGTTATGGGTTAATTGGTGCAAATGGAGCAGGTAAATCTACATTTCTAAAGATTTTATCAGGTGAAATAGAACCAAACAAGGGTGATGTATTCATTACACCTGGTGAAAGACTTGCGGTATTAAAGCAGGATCAATTTGCCTATGATGAATACGATGCAATAAAGACCATAGTTATGGGACATAAAAAACTATGGGATATTATGCAGAA
Source organism: Clostridiales bacterium (assembly GCA_029256575.1). Taxonomy (GTDB): domain Bacteria; phylum Bacillota; class Clostridia; order Lachnospirales; family JAQSXR01; genus JAQSXR01. The sequence continues at coordinate 30,552 of JAQSXR010000033.1, read as the reverse complement.
AAAAGAAGAATTATATGCTAAGGCAGATTTTTCTGATGAAGATGGAATTATTTTAGCAAATTTAGAAGGTGAATTTGCAGAGTTAAATGGTTGGGAAGCTGAAATGGAAGCAGAAAGAATGCTTAACGGTTTAGGAGTACCTGGAGAATACCATTATATGCAAATGAAGGATTTAGATGCGGGAATTAAGGTTAAGATATTACTTGCTCAAGCATTATTTGGAAATCCTGACAACCTTTTATTAGACGAACCTACAAACCATTTGGATTTAGAATCCGTTCGATGGTTAGAAGATTTCTTATTAAATTTCGAAAATACTGTAATAGTAGTATCTCATGATAGACATTTCTTAAATAAAGTGTGTACTCATATAGCGGATATTGACTATGGCAAGATTCAATTATACGTTGGTAACTACGATTTCTGGTATGAATATACACAGATGATTGTTAGACAAACGAAAGATCAGAATAAAAAGACAGAATCTAAGATGAAAGAATTACAAGACTTTATTCAAAGATTTAGTGCGAATGCATCAAAGGCAAAGCAAGCAACCTCTCGAAAGAAATTATTGGATAATTTACAAATGGAAGAAGTTAGACCTTCTTCAAGAAAATATCCATTTATAAACTTCAAACCAGAAAGAGAAATTGGAAACGATTTACTTTGGGTTAAGAATATTTCAAAGACTATCGGTGATAGAAAAGTATTAAATGATGTAAGCTTTATGCTTGCACCTCATGATAAAGTTGTATTTGTTGGTCAAGATGAAATGGCAAGAACCACATTATTTAAGATATTAATGGGTGAAATGGAACCTGACGAAGGAAGCTTTGGTTGGGGTATCACTACTTCTAGAGCATATTTTCCAAAAGATAATACAGAATATTTTGAAGGTATTGAGTTAAACCTGATTGACTGGTTAAGACAATATTCAGCAGAACAATATGAACAAGATATTAGAGGATGGTTAGGAAGAATGCTATTCTCAGGCGAAGAAGCTCTTAAGCAAGCTAAAGTTCTGTCTGGTGGTGAGAAAGTTCGTTGTATTTTATCTAAGATGATGCTTTCAGGAGCAAACGTTCTTATATTAGATGACCCTACCAACCATTTAGACCTTGAATCAATTACAGCTCTAAACGAAGGACTAGAAACCTTTAAAGAATCAATATTATTTACTTCACATGACCATCAATTTGTTCAAACAATAGCAAATAGAGTTATTGAAATTACACCAAATGGTTTAATTGATCGAAGCGGTTCATATGATGAATTTATTGATAATGATGATATTAAAGAATTAAGAAAAACATTATATAATAAATAGATTACAGAAAGCAGGTGTGACGATGTATATTGAGCTTGATCAGTATCGGTTGTTTTACGAGGTTGCGATTTGTCAAAGCATCACGAAAGCAGCGAAAGTCTTATCCATTAGTCAGCCTGCAGTAAGTAAATCAATTAAGATGTTAGAATCTAATATGGGAATAAAACTATTTGAACGTAATTCAAAAGGTGTAAAACTTACTAGCGATGGGAAACTGATTTTTGAGCATGTAGAAAAGGCAATTAAAGAGCTTGAAATAGGAGAACGAGTAATCGCTAAAATCAAAAATAAAGATTTTGGAGAAATTACAATCGGGGTAAGTACAACACTTTGTAGGTATTATTTACTACCATATCTTAAGAAATTTATGGGATTGTTCCCACATATTAAGATAAAAGTAGTAAGTACACCAACACATACTACTTTGGCTCAAATAGAAGAAGAAAAGATTGATTTAGGTATCGTTGGTATGGCAGAAGAACAAGAAGAATTTGATTTTATTTATCTTAAGACAATTCAAGATGTATTCGTAGCAGACCAAAGTTATTTAGATAGTATAAAAATTAAAAAACCATATGATATATTTAAAAAAGGATCATTTATGTTGCTTGAGCCAGGAAATATATCTAGGCAACATGTTGATTCTTATTTTTTAAAAAACAATATAATAATTGAACCAGAAATTGTAACTAGTACAATGGAATATTTAATAGAATTCGCCAAGATTGGATTGGGTGTTACTTGTGTTATTAAGGATACCGTAAGACAGGAATTGGCAAATGGAGAACTTGTTGAGATTCCAGTTGCTGAAACGATTAATGAAAGAGAAATTGGTATCGCTACAAAGAAAAATAGATCAGTTTCAACTGCGGAACAAGCATTTATTAGTTTTATGCAAGGCGTGTTTGCAGACTTATAGAAATAAATAATAACATGAAGGAGGATCACTATGATTACACAGGTTCCGAAAGGTACTAAGGATTGGTACGGCGTGGAAATGCAAAAGCGCAGAAAGATTGAGCAAATAGCAAGAAATCTATGCGATAAATTTAACATAAAAGAGGTTTCAACTCCTATATTTGAACATACTGAGTTATTTCAACGTAGTGTTGGAGAAACGACAGATGTTGTTCAAAAAGAAATGTATACCTTTTTAGATAAAGGAAATAGAAGCGTTACGTTAAAACCAGAAGGAACGGCAGGAGCTGCTAGAGCATATTTAGAAAATAGTTTATTTGCAGAAGCACAACCAATAAAAGTATTCTATGTGACTCCAGTTTTTAGATATGAGAATCCTGCAAAAGGAAGACTTCGTCAACATCACCAATTTGGGGTGGAGTTTTATGGGTCTGCTAGTCCATTAGCAGAGGTTGAGGTTATTACGTTACTTAAAAACTTAATTGAACAATTAGGAATAAAAGATGCGAAGCTTCACATAAACAGCATTGGATGCAGCAACTGTAGAGCGGAGTATAATAAAGTCTTAAGAGAATATCTGGACCAAAATAAGGATAAGCTTTGTTCAACTTGCAAGGAAAGAATGGAAAAGAATCCACTTCGTGTACTTGATTGTAAAGTGCCAACTTGTCATGAAATCACAAAAGATGCACCAAGAACTTTGGAATATTTGGATGAAGAATGTACCACACACTTTGAACAATTAAAGAGTTTATTAACTGATTTAGGAATAGAATATGTTGTTGATACAAACATCGTTCGAGGTCTTGATTACTATACCAAAACAGTATTCGAATTTGTGGATTCAGATGGATTTACCTTAAGTGGTGGTGGAAGATACGATAACTTAATTAAAGAAATCGATGGAAAACAAGATATTCCTGCCGTTGGCTTTGGTATAGGAATCGAACGAATACTATATTTCTTAGAAAAAGATAATGTTGAACTTGACTATGAACTACCAATCGATTTATATGTTGGTATCTTAGGAAATGAAGCAACAGCAAAAGCATATGAATTAGTTACGAAATTAAGACTTGCAGGAGCTGTAGTTGAGACTGACTACCTAGGCAGAAGTGTTAAGGCACAAATGAAGTATGCAAACAAACTTGGAGTAAAGAATACTGTAATCATTGGTTCGAATGAATTAAATAATAATAAAGCAAATGTAAAGAATATGGCAACTGGTGAAGAAACTGAACTCGCACTTACTGCTATCTATGATTATATAATTAATACAAGAGGATAAGATTTTTATTTTATCAAATATGAAATATATTTTAAAATGTTTTTAAGTAAAACATTAGGAGGAATAGCTATGGGAGAAACCATGAAGGGTTTAAAAAGAAGCCACAGATGTACGGAGTTATCTGCTGAAAATGTTGGACAACAAGTTACGGTAATGGGCTGGGTACAAAACAGAAGAAATTTAGGAGCTTTAATATTTATCGCACTCAGAGATAGAACAGGAATATTACAGGTAGTAATTAATGATCAAAAAGTTTCAAAAGAAATATTTGATAAAGCTTATTCGATCAGAAATGAATTTGTTGTTGCTATTGTTGGTACGATTGAAAAGCGTGAAGCGTCAAATGACAAAATGAAAACGGGAGATATTGAACTAGTAGCAACCGATTTAAGAATATTGTCAGAAGCAGATACAGTACCTTTCCCAATAGAAGAAAATTGTAATACAAAAGAAGATCTAAGACTTAAATATAGATATCTTGATCTTAGAAGACCAGATCTACAAAGAAATTTAATGATGAGACATAAAGTTGCAACATTAACGAGACAATTCTTGAGTGATGAAGGCTTCTTAGAAATAGAGACTCCAGTATTAACAAAGAGTACTCCAGAAGGAGCAAGAGATTATCTTGTACCAAGCAGAGTAAACCCTGGTAACTTTTATGCACTTCCTCAATCTCCACAGCTTTTTAAACAATTACTAATGTTATCAGGTTATGATAGATATTTTCAAATAGTAAAATGCTTCCGAGATGAAGATCTAAGAGCAGATAGACAACCTGAATTTACACAAATTGATATGGAATTATCATTTGTAAATGAAGAAGATGTAATGGATGTCAATGAACGTCTGATGCAATTACTTTTCAAAGAAGTATTAAATGTAGACGTACAGATTCCATTGCAAAGAATGACATATAAAGAAGCAATGGAACGTTTCGGATCAGACAAACCAGACTTAAGATTTGGTATGGAAATAAATAATGTTACTGAATTAGTGAAGAATAGTGGTTTTGTAGTATTTACTGATGCAATCGCAAATGGCGGAAGCGTTCGAGCAATAAATGCAAACGGATGTGGTAATTTCCCAAGAAAAGGTATTGACTCTCTTGTAGATGTTGCAAAACTCTTCGGTGCAAAAGGTATGCCATATTTGATCGTAAACGAAGATAATACAGTGAAATCAAGCTTTGGAAAGTTTATGACAGATGAAGAAACAGCGGCTCTTGTAACAGCAATGGATGCAAAAGCTGGAGATTTAGTTTTATTTGCAGCAGACAAAGATGAAATCGTGTTTAACGCATTAGGAAACTTAAGATTAGAAGTTGCAAACAGACTTGGTATTCTTAAGAAAGATGATTATAAGTTCCTATGGGTAACAGAATTCCCACTTCTTGAATGGGATGAAGATAACAAACGTTTTGCAGCAAAACATCATCCATTTACCATGACATTAGATGAAGACTTAGAACTACTTGATACAAATCCAGCAGCAGTTCGAGCAAAAGCTTATGATATGGTTCTGAATGGAACTGAATTAGGTGGCGGAAGTATCCGTATCTATCAAAAAGATGTTCAAGAAAAGATGTTTGCAGCACTTGGATTTACAAGTGAACAAGCATATGATCAGTTTGGATTTTTACTAAATGCATTCAAATACGGAGTTCCACCTCACGGCGGATTAGCATTTGGATTAGACCGAATCATTATGTTAATGACCGGATCCGATAGTATTCGTGACGTAATTGCTTTCCCTAAAGTGAAGGATGCATCTTGTCCAATGACGGAAGCACCAGGAACAGTTGATGAAAAGCAGTTGAAGGAATTAGGAATTAAGATTGATATTCAAGGGAAATAATAAAAGAATAAAGATAAGATATAGGGGTGCATGATGTTTGCTAGGGCGAATGATAGTTCAGTAGATGTTCGCAATACGGATTAGGAATGCGCTTATATCTAATAGTATATAAATAGCTCAGAACAGTGCTTAAAAAGAGGAACTCGCCTTAAGATTATGGATTCATTAGTCTTATGTGCTCAGACACCCTCTTTTTAGGCACTTTTCGCAATTTATATGCTATAAGATATACGGGCATTCTGGCATAATGTATTGCGAACATCTACTGAACTATCATTCGCCCTAGCAAACTTTATGGGGGTTGGATATCTGTAATGGAATATGGATATCTTGACACTAGATGGAGATAAGATTTAATGGGGGAAATTGGTATGTTGAATTGAAGGATAGAAAATACCGATTGTGATGAGAAAACAACCGATTATGACGAGAGCATAGTAATATAGTAAAAAATGGGATATGATAAGTAGAGATGTTTTTTTTGTATTAGACGGATTATTGTAAATAAAGGAGAATAATAATGAAGGCAAAAATGATTATCGTTTTATTAATTACAGTAGTTACATTTACAGGGTGCCAAGCCCAAGGAGAACAAAATACGAGTAAACAAGTGGTACTACAATCGGAAGTAATAAATGATAATGAAAGTGATGAAAATACAGAAGACACTGAAAACACTGAAAACACTGAAGATTACTACAAATATTTTTAATGATGAAGAAATGAGAATTATGTATATAAGTGAAGATATTATATATGCTCAGAATCTGAGTTACTATAATAGAGAAACGAGTGAATTGTATAAATCTAGTGATTTGAATTATTTTGAGAAAATATTTAGCTTTGACAAAATTGATGGTAGGTACTATGTTAATCCTTTTGATATTAATGAGATATTTTTTGTATCCGATCAGGTAAAAGGGGAAGTTGGTATTTGGTATTCGAATAATTCTGGGAAAACATGGGACAAAGTATTTGATAAACCTGTTGAAATGCTGACTTTTAGTGAAAGTAATAATTTATATTATGCTTTGTCGCTAGATTATCAAGATAATTCAACGACTCTTTATAAATGTAATAATGCTTTTGATTGGAATGAAATAAGCATAATTGAGAACATTGTTCTTGTTAATTATTTTACTATAAATCCAAATAATGAAAAACAAATAATATTGGCAGTAAGAGGAGGATTGATATATTCAGGTGACGAAGGAGATACATGGAAATACTACAATGAGGATGATGAAATAGTAGATGCAATATTTACCGGATTAGATGATGAGTTTTATTTTACGACTTCGTTAGGGAAAATTTATATGAAAAATGAAACTGATATTGTTGAATTAAAGATATCGGTAGAATTTTCAGAGTACAGAGCAATTCCACAAACCTTAACTTTAAGAAAGGGAACGAATGAAATTTATCTTATGCTCACATCAGGTATACAAAATTCTATAGTTCGCATCGTTGATGGGAAATTAGATGGTGATTTCAAATATACAGCGGATTACTCATTCTATAATATTATGTTTAATGTAGATAATTCCAATGAATTATATGTATTTGAGCCTAACGGTGCAAAGAAAATAATATTAACAGAATAACAAGGACTGATTTATAGGAGCCGTAGAGGAGTAAATTCTCGTTTCACTTTAAAAACAATGAGGTTATATGCTTTGGATTAGTTATGATTAGACAAGATATAGATTTCTATGATAGAATAAATTATTCTAGAAAGTTTTTATTCTTGAGGAAATGAGTGATGATGTTGTTTGATGAAAGAATTAGTGATAATAGTATATTTCGATTCTCTGTTGATATAGAGCTTATGTTTGCGACCTCAAATATTTTACAGGGGGAGAAGAGGCATCAACTATGCACTCAGATCTATAGAGCAGAAAAAATTGAAGCATTAAAGAGGAAGTATCATTTTCTATGTGAAGTGTATGGCTCGTTTTCTGCAAATCACGCAAACGGTATGTTTGAGCATTTGTTAAATTACTCATTTGATAATTTTAGTCTTGTAGAGTTTAGGGATTATCTTCTTAATATGGATGCGGTAAGTTTCATAAAGGAATATCTATTGTTAAGTGATATAGATGAAATAAAAAAAGTAATAGAATTTGATGATAGCTTGGAGAAATTTTATTTTGAACATAATGACATGTGCAATAGTTATATAGGTCTTCAGACTTTTTTTAGGCAAACAAAAAGATTTATTACTGAATATTTTTCTTTTGCTGAAGACTTACGTACAGATGAGTTTCAATGTACAATAGTGGATGCACAAGAGGATATAGTCCGTGAGTTAGAGAAAAGTAGGAATGCTTTAAGTACTTTAGATGCCCTTGAATATTCACAGAAGGTCATGGGAAAAACATTTTATAATAGAGGACCATATTCAAACTTTGTTTTTTCACCCAGTATATTTGTACCATATCGGGCTTTGAGATTTTTCGAGAAAGATCAGTTGCTATTTTATAGCATAAGACATACACCGTTAGAGGATGAAATGATATTACAGCAACTTAAGACAATTGCGGATAGCACTCGGCTTAAGATTATTTCACTGCTAAATGAAAGGGAGCCTTTGCGGGGAATGGATATAGCGACTACACTCTCGATAACGCCATCAACGGTATCTCATCATATGGAACAATTGAAAAATGCAGGTCTTCTAAATGAGGAACAAGTGAAGAACTCTAAGTATTATAGTATAAGTAGGAATAATGTAGATGAACTATTGAATTTACTAACGGAAACATTAAGGAAGAAGTAATGAAATAGAATATTAATTGTAGTTTTAGGTAGAAGGCACATTTTGTGTCTTCTTTTTTGATTTAAGCGGATATTCGCATTCCGCTTAGCTACTTGTTGATAGGTTAAAAACAACTTGACATTTTTATCTAATTCGATTAACATCTAAATTAGATAGATATTGAAATAGAATTGGAGGAATGAAAGAATATGACATCGGTAATTGAGGTTAGGGACTTAAAACGAGATTATATTGCCACAAAAGGTTGGGTACGACGTAGAAAAGAAACGATCAAGGCGGTGGATGGTATTTCGTTTGATGTACATAAAGGAGAGATATTTGGACTTCTCGGACAGAATGGGGCTGGTAAAACAACTACAATCAAGATGCTTATAACTTTACTGGCACCAACATCGGGTACATGCAAGGTTCTTGGATATGATACATTTGGTGAAGAAAAAGAAATCAGGAATCGTATCAATTTTATCTTTGGTGGTGAAATGGGAGTATATAGAAGGCTTTCAGCACGAGATAATCTCAAATACTTTGCAAATCTTTATCTTATTAAAACCGAAGCGATTCATACACGGATTACTGAGTTACTTGATTTAGTAGGACTAACAGATAAGGCAGATTTGCTGGTCGAAACTTATTCAAAAGGAATGATACAGCGACTGCAGATCGCCCGTGGACTTATTAATGATCCGGAAATCATATTTATGGATGAACCTACAGTAGGTCTGGATCCTTTGGGCGCAAGAATGCTTAGGGATATTATTAAGAAACTAAAAGAACAAGGCAAAACAGTTTTATTAACCACTCATTACATGTATGAAGCGGATGAACTTTGCGACAGAATAGCAATTATAAATAAAGGACAGTTGATTGCACTGGATACTCCAGAAAAACTTAAACATAGGGCAAAGGGATCTGATTCGATAGAAGTCATAGTTGATAATCTGACAGATGAACTTTTGGAAAAAATAAAGTCTATACATAGTGTAACAGCAGTTGCAACATCATCGAATGAAAAGGGTATAGCAGTATGTATACAGTGTGGATCTGCTCTGGATATAAGTGGAAAGGTGTTAAGTATATTTAAAAATAATAAAATATATGCATTTACGCAAAAAGAGATAACGCTAGAAGATGTATATATTCAACTTGTGGAGGGAGTGCAATGAAACAATTAAGGGTAGTGTGGTACACATTAAGACTTCAGATGAAGAATTCGTTCGTGCGTCCAATGTTTCGTTTTTGCTTGATTGCAAACCCAATCGTAAATACTATACTTTTATATGAAATGTTTAAAAATTCGAATCAAGATAATTTTACAACTTATATCATGCTTGGAGCTGGATTGATGGGTCTTTGGAGTTGCATATGTTTTTCTTCGGCGGGAGATATAAACAGAGAAAGGTTTAGTGGTACGCTATCACTTATATTTGCAGCTCCAGTCAATTTTGGGATGATTATTTTTGGAAAAGTATTAGGGAATACAATTTTATCCTTGGTAACTTTAATCATATCTTTCTTGACAGCAAAGATCTTGTACCATGCACCAATTATGATTGAAAGTCCGGGTTATCTATTGCTTTCACTATTAGCCACTGTAATATGTTTCATTGCAATATCTATTTGCATTGCATATCTCTTGACTTTGTCAAGGAAAACACAGCTCTATATGAACTGCATTGAAATACCAATAATATTTGTATGTGGGTTTGTATTTCCAGTTGATATTTTACCTAATTGGGTCTTACCGATTAGCTACTCCCTATCACCCACTTGGGCAGTTAAGCTTATTCGAATGAGTGTATCAGGAGTAGAGAGTAAAACTGACTATTTTATTGCTTTCGGAATATTAGTTTGTATTACGGTAGGGTACTTACTTATGGCTAGATTTTTATATAGGTTAATAGAGCGACAGGTTCGTATCAAAGCAACATTGGAGGTGAGTTAAATGATGAAACGTTTTTTAGAACAGGCTTGGCTTAGCTTTAAAGGTCAGAATGCGCAATTTAGCTTTGAAGAATTTATTAGTCTGAAAACAGTATACCCATTACTTACCTTGATTTTCTACTGTGTAGTGGCAGGATACAGCTTTAATACCGTAAACCTTACTAGTTGGGTTGTGGGTAATTCTTTTTTACTATGTGTAAATACGTGTATATTTAGTTTAGGTGGGTCATTTACAGCCGAGCGCTATTTTGGACGTATTCGGTCTATTATAGTTTCACCTGTAAATAAATTAAGTGTTGTGATACAAAAAGGTTTCTTTCCATGTTTTGTTTCTATCGCAACTGTTTTGGTGGGTTTTATTTTGGGAAGCTTGATTTTTGGAGTTGATTTTACTAGTGTAAATATGGGATTATTTATGGTTGTAACTGTGATTGCTATGTTTGCAGCAACAGGGTTTGGATTGCTGTTAGCGGTATTTGGACTAGTCACGGATGAAATGCATTTTGTATTAAATCTGACTTCTTATGTGTTGATGATTTTTTGTGGAGCGAATTTTCCCATTTTACAGTTACCATATCCGGTTCAATTTATTTCCAGATTTCTTCCGCTTACTCGAAGTATTGAAGCGGCGAATATGCTTTTTGGGAAAATAGATGTGGGAAGGTTTATTAGATTATTAATTGGTGAGCTGGGCGTAGGCGTTGCTTATTGTATTATGGGGTTTTTAATTATTAAAGTAGTGGAAAAAGTGGCTATAAAAAAGGCAACATTTGAAGTGTTTTGATTGAGATGTCATTCTATTGAATAGAATTCACCTATTTCTTGTTGGATACGGTGTAATTGAATAATAGCAAAGATCAGATAAATTTTATGGAGTGGGGAATAGTGTTGGCTTCCACTTAAGGGAGATATTATTGCATATTATGGAACATTATGCTAAAGTAATAATAATCGATATATTTTTTAGCACTATCCTATAAACACATTACACAATTACATTATATGAGTAGGAACATACAATATCTTTTCTAGATGTTATTGTATTCCTGCTCTATTTTTTATTGTAAACTCATAGGGATCAATTGTGTGCGGACATAAGTGTCTAAATACTATAGTGGAACATAATGTTAAAATGGTTTGACCAAGTAGGCGGAGGAATACAGTATAAATTGAATCAGACCATTCAAGAACTATTAGATGGAGGATTCATCAAAGAGGTATTAAAGTAATGAAAATACAAGAATTAGAGAAAAAGCTAGTAGAGATGGAAATTCCATTAAATGCCTATTCGTTAAAAGGTGGGCTGCCTAATGAAGCTTTCTGTATTGGAAAGCAAGGTAGTAATTGGGAAGTCTATTATAGTGAAAGAGTTGAAAAAGTTAGTAAAAAAGAATTTCAAAGTGAAGATGAAGCGTGTGAATTTTTTCATGAATGGATGAGAAAGATCTTCAAGAAACAATAGAAAATCTCACTACAATTTTTCAGACAAGCTAAATGCATAAGACACAAAATTAATAGAGGCAATCATTGATAATGAAGTAATAAATGCGGTTGGAAAATCTGTAGAATCAAATGTATTTAATCCCATACTACCAGTAGATCCAAATGGGTATTTAGATTTCTTAAGTATGGTTGTATCATGTATTCCGTTATTAAAAACTTTAATAAAGCAGAGTATATTGCCAAAAATGCAATTAAGAATTCAGATGAAATAGCTGCTGGAATAAAGGGAGTAGGGAATACAGGAGATAACATAATTGATTGTACAGATGAAATTATTAACGGTGGGTCTAAGTCTGTAGTTGATATTATTGAGGGTGCCAGTACAACAACTAAACCTAATCAAGTACATCACTTTGCATCAAATAAAAGCTCAAAATATACGAGCCAGTTTGAGAACATTACAAATAAATATGGATTAGATTTGGATGATGTATGGAATAAAGAATTAATGCCACATCAAGGAAGACATCCATATGCATATCATGTTTATATTCTTGATAATATGCAGAAGTTTGATAAAATAGCAAACGGTGATTAAACGAAATTTCTAAAGGTATATGAACAAATGAAACAAAAAATTATTAATAATCCAACTATGTTATACAAAGATTATTGGATAAACAAATAAGGAGTGTAAAAATAAATGAAATATTATAAATTGGTATATGATTATGAGAATGATGATAATTATATTAATTGTAGCATTGGAAATATAGGAAATATGAATGAATATATAACTTCGAATGGAACAATGATAAATGATTGGGGAAATGTTGTCTTTGAATATATTGAAGAAGAAGGAAGTGTTTTGTCAGATTATGTTGCTAATGTCTATAGATGGTTAATTGTAACTAATAAATTTCGTTCTTTAACAGAAAAAGTATTATTGAATGAAGTGCAGTATCTACAAATCAAAGTTGTGGATGTAGTTAACAAAACTGAAAATTCGACATATCAAGTTGCTAATATCTTAAATGTAGTTGATGCATTAGATTTGGAAAATTCTAAATATGATGTTTTTGAACTGGATGATGAGAAAATACTGACAGTAGAAAAATATGCTTTAAAGGAATCTCAGATTAAAGGTCATCATATTTTTAAATTAAAGGATGATACAATCCCCATTTTTGTATCAGAAAATTTAAAAAACATTATTGAATTAGAAAAAATGTTGGGATTTGCTTTCTTGGAAGTGTATGTAAATTATTTAATTATGTTTATACATTAGGACTTCCAACTACTTAAAGAGCGGTACAGAATATCAAATACCAGAGGAAAACAAAGTAGGGCGTATTCAGCAAAATGTATGTAGGAAAAATATAGAAAATGTGATAAAATTTTAAGCAGATAAAGACCTGATTGGGAAATTATGACTCGATTATATTTTGGTATAGAAGATACAACTAAGCCTCGAGGAAGAAATTATTTGGATATTTGGAAATTATATGAACAACGTAACAATTGATGGTAAAACTATGATGTATTGGAAATACCATGTGACTTTGTAGATTTTCATAATGAAGAGATATCTATGTTTAATGAATCTTGTCTTTCTTCAACTTTTTTCAAAGAATGGAAAGAGGTTAGTAAACAGGGAACTATTAGTAAAGAAGAATTTTTAGAGTGGTATAGAAATCCTACAAATTATCATCCTGAATTGCCGAGTACTAATAGATGCCATCAATATGAATAGATAAGGAGGTTAAGACTAATGGATATAAATAAAGCAGATTATGCAACGATTATTAGGTTTGGAAAATTAGGAGATTTATATGAAAAGCTTAAGGCAGATAATAAAGAAATTTTGGATGTAATTAATGTTACTGATAATAATGGTGTTAGCTTATTAGAACATGCATTGATTAGCAGTAAATTTGATATTGCTAAATATTTATTGAATGAAAATGCAAAAGTAAATATGGTATCAAATGATAAATGTAATGAAGTGCATTACCTAGCAGCTAATATAAATTTTATAGGTGCTATAGAAATTGCTGATATATTAATTACAAGAAATGTAGACTTGACACTTAAAGATAAGAAATATGGTAACTCTGCCTTATTAACTTTGTGTCAAGAAATTTTAAAAAAGAGAACTAATGATGGAATTGAGTTAATGATTAGATGTCTGCACTTAGTTTCTGATGTTACTTTTAGTGATGAAAACAAGGCTGGATATAGCATAAAAAGGTTAATTGAAGAAAGAGGAACTGACACAATGAAAAAAGCCTTGGAGGTAAAATAATTGAAAGACAGTATAGGAATGGGTGGCTCTGTAGTATCTAAGAATATACTTAATAAGAATGGTAATGTTAAGTGGTGTATAAAAGAAAAACCATTAAATCATATTGACAATGGGGGGAGAGTTTTTTGTATATACCGACAATGGAGAAAAAGTAGTATTTAGGTGATTTTAAATTGTATGCCAGTAATTAATTCATTGAATTAATTACTGGCATATTATATAACTCAAAATTAATAATGTATTTTACAGATATAAAGTTTCTACAGTTACTATTGAATGGATGACATCTTAAAAAATTGAGCACATTTTGAGGGACGTAAGATAATAATAAGGGAAGAGAATATTTAAATTTTGTATAGTATAATAAATACATATATACCAAATGCCAGAGTGGATATCGATGGTTATTATAAGCCGGATGATTTGTATAAGGCTATTGATTTATATCAGAAGGATTCATGAAGTAGTTCAAAAAGCATTTTGTAAATGATGAGTTTACCAAGGATAGATAAAATCTAATTAAGCCCAGAAGTAATTAAGGAATATCCAGAAATATTTTCACCTGGATTTAAAAAGATTTGGGATATCAAATAGAAAGGATTAAGGCGAAATGTTATATGATTATAAATATGAAAATGGAGTAAAAGTTAAAATATGGGTAGATGATATACCATTACAACAAAACATTATTGTCAAAACAAGTTCAAAGAAATATAGTGATGCTCTAGTATGCTTTGATAGTAATAAAAAACTAGCAGTAGAACTATGTTTACCAAAAAACTGCAGTAACTATGCAATGCTAGGGGTTATATATACGGCAAAGAGTCAAGAAGCTAATGTTAGGATTGGTCTTAGCGATTATGAAGCAAAAGAGTATTTGGAGAATATAGCTTTAAAGTCTGATTGCGTTCATGAGGGAATTCCAGAGTATTATCTAGGAGCTATAGAGAAAAGCATTGACAATTTTTATGAAAGAAAATTATTGCATAATGGTTTATATGAGTTTTCTGTAGGAGCTCACGGAGAAGTGGGGTCAAGTGAGATGATTTTTATGGTGACAGCCAATATTTTATTAGAATTAATAAGTGGAAATGAATACACCAAAGAAAATGTTGAAAAAATTATACGAAAACAATATAAACAAATCATTTTATTCCTAGATATTGCCCAAAATGCAATTAAGAATTCAGATGAAATAACTGCAGGAATAAAGGGAGTAGGGAATGCGGGAGATAACATAATTGATATTACGGATGATGTTGTTGCCAGTGGATTAAAGTCTAAGGCGACGAGTAAACTTAGTGACTTGGCAAAGAGTTATGTTGATGATATTGTTGATGCAGGGGCAATGTCGATGCTACCAAAATGAATGATTTGAGGTTAGCACTTCAAAAAGGTACATTCAGTGCTGATGAAATTAAGCAACTTAGCAAGCATATGTCTGACCTTGATATTACAGAAGCTTATGAAACTGCTATGAAAAATATCGACTTTGGTAAGTATCTTAAAGCTATTGCTGGAGACCCGCTTGCAGATATGGTGAATCCACATGCGCATCAAAATCTATTCAAGACAGGTCTTGGTGAAGCTCAACAAAAATTAGCAAGTGAGGGTCAAGCTATTTTGCGTAAACATGGAATAGACCCAATAGTTGGTACAGAAAACTTGGTTCGGGCACCAAATGCAGTCACAGGTCGTTATAATTTAGCTTAGTATAGCAAGTCAAAGATAATTATTATTGGAGGAAATAATGGATAAAGAAATTATGAAGTTAATGAGGAAGGCAATTAAGAATGGTGAATTGAATATGGTAAAGGACATCGTAGCAAATAATCATGGATTATTGGATACTATTACACCATTTGGAACGTGGTTACATGTCGCATCTACTCAAGGGAAATCAGATATAGTTAAATACTTGATTGATAATGGCTTGGATGTAAATCAGAATGGTGATATCGCAGACTGTGGAGCAATAAGAAGCGCAGCAAGTGAAGGTCATCTTGATATTGTTGAGTTATTATTTCAGAATGGCGCAAAGTTTGATGTGAGTGAAGCTACTAAGAGTCCGCTATTTGGAGCAATATATGGTGGACATTACGATGTAGTGAAATTTCTTGTAGAAAATGGTATTGATATTACAGTAAGATATAATACTAATGCACTCAAAAATATGGATGCTTATGAGTACGCAAGAGAGTTTGGACAAACCAAGATTGCTGAGTATCTAAAAGAAAAACTTGAGCAATGATGTCTTTAAGCTAACTACGTAATTAAAGGGATTTTGACTGCATAAAGCAATAATCAAAGCTATACAGGAGATGTTGCAGAATTCCTGTCTTTTCTATCAAATAAAGGAATCAAATTCGATGGCATACTCAATCGTTTTGCCATCAACAGCTACAAAAACCACCTACTGTCAGTTTATTCGTATGAGCTGAAATATCCTGTTCTATTAAATAGTGAGGTAGAACCTTACGATGGGATGAGAGTGAGGTTTTATCCGTAGTATGGTTGGTTTTTGAAATTGAATTTTCATTTATGTTATGGCTCAAGACTTAAGATAATTGACGAAATTTGATAACAATGGTATAATATGGAAATAATATTTACTTAATTAAGCTTGATGTCTTCAATAGTTAACATTAAGACATCCTAACCAATCAATCTAACATATATAAATAGGAGGTACACTAACTATATGCAATTATATTCATTTGTAAATTCTTTGCCAAACGAATTAAAAACAAAATATTATGAGTCTGTTATCATAAATGGATCGATTAATGATATCCTTTGGGATGAAATTGTTGACAATGTTAAAAAAACTTATAAAAATATTAGCAATGTTGAAGAGGAAATAAAAAAAGTATTAAAAACTGTGGATGCTGAAGAAAAAGTATCATTATTAGATTTAATAGAAAAGAATAATAAAATTATGTATGATAAACTATCTTCACAAGTATTGAATTTTGAAGATATTAAAAATGTTGAATATGATTTAGTAAAAAGGGTTTTTGATAAATATAATACTGAAGATATTCATAAAGCTAAAATGGCTGCTTCACCACAAGTTCAAGAACTTATTATAACACTAATAAAAGAAAGAAATCTAGAGAACATCGAAAATATTGTTGGAAGTATTCCTATTACAGAAATAGAGTCTATACATAATAATATAATTAATGATATAAATGAGTTGAAAAATAATTTGTCATAAAATAAATTAATTGATTGGTGATTCATTAAGCGCGTCAGTTTATTCGTATGAGGATTTATCCGTAATATTTGTGAGGGTAGGGAACTAATATTGAAAAGGGAAAATTGTCTTTAGGAAAAATTATTCTTATTAATTCAAGGTTGTTTTCAGCAACACATTTTTGGTAATAAGGGATGCTAGAGTTGGGGGTATTTATATGAGTGAAGAATTATTTGAACGATCATTAAAAGATGCAAACTATAGGGAAATGGAGACCTACGATATTACACATTTTTTCTATTTAGCATTCATTGCAGGAATTGTGCCGACGGTAGCATTAGGAACAATCAATGCTATAGGATTAAGGATTAATAAAGTATTTATTTCGCTTATGATAATATTGGGGATAATGGTTTTGTTGTCGAAAGCTTATTTAATTGGTTGGATAAGAGTGTATGAATATGATATTAGTTCACGTGAAATAAGATTAATATACAATGCAGTTGCAGTTCTTTTTTATATTATATATGTATTAACATTTAAGAAAAGATACAAGCAGCACATTATATTGGGTGGTGAAAAAAAACCTATCATTAAAGCGGCAGTTGCATGGGTTATTATTGGAACTGTTATTGAATTTATTGTTATATTGGTAGGGGGTAGCATTTTTTATGATGCAATCTTATGATAAAGAGAAATTAAACGAATTAAACGAGATTAATTATTTTAGTAGCATAGGTCGATATGAAGTAGCATTGGATAAAATAAATCACATTATGTCATTTCACCCAAATGATGGGTATATATTATTCTTAAGAGCCAACTGTCTAATAAATCTTGAAAAATATCAAGATGCCATAGAAGATTGTAAGCAAGCAATTAGTTTTGGGTATTCAGCAGATAAATGCAAATACTTGCTTGGACAAATTCATATGATTTTAAAAAGATATGTAGAATCAGAAGAATACCTTTTAGATGCTTTGGTAGAAAATCCAAATATGTCTAATGCAATGGCTACTTATGGATATTTAATGTTTCTCACAGGACATGAAAAAAAAGCAGCTAAATTGCTGGAGGAAGCTTTGAAGATAGAACCAGATAATGAGACAGCATTACACTATTGTTTTTACTATCATTTAGCCAAAGGCAAACATAGAAATCAGATAGCAGTCGTAGAAAAATTGATGTCTAACTCCAATAGTGAAATAACAACGCTAATGAAAATTGGAATGATGGAGTATTATAGGGATCATTATAAGGCAGCAAGTGAATGTTTTAGACAAATATTTTTACTTGATCCTACAGATCAAAAGATATTGAAGTTGCTACAAAGAGTTCAAGAAGAAGCTAGTATATTATATTTTCCACAACGCATAATAGCAAAACTAGGAGGACCTGCTGTTATTTGGGTTAGTGTAGTTATTACCTCATTTGTTTTGATTAAACTAAATTATATAGGAACAACATTAATTATTTTATCTGTTTATTTCGTGCTATGTATTTATATGTGGTTAACACCAACGCTTTATAAATTATTTTCAAAGTTTAAATAGAATAAAATAATGTCATAAATAAATATTAATGGGGGGTAGAAAGGAATAGATAAAATTAGTATTATTCTAAAAATGATTGAACAAGATCAAAATAATGCATATGCATGGTATTTACTAGGTAATGAGTATAATGAAATGGAGATGCCTAGTGAAGCGCTCCAGGCATTTTCTGAAGCAATTAAATATAGTGATGAAGACTTGAAATATAAGGTTTTTGATGAGTTGGGTAAATTATCACAAAAGAAAAACCAAAAAGTAGATGAATGTGAATGTAGCCAAGAAAACAATATTGAGATAGAAGAAAAGGAAGACAATATTATTCCGTTAAGATTAATTATTGGTGGAGGGAATGATAAATCAACACTTAACTATAATGAGGGGTTACCAAATATTAGTTTCGAGGATGTAGGTGGACTGGAAAATTTAAAAGAAACTATAAAAATGAAAATCGTGAAACCGTTCGTGAATCAAGGATTATTTGATAAGTTCAGAAAAAAAGTTGGTGGTGGAATTTTACTGTTTGGACCTCCGGGATGTGGAAAAACATTTATTGCACGAGCAACCGCTGGTGAGTGCAATGCTAGCTTTGTTCCTGTGCATATAACAGATATACTTGATCCTTATTTAGGAGTTAGTGCGCAAAATATAAAAGACATATTTTCTAATGCAAGAACAAAAAAACCGTGTATATTATTTTTTGATGAAATTGATACGATTGGATATAACAGATCTAGGTTATCCGGTGAACATATGCGTCCTATTATTGATCAGCTATTATCTGAAATTGAGGGAATTGATTCAAGTACAGATAAACTATTGATTATTGGAGCAACTAATATGCCATGGGATGTAGATACAGCTTTTAAACGTCCTGGACGATTTGATAAAACTATATTTGTTTCACCGCCTGATCAAGGTGCGAGAGCTTTAATATTTAAACTTAAACTAAAGGATAGACCAACGGATATTATTGATTATAATATGTTGGCCAAGAATACAGAACTATATTCAGGTGCAGATATAGAAAATGTTGTGGAAGTAGCCACTGAAAATGTTATTACCGAGATTTTATCGTCAGGTGTTGAACGACTAATCACTATGAATGATTTAGTGGAAGCAATAAAATGTACAAAACCCTCTACTATTGAGTGGTTGAGGACAATTAAGAATTATGTAAAGTATTCAAATCAGGCTGGAGTATATGATGAGGTAGAGAAGTTTCTAGCGAGTCATAAGGGGATATAGGACAGAGAGTCAAGTACCACCCGAGGAGCAGGTACCACACCAGGAGCAAGTAGAGCATCAGCAGTAATAGGAGTAGCGAGTATATTGATATCAAGGCCATTAACAGTTAGTAGACATACAAAGTCAACTGGCTGTTTTTTATTATTGATACTGCAACACAATAGTTTTTATGTTAAAATATAATTATAAAAGCGAAAGAGGTGTTATTATGTCGGATAAAACAAGAAAAGCAATTCCTAGAGTTGCTTTATTAATATTTTTGATTTTATATTTCTTTGTATTAAAGAACGAAGTTGCAAGATATTTTGGAATTATTGTGGTCGGTATTATAGAGCTGTTAACATCATATTTTTATGTGAAAAGCAATGATAATTTGGACCCAAAGAAGAAGAAGGCTGAAAAATTTAATCGCAACGCTATCATCGTTTGCATTATAATTATTTTCATTTTGGCCCTTACTGTAGTCTAACACTATTAATCGACAAGAAATACCCGGTTGACATCCCGTAAATATTATGTGATTATACAGTAATAATATTGTCTAGGGAAATAGAAAGAAGAGGTTTATATGGAATACGGAATAGTAAAAGAAAAAAAGCATAATATTGTAGTAGTATCTATGGTACGTACAGATGCTTGTGCACAATGTAGAGCATGTTCTATGGGGCATGAGGAAAAAGAAATGATTATCGAGGCATCTAATGATTGTGAAGCGAATGTAGGTGACAAAGTTGGAATTCAACTTTCAACAGAAGCATTTATGAGTGCTGTTCTAATAATGTATGCAATACCTTTACTTGGATTTTTTATAGGAATAGGGGCAGGATATGGATTAAGTTTTATCATATTTAATGAAGTTAGAGAATATATTCCAATTATGTTGGGTATTGGATTTTTAGCAGTTTCATTTCTTATAATAAGATTAATGCAAAATAAACTTAAAGCTAAGAAATATAACCCGAAGGCAATAAAAGTTGAAAGAGGGGATTTAAATGAAGGCAATGAATTTGAGGTTAAATCTAAATGATCTAGAGTTAAAAAAAATACTAGAAAGATATAATTTTAATGTTCAAAATGATTATGAAATAGCCGTTAAGGTAAAGAACAGAATTATGTCGAGTATGTGCGCTGAGTTATATTATGAAGAATACAACAAAGAAAAAGGTAACATTGAAAATTTGCATCAGGATAGAGATTATTATGTCGGAGCATTGACACTTGGTGAAGAGATTGATGAAATTAGTGAACAATTAAAGAAACAAGAACTGTTTCTCGCAGTTCATATATTGGAATGTTTGTGTAATGAACTATTAAGAAAAGCATATCAACAATTTAGTAGTTTTATGAGTTTGCATTCTGGGAATGGGATACAACAAATTTTATTCCCAGGTGAAGATATGCCAATTGAAAAGGTTAAGGATATATTAAAGATTCTTGATATTGGACAAATATCAGTAAACAAATATTTGATACTGACGCCAAGTAAATCTGTAGTATTTATTGCAGAGATGGCAAAAGATGATAAACTATGTGTACTACATAATTGTGCATCTTGCAAAAATTATAAATGTTCAATGA
Source organism: Clostridiales bacterium (assembly GCA_029256575.1). GTDB lineage: Bacteria > Bacillota > Clostridia > Lachnospirales > JAQSXR01 > JAQSXR01. The sequence goes on along the minus strand of JAQSXR010000033.1, from coordinate 9,119 downwards.
GGACAGGCAACAAAAAAGAATTAGTCATAGCTGCAGAGAATATTGAAGGGGATAAACTTGGTGTTGCAATTGATATAGGAACTACAACTGTAGAGGTACAGATTGTTAATAGTAGAAATGGCGAGGTACTAGGGAAAATCAAAGAGTATAATAGCCAAAGAGTATATGGATTGGATGTCATAACTAGAGCAGAATCGGTTATTTCGGATAAAGAAATAGCTAAGAAATGCCAAAGGGTAATAAGAAATCAACTTGCCAAAATGATTAAAGAATTGGTTGGAAAGTTAAATACTTCGATTGAATTAATTGAAACAGCATGTATCACAGGAAACACAATAATGATACACTTGCTGATGAATTATGAAGTGAAAGGATTAGTGAAATATCCTTTTATACCAGTAACCATTGAAAGACTAGTACTAGCGGGAAGTGAAATTGGACTTAAATGTCGTGTAAATATTTTACCTGGAGTATCAGCTTATGTCGGGGCAGATATCCTGGCTGGAATAACCGCTTGTGGGTTTGGTACATCTAGAGAACTTCAATTATTTGTTGATTTAGGAACCAATGCTGAAATAGTACTTGGAAATAGAGATAAATATTTAGCTACATCAACTGCTCTAGGGCCTACTTTTGAAGGGGCGAACATAAGTTGTGGAATGAGCGCTTTAGATGGTGCAATATCTGGATTTGACGGAAGAAATTATACAGTTTTAGGAAAACAAAAACCAAAAGGAATATGTGCTTCAGGATTAATAGATGTTTTAGAATATTTATTAAGAGAAAGATTAGTTGATGATACAGGGTTGATGGCAGATCACCTTAATGGAGAATTTAAATTAATTGCTGGGATTACTATTACACAAGCAGATATTAGAGAGTTACAGCTTGCAATTAGCGCAGTTCGAACAGGGATTGAGATATTAATGGAAAATTACTGTGTATCAACTGTTTCAAATGTAATCTTAACAGGTGGCTTTGCAAAATATGCTAATGCTGAAAATATGGTTAAGATTGGTTTGTTACCTGTAGATTGTATTCATAAAATTTCTTTAGTTGAGAATGCATCATTACTCGGGGCAAAAAGAGCTTGTATAGACAATAAGTTTATTGAAGAATGTGAAATACTTAGGAAGAAAATGCACTGTATTGAACTTTCGAATGCATCCGAATTTAATATGAAGTTCATTGCAAATATTAGCTTTTAACCTTTTGGAATTTCGTTAATATACTCAGATTAATAAAGGAGAAAAACATGAAAAAGTACTTAGAAAACAATATACTCATAGCAGACGGAGCAATCGGTACTTATTATGCAAAGCTTTCTGGAAGTGATGAGATACCTGAATTAGCAAATCTTTATAACAAAGAAATGGTAGAACAAATTCATAAAGAATATGTAGCTGCGGGGGCAAACCTTATTAGAACCAATACGTTTGCTGCAAATAAACGAGAACTTAATTTAAGTTTAACGGAATTAACGGTATTAATTCAAAATGCATTTGTGATAGCGAAAAATGTAGCAAATCAAGCTAGTGATAAAGTATGGGTTGCTGCTGATATTGGACCAATAACGGAGAGTGCTTTCGATACGGAAGAAAATATACTTGAAGAATATTTAGAGATTTGCAATATTTTTATTGAGCTTAGGGCTAACGTATTTATTTTTGAAACCTTTAGTTCATTAAAATATATTGAACCATTAGTAAAATATATAAAGAGTCGAACGGATGCTTATATAATCACTCAGTTTAGCCTAAATCCATATGGATTTACTAAGTATGGGGTTAGCGCAAAGAGGTTGTTTCATTCTTTGAATTCGATACCAGAGATTGATGCTTACGGACTTAATTGTGGAGTAAGTGCTACCCATTTAAATAAAATTATCAAAAAACTATCGTGGAGTGATGATAAAGCAATAACAGTAATGCCAAATGCAAGTTATCCTGAATTAGTAAGTGGTAGAAGTATATATACGGATAATGTCGAATATTTTGTAGATGTTATGAAGAGTATATATGAACAAGGGGTAAATATATTAGGGGGATGTTGTGGAACAACACCAAAGCATATTGAAGCACTAAAAGAATCCTTGCCAAAGGAAAGGGCATTACAAAATAATTACAATAAGGATGATAATAATATTAATGTTAATATAGATTATAGTAACAATGAATTATTTTCAAAATTGGAAAAAGGTGAAAAGGTAATTGCAGTTGAACTAGATCCACCTTATGACACGAATTATGATAAATTAATTGAAGATTCCTATGTACTTAAAGAAAAGGGCGTTGATGTTATTACAATAGCAGATTCTCCACTTGGAAAACCAAGAGTTGATTCAATTTTAATGGCTTCTAAGATAAAACAAATGGTAAATATACCGGTTATGCCTCATATGTGTTGCAGAGATAAGAATATCATTGCAATTAAAGCACAGCTCCTCGGAGCAAATATCCAAGGAATAAACAATATGTTGTTTGTTACAGGGGACACGGTTCCTGCAGGAAATAGGGATGAAATAAAAGGTGTTTTTAATATGAATTCCGTACAACTTATGAAATTAGTTCACGAGATGAATATTGAGAATTTTCAAAGCATGCCAATATGCTTTGGTGGAGCTATCGATGCTGGTAAGAAGGGTATTGAGGCTGAGATTAAGAAGACAATAAGAAAGATGGAGGCAGGAGCAAAATTTTTCTTAACACAACCTATTTTTGAAGACAGAGCAATTGAAAATCTTAAGTTAATAAAGAAAGAAACAGGAGCAAAGATATTGGCAGGAATAATGCCAATTGTTAGCTATAAGAATGCTAGATTTATGGATAATGAGATTCCTGGTATTAATATACCAAGCGATATAATGGAACGATTTGAGAAGGTAGTTAGCCGCGAAGATGGAGAAAAAGTTGGTGAAGAAGTAGCACTTGAAGTTATTAAGAAGATAGATAAAATCGTAGACGGATATTACTTTATGGTACCTTTTAATCGGGTATACATAATATCAAGAATATTGCAAATGCTGAAATCTGAGGTGATAGGATGACGAGAGAGAAATTTAGAGAGCTATTAAGATCAGGTATCGTAATGCTTGATGGAGCAACCGGAACGAACTTGCAAGATGCTGGTATGCCAATCGGAGTATGCCCAGAAGAATGGATTCTAGGTAACGAAGAGGCAATACTTGAACTCCAAGAAGCATATGTGGCAGCAGGTAGTAATATTATATATGCACCAACTTTTACTGGAAATCGAATAAAGCTTGGAGAATATGGATTAGAAAATAGAATCGAAGAAATAAATACGAAGTTAGTTGAGTTATCAAAGAGAGCTGCGAACAATAAAGCATATGTTGCTGGAGACCTAACACTTACAGGAGAGCAACTGAAGCCCTCCGGTAAAATGGAATTTGAAGAACTTGTAACTATTTACAAAGAACAAGTATCGATACTTATTAAAGCTGGAGTTGACTTATTCGTTGTTGAGACAATGATGAGCTTACAAGAAACAAGAGCAGCAGTTCTTGCAATAAAGGAAACGTGTGATTTACCTATTATGGCAAGTTTAACGTTTGAAGAAACGGGTAGGACATTATATGGATCTACTCCTGAAGCCACCGTTATAGTATTGCAAGCCCTTGGAGTAGATGCAATCGGAACCAATTGTTCGACAGGGCCAACTCAAATGATACCAATTATAAAAGCTATGAAAGAGTACGCAAAAGTTCCGATATTTGCAAAACCGAATGCTGGAATGCCAACTCTTGATGGTGAAAAAACGATTTATGATATGTCGGAATCTGAGTTTGCTGAAGCAGCAAGGGAACTTGTACTTGCTGGTGCTAATATGATTGGTGGATGTTGCGGAACTACACCTAGACATATGAAAGCAACGAAAGATAAAATATTAGGAATGAAACCGATTCAACCATTCGAACAATCCAAAGGATATTTATCCTCTGAAACAGATATAACACAAATAGATGTAGATGGACGTTTTCTAATAATTGGTGAACGAATTAACCCAACCGGGAAGAAATCATTACAAGCAGAATTAAGAGAAGACAAGTTTGAACTTGTACTACAAATGGCAAAAGAACAAGTTGAAAATGGTGCTAATATTCTTGATGTGAATATGGGTATGAATGGTATTGATGAAAAAGAAACAATGCTAAAAGCCATAACAAATTTATCAACATCAGTTAATATACCACTATGTATTGATTCAAGTTATGTTGATGTGATTGAAGCAGCACTTCGAATATATCCTGGACGAGCGTTACTCAATTCAATTTCTTTTGAATCAGAAAAAATAGAGAAACTACTTCCTATCGCAGCTAAATATGGTGCAATGTTTATACTACTTCCTTTATCCGATAACGGATTACCAAAAAGCTTAGAAGAAAAGAAAGAAATAATAAATGCTGTTTTACAAAAAGCATATAAATTTGGTTTTACCAATAAAGATGTGGTAGTGGACGGACTAGTAACAACAGTAGGAGCAAATAAAAATGCAGCAGTTGAGACACTACAAACAATTAAATACTGCAAAGAAGTACTTGGTATTGCAACTGTAGTTGGCTTATCGAATATATCATTTGGGCTCCCAGAAAGAACCTATATTAATAGCAGCTTTCTAAGTATGGCAATACACGATGGACTTACTATGGCAATTGCAAACCCATCCCAAGAAATTCTAGTTATGAGTGCCTTTGCATCCGATATACTAAAAAACAAGAAAAACGCAAGCATTCGATATATAAATAAAGCAAACAATAAAAACGATGAAGTTGAGACAGTCGTAAATCCAATATTTGAAGCAGTCCTTAAAGGAAAGAAAAATATAATAGAACTAATAAAAGATGCCTTACAAAATGGTGAAAAGCCAAGCGAAATAATAAACGAACATCTAATCCCAGCAATCAATGAGGTAGGAATCCTATTTGATAAAAAGACCTACTTCCTACCACAGCTTATATCAAGCGCGGAAACAATGAAGATGGGAATCGAGTACCTTGAACCAATGTTAGAAATAACAAGCGATACCAAGGAAAAGAAAACGGTAGTAATGGCAACCGTAAAAGGCGACATTCACGACATAGGCAAAAATCTAGTAGTCCTAATGCTTAAAAACTATGGATATAATGTAATAGACCTTGGAAAAGACGTATCAACACAAAAGATAATAGAAACTGCCATAGAACATAATGCAGACATAATAGGCTTATCTGCATTGATGACAACGACAATGATGGAAATGAAACAAGTTGTAAACGAAGTTAAAAAAGCCAAACTAAAAGCAAAAGTAATAATAGGCGGAGCAGTTATTACACAAAGCTTTGCAGATGAAATAGGTGCTGACGGCTATTCAAGCGATGCCGCTGATGCAGTGAAATTAGTAAAAAGATTAATATAAACATTGGGTGAACAATGGGGACGGTTCTTTTTGTATCATATTGATACAATGGGGACGGTTCTTTTTATATCACTTTGATACAATGGGGACGGTGCTTGATTAATGAAAGTAATAAGCAAGCGCTATTAGGGAAGAAATATTTTCATAACATAGTTCATATTCAAATTATTATTTAAAATTTTGATCTACGATACTGAAAACATATGGGATAATTGGAATAAGTATGGTATAATTTTAGAATATAATGTCATTTAAACAAGAATTATGATAAATACAAAAATACTTTATGAGGTAAGAGAATGCAGATATGTATTTGTGATGATGAACAAGTAATGCTAAAAAAAATTCACAATCAGGTTAATAATACGCTAAAGAATATTGAAACAACAGCTATAGTAAATACATTTTGTAAAGGATCTGATTTATTACATTATGTAGAAAATAATAATGTTGATATTATTTTATTAGATATTGAAATGCCTGAAATGGATGGGTTTACTGTAGCGAAAAAAATGAGAGAAAACAGGCAGAAGCCTCTAGTATTAATCTTTATTACCAACAGAGATGATCTAGTATATGATTCTTTTGAATATAGTCCCTTTCGTTTTATAAGAAAATCTCATTTGGAGGAGTTGGAAAACCACCTATTAACAGCAATTAATGAAATTAGAAGATCAGCCGTAGAAATAACCGTAAAAGTAGAAGCTGGTATCGTAACAATCCTAATAAATGATATTTTGTATATTGAAAGGCAAGGAAGGATGATTGCAATATCAACAGAAAAAGAAGTACATATGGTTTATCAAACAGTGAGCGATTTTGAGAAGGATTTTGGAGAAGATAGATTTATACGTATAAATGAAGGATGCATTGTTAACTTTAGCCATATATCCTTTATAAAACAAAATAATATAGTATTAAAAAACGGAAAAGTTTTATCGGTAAGCCGAAGAAGGCGAAAAGAAACAATGGATAAATATAAACTACTTATGAGGTGAGGATAATATGTGGACAGCGATAGAGTTATTAACTACATTGTTTGATTCTTGGCTTGGAACATTTTTTGTTCTAAAGTTTAATAATAGAAAATGGAGTGATAGTAAATTATCATATGGAGTAATGTTTTTAGTTGCATTTATTACAACGATATTTGATATGTACATACATTTTAGTGAAGTACAGATGTTCTTAGTTATACTTGTATTGATACTTTTTGGTTTAAGTTTTAAAGAAAATAATGTGATACATAGAATTCTTCCTGCAATTTTATATGGATTATATTTAGCGATGATAACAACTAATGTTTTTGTACTATATAGCTTGATTTTTGATAAAAGTATATTCGAATTAATTACAGGGACAGGAGCAATTAGGCTTCTGGTATTAGTATCCTGCAAGCTCTTTAACAGTTTTATGGTATTTATTATTACCAAATATACGATTAAGAGACAGAAGTTTTCGGTATTAGAAGCTCTAACCACAATCATTTTTCCGGTTATCAGTATTGCTATTCTTACTGTAATCATGAGAATCGGGTTAGTTTATGATATTAAAAATATATTAGGATACGTAATGGTAGCAGTAGTAGGTGTTATTGTTATTAATATTTTAATCTACTATATGCTTTTTGTTATTACTGAGGCGAAAGAAAAGGAAACGAATTATGTATTAGAACTTCAAAAAAGAGCCTACGAGGAAAAATTCTATAAAGAACTTGAAGATATGTATATGGCAAACCAGTTATTAAGGCATGATTTTAAAAATCAATGTTTATGCATACAGGAATATTTGGAGACAAATGATATATCCGGGGCAAAGATTTATATGGATGAATTATTTCAAAGCATTCCATCGAAAAAAATGTATGTGGGAATGATTGATACTAGTATGGCTTTTATAATAAACAGTAAATGCGATGAAGCCTTAAGATACGGAATAACACCAACAATATATATTGATAAGAATGTCAACTTGAATATGAAATCAGTTGATAGCGTACGGTTAATAGGAAATCTACTTGATAATGCGATAGAAGCAAGCAAGAAATCTATAGTAAAGAAAATTGATATGGAAATAGTAATAAAACAAGGTTGCCATGTTATTAGTATAAAGAATTCGATTGATCATTCTGTAATAATGAATAATAAAAATCTAACAACAACAAAACGCGATAAAACTTCTCATGGATTCGGACTGATTAGTGTAGAAAAAATAATAACCAAATATGACGGGCTATTTCAATTTTACGAAGAAGAAGGATATTTTTGTGTTCAAGTGATATTTCCCAAAATTTAAATAAAGATTATAACAAAAAAATGACCGATTACGACGAAAAAACAACCGATTACGACAAGGGTATAGCATTTTTAGAAAAAACATCTATAATAAAGATAGATGTTTTTTTTATATTTACTTATAAAATTTCTTGGCGCAAAGATTGATTTTACAAGGATGTGAGAAAAGTGTTAGCATATGTATCAGAAAAGATTAGTTCTAAATGGAGTGAAAAAGGTATTATTGATAACGAGGAAATAGATGTTTATAGATATGGTATAGAAATAGTATTATCATCGTTATTTGGAATAGTATCGGTACTGACAATTGGATTGATTTTTGGTGCTATGGTTCAAGCAATAATTTTTCTGGTTATTTTTATCCCTTTGCGTATGTATACAGGTGGATATCATGCAAATACATATATTAGATGCAATACAACTACTATAGTATTATTTGCAACACAAGTATTATTAGTAAATCTAGCAAGATTTACTGTACCTATATATTTTATAGGATATTTGATAGGAGCTATTATCATCGTAGGGGCGGCACCAATTAAAAATGATAATAAGAAGATTGAAACACAACACAAGAGAAGATATAAATTAATAGCAAGTATAATCTATGCCGTTGATATACATTAATGGAAGTTATTATATTAATGTTAATTGGGATGATGAAAGGAGCTGAAAGTAATGGTAAAGACTAGTAAAGTATCTAAAGTATTAGCTACAGTAGCGAATAAAGCTGCTAAGGTAGGAGCGGGAACTCCATCATTGTGGGGAGCTTATCAACCAAAAGAACCAGTTAAAAAAGTAAAATAGTAAAAGAAATAAGTGGAGTATGAGTGTACGTATATAGTTAATTTATCTGCTATCTTTTCTTTGGGGGGAAGCCTAAGTTAAGAGAACAGATAATAAAAAGGAGCCAGGGGGACGTTTTGATTGGCATACGGCTGAAAAGACTGCCGTGTGCCAATCATAATGCTCCCCCTGGTTCTTAATAATGTAGGGGGTGAAAGTGTGCAAATATGTATTTGTGATGATGAAGAAATCATGTTAAAAAAAATAGAAAAGCAAATAAATAGTAATCTACATGCTATTGATACATCATATATAATTAATACCTTTTCAAGTGGAATCGATCTATTGCACTATGTTGATAACAATGAGGTCGAGATTGTAATGCTGGATATTGAGGTGCCAGATTGTGATGGGTTTGCAATCGCAAGAAAAATGAGCGAAAAAGGGAAGAAACTACCTCTTTTAATATTCATAACCAATAGAGATGATTTAGTGTATGATTCTTTTGAATATCGACCATTTTGCTTTATAAGAAAGTCCCATTTAGAAGATTTGAATAACCATCTAATCGCAGCAATTGAACAAATAATTAAGTCAGCTTTGGAAATTACAGTTAGAAGTGAA
>JAQSXR010000004.1 GCA_029256575.1 Clostridiales bacterium | reverse complement strand
AAAACAGCTTTTGTTTTTCAAAATTATAATTTGTTTCATAATAAGACAGCCATTCAAAATGTTACAGAAGGCTTGATAATTGGAAGAAAAATACCGAAAGACAAGGCAATTGAAATTGCTAAAAAGTCGCTAGATAAGGTTGGTTTATCAGATAAGTACGATTCATACCCTTCTCAATTATCTGGTGGGCAACAGCAAAGAGTTGGTATTGCTAGAGCAATTGCAGTAAGTCCAGATGTTATACTGTTTGATGAACCAACATCAGCACTAGATCCAGAATTAATTGGTGAAGTGTTGGAAGTTATGAAGCTTCTTGCAGAAGAAGGAACAACGATGATTATCGTAACCCATGAAATGTCGTTTGCAGAAGACGTAGCTACAAAGGTTATCTTTATGGATGAAGGCGTGATTGTTGAACAAGGAACACCGAAGGAAATATATATGAACCCAAAGGAAAAAAGAACGCAACAGTTTTTAAGAAGAATTATTAAGAACTATGACTATTCAATATAGGAGGATTTAATATGACAGGAGCAGAAAGAATTAAAGCATTACTTCAAAATAAACCAGTTGATAAAATAGTAGTATCAGGGTGGCTTCACTTATCCGCTGTTGATCGATTTTTGCGGAAGCATATGGTGCAGATATTCAGTTCTTGGAAGATCCAACCCGTTGGTCAGGAATAATTAATAAATACCCAATCGAAACACTAGAAGATGTTGCTAATTTACCAGTCCTTGATCCTAATGAAAACTCAGTTTTTACAAGAGAACTAGAAGTTATAAAGGGATTGTATGATCATTACAAAGGAAAAACTCCGATTCTACCAACATTATTTACACCGCTTACTTGGATACAAGAAATGTCACAATCAACAGTAGCTGGTCCTACTCTAGATTTGGTTCGTAACCATAAAGAAGAGCTACACAAAGGACTGAAAGCACTACTTGAAACATCAATTAAATTAGCAGATGCATATATTGAAGCAGGAGCAGATGGTTTCTTTATTGCCTCTCAATTTGCTTCAAAAGATATTCTTACAGAAGCTGAATTTGATGAATTTTGCAAGCCATACGAAGAAGCATTAATTGAACATATCAGTAAAAAAACATGGTTCAATATCTTCCACGTTCACGGTGACAAGAACTTATTTATTGAAAAGTTTGTAGATTATAACGTTCAGGCACTTAATTGGGAGAACACGCCTCATGGCTTAAAAGAAGATGAAATAACTTCGATAACAAAAGTTCGTTCTCTTACCGACAAAATATTAATTGGTGGAATAGACCAACATCATGATTTTCAAAGTGAAGCTAATGATACAAATGAAGTGAAGGCGAAATTGAAAACACGTTTAGAATCAGCATTAGAGGAAACAAAAGACAATCGATTTATCTTTGCACCAGGGTGTGCATTACCTATGAATGTTGATAGAAGTGTATTTACGTTAATTAGTGAAGCAGCAAACGAAGTTAAGATATAGGGATTAAGAGCAAAGAATTAAGGGCAAAGAATTAAGGGCAAAGAATTAAGAGCAAAGAATTAAGAGCAAGGAATAAAGTCTTATAGATCAAAAGAATAGGATAGAAAAAGGGCAATTACAATGTGTAATAGCTCTTTTTTGTTTCAATAGGTAATAAAACATTGTGGAAATGCTAGCAATCAAATATAATTAACAAGAAAAACATTTATCAAACAAAATATTTATCAAACAAAACATTTATCAAACAAAAACAATTATAAAACAAAAACAATTATAAAACAAAAACATTAGGGTTACTAACTATAAATAATATGCACGAGAAAAGCCTGAAGTTAACAAAACAGGGGATAAAGGTGCGATGAGGGAAGGAATTTGTGGATGAACAGTAAGTTTTTATATGAAACTATAATTGGAAAGATTGGAATAGAAGAGAACGGTAGTGCAATCACTAAGATATATTTTGAAAATGAAGAAAATAATGAAGATGTACCGACTCGAGAAACTTCATTGATTAAGGAAGCTGCTAAGCAATTGAACGAATATTTTGTGGGTCAAAGAAGAGTATTTGATATACCGCTGGAGGCAAAAGGGACTGTGTTTCAGAAGAAGGTATGGGAAGCGTTGAGACAAGTACCTTGGGGTGAAACAAAATCATATAAAGAAATAGCTATTATGGTAGGTAACGAAAAGGCTTGCCGTGCAGTTGGAATGGCGAATAACAAGAATCCAATCGCGATTGTTGTTCCATGTCATAGGATAATTGGATCAAATGGTAAATTAATTGGTTATGCAGGAGGGTTAGACATTAAGGAAAGACTACTATTACTGGAGAAGATATCTAAAAATGAGCATAAATAAGGGGAAAGTTATAAACGATTACTTAAATGATTAGTAAAATAGGAAAGATTATTTAGGTAAAATAGCAAAGTTTATTTTAGTAAAAAATCAAAGATTATATAGCATCTTTACGTTTTTTATGTATAATAATAGTTAGGTAAAAAATGTAAGTATTTTGCCATTAGTATTTAGTGATACATAGTGAAATTGCACTGGCATTGACAATGGCCGGTTGTAAAGATAAAAAAGAGGGGAAAGTGGAATTTCCTTTTCCAACACCAGTAGAATGTACGGAGTTTAATTTGCCGGAGGGGTTTAATGTTATTAGTAGTATTTCAACTACAAAAGATAATAAATTTGCATTTATTTCTGCAGGAAATCCTGATTCTTCTGACCCACAAGATTTTGTTAAGGTATTTATGTTTACTAAGACAAAAGATGGATGGAGTGAACCTGTATCTCTTGATTTCGGGAGTAAGATATTTCCAGCATTTACCGTTGTAGCTAGCGATGGAAGTAAACTATTCTTTACAGGTGTTGATGGAGAGGATTATATGAAGAATGCTTTTAACACCCCCTTTCTTATTTACTCTGCTGATATAAGTGGTGAAAATGTAACTAACATAACATTATTAGAAAATTTAAAAGATTCTAAGGCTAATATAATTACAGGTATCGACAATAATAATAACCTTATTTTTACTAAACATAATGTTGAAAAAGGGACTGCTTCTGTGTGTTATGCGGAACTTGTAAATGGAGATTATAAAGTTTATGAGGTTAAAACAAATTCGGATGAACTAAAAGGGGAGATAATAAATATATCTCCAGTCGATGATGAAAAGTATATTTTTATGTATAGTTCATTAGATAAAATTTTAAATATTTATACTGCCGATATAAAAAATGGAATAGTAGAGAATGCAGAAGCGATTAGCACAAATATTGAGACAAAAGATTCCGCAGTGATGAGTCCGACAATTAGTGGGGATGGAAAGCTTCTATATTTTATACAGAATCAAACGTTATACAAAATATCATTAGGAGCTGCAATCGCGGATACTAATAAAATATTTGAAATAAAGGATAAGGTTACTACTACAGCAACAGAAGAGACTGATGAGTATGTAGCATCTAGTTCCGATGAATTTGATACTTCTAACTTTGAGTTAAAGCTAAGAAATAAATCGGATATTTCTACAAAAGAAGGAGTATATTACGAAATCTTTGTTCGTTCCTTTGCTGATTCTGATGGAAATGGAATTGGAGATTTCAATGGTATTACAGCTAAGCTTGATTATTTAGCGGACCTTGGTATTGATGGATTATGGTTAATGCCTATTAATCAATCACCATCCTATCATGGTTATGATATCACAGATTACTATACTTTGAATTCTGATTATGGAACAGAAGAAGACTTTAAAAAGCTTTTAGATGCGGCACATGAGCGCGGTATTAAGATAATTATGGATTATGTAATTAACCACACAAGTGATCAACATCCTTGGTTTGTAGGTTCAAAGAGTGGTGAGGATAACGAATTTAGAAATTATTACAGATGGGTATCTCCAGCGGATACGGTAGATTATTCAGTAACTGATAAATCTCCATGGAAGTCTAGTGTTTGGTATAAATCTGGAAACTCATTTTACTATGGAATATTCTGGTCTGGAATGCCAGATTTAAATTACAATAATCCAAAGGTAAGAGAAGAAATAAAAGCAGCAGCTGTAAAATGGCTTGAAATGGGTGTTGATGGTTTTAGATTAGATGCCGCAATGCATGTTTATGGAGATAATGAATTCAAACAACAAGAGGACCAATTAGCAAGCAATTTACAATGGTGGAATGAATTTGCATTGTTCTGCGAATCAATAAATCCTGAAGTATATCTAGTGGGGGAAGCTTGGCAAGATTCTGAAGTATTAGCAGAATATGTTCAACCATTTGATACAAAATTCAATTTCTCGTTTGAACAGGATATGATAAATGCAGTTGTAAATGAAAAGGCAGTTTCTTCAAATGGACAATCACTTGCTTCCTCTCTTCAAACAATTTTAGATGAGTATAAGAAGATTGATACCAATTATTTGGACGGAATCTTTGGAACAAATCATGACCAAGATAGAATTATGAATAGAGTTAAGAATATTGATAAGGCTAAACTAGTTGTTAATATTTATATGACGTTATCAGGCAATCCATTTATTTATTATGGTGAAGAAATTGGTATGCTTGGTGCTAAACCAGACGAAAAAATAAGAGAACCTTTTAAGTGGACGGTATCAGGAACTGATATGGATACAACTTGGGAACGAGCAGCTTCTAATTCAGCAACAGTTTCTTTAGAAGAACAAATTAAGGACCCAACTTCTTTGTTTAACCACTACAAGAAAATTATTGCACTAAGAAAAGCAAATGCAGCTCTTACTAGTGGCAGTTATACAGCTTTAGAGTTAGATAATAACGTTATAATGGCGTATTACAGAGAAGTAGGAGATGAAAAAGTATATGTTGTTCATAATCTTTCTTCTCAAACGGTAAAATTACCACTAGCTGAAATAGTAGGTGGAGAAGTTATTTACAGTAGTAATAATGATACGAAGATTGAGAAGGATGGAGTAACATTAGGAGCTTATTCAAGTATTATAATTAAGAAGTAAGCAGGTTGGACATTTTGTCTTTGATTTAATATTTATAAAATACAAATAAAAAAATACAAAAAATATAATGCAAATAATTAAAATACAAATAAATAAATTACGTTATTTTGAACAAACGTTGAATACAGTAAAAGACTTATTAATATAAGACTTTTACTGTATTTTTTTTATAAATAGGAAAGATCGTCTTGCTCGTAAGGAAAAAATTACTTACTAGTAGCCACTTTCGTAATACTGGAATGGATTATATTGACATATAACAATGAATGTATTATAATGACTAAATAAACAGATATAGTCAAATAGTATGATAGGAGGTTGCGAATTGCCAAAAATATATTCAGATAAGGAAAGAGAATATATCATTAAACGCCTTAAGGAAGAGGCGGAAGAGTGCTTAAAGTTATTTGGTGTAAAGAAAACAACTGTTGATGAGCTTGTCCGTAGAGCAAATATTCCAAAAGGTACATTTTATTTGTTCTATGCTTCAAAGGAATTATTACTATTTGATGTAATAAATGATCTCCATGATAGAATACAAAGTAAATTTATGCATGAAGCTATTTCGTTACAAGAAGGAATTACTAGTGAAAAGTTAACAAATTTATTATTTATGATTTTTAAGGAAGTTGATAATACTTGCTTATTGTCTATTATGACGAATGGTGACCTAGAGTTACTTATGAGAAAGCTACCAGATGATGTTGTTAAGGAACATTTAGAACACGATGATTTAAGTATGGAACAGATAATGGCTTTCATTCCGCAAGCAAGAGGCAAGAATATTGAGCATTTTAGTGGAGCTTTTAGAGGGATATTTCTTGTTTTGTTACATAAGAGAGAAATAGGGGAAGAGATATTTGATGATGTGTTCAAGTTAATGATAAACGGGTTAGTCATACAATTAATGGAGGAATAATATTATGATTCAAGTTAGAAAGCTAGAATTCAGCTATACGAAAAAACCGTTTTTAGAGGATGTTAATTTTGAAGTATCGAAAGGAGAAATTTTTGGTTTCTTGGGTCCTTCAGGAGCTGGTAAAAGTACTTTGCAAAAAGTACTGACAGGACTAATCACTAATTATAAAGGGAATGCAATTGTAAATGGTATGGAAAGTAAAAATCATAATAATGATTTTTATGAGAATATTGGAGTTGATTTTGAATTTCCCAGTTTATATGAGAAATTAACTGCAAGGCAGAACTTAAAATATTTTGGCTCACTCTAGAATATTCAAAAGGAATGAAATCACGATTGAATTTTATTAAGGCACTGATACATAATCCGGATATTTTATTTCTAGATGAACCAACAAGTGGCTTAGATCCCTCTAATAGTAAAGATATGAAAGATATTATATTAGAAGAAAAGAAAAAGGGGAAAACCATAATTCTCACCACTCATAATATGGTAGATGCAACTGAACTTTGTGATAGAGTTGCTTTTATTGTGGATGGTCTTTCTATTCACAGTAGTGAACCAACGCTTAATGATATTTTTATGGAAGTAACAGGGAGAGTGCTACAATGAGAATACGAAATTTAATCATAGGGGATGTAAGATTTCAGTTTAAATATGGATTTTATTTTTTATATTCTTTTCTAACTATAATTTATATATGCTTACTCTTTGCTTTACCAAGTGAATGGAGGGAAAAAGCAACAACTATACTGATTTTTTCTGATCCAGCAGCAATGGGTATGTTCTTTATGGGTGCTATTATTTTATTAGAAAAAAGTCAAAGAGTATTAAATTCCATCGCGGTATCACCTGTAAAAGCGTCGGAATATATCGCTTCTAAGGTGATATCTTTAGGGGTAATATCTACAGCTGTGGGGACATTGATAGCAATAGCCGCTCATTCGGAAAATATATTTACTGTAGCTTTGGGAACATTTCTTGGCTCAATTATTTTTTCATTATTTGGATTGATTGTTGCAGCTAATATATCAAGTTTGAATCAATTCTTAATAGCTACTCTTCCTGTTGAGATATTTCTTTTTGTTCCACCAATTGGATATTTGTTTGGATATGATAAGACATTTATGTTAATTCATCCGGGATGCATATTAATTCGCTTTATTAACGGTAACCAAGAATACCTGTTACAGCTTATACTTGTATTATGCCTTTGGATTGGACTTTTTTATTATATTGCATTACATATTATTAAGAAAATGTTTCAAAGGGTAGGAGGGGTTAAATTATGATGATAGCAGCTTTATGGAAACGACTATTTGCTTCATTTAAGCAATTCCTGGAGCAAATAACCAAAGATGCAATGCTTTTCTTAGCTTGCTTAGCTCCTATACTATGTGGGTTTCTAATTAAATTCGGAGTTCCATTTGCTGAAGAGCTGTTGACCAAACAGTTCAAAGTTACGGAAATACTAGGCCCTTACTATCTTATTTTTGATTTGTTTTTAGCTGTATTAACACCTATGATGTTTTGCTTTGTCGCAGCAATGGTCATTCTTGGTGAAATTGATGATAAAATCTCCAATTATATGGCAGTTACTCCACTTGGAAAAAATGGTTATTTAATATCAAGATTAGGATTTCCAATGATGATTTCTTTTGTCGTAACGATGGGTGTATTATTTGCTTTTTCGTTGTCAAACCCTACTATAGTCATTATAATTGGAGTATCGGTATTATCCGCTGTTCTGGGATTGATTATGTCTATGATGGTAGTAGCGATTTCTACAAATAAGGTAGAAGGAATGGCAGTGACTAAATTAACCGGAATATTTATATTTGGGATCCCTGTACCTTTTTTTATTACTGGAAATGTACAGTATATAGTATTGATTTTACCTTCCTTTTGGCTTTCAAAATTTGTAATAGAAGAAAATATACTATATTTTATTCTAAGTTTACTCATTTCGATTGGTTGGATGGGAATTCTATATAAGAAGTTTATTAGAAAAATGCTTTAAACGTAATTAGGGAGGACACCATGGAAAAAGAAATAAAGACAAATGCAATGCGACTATTAGAAAAGAGTAAGATAACTTTTCAAACACATACTTATGAAAGTGATGAATTCCTTGATGGTGTTTCAGTTGCTAGAAAGATTGGTCAACCAGTTGAAAAGACATTTAAGACTTTAGTGACACAAGGAAAGAGTAAGAACTATTTTGTGTTTCTTGTGCCCGTTGCCGAAGAATTAGATTTAAAGAAGGCTGCTAAGGCCGTTGCAGAAAAATCAATCGAAATGATTCAAGTAAAAGATATCAACCAGATTACTGGTTATATCCGAGGGGGATGTAGTCCGATTGGGATGAAAAAACAATTCAAAACAGTGATTCATAATACAGCAGTAGATTTCGAAACCATTCTCTTTAGTGGGGGTAGATTAGGAACACAGATAGAAATGAGCCCTCAGGACTTGTTAAAAGTTATAAAAGGAAACATTGAAGATATTATAATTAATTAATTGAAGACGAAGTGTAAAAGGGAAACCTTTTACACTTTATTTATTTAAATCAGACTATAAGAAAACAAAATGAGATGAATAAAAAGGCATATAAAAAGACATATAAAAAGATAAAGAAAGCTACTAATAACATATTGACAATAGTTATTATAATACTTATAATAACTATTATAATAATAAATAGGGTGGTGTAATATGAAGCAGATAGTATGTAATACAGCCCAAGTTAAGAGTAACAATAAGGAAGTCGTGAAGAATGCATTAAAGTCCTTATCAAATGGGACAAAGACAACCATTGCAAGAATTACTGGGTTAAGTGTTGCAACATGTAATACAATATTAAATGAACTTGCTACCGCTGGAGAAATACTCGAAGTAGAGAGTGATAATATTGGAGAAGTAATTGTTGGTAGACCAGCAAAAGCATTCCGATTTAATGAAAATTATGAATATATTTGCTGTATCAATTTAGGCTTTGAGAATAAGAAGAAAAAATTATCCTATGCTATAGTTGATCTTTTGGGGAATGTAGTGGAAAAGGTTTCATCAGAAGAAGATGTAATTGATTATGATGTGTTGGAAAGTATAATTGGAAAACTACTAATTAAATATCATAATATCAAAGCGGTAGGAGTTGGGATACCCGGAGTATCAACGCGTAAAAATGTGATAGATTTTTGTGATATTGAGGAATTATCGAATTGTCCACTATCAGAAAAACTGATGAAGAAATTTGCTTTGGATGTTGTGATTGATAATGATATGAATTTAATTGCTTATGGGGTTTATCAAGAATGTGAATACAAAGAAGATACATCAATCGCAGCAGTTTCATTTTTTAAAGACAATCTCCCTGGGGCAGGTATTATAGTAGATGGCCATATTATTCATGGTGATACTAATTTCGCAGGTGAAGTTTCTTTCTTGCCTTTTGGTTGTACGAAAGAGGAACAGAAGGAACTACTGAAGAATAGAGAAGGTAATATCCAGATCGTTTCTAAAACAATAGCTTCAATAGCAGCAATAATCAATCCAACGACTGTTATTATTACAGGAACAACGTTAGAAGAGAATATGGTTGAAGAAATATATCAAATATGTAGTGGAATGATTCCGCAAAGACATATACCAAATATTCGTTTCGTTGAAAATGTGGATGAATTTTATTTAAAAGGAATAAGTTCTTTGACCCTGGAATATAGGAGTAATCTCATTCACAAGGCTCAGAAAAATAGATAGAGAGGGGAATTAGTATGAGCTGGTTAGATTTGCATATGCATTCAAGTATTAGTAATGATGGTGAATTTACACCGCAACAATTAATGCAGTTATGTTCAAAAGCAGGGCTTGAAGTCGTAGCTTTGGCAGATCATAACTCAGTACGGGGAGTTAAAGAAGCAACAATATATGCCAAGAAACTTGACATGAAGCTTATTCCTGCAATCGAGTTAGATTGCTCCTTTCAAAATGTTGATTTACATGTGTTAGGATATGGAATTGATATATCATGTTTGGAGTTTGATAAAAATGAATCATATATTATTGAACAGGAACAAAATGCTTCGAAAAAGAGATTGGAACTTATAGAGGGAATGGGTATTTATTTTGACTATGATACTGTTATGGGATTATCAAAGGATGGAGTCATCACTGGAGAAATGATAGCGGAGGTAGCAATTGCGGATAGAAGGAACCTGAATAATCCTCAAATGTATCCTTATTTTCCAGGAGGAAATAGGAGCGATAATCCGTATGTAAATTTCTATTGGGATTTCTGTGCAAAAGGTAAGGGTGGATATGTACCGATTAGATATATGAGCTTAGCTCAAGCAGTCAAATTAATTTGTTCTGCAGGTGGAATTCCAGTTCTAGCACATCCAGGAAACAATGTAAAAGAGAATAAAGAACTTCTTCAAAACATTATTAGAGAGGGAATAGAAGGAATAGAAGTATATAGTAGTTATCACTCAATAGAACAAATAAAATTTTATGAAGAGAAAGCAGATGAATATAATTTATTAAAGACGATTGGTAGTGATTTTCATGGAAAAACAAAACCGTCTGTTCAGTTGGGTAAAGTTTTAGGTGCTTTTTCAGAAGAAGATATTTATTTACAATTGATGAGTAAAATTAAATCTATGTAACATGAAAGGAAATAAATATGTTTACAATACTATTAGTTATTATTTATTTAGCATTTATTAGTTTAGGATTACCGGATTCCTTGTTAGGATCAGCATGGCCGATTATGCAGACTGATTTAGGGGTTTCTTTTGGCGCAGCAGGAATTATTTCAATGATAATTAGTGGTGGTACCATTATTTCTAGCTTTGCGAGTGGAAGAATTATTAAGCGGTTTGGTACGGGGAAGGTAACTATTGTCAGCGTTGCTATGACAGCTTTTGCATTATTGGGCTTTTCAATTTTCCCATCGTTTATATGGTTGTGTATTATGGCTATTCCACTAGGACTTGGCGCGGGGTCAGTAGATGCAGCATTAAATAACTTTGTTGCACTTCACTATAAAGCAAACCATATGAGTTGGCTTCATTGCTTTTGGGGTGTAGGGGCTACAACAGGACCAATTATTATGTCATTCTTTATAACGAAAAATAATGGTTGGTCAAATGGGTATTTTGCTATATCTATGATACAGATGTCACTTGTACTTATACTTTTTGCCACTCTTCCATTATGGAAAACAGTTGAAAAAAAAGATAATAAAAAAGAAATAGAAGAAGAAAAGAATACGGAGAAAATAAATTCCTTTAAGATACCGGGAGTAAAGCTAGCGCTAGTTTCATTTGTTTGTTACTGTGCTACTGAAACAACAGCTGGACTATGGGGTAGTAGTTTTTTAGTAAACCAAAAGGGGTTTTCTGCGGATGAAGCAGCAAGATGGATTGCTATATTCTATGCAGGAATTACAGTAGGAAGATTTTTGTCAGGGTTTCTTACAATGAAGTTTAATAATCGCGTACTAATTCGAACAGGTCAAATTATTTGTGCAGTAGGAGCATTTATTTTAATTCTGCCATTGCCAACTTATTTTGCAATAGTAGGGTTAGTACTAATTGGTCTAGGGTGTGCACCTATTTATCCTTGTATGCTTCATGAAACACCAACTCGTTTTGGCAGATCTGCTTCACAGTCAGTTATGGGAGTTCAAATGGCATTCGCATATATTGGAAGTACACTTATGCCTCCAATATTAGGATTTATTGCAGTAAAGACAAGTATTGTAATTTACCCTTATTATTTATTAGCATTAATTTTAATTATGTTAGTAGGTTCAGAAAGAATAAATGTATTTATGAAAAATAGACAAACAAATCTGGAAATGATAAAATAATAATTAAAATATATATTAGTATGAAATTCCATATAATAGGGTATAAATAAGCTGATAGACTGGAGAGGTGTATATTGGATCATAAGTATGATAATTTTATGGACCAAATTCCTGCAAGAAATATACAAAATGATGAGGCATACTTTGCTAGTAGTGTTGCACTTTTTAAACCTAAAACGTATATTACTGACAAAGTAATACAATCTGTTGATTATCATTTTTTCTTACTAACATCACCACCTCCAGATATTAAAGTAAATGGGATTCGTAAAGAACTTGAACGAGGAAAGATCTTTGCCATTAACCCAGGAGACAGTGTTTTGTGCGAGAACGCACCAAAAACAAAACCGTTTATTTCGCTTCTAATCAAACCAGAGTTGATTAAGTATATTTCAGATGAATTAGGTATTTCAGTGGATATTAAATTCTTAAAATTCCAAAATCCTTTTTCAAATGAGCTAATACATAAGATAGATAGCTTTATCAAAGAAAGTAATCGTAAAGACAGCATAGGATTAATGATGGATTGTATTGGTACACAAATTGCGGTGCAACTATTAAGAGAGTTTAAGACGAATATAAAAAAACATTCTGGGTTATCTCCAGATACAGATGACTATGTAAACTTAGCAATGGAGTTTATGCAAGTATTTTTCACTGCTAATATAACAATCAATGATATTTGTGATGAAATACATGTTTCTCCTTATCATTTTATTAGGTGCTTTAAAAAGAAAACAGGAATATCACCGCATCAATATTTAATGAATGTAAGGATCAAGAAAGCCGAGGAATTATTGATTGGCAGGCAACACTCTGTATCAGAAGTAGCAAAGATTTGCGGGTTTGTAAGTTTCCCACATTTCTCTAATACATTTAAGATAATAAATGGTCATTCGCCTAGCGAATATAAAAAATTATTTTTTTAATTAATAAAATATATAGATGCACAATATTGCAAAAGAGGAGAATTTAAGATGAGCGAAAATTGTAACCAAAATTGTGGAGATTGTAGTGAAACTTGTAGTGATAGAAAAGTAGGAAAGACAGATTTTACGGAAAATCTAAATGATTTTAGTAGAGTAAAAAAAGTTATTGGTATTGTGAGTGGTAAGGGAGGCGTGGGTAAATCTCTTGTAACTTCAACTCTCGCTGTACTTATGAATAGAAAAGGATATAAAACGGCAATACTAGATGCGGATATAACTGGTCCATCTATTCCAAAGGCATTTGGATTAAAACAAAAGGCAGTGGGCAGTGAAGCTGGATTATTACCTGTCAAAAGTGATAAAGGTATTGAAATTATGTCAATTAATCTGATATTGGATAATGAAACAGATCCAGTTGTATGGAGAGGTCCAGTAATTGCAAATGCTGTAAAACAATTTTGGACGGATGTTATTTGGGGTGATATTGATTTTATGTTTATAGATATGCCACCTGGAACAGGTGACGTGCCTTTAACGGTGTTCCAGTCAATCGCTATTGATGGAATTATTATAGTAACGACACCTCAGGAACTAGTATCTATGATAGTTGGAAAAGCAGTTAAAATGGCTGAAATGATGAACGTACCAATTATTGGATTGGTTGAAAATATGGGATATGTTAAATGTCCCGACTGTGATAAGGAAATAAGGTTATTTGGTGATAGTCATATTGAAGAAATAGCACGTACAAACGGATTGCACGTTCTTGCAAAATTGCCAATTGATCCTAAGATAGCAGCAGCTTGCGATATGGGAGAGATAGAACAATTTGATGCAGATTGGCTTGATAAAACTGCAGATATTCTTGAAGTTTCTTTGGAAATGGGGGAATAATATGAGTAAACATTCAGATAGAGCAAAAGAACTATTTAATCAAGGATATAATTGTTCGCAATCAGTTTTTGCAGCTTTTTGTGAAGAAATAGGTATTGATTTTGAAACTGCACTAAAATTATCATCTTCTTTTGGTGGAGGAATGGGTAAATTACGAGAAGTTTGTGGAGCTGTAAGTGGTATGTTTATGGTTGCGGGAATGAAATATGGATATACTGACCCAAATGACGATGAAGTAAAAGCGGAACATTATAAATTAATTCAGTCACTTGCAAATAAATTTAAAGAAGACAATCGTTCAATTATTTGCAGGGAACTATTAGGATTAGAAAAAGAAAATGACGGTTACATACCAGCTGCAAGAACACCAGAATATTATGAGAAACGACCTTGTGTTGAACTTGTTGGAGATGCAGCAGATATTATGTATGAATATATAAATAGAAAGTGATAAAATGATATCAAAGCAAATAATCAAATATTCGTTAATTCTAGGAGGAACAATTTCACTAGGATTGGGGATGATAGGAATATTTATTCCTGTGCTCCCAACAACACCGTTTTTATTATTGGCCGCTTTTTGTTATTTGCGTAGTTCTAAAAAGTTATATACTTGGCTTGTAAACCATAGAATTTTTGGGACTTATATTTATAACTATATGACCTATAAAGCAGTAAAGAAAAGAGTAAAGATAGTAGCGATAATATTTTTGTGGGTATCTCTCGGTTTTTCTATTATCGTTGTTGATAACTCGCATTTAAGAATACTACTTTGCATAATTGGTATTAGTGTAAGTATTCATCTTCTTAGATTGAAGACATTAGTACAGGAAACTAGTAAAGATAAATTATAACAATTGAAAATAAAATCAAATTAGATAAGGAGATTTATATGGGAAAAAATATAGCTTTTTCAAGGGCAGAGACTTGCCAAATAATGGAGCCTATGCATAGTAATTCTTATGGTAATGTACATGGCGGTAATCTAATGAAGATGATGGATGACATTGCAGGGTTGGTTGCGGTAAAACATGCAAAAGGAACAGTGGTTACAGCAAGAGTAGATGAGATTGTTTTTCATAAACCGATTCATATTGGAGATATAGTTACTTGTAAAGGGCAACTTGCATATGTTGGAACATCGTCCATGCAGATAATGGTAAGTATATCAGTGCATGAAATAGAGGATTATTCCAAATTAGAAACAGCAATGACAGCTTTCTTTACGATGGTACATTTAGTTGATGATAAGCCTACTAAAGTTCCTGAATTAGTCGTAACGACGAAAGAGGAAGAAGAACTTTATAAACTAGGAGAAGCAAAGTACAAAGAAATAAAAGCAAGATATAAAAGTAATGCAACTTGTCCATCATCACTATAAAACTCATTAAATAATTATCAAGACATTGGAGAGGGTAGCTGATGGAACTAAAATTAAATAAGCAAAAGTTTAAACCGATATTTATGGCTATATTGGCAGCGACTCTTTATGGAATTAGTGCACCAATATCGAAGCTGCTACTTATAAAGATTCCACCAACACTAATGGCTGCACTCTTGTATTTAGGTGCGGGCATTGGGATGTTAACCGTTAATATAATCAAAGTACTAAGTAAGAAAAGACGAATAGAAGCAAAGATGACAAAGAATGAATTACCATATATAGTTTCGATGATTATACTAGATATTGGTGCTCCGATATTTCTAATGTTGGGTCTTTCAAAGACAATATCTGCGAATGCATCATTGCTTAATAACTTTGAGATTGTAGCAACTTCGCTTGTTGCTCTTTTTGTCTTTAAAGAAGCGATCGGAAAACGAATGTGGATTGCTATTTCATTAATCACTCTCTCTAGTATTGTTTTGTCAGTTAAGGATTTCAGTAGCTTTTCTTTTTCAATAGGGTCTATATACGTTATCATTGCTTGCCTATGCTGGGGATTTGAAAATAATTGCACGCGGATGCTATCTCTGAAAGATCCATTACAAATAGTGGTTGTTAAAGGTCTTGGGTCAGGAATTGGGTCGCTTATAATTTCGATTATGTTAAAAGAGTATAGTAATAATATTTTATATATCTTTTTTGCTCTGCTATTAGGGTTTGTCGCTTATGGACTTAGCATTTTCTTTTATATTAAAGCACAAAGAGTTCTTGGAGCAGCAAGAACCAGTACATATTATGCGACTGCACCATTTATAGGAGTTCTTATTTCATGGATTTGGTTACATGAAAGTATAACCGCATCTTTTTTAATTGCACTTGCCATTATGATAATAGGCGCATATTTCGCTGTTACTGAAAATCATAAACACATCCATATTCATGCAGAGGATAGTCATGAGCATAAACATTCTCATGATGATGATCATCATAATCATATTCATATTCCGGAAGTTGAGGGGGAACATAGCCATGAGCATATACATGATGCGATTGAGCATAAGCATACCCATACACCCGACCTTCATCATAGACATACACATTAAGTAAATGATACTTGACAAACAAAATATGATAATGTATAATTGTTTAAAATAATAAACCGCTGAACAAGAGAAGTAAGAAAAATTTGGTGTATCCAGAGAACCGCTGATTGGTGAGAATGCGGTAGCATAGATTTTCCTGAATGGACTTGTGAGGGCAGCCTGAAACTTGAGTTAGGAGTAGGTGCTGACGGGAACCCTGTCCGTTATCAGTTGGGTGCATATGATGGTATGCAAAATGAGAGGACGTATTTTATAATACGCCAAATTGGGTGGTACCGCAGAAGCTTAAGCTTTTGTCCCTGTAGAAATACAGGGGCAGGAGCTTTTTTTATATAGTTTTTTGCCAGATTACTCAAAAATAAAAATATGAAAGGAGTTTTTCATCCCATCTTTAGATGAAAAATACGGTGATTTATTATGATAACACCAAGTTGTAATGAAATTGAGGTTTTAGCAAAAGAATACAGTATTATACCAATCTGTAAAGAAATATATGCAGATATTATTACACCAATTACACTACTGCGTAAGATATCTCAGATCAGCCAGCGATATTATTTGCTTGAAAGTATTGAGGGTGGTGAGAAGTGGGGTCGATACTCATTCCTCGGCTTTTCTCCAATACTACATGTTACATGTAAAAATAGTGAAATTATCATTGATGATGGGGAGAAGAAAGTTATTCATTCGGATAAACCTCTCGAAGTATTGAGAAATATCTTGGCAAAATATAAAGCACCAAAACTTGAGGGAATGCCTCCATTTACAGGTGGATTTGTTGGCTACTTTTCATATGGAATGATTGGCTATGCAGAGCCGGTTTTGAAGCTTCAAGACAGTGAGTTCAATGATTATGACCTTATGCTATTCAACAAGGTAATTGCTTATGATCACTTGAAACAAAAGATGAATATAATTGTGAATATGCAGACAGATAAGACAATGGAGAATTACGGTAAGGCGGTTGCTGATATTGAAAATATTATTCGATTGATAACAGATACAAGTCCATTGCCGAAACTGCATACAATAAGCAACCCTCATTTTACTTGTAACGTTTCCAAAGAAGAATATTGTGAAATGGTAGAAAAGACTAAAGAATATATAGTGAATGGTGATATATTTCAGGCAGTTATCTCAAGGCGATTTGAAACGGAATACAAAGATAGTCTATTGAATGCTTATCGTGTTCTAAGGACTACTAACCCCTCACCGTATATGGTATTCATGCAAAACGGGGAGACGCAGTTAATTAGCACATCTCCAGAAACACTTGTAAAAGTACAAGAAGATAATATCACAACTTTTCCAATTGCAGGGTCAAGACCTCGTGGAAAGAGTAAAGAGGAAGATGATGCTTTAGAACAGGAATTACTCCAAGATGAGAAAGAATTATCGGAGCATAATATGTTAGTTGATCTTGCAAGAAATGATATTGGTAAAATATCAAAATATGCAAGTGTTAAGCTATCGGAATACAAAAGAGTACACCGCTATTCAAAGATAATGCATATTACTTCAAAGGTAGATGGAAGTATTAAAAGTGGAAAAGATGCATTCGATGCAATTGAAGCTATTCTTCCAGCAGGTACTTTATCCGGAGCACCTAAGATTCGTGCTTGTGAAATAATAGATGAACTTGAGAAAGTTCCAAGAGGTATATATGGTGGAGCGATTGGATATATCGACTTTGCAGGAAATATGGATACTTGTATCGCAATTCGTATGGCAGTACAAAAAGATGGCAAGGTATATGTTCAAGCTGGTGGGGGGATTGTTGCAGATAGCAATCCAGAGAAAGAGTATGAAGAATCTGAAAATAAAGCGAAAGCTGTAATTGAAGCGATTCTAAAAGCAAGTGAGGTGGATGACTAATGATATTATTAATAGATAACTATGATAGTTTTTCATATAACTTAGTACAGCTTGCAGGAAGCATTTGTGATGATATTAGAGTGATACGAAATGATGAAATGACTGTTGAAGAAATAAAAGAATTAAATCCTTCCCATATTATTATATCACCAGGGCCAGGATATCCTGTAAATGCTGGAGTTTGTGAACAAGTAATAGAGTATATGAAAGGAAAGGTTCCAGTTCTAGGAGTATGTTTGGGACATCAAGCAATTTGTGAAGTATTTGGTGCTTCGATTGTATTGGCAAAACATCTAATGCACGGAAAACAAAGTGACATTCATATTGCGAATGGAAGTAGAATCTTTAAAGGATTGGCACCAATAATTAAAGCGGCGCGTTACCACTCTCTCATAGCAAAAAGGATCTCACTTCCAGATGAACTGTTAGTTATTGCAGAAGATGTTGATGGTGAAGTTATGGCTGTAAAGCATAGAGATTATGAAATATATGGGTTACAATTTCACCCTGAATCTATATTGACTCCACAAGGAGTAATAATTATGGAAAATTTCTTAAAGATAGGTGGTGAATTACTATGATTCAACAAGCAATATATAATTTATTGAATAAAGAAGATTTATCTCTTGAAATGACGAAGTCCGTTATGGACGAAATTATGAAGGGCGAAGCAACAAATGCTCAGATTTCTTCTTTTATTACTGCTATGAGAATGAAAGGTGAAAGTATTGATGAAATAACAGCGTGTGCAATGATTATGAGGGAGCATGGTACAAAATTAAGACATGATGGAGATGTATTAGAGATTGTTGGAACTGGAGGAGACGAAGCATTTACATTTAATATATCGACTGTTTCATCTTTCGTAATATCAGCAGCAGGAATTCCGGTTGCAAAACACGGTAATAGAAGTGTATCTAGTAAATGTGGAAGCGCTGATGTGTTAGAAGCACTAGGAGTTAAGATAGATATACCTGTCGAGAAGAGTGAAAAAATACTCAAAGAAATTGGAATGTGTTTTATGTTTGCACCTCTTTATCATTCTTCAATGAAGTATGCTGCTCCGGTAAGAAAAGAACTTGGTGTCCGTACAATATTTAATATTCTTGGTCCATTAGCAAGTCCAGCAGGCGCAAACCTTCAATTGTTAGGGGTTTATGATGAGAATCTAGTGGAACCACTTGCAAGAGTATTAGCCAACCTTGGAGTTAAGAGAGCAATGGTTGTGCACGGACATGACGGACTAGATGAAGTTTCATTAACTTCCTCATCCACAGTTTGTGAAGTAAATAATGGACAGTTAAATAGCTTTTTCCTTGATCCACGTCAGTTTGGATTCGAATATTGTAAGCCGGAAGATCTAGTAGGTGGAGATCCAACTGTAAATGCAGAGATAGCCAGACGAATTCTAAGTGGTGAAAAAGGGCCAAAACGTGATATTGTATTACTGAATTCGGCTGTGTGCTTATATATGTCATATAACAATATTACCTTGAGAGAATGTGTAAAGATGGCAGCAGAAATGATAGATAGCAAAAAAGCAATGCAGCAGTTAAATAAGTTTATTGAAATGTCGAATGAATAGATCAAAATCAAGGGAAAGAGCAAGATCAAAACCAAGATCAAGAGCAAGATCAAGAGCAAGGGCAAGATAAGGGGGTGAGTTTTGTCGGTTCCCTTGGAGGGGGAGTGAGATTCTTCGCTGGTCTTAAGATAGATTTGCATGTTTTTCTCTTGCCTCCACAATCTTGGGTTTGTTCGTGTATTGCAGACTAAGAGCGTCTGCTATACACGGACAATTCCCGAGATTGTGTATTCAAATGAAAAACATATGCAAATACTTATCTTAAGACTTGCGAAGAATATGAAATGTATGGGAAGGGAACAGACAAAACTATTAGGGTATAGATGATTAAAGAAAGAGGAAAAGATGAGGGATTAAATAACTTAGGGATTAAATAACTTAGGGGATTTAAAGATAACTTAGGGATTTTAACATGAGAATTTATTAAATTATTAACTAATGGAATTTAAGATGAGGATTTGAATAAATTATAGGGATTTTAAGATGAGGATTTAAATAAATTAATTAACTTAGGGATTTTAAGATGAGGATTTAAATAAATTAATTAACTTAGGGATTTTAAGATGAGGATAAAATAAATTAATTAACTTAGGGGATTTAAAGATGAGGATAAAATAAATTAATTAACTTAGGGGATTTAATGAAGAGGATTAAATTGGCTTGAGGGGTTAAATTGAGATAATGAAGTGGAAAGGGATGTGATGGGATGATTCTTGATATGTTGTGTGAGGCTAGTAGGATTAGGGTGGAAGAGGGGAAGAGGAGGATTTCTCTTGAGGATATGAAGAGGGAGATTTATGAAGGGGAGATAGTTAAGAGGTTTAATCATAGAGAAGATTTTGCTTTTGAGAAGGCTTTGGTGGGGGAGGATATTTCATTTATATGTGAAGTGAAGAAGGCGTCTCCTTCTAAGGGGATTATTGTGAAGGATTTTCCTTATCTTAAGATTGCTACGGAATATGAAGAAGCAGGGGCTAGTGCTATCTCGGTATTGACAGAACCTAATTATTTTAAGGGTAGTAATGAGTATCTAAGGGAGATAAGTAAGGCGGTTAATGTTCCGGTTTTGCGTAAGGATTTTACGGTTGATGAGTATCAAATTTATGAGGCAAAACTTATTGGGGCAGATGCAATTTTGTTGATTTGTGCTTTGTTAGATACGGCTACGATTAATAGATTTATTGGAATTTGCGATGAATTAGGACTTTCTGCTCTTGTAGAG
Source organism: Clostridiales bacterium (assembly GCA_029256575.1). Taxonomy (GTDB): domain Bacteria; phylum Bacillota; class Clostridia; order Lachnospirales; family JAQSXR01; genus JAQSXR01. The sequence goes on along the minus strand of JAQSXR010000004.1, from coordinate 111,884 downwards.
GCTCATACAGAAGATGAAGTTCGGTCTGCGATAGAAGCTGGAGCTAGGGTTATTGGAGTGAATAATCGAAATTTAAAGACTTTTGAGGTTGATATTCGAACATGTACAAAGCTTAGAGGTATTGTGCCTGGTGACATTATTTTTGTAGCGGAGAGTGGAATCAAAACTGCTGATGATATTGCATTACTCAATGAGGTGGGTGTTGATGCAGTGCTTATAGGTGAGGCTCTAATGTTAAGTGATGACAAGAAGGCGATGCTGTCTTATTTAAGAGGTGTTTAAATGACTAAGATTAAGATTTGTGGATTAACGAGAGAGAATGACATTGAAGCTGTGAATAAAATCATTCCAGACTATATTGGTTTTGTATTTGCAAAGAGCAAACGACAAGTTACCCCAGATAGAGCAAAGATACTGAGAGAAAGACTTATTCCTAACATTCAAGTAATTGGAGTATTTGTGAATGAGGAGATTGAACGAATTGTTAAACTTTGTGAAGCTAAGACGATAGACATAATTCAACTTCATGGAGAGGAAGATAACCAATATATAGAAAGATTAAGGTCTTATGTACCGAATCCTATTATTAAAGCTATTAGGGTGAAGTGTTCAGAAGATATTATAAATGCGTATAAATTCTCCTCTGATTACCTACTACTTGATGCGTTTGATAAGGAACAGTATGGGGGAAGCGGAAAATCATTTGATTGGTCGTTGATAGAAAATATAAAAAAACCCTTCTTTTTGGCAGGCGGAATTAATATAGAAAATATAGTAGCGGCAAAAGAAAGTTGTAATCCATTTGGTATTGATGTTAGTAGTGGAGTAGAAACGGATGGCTACAAAGATTCACAAAAGATAACCGATATTATAACAAAACTTCGGAGGGAATGAAAATAAAGATATATTAATTTGATCAAATAAGATAAGAAATTAAGATGATATATAAATAGATAGTATTAGATAGTATTTTTAGAAAAGGAGAAATGAAAAATGTCAATTGGAAGATTTGGTGAACATGGTGGACAATATATACCTGAGACCTTAATGAATGCAGTATTAGAATTAGATGCAGCTTATAATCATTATAAGAATGATGAAGAGTTCTGCAAGGAATTAGATGATCTTTTAAAGAATTATGCGGGAAGACCTTCGCTATTGTATTATGCAGAGAAGATGACAAAGGACCTTGGTGGAGCAAAGATTTATCTGAAAAGAGAAGATTTGAATCATACTGGTTCTCATAAAATTAATAATGTATTAGGCCAAGTTCTACTTGCAAAGAAGATGGGAAAAAGCAGAGTAATTGCGGAGACAGGAGCTGGTCAACATGGTGTTGCAACCGCAACAGTAGCAGCATTGATGGGTATGGATTGTGAGATTTTTATGGGTAAAGAAGATACGGAACGTCAAGCTTTAAATGTGTATCGTATGGAATTGCTTGGAGCAAAGGTTCATCCGGTTACGAGTGGGACACAGACATTAAAGGATGCTGTAAATGAAACACTCCGAGAGTGGACTTCCAGAGTCTCAGATACTCATTATGTACTTGGTTCTGTTATGGGACCTCACCCATTTCCTACAATTGTTCGAGACTATCAAAGTATAATTGGGAAAGAGGTAAAAGAACAATTATTAGAAGTTGAAGGGAAACTCCCAGATACAGTCATTGCTTGTGTAGGTGGTGGTAGCAATGCTATGGGACTGTTTTATGATTTTATTTGTGATGAAAGTGTTGAATTAATCGGATGCGAAGCGGCAGGGCATGGCGTTGATACAGATAAGAATGCAGCTACAATAGCAAATGGCAGCAAGGGGATATTCCATGGAATGAAGTCTTATTTCTGCCAAGATGAATATGGACAGATTGCACCAGTGTACTCAATATCAGCAGGGCTTGATTATCCAGGAATTGGACCAGAACATGCAAATTTACATGACATTGGAAGAGCATCATATGTTCCTGTAACGGATGATGAAGCTGTGGAAGCATTTGAATATCTTTCTAGAACAGAAGGAATTATTCCAGCGATTGAAAGTTCTCATGCAGTTGCTTATGCAAAGAAACTTGCACCTACTATGGGCAAAGATAAGATAATAGTGATAAATTTATCGGGCAGGGGAGATAAGGATGTTGCTGCAATTGCTAGATATAAGGGGGTAGGGATTTATGAGTAGAGTAAAGGAAGCGTTTTCCCAAGGGAAAGCATTTATTGCATTTATAACGGCTGGAGATCCATCACTTGATATTACAGAAGAACTAATCGTAAAGATGGAAGAAGCAGGAGCAGATTTGATTGAAATAGGGATTCCTTTCTCTGATCCAGTAGCAGAAGGAGTTGTAATACAAGAAGCAGATGAACGTGCGCTGGCTACTGGAACAACAACAGATAAGATTTTTGGGATGATTGAGAGAATAAGACAAAAGACCCAAGTACCTTTGGCTTTTATGACCTATGTAAATCCAATATACACTTATGGCACAGATAAATTTCTGAGTAATTGTAAAAGATGTGGAATTGACGCGGTAATCGTACCGGATCTGCCTTTTGAAGAAAAAAATGAGTTGAAGCCAACATGTGAAGCATATGGAGTAGACTTAATATCATTGATTGCTCCAACGTCACATCAAAGAATTAAAATGATTGCTAAGGAAGCGCAAGGCTTTGTTTATTGCGTATCCTCTATGGGAGTGACAGGTGTTAGAAATGAGATTACAACTAATGTTGGTGAGATGGTAGAACTTGTTAAGGAAGTACAAGATATTCCGTGCGCAATTGGATTTGGTATCTCTACTCCAGATCAAGCTAAGGAAATGGCACAATATGCAGATGGGGTAATTGTCGGAAGTGCGATTATAAAAATTATTGCAAAATATGGATCAGATTGTGTAGAACCAGTATGCGAATACGTAAGAACTATGAATGCAGCAGTAAAAGAAGGATTTATTAATTCTTAATATTAAAAGGTGAACAAATTTATATATTTTTGTTTGCCTTTTGTGTTGTAAAAGAAATTGAAACAAGAAACACCATATATTGACATGATTTTTATCTGTGATAAAATAAATTATAAGAGATTGGAGGAATCAATATGGTAGAGCTTTTTAGAACAATGATCGAGATAATACCGTTTTCGATTATACTCACAAGCAAGATAGATAATAAAATATTATACATAAATAGTAAAACGGAAGAATTTTTTGGATGTGAGAGACTTGATATGTTGAGTAGTGAAGCGACTAGTTATTACAAATGCCCCAAGGATAGACAAGATCTTGCAGAAGATATCAATAATGGTATTCCTGTAAAAGATAGAGAAATTACATTCAAGAGAAAAGATGGTACATACTTTCTTGGATCAATTACCATGGTATCAGCTATGTATATTGAACATGAAGTACTTCTCTCCTGTATTAATGATATAACAGATAAAAAGATGGTAGAAGAAAAAATGAAGCAAGATAAAGAAATGATTGAAAAAATGAATGATGATTTATTAGTGATGAATCGTGAATTAAAGAATAGGTCAAGAAGAGATAGTTTGACTAATTTATTCAATCATCAACATATAAATGAACTTTTAGAAGAGGAAATAGAGCAAACTTCTAAGACAGGTAATGATCTATGTGTTTTGATGTTAGATATTGATTTTTTTAAACTCGTAAATGATAATTACGGGCATCAGATTGGTGACAGGGTCTTAATTGAAGTATCGAATCAAATTATTAAAAATGTCAGAAATAGTGATTTGGTAGGCAGATATGGTGGTGAAGAATTTATTGTAATTCTACCTGATATCAAATCAGAAGATGCATATAAACTTGCTGAGAGAATAAGATTAAGTATTCAAGAATATGACTTCGGAGTAAGTGGGTTAAAGGTAACGATAAGTATTGGACTCGCTCAACGTAATACAGAAGACGGCAAGGCGATTATAAATAGAGCAGATAACTTATTATACCAAGCAAAAATGAAGGGAAGAAATAGAATCGAAAATATTGAAGAATCGAATTAAGTTGGTGACAGAATGGAAAATAAGAATATCAAAAACTATTATGCACTTGATGTTACGGCTATTGCTATAGCATTTATTGCAATCTTGTGTAGTACTATAAAATCAGTAAATAACATTTATCTGATAATAGGAATATCTGGATTACTATTCTTGTCTAGGTATATTTTTGTAATCTATAATGAGGATATTAGAATTAAACAAGGCTTACTAGTAGCTTTAATTTTAATGTATACATTATTAACCTTAATCGATAAAAATAATTTTATGTTCTTTACAATTTACTTTATTGCTTCTGCATTAACAAGTGAAGGAGCATATGGTAAAGTTAAGAAAACATTGCTCTTAATACTACCAGAGATTTTATTAATAATAAAAGTAAATATTTTTAGACAAAAATATGAAATTCTCGAGATTCTTATTTTCGAAGCAGTATTATTGTTTTTCGGACTAATCGTTATTATTATTGATAAATTGTCGATTGAATATTTAAATACAAACAGCAAGATGAACAATGCCTTAGTAAGAGCTGCCATTAATGAGCTTGAGGGCAAAAGGATGAATAAAGAATTAGCGATGAAGAATGTTCTTGTAGATAGAAATGCTAGGCTCGAAGAACGGGAAAAGATTAGTATGGACATTCATAATAGTGTAGGACATACGATTACAGCTGCAATTATGGCATTGGATGCAGCTGAAGTAATATATGATTCTGAGAAAATGAAAGCGAAGGATAAACTATTGGTGGCTAATTCTCGGATGCATGAAAGTCTTAATTCTATAAGAAAAGCGGTTAGAGTCCTAAATAATAAAGATATAATGATTAGTATAGAGGAACTTTTAGTTTCATTATCAGATTGCATGAAACAATTTGAATTAGATACAGATGTAAGAATAAGGCATAATTTCGACGGAACATATCAGAAGGAAAATAACTCTTATATAGATGCAGAGCATGGAAATTTTGTTTATGGAGCTCTAAAAGAATGTTTATCTAACGGAGTAAGACATGGGGCAGCAACAGCATTTATCGTTATGTTTGAGATAGATGATAGGCATGTTAAGTTTGTTATACAGGATAATGGTAAAGGGCTTGGTATTTTATCGGAGAATGAAAAAAATAAATTATTTAAAAATGGATTTGGATTAAGAAAAATTAAAGATTATGTTGATAACATAGGTGGAGATTTTCAATATAATGGGGAAGAAGGATTTGTGGTCTCCATTACCTTACCTTTAATGGAGGGAAAACAAAATGCAAAGTAAGATAAGAATTATTTTAGTTGATGACGAATTATTATTACTAGAAAGTTTAGAGATTATACTATCAATTAATGCGGATATTGAAATAGTAGGGAAAGCGAAAGATGGAAATGAAGCTTTAAAACTTTTAAATACGATAGAAACGGATATGGCGATTGTAGATCTGAACATGGTAGGTATGGGTGGAATACAGTTAATAAAAGAAATAAAGTTAAAGTATCCAACGATGAAAGTACTTGTATTAACTACTTTTTATGATGAAAGTAATATAACTTCAGCAATAAGAAATGGTGCGAATGGATACTTATTAAAGGACTCAGGAAGAGCGGCTATCTTAGATGCAATACATAATGTAATGAATGGGCAAAGTGTATTAGATGGAAAAGTAATGGAAACTTTGTCAGTTAAGCTAAATAATAATTATTTAGATTTGCCAAAAACAAATGTAATATTAGAAAAGTTAACGAAGAGAGAGTGCGAAATCTGTACTATGATTGCGGAAGGATATACAAATGCTCAAATCTCTAGCTTCTTGTTTATTTCAGAAGGAACGGTTAAGAACTACATGACATCTATTTATGACAAAACGAATATTCATGATAGAACTGCATTAGCTGTAAAATTATCAAAAGAAATGGGACTATAAATATTAGCTGACTCTTACTTAACGAAGAGGCAGCTATTTTTATGAATAGGAACGAGGTATTGCGATATATGACTGAAGTCACGTATTGTTATGACTATAGGTACTAACAATTTTTGTTTCTAAAATATATAATACATAAGAAAGATAAAAAATAAGGAGAAAGATTATGAAAAGAGGATTATCAGCCACTACATACATCAAGGCTAATAAAAAACGTGTTAGTGTTTTAGTAATTACTATCGCTCTATTTGCCACAATGTTGTATCTCGTAAATTATATGCTAGATCCATCGTTTACGTCGTTTAAAAAAATGTACTTCGACCATATGGAAAAACAACAATTTATACGTGTGAATAATTTAGGTAGTTATGAGAATGCAGAGGAATTATTTGAGCAAAGTATAAAGAGAATTAAAGAAGAAAATGTTATTGATGTTTTTCCGGTGCAGTATATGTCGATATCAGTAACCTCTATTATAGGAATGAATAGTGCGGATATGGCCTTGACAAGTATAGATAAGGTCGACGTCCTTATGGATTATTTTGACGCTAAGCTAATAGAAGGAAGAATGCCTCAAAGTCCAGGTGAAATAATATTAGATAAAAAATTATGTAAAAATAACAATATACAATTAAATGATAAGTTTAAAATTGATTTTACTGTTGTAGGAATTGTTGAATCTGATTATTATTTTGGAACAGGAATCCGAAATCTGTCAAATAATTGCATCAGTATACTGTCAAATGGAAAAGGTGTCGATTATAGCATTCTTGCAAAGGAACTTAAGTTTGACAATATTGTGTATGATAGTGTTCAAGGTAAAAAAGCTTACAAAGAATTTATCGTAGACTCTATTGCTGCTTCTAAAATGGTAATCAATATAGGAAGTTTGATTGTATTATGTATATGTCTTGTTATAGTAATTAACATGTACTATAGAGATAGACATGAAGAATGGTGCTTATACCATTCAATAGGGTTTTCTAGTCAAAATATATTTTTTGTGACTCTTAGAGAAATGTTAATATTTTTCGGATTAGGATTGTTCGTATCTGTATTTATTATAGGAATTGGAGTAACAACAATTAATTTGTTAGCAGTTAGACCACTAGGACTATTAGCTAGAGAATTTATTCCAGAAGCAATTGGCTCTATTTTGGCATCACTTGCATTTGTTCTGGGAATATGCCAAATACCTTTGTTCTATGCTATGAATAAAATTAGAACAATAGATATATTGGAAGAAGAACAATAAATATCTTGAAAGAAGAATAATAAATAGCTTAAAAGAAGAACAATGAATAGCTTGAAAGAAGAACAATAAATAGCTTGATAGAAGAAACATGATTTTCTTGAAAACATTATAAGTAGGTAGAGAAAAAGTAGATAGGGAAAATTAGATATAATTTTATAGGAGGATGTTAATATGTTTGAAATAAGTGATTTAACTTTAATATATGATATAGAAAAAGAAGATAAGGTATATGCGGTAAACAATGTGAATATTAAGTTACCGAATAAGGGTATTGTGGGGTTAATGGGGCCTTCGGGATGTGGAAAGTCATCTCTAATGTATTGTTTATCAACCTTAAAAGAGGCTACTTCAGGAGAAGTTGTCTATAATAAAAAACCATTTTCTAGTTGCACAAGAAAAGAAAAAGAAGTTTTGAGACGAAATGATTTCGGATTTGTATTTCAAAGACACTTCCTGGTTTCTTATATGAGTGCGATGGACAATGTAATCGTGGCAGCAAATGAAGATAAATCAAGTGCTTTGACAAAAGGTGAAAAAATATTAGAAGGCTTTGGTATAAAAAAGAACGATATGAAGAAAAGACCATCAAAATTATCAGGTGGTCAAAGGCAGAGAGTTGCAATTGCTAGAGCAATGATTAATTCACCAAAAGTTTTATTTGCAGATGAACCAACTGCTTCATTAGACCATAAAAGTGCATTTTTAGTTATGGATATTCTGAAAGAGTATGCGAAAGATCATCTTGTTATTGTTATTACACATGATGAAACCATACTGAAAGATGCCGATCGAATTATTAAAATGTGGGACGGAGAAATCAGTTCGGATGATGAGGTAGTTAAGGAGGAGAGCTAGATGAAGCCATTTAATGCAGCTTATTATATATCACATAATAAATCTAGGGCAATTGCACTGATGCTTTTGATCGCCTCTATTGTATTTATTTATATTGGAGGATTATATATATCTACTTTTGAGCATATGGCTGAGTATTCCTATAAGTTATTCAATGAATATACTTATATCTTTCCAAACTATGGATGTAGTGAAGAGGAATTTAATAGCATTTTAGCAGACTTTAATAATAGTGAGAGTATTGGTAGTGTTATAAATGTAAATACTGCTATGGCGTTAACTGTTACTAATGAATTATCCATTTCTAATGATATTAATGTTTTAACATTTGCAAATACAGAAGATGCGAATCGTTTTTTCAGTATTATATTTCCAAATGAAAATATTAATTTGGTGGATGGAGAAATAGCATTAAGTTCTAAAGTAGCTAAGAATTGCAAATTAAAGATTGGAGATACGATCAATCAGGATAGTGAAGAAGGATATAATATCGATAAAGAATATAAAATTGTTCAAATTATTGATAGTGAGTATTTTTTTGCTTATGGAATAGATAAAGGGGTAAAAAATACATATTTGATAGTTAGACCAGAAGCGCTTGATAAAAATAAAGATATAGCAATCAATCAGTTTGTTAATTTTATTAAAAGTAGGGATTATGGTGATAAAGTAACCATTAGGGTGTATGAAGATATTCTGGATCGCATTCAACAACAGGTTAAATCAATTGATTATTTATACTATGGAATTATAATTTTACTTATTATTATCTTATCGGTTACTGTAAATGCAACTTTTTTAGGAGCATACGAAAAAAGGCAGTTTGAATTTAGCATTTATAAAGCAATTGGTATTTCAAAAAAATCAATAAGTTTTAAAATCATGAAAGAAGTTTTGCTTATTAATTTATTTGGAGTTGGAGTAGCTGTTATTATTGCACTTTCTGTTGTGTGGCTATCGAATGAACTATACTATTATTCCATGGGATTGCTACTTAAGTATTTCAATTTACGATCATTAATAAGTACGGTTGTATGTGATGTGTTGGTAATTGTTCCAGTAATTTTATTGAGAATTCGAAAGATTAGAAAATATGATATAACAGAATATTAAGACATATTAGAATAAATATTGTATTGAAAAAGATGCAGAATAAGTCAAGTTACCTACTAGGAAAACTTGGCTTATTGCTTTCTCGTTTGCGTATATTATGATACAATCAATATATAAATTATTCTTTAGGAGGACAAATGGATGGGAAGATTGGAAGAAAAATCAATCACGATACCTTATTTAGGAAGTGAACGAAAGTTAAGAATATACGTTCCAGAAAAATATGACAAGGATTCTAAGATGAAATTTCCTGTTCTGTATTTACATGATGGACAGAATATGTTTGTAGATGAAGATGCTACTTATGGTTGTTCTTGGAAGGCCGGAAATGCGATGGAATTGCTTGAAGCGGAAGGCTATACAGACGGTATAATTATGGTGGGAATTGACAATGATGGAATTAGGAGACTAGATGAATACTCGCCTTGGATAAATGAAATGGAAATAAACTTTGATGGTATACCTACAAGAAGTTGGGGTGGCGAGGGTGATAAATATGCTGAGTTTATTGTAAATACATTGAAGCCATATATTGATAGAGAATATAGAACGCTTAGTGAAAGAGAGTATACAGGGATTGCAGGAAGCTCGATGGGTGGATATATTTCTTTGTATATGGGAGCTAAGTATACGGAAGTCTTTTCTAAAATAGGAGGATTTTCAACTGCGTCATGGTTTAATGAAACGGAGTTCTTAAAATTCCTTGATCAGTCACCTTCACTCTCATCTCAAAAATATTATTTGCACATTGGAACGCAAGAAACATTTGACAGAGAAACAAATACGAATAATGTAGAGAAAAGTCAACAATATATTGATACTACACTGAGAACACAAAGGAAGCTTATAGAGAAGGGTGTTCTCATAGAGAATCTAAAATTAGTAGTAGGCGTGGATGAATATCACCATGAAAAGTATTGGGAAAAACATTTTCCGGAATTTATAAAATTTATCTTTAATAAAATATAAATAATATTAAGTAAATAATATTAAGTAAATAATATTAAGTATATTAAATAAAAGTAAATAGCACATTAAGTAAATTAATATAAAGAAAGTGTTATAAAGTTATTAAAAGTAAATATTTATACAAACATAAATACTAATAGACAAAGCAGATACTAAATATCCGCTTTGTCTATTTTTGATATTATTTTGTTTTTTGTTCACTATTTCTAAAGATAAAAACTTTTGTTCCATTGTTGAGTGTCTCTTCATACATTTTCTGACCATTAACCAAAGTATTACCATCATTATCTACTGTGATGTCAAGATTTTTGTCATTAACACCTAGAGTAAGTGTTGAAGCTGGAGAAGTACCATCACAATTAATGACTATAACATTGGTAACCGAAGCAGATGCAGATGCAGTACTTGCACCACCATCACCACCATCACCACCGTCGCCACCATCTCCGCCAGTTGCCACGCCCCCTACAGAAGTAGCGGAACTATTATTAGGTTCACCATCAACCTCATCCAAAGAAGGATTATCATCTTCCGCTGCTGTAGTATTTGGAGTAGAAGTATCTTCAATCTCGTTATTACTAATAGCAAAAGCTAAGCTTTCATCTGTTGCTAAAGCAGCAGAAGCAGATCCTGCGATTATATTTCCAGAAGCCCCACCACTCCCGCCTTCTCCGCCATTGGAACTTGAAGTTACGGTTTGGGTTATATTCGTGGTAATGAAAAAGGTACTTTCAAAATCATTTTCATGGTTATACCTGTTTCGTCTGTAATAAGGATTCGCATTTTCGTTTGTTCCATATCTTTGATTATTCATAAATTTATACACTCCTTTTGGTTATATCATATACCGAGCTATAGGAAGAGATAATTGATATAGATAATTTCTATAGATTAAATATACTAACAAAATATATAGACTTATTATCTGATTACCTCTTATATTATGATATATATTATGTGCCTAGGAGTCGAATGGTGTTTATTTAGTGATAAGAATGATATATAAATGTAAATATAATTAAAACATTGCATTAGGTAATTGACTCTCTTAATATGACGTAATGTTGTCATATTATTGTGTTATAATTTACAAGGGTGATGAAAATGCAAATTAACAGATTGTTTGAGATTGTATATATTTTGCTTAATAAAAAGACAATAACGGCGAAGGAATTAGCTGAGCGTTTCGAAGTATCGATGAGAACAATATATCGCGATATAGATACACTCTCAGCAGCGGGAATACCAATATATACAAGTAAAGGTAAGGGTGGAGGAATTAGTCTGCTTGAGAATTTCGTACTGAATAAATCTATGCTTACAGATATGGAACAAAACGAAATATTAACGAGCCTTCAGGGATTAAGTGCTGTAAAGCTTCCTGATATAGAGCCAGTACTTAATAAACTAAGTGTTCTTTTTAATAAAAAAGGAGTAAATTGGATTGATATTGATTTTTCACATTGGGGTAGTGATGCGAGTGAGAAAGAAAAATTTAATGATATTAAGTCTTCCATTTTAAATTGTAATCTTGTTACATTTGATTATTATAGTTCGTATGGTGAAAAGACAGAAAGAACAGTAGAACCAATAAAGCTTCTTTTTAAAGGGCAAAGCTGGTATCTTTATGGGTTTTGTAAAGCTAAGAGTGATTTTCGGATATTTAAGATTACGCGTATTAGTAACCTGCATTGTGAAAATGAGAATTTTAGTAGAGACATACCAGACGATATTTGGGAAGCGTTTGAACCCTTTAGCAATAATATGGTGACGCTTGTACTTCGAATTGATGGGAAGATGGCATATAGGATATTTGACGAATTTAATAAAGAACATATCAAAAGAAATGAAGATGGAACGTTTAACGTAGTGGCTACATACCCAGAAGATGAATGGGTTTACGGATTTATTATGTCCTTTGGTAGTTATGCTGAGGTTGTCGAACCAGAGTATATAAGAAATATTATTAGAAAGAGATTTGAAGATGGACTTAATAAATATTCTGGAATAATATAATTGGAGGTTATTTGTTAAATGAAACTTATACCAGCAAAATCATTAGTTTCAAATTATTTTGATGGACATGAATGGTTTGGGAATAACTATAATATGAATATTTACAAGGGTTGCTGCCACGGGTGTATCTATTGTGATAGCCGCAGTGAATGCTATCGAGTTGAGAATTTCGATGAAGTTAGAGCAAAGGAAAATGCGCTTGCTACAATCGAGCGTGATTTAAAAGCAAAACGAAAAAAAGGAGTAGTTGGGACAGGGGCAATGAGTGACCCATATAATCCTTTTGAGAAAGAGTATCAATTAACAAGAGGAGCATTAGAGTTAGTAGCGAAATATAACTTCGGAATATCGATCGCAACCAAAAGTGACCTTATTATTAGAGACATAGATATACTTAAGGAAATACAAAAGTATGCTCCAGTAATAACCAAAATTACGATAACAAGCGCAGACGATAAACTGGGTAAACAAATAGAACCGAATGTTTCACTTTCATCGAAGCGATTTGCAGCTATTAATGAGCTTTCTAAGAATGGAATATTTGCCGGAATACTTCTTATGCCGGTTTTACCGTTTTTGGAGGATAATGAGGAAAATATAAGTAACATTATTAAACTTGCTCATGAAAATGGAGCAAAGTTTATTTATCCTGCCATTGGGGTGACCTTGCGTTTAAATCAAAGGGATTGGTTTTACCAAAAACTTGATGATAATTTCCCGGGAATTAAACAAAAGTATATCAAACAGTACGGGAACTCATATGAATGTCGTTCCCCAAGAGCTAAGGAACTAATGCAATTATTACAAAATGAATGTGATAAATTTGGGATTGTCTATAAAATGAAAGATATAATCAATGGATATAAAAAAGGTTACGAAGATAAGCAACTATCGTTATTTGAATGAATAAGGTAAATTCACATAAGCGAAAAAATATATGAGTAATAAATTGTAAGAATCTATCACATACTATTAGGATTAAATAATATGTGAGGTAATTTATGAGATATAAAAACTTGGAAGCACCACGAAAATCGATTGTTATAGGTATATTCATTATTTTCTTAGTAGGAAGCCTTATGCACTTTTTATATGAAATCACAGGTAATAATCCTTTCGTTGGAAGCATCGCTCCAGTAAATGAAAGTGTATGGGAACATTTAAAAATGTTACCCTTACCTATGATAGGGTGGTGGTTTATATACTATATTTTGAGAGGGGATAAATATAGTATTGATAAAAATAAATGGTTTACGAGTGCATTAATCGCTTTGGTAACTTCAATTATTACAATACCATTGTTATATTATTTCTATACGGAGGCATTTGGAGTAGAAATAGTGATTGTAGATATTTTAATATTATTTATAGCCGTATTAATAGGACAATTATTAGGACTTTATTCATACAAAAATAAGAATGGTATCAATTCAACTGTTGCATTTTGTATTATATTATTGATCGTAATTGTATTTGTGATATTTACATTTTATCCACCACAATTACCTTTATTTAAAGATACTTCAACAGGATTATACGGCATTCAATAACGTATAGTATCACGGGAATGTATACATCAAATGTTTTTAGTGGCTTCGGTTTTATTAGAGGTCACTTTTTTTGTTTCTATGTTTGATGAATATCGAATAATACAGTTGACAAATACTGGATGTAATGTTAAGATTTTATAAAATAAGATATTCGATAGTGATAGGACAAGGAGAACGATTATATGAATACGAATGGTGAAGGTGGAGTTGTAACGAAAGAAAAAGCAATTAGTTATAAAGAGGTATTTAAGCAAAAGGAATATATGAAACTTATTTTAGCTAATATAATTAATAGATTCGGGGATTCAATTGATGCAATTGCATTTACATGGCTTGTATATGATATTACAAACAGTGCAGCATGGTCAGCGATAATATTTGGATTTAATAAAGTACCGACTATATTTTTGCAACCATTTGCTGGGGCCTTAGTTGAGAATATGAATAAAAAGCGAATTATGATTATTACGGATATCATTCGAGGAATATGTGTTGGTATAGTGGCATTAACTTTAATTCTTGGAGTGTTGAATCCATGGATATTATTAGCTACAACTATCATAATATCGAGTGTAGAGGCGTTTGGTAATCCAGCAGGGACAGCTGTACTTCCCAAAATACTAAAAAAAGAATATTACAATTTTGGGATGTCATTAAGCTCTACGGTTGCAAGAGTAGTTGAATTAGCAGGTCTTGCTGCTGCTGGAGGTATAATTGCCTTATATGGGACTAAGACAGCAATATTTATTGATGCAATCACATTTGGACTTTCAGCTTTGATTATTTCGTTTATTAATACGAAGGAAGAGAAAAATCAATATAAGAAGATTAATTTTAAGGAATATAGTGAAACTTTAAAAGGCGGATTTATTTATGTAAAAAAGAAAAAAATTATATTAAACTTTGTATTGCTTGCAATGGTAACAAATGGACTATTAGTCCCAATTAATTCATTACAGGCTCCTTTGGTAAAGGATATATTAAGACAAGGGGAATATATGTTATCTGTTATCTCACTCGCTCTGGTAATTGGTATGGGAATTGGTTCGGCAGTATACCCATATATTGCTAGGATAATAAAAACAAGAATGATAGTCCTATTAAGTGGGTTTACAATAAGTGCGTACTATCTCTTGATTGTGTTAAGTGGTAATTTAAGTAATAATGTATTGCTTATTTATATTACCTGCGCAGTGACTTCGTTTTTTACTGGGGTTGGGGTTTCACTATTAATATCCGTATTAAGTATCCAGTTTATGAAGCAAGTTGATGAGGAGTATTTAGCAAGGGCAGGGGCTATACTTGGAGCAGGATGTGTCCTTGCAATGCCGGTAGTGTCATTCTTATTAGGCATATTTACTAAGGTTGTATCTTTGACAGCAATATTTTATGCTATAGGAATGATGGGAATTTTATTTTTTCTCTTTGTATTCTTTAAGAATGTTGAACTCGAATAGAGGTTTCATAAATATTACTTTTGTTTTGAAGAATTTCCTGTTATCATGTACGAGAGAATATGAAATATAATATATACTAAGGTTGGTGATGTGCATGAAATTTACAGTTCAAAAAGAGATTAATTATATTGAAGAGACATTTAATTTGCTATTTAATTATGTAAATCACAATTCTTACGAGAAGATGCGAGAAGAAGGCAGTGGGAAGTTTAGAAGTAGTGATGAAACATACAATAATAGATTTGACCGGATAGTAAGAATAAGTAATTACGTTTACGAACATATGCGATTTGATAAAAGTACATTAGAATATTATTTTAAGGAGCTAGGCAAATCTAAAATGAGTCTTGCAAATTATATTCTTTTGATATTACCGGAATTCCAATATAGTACGTTAGATGAGTATATAGCGGTTGCAAAAGACATGGATAATAAAAAAGTGCTTGAAGAATTTGATTATATATTATCTCAATATTATGCGATTGGTAAATCAGGAGATGAAGTTGAAGTAACATCATTTGAAGATATTATTAGGAATATGGATAAACTTGATATGTCAGCTGAAGAAAAATGGAAAATAACACAGGCATATATAGATAGATCTAGACATATCGATGAAATTGCTAAGATTTATATGAAAACGATAGAACTTTTAAAGGAATGTAAAGAGGAAATAGAATATATAGAGCAAGAGTTTTATAGTTACTGGACTAACTACATTGCGACTAATGATTTGTTGAAGCAAATAAAAGAATATATCAAAATGTCATGGGAGAATAGTGAATTAGGGACTGTTTTAGTGCCTACCGTATTTCAACCTAAAATACTTACGCTTTCAATACATGATAAAGAAGAAGGGAAGTTGGATATTATTCATTTGGGTATCATTAATGATTCGACCCTTACTCTTGAACCAACTCAGGTAGATAATGAAAGTCTTTACAATACGCTTAAGATTCTTAGTGATAAAAGCAAACTTGATATTTTAATGTTTATCAAAGATAAACCAGCGTATGGGTTTGAACTGGCCAATGCTCTTAATCTATCTACTTCTACGATTTCGTATCATATGAGTGGACTTATTTCAGAAAGGTTAGTTAATATCGAAAAAGATGCCAATAAAGTTTATTATAGTATTGATAAGACGAGAATTAATAGTGTCTTAGAAGATGTGCGTAATTTACTGGTGAGGTAAGTAAAATATACAGCCCTATAAGCAAAACAATTTCTTGTTTTGTTTATAGGGTTTTTATTTGGAAAGGTTGTTAACAGGATTCTAATTTGCAAAATACAACATCTTTAATAATTTGATAATTATCAATTCCGGTTTCTATTAATTCAATTAGTAATTCGATACCAGATAGGGCTATTTCTCGTCTAGGTTGTATAAATGTAGTGATCGATGGTATGCAAAATTTCACGATGTCCATACCGTCAAAGCTAATTAAGTCGATATCTTTTCCAGCAGTAAGACCCCGGTCGTGTACAGCTCTTAAAGCACCGATAGACATAGCATCTGAGGAAGAACATATAGCGGTTATTTTACTATGATTTCTTAAACATTCTAACGTTTGGTTATACGTATATTCATAATTATAATGGCCTTCAATTATGTAATCCTCACAAAATTCGATGTTATAATTCTTAAGGGCGTCTGTATATCCCTTAAAACGCAACTTACCAACACCGGAATCTTTGAAATCAGATATTATAATTCCAATATATTTATGTCCTTTTTTTAATAAATATTCCATTTGCGTATAACCAGATAAGTAGTTATCTATTCCAACGGAAGAGTAATTAAACGCAGTTGATTTACTAGGTAAAATTGTATTTAAGAAAACAATTTTACAAGGAATTTGATTGAATAGGTCTTGGGGGATGGATTCATAGTTACCACCGAGATAAACTAATCCTTTTAACTTTTTTGTATTGATAAATGATAAAAGAGATTTGAATTTCTTGATTTTATCTTCATCATGTTTATTATCATGGTTAATAATAAGTGTATAGTTGGTTTTGCCAACAAAGGTGGAAATCACTCGTTCCATTTCTGCGAAGAATTCATTGTAAACACCCTCTACTACAATTCCAATATTATCGTTATTGTCATTTAATTTGAGTAAACGAGCACTATCATTAGGGGTATAGTTGTGATCTTCAATAATTTTTAAAACACGCTCACGGGTTTCCTTATTAACATCTGGATAATTATTAAGTACCCTTGAAACGGTACTTATTCCAACGCCAGCGAGTTGTGCAATATCTTTAATCTTCATAGATCATCCTCCAAAAAAGCCTAATATATCATAGTCAGAGCAGATATAAAACTCCGGAACTATTATGATAATGTATTATTTCCTAGTTAAATTATACAAGAAATATTACAGAATTGCTACCAAAATATGTAACGCTAAAATATTGTATTAACTATATTAAGTGATAATTCGTTTGCTTTAAGGTAAGCTAAATCAACATAATCATCCCAGACTTGGTTTGGATTATGACAATCAGTATTAATAATAACTTTGATATCAGTATTTGAAACTTTGCTCCAAAAATTCTTATGAGGATAAGGTATTCTTATCCCGTCACAGTAGTTCTGTTCTTGTCTTCGGAATCCATTTGCATTAAATTCAAGAATAAAATCATGCTCTTTTGCTGCAGAAATGATAATATCTGTCGCTTCCTCACAATTTTTATCCCAAGGGAAATCATTAATAAACATTAAATCTGGATGAGCTAAAAATTTGAAAAAACCTGTTTTCATTCCTTCAACAGCAGAGGTAGCATAATCAATGTAGTCTTTAGTACTCTTTGCAAAGTATATATTTTTAGGCTCCTCGTTATTCATTGCATAAAAATGCTGACCTAATACTAAATAATCTAGATTATATTTGGTTAGTAAATCTTTGTAGTAATCATTTTCATACGAAAAATATTCTATTTCCAAACCTGAATAAATTAGTATGTCTTTTGCGTGGGTTATTTTTAGTTTCGCAATCTCATCAATATATTCTTCTAATTCTCTAAAATACATTCTTAGATCAAAACTATCATCAGGGAAAGGTCCATGATCAGATATTCCAAGTATATCTAATTTGTTAATAATCGCTGAATTAACATAATCTTGTGATGTACCACCTGCATGTCTGCAACGATATGTGTGTGTGTGATAATTTGTTCTCATGGTTATATACCTCCTATATCTTTTGGGTACGGTTATGTACACACAAGATAATAACATTATACAATTAAAATGTCAAAGAATAAAAATAAAATACAAACTTGCACAAAGAGTATTGACTAATAAAAAATAAAGTTGTACAATGTGTTTAAGAAAACGGTACCGGTATCGATTTTGCAAACAACAAGGAGGAAACAATGAACAGGGCGAAAAAATCTTTATTCTTATCCATATTTATATGGGGAAGCGGTCAATTTTTTGTATGTAAGCAAAGAGTGAAAGGACTTATGTTTTTTGCTATTCAATGTCTGTTTATTGGGATTGAATTAGCAACAGGCTATTGGATGGAATACTTTATGGGTATGTTTAACCAATTTGAGGTTAGACTTCATGGAGGTTTCTTTACAAAAGGAGTGTGGGGGTTATTAACTCTTGGTGAAGTACCAGGTGCAAAAACGGGTGATCATTCAATGCTACTTATGATCTCGGGTATTATAACGATGATTATATTAGGAATAATTACTATGATCTACATATGGAATATTAAAGATGCACATCAATCAGGAAAATATATTGAGGATAACAAAGAGTACCTATCAACGAAAAAGTATTTTAAAAAACTTTACTCTCAAAAATTCCCGTACATAGTTATTTCTCCTGTTGTAGTATTAATTTTATTTGTATCTATAATGCCTATGATATTCTCTGTATTAACAGCTTTTACAAATTATACAAGAGGAAACCTACCACCTGCACATTTAGTTGATTGGGTTGGATTGTCCAACTTTGGTAAATTATTTAAAGTACCAATTTGGTCTAAAACCTTTTTTAGTGTTTTGAGTTGGACCTTGGTCTGGACAGTTTGTTCGACGTTATCCTGTTTCTTCTTCGGAATGTTACAAGCACTCATACTGAATAGTGACCATATTAAATTTAAAAAAGTATTTAGAACAATTCAAATTTTACCTTGGGTAATGCCGAATTTGGTTTGTTTGTTAGTATTTAGAAATATATTAAATGGACAATTTGGACCACTTAACCAATTTTTATTGGATGCGGGAATTATATCACAAAGAATTGGATTTTTATCAGACCCTAATATAGCAAAGATTACAGTTATCGTCGTTAATCTATGGCTTGGGTTTGGATCATCAATGCTAATGATTTCAGGGGTACTATCAAATCTGGATCCTAGTTTATATGAAGCTGCAAGAACGGATGGGGCTACTAAATTTCAAGAATTTAGATTTATTACGTTCCCGATGATAATGAGGGTTACAATGCCTCTCTTGGTAATGAGTTTTGCCCATAATTTTAATAACTTTGGAGCAGTTTTCTTCTTGACCAAAGGTGGACCTGCAAATCCGAAATATCAAATTGCAGGAGATACCGATATCCTTATTTCTTGGATATATAAATTGACACTTGATAATTCAATGTTTAGTATGGCTGCAGTTATGAGTATTTTGATATTTGTTGTTGTTGGAACGATAGCATTCTTCAACTTCAGAAATACATCAGCATTTAAGGAGGTTTAACAATGGCGAAATTTAAAAAGCATTTTATTTCATTTTTGCTTTATTTAGAATTGATTATTGTATGCCTCATAGTAATTATCCCTATTATATGGATTGTAACATCATCCTTTAATAACAGCTCGGGATTAGCAAGTGCTACTTTAATTCCTGAGAAATGGACGCTAAATAATTATGTGAAACTTTTTCAAGGCACCAATTATGGATTATGGTTTAAAAATACACTAATGATTGCAGTAACAAATGCTCTTGTATCCGTTACGGTAATCGTAATAACAGCTTGGGTACTATCTCGATTTAATTTTAGGGGTAAAAAGACAGGGTTGATGACCTTGCTATTGCTTTCGATGTTCCCCTCGTTTCTTTCAATGACAGCTATCTATGTATTATTCCTTACATTTGGATTATTAAATAAACCGATTGCTTTGGTTATAATTTATTCTGCGGGTGCGATACCGTACAATGTGTGGCTGGTTAAAGGGTACTTGGATGGGGTATCAAAATCGTTAGATGAGGCTGCGTATATAGATGGATGTACCAGATTTAAAGCGTTTTTTAGAGTTACATTACCATTGTCAATGCCGATTGTAACTTATGTTATAGTGACACAGTTTATGGCACCTTGGATGGATTATATATTACCAAATCTTTTGTTATCAAAAGATAGTAATCGTACATTGGCAGTTGGGTTGGTTGCATTAATCAATGAGGCTGAAAGTACTCAATTCACAACATTTGCTGCAGGTGCAGTATTGATTGCTTTACCGATATCCGTACTATTTATTGTGTTTCAAAAGTATTTGGTTAAGGGTATAAGTGCTGGTGCAAATAAAGAATAGAATTAAATTGTGGGCAGAAGTTCACATTTAAAATAATTAAGAAATTAAAGGAGAAGAAAGTATATGAAAAAAATTAAAATAATCTTATCATTACTATTGGTTCTTGCTATGACTGTAACAGGTTGTGCAAAAAAGATTCCTACTCAAACAGATAATGGGAGTACGACTACAACAACAAAATCTGACAGTTCTAATAATCAGGATGGACAAAATGATGCAAATGCAACAATCCCAGAAGAAGGTGCTGAATTAGTTCTTTGGACTGATAAAGCAGCTTACGGGGAAGCGATTGCAGAAGGTTTTATGAAAAAATACCCTTCCGTAAAAGTTATATCGGAAGAAGTTGGGTTCTCAGATGCTTACAAAAAAATGGAGTTAGATGGACCAGCTGGATTAGGTGCGGATGTTTATATGATATCACATAGTCGTCTAAACAGAGCAATAGGATCAGGATTAGTTATCCCAATAATTGGTGATGTAGCTGAGAGAATCAAAGGTTCTTTAACAGAATCTGCAATTGGAAGTGCTACATATGATGGAGAATTATATGGTGCTCCAGTTTCAACCGAAGCAGTTGCAGTTTTTTATAACAAAGATCTTGTTGGTGATAAGCCAGTAGAATCTTTCGAAGAATTATTCGAATTTGCAAAAGGATTTAATAACCCTTCACAAAATAAATTTGCATTTATGATGAGTGTAGCAAACTCATATAACTGTTATGGATTATTATCTGCATATGGTTACCGTCTATTTGGACCAGAAGGTAATGACCAAGAAGCTCATGGATTTGACAGTGTTGAATTTGAAAAAGGATTAGAATTTATTGCAAGTTTAAAAGAAATTCTGCCAGTGGCATCTGCTGATTTAACAGATGACTTTATAACAGAACAATTCAAGCAAGGAAAAACAGCTTATATTTTGGGTGGACCATGGAATGTTGCAGATTATAGAGCTGCTGGATTAAACATTGGTGTAATTACTTTGCCTACAGTAGATGGAAATGTACCAACACCATTTGCTGGACTAAAAGTAGCTCACGTATCAGCTTATACAGATTTTCCAAATGCATCAATGTTATTAACTGAATATATGGTGTCTGTAGAAGGAGCTAATATTTTATATGATATAAACGGAAAAGGTACTACTTTAGCCGATATATCGAGTGTACCTGGATTAGTAAAAGATCCGTATTTGTCAGTATTTGCAGAACAGTTTAAAACAGCATTTCCAGTTCCAAACTTACAAAGAATGGATTATTACTACTCTGTTGGTGAAAAAACTTTAGCGCTAGTATTTGATGGTCAACTATCTCCAAAAGAAGCTGCAAAGGTTGCGCTTGAAGAATGGAACAGCTTAGTAGCGAGTGAATAATTTGCCCTCCCTTGTTTAAATAATATATAGTATTAATACATTTTTAATACTAACCTGAGGCAACCCTTGATTATTTAATTGTGGGTTGTCTTTTGGTTATTATTGCTAGGGGTAAATTAGGAAGGATATAGGAAGACGATTGAACAGTTATATTGAGTTGTAGTATACTTGTTTGATAAACATATTGTTAGATAAATTAGATTGGAGAAATGATATAGATGAATAGACATGCTTTGTTTCATAAACCGGAAGTTCCTTATGGATATGCTATTAACGATGATACCTTATTTGTAAAGATTAGAGTAGCTAATGATGATATTTCTAAAGTTTATATTTACTTCAAGGATAGACATGGAAGAGGATTGCCTTATACAGAGAAGCTGATGGATTATGAACAAGGGGATTCGTTATTTGATTATTATACAACAACCCTTGATAATTGCAGACTGAGATTTCGATACTATTTTAAAATAGAGGATAAGGGCGGAGATACGGTATTCTATAATGAAAGAGGAGCAGTAATAAATAACCCCTTGGGAGCGCAAGCGTTTCATTTTCCATATATTTGTGAGGGCGATAGAACGAAAGAACTTAAATGGGTGCAAGAAGGAATTGTATATCAAATAATACCAGACCGATTTAACAATGGTTGTCATAATAATGATCCGGTTGGAGTAAAAGCTTGGGGTGAAAAGGGTGGCTACAGTGACTTCTTTGGTGGCGATTTAATAGGAATAACCAATAAATTGGATTATTTAAGTAATCTCGGAATCACCATAATTTACTTAACTCCTATTTTTTCGTCAACAACATATCATAAATATAATACAAAAGATTACTACCAAGTTGATTCTGGGTTTGGGACGAAAGAAGATTTAAAAGTACTCGTTGCGAAATCGCATGAAAGAGGAATAAGAATTGTTTTAGATGTTGCATTTCACCATTCTGGTCATGACTTTTTTGCTTTTCAAGACGTGATTAAGAATGGAGAGATTTCTAAATATAAAAACTGGTATTTTGTAGATAGTTTCCCTATTGATATGACTAATTTAAATTATGTAACCTTTGCAAGTAGACATCATTCCATGCCAAAATTAAGAATGTCAAATAATGAGGCTAAAGACTATTTTGTTGAGGTTGGAAGACACTGGATTCGAGAGTGTGATATCGATGGTTGGAGAATTGATGTATGTGATGAAATTGATCATGTTTTCTTGAAGGATTTTTATAAAGAAATGAAATTAGTTAAGGAAGACATTTTTATTGTTGGAGAAATAACACATAATAATTCTGATTTTATCAGAGGCGATGAGATGGATTCTACTACTAACTATAGCTTTCGAGAAGCGGTCTTAGATTTTTTTGGGACAAAGATAATTTCTGGAGAGGATTTCATAAATGCACTTGCTATCAGAAGGCATAATGGGATGAGTTATATCAATAGACAATTATTTAATATAATTGATTGTCAAGATACGAGAAGATTTATAACGGAGGGCATAACAGGAATTGCTGGATTAATATTAGCGTCAACATTTCAATTTACTTATATTGGAGTTCCATATATATATTATGGTGATGAAATAGGTATGGAAGGTGGAAAAGACCCTGATTGTAGAAGGTGTATGGAATGGGAGGAGGAAAATCAAAATAAAAAATTACTAGACCATTATAAAAAGTTGTGCCAGATAAGGAAAAAACACAAAGAACTAATCGATGGGAATGTTGAATTCTTAGAATTTCAAGAAGATTTTTTGGTATTCAAGAGGAATATTAATCATAAAGTAATAATAGTAATGATAAATAACAGTAATAATGATACAATGAACTATGATTTAAAAGAATGTAATTATTATGATATTTACGAAGAAAACAAAGGCGAATATCATGGGATAATATCAATTCAACCTCTATCATTTAAAATTCTTAAAAAATTAATTTAAATTAATATATATTTATATAATTATTCTATAAGGGGGAAACGAAATGCTTGATATTCTAACAGAACTAAACGTTGTATCGACCACAGTGCGCTTGCTACTTGCACTTGTGTGCGGAGGAGTCATTGGTATAGAACGAGGAAGAAAGAAAAGACCAGCTGGATTTAGGACGTATATGCTAGTTTGCGTTGGGTCAGCTTTGGTAATGATTACAAACTTATATATTAGCGAAAAGTTTCCCAATATAGATCCAGCAAGAATGGGAGCACAGGTCATTAGTGGGATCGGTTTTTTGGGAGCTGGAACTATTATAGTAACGGGGCGAAACCGTGTAAAGGGATTAACAACTGCCGCTGGACTTTGGGCTTCTGCTTGTGTAGGACTTTCAATCGGTGTGGGATTTTATTCTGGAGCAGTTATCGGATGTATTTTGATTTTAATTGTAATGGCTGCATTGCATAGTTTGGATGACCGTGTTATGGCATCTACTAAAGTGATTAATTTGTATGTAGAATTTGCAAAGGTATCGGATGTAGGAAGCTTTATGGAGTATATCAAAATCCATGAAATGAAAATTAGCGATTTGGAGATGAATCGATCCAATTCTTTAAATGAAAGTGGAGTAGCAGTTTTATTTACTTTACGTTTATCAAAGAAAGTACCGCATGCTGAGATTATTCACTTGCTTAGTCTTGCAGAAGGGGTTAGTTATATAGAAGAAGTATAGATAATTGAGAATTTGCTGTCAAATAACTAAAAAACTGCAAGATACAAGGAGAAATTCTTGTGTCTTGCAGTTTTTGACTGTTTACATTATTTATTATTTCTTAAAGTAACCACCGTGGAGAGATTTTACATCGTTTACAATAATTACAGCATTATTTAAATAGGACTTGATTATTGTAACAGCCTTTGGAACGCGTTTGCGCAATATATGAAGGACCATAAGGTCTCTTTCGCCATCTTTTCCTCTTCCTTTTAGAATTGTAACAGCAAAATCATTTGCTCGTAGTAATGAAACAAGCTCTTGGCTTTGATCGCCTTCTGGTACTATTACCTGAATAGAACATAGTCCGAAGGCTAATTTTGACTCTAATATTGATCCAAGGTAATTTCCGAGTGCAAAAGCAACGGCAAAAACTATGATTCGTATGATATCATCTTGAAAACCTACTAAAACAGTTCCGGTAATAAATAACCATAGTAGTATTTCAAAAAATGCGAGAATAGAACCTTTTTCTTTTTCACCACGATTTATAAGAACTACTCTTACGGTAGCTACGGTCACCTCTAATATTTTACCGAAAAATATAAAAATATAAATCCAAATACTTCCTTCGCTTAAAAAATCCATTATTAAGTCCTCCTATAAACTTGCCCATCTAATTGAATGTATTTCTATATTATAGGAGGTTTCGCTTTCTGTCAACGGGTCAACTGATTTGAAGAGTTGTATTTGCTGCGAATAGAAATAATTATGTTACTTTATTTTATACTTTTTAGTTGTTTTAGTAAAATAATAAATAAAAAGATTGTTAAATATAATAAATACAAGTAAAATGGTATTAATAAAATATTAGGGGGTAAAGAAATGGTCGGAATAAAAGATATTGCGAAAGTTGCAGGAGTATCAGTTTCAACAGTATCTAATGTTGTGAATGGGAAGAAAAATGTGGGAGAATCAACAAGAGAAAGGGTAATGAGTATATGCAAAGAGATGTCTTATTACCCGAATAGTGTAGGGAAGACTTTAAAGACGGGTAATAGTAATACAATATTATTTAATTTTAGTGATTTTGATAGAAGTTTTTTTCTTAAAATAATTAATGGAATTAGTGATTATGTAAAAGATAATGATTTTGATCTGATTATTTGTACAGAGAAATCTTGTGAAAAATATATGCGTAATAATTTAACTTGTGGAAGTATCGTTTTGGATAAGAAAATGAAAGATGAAGTATTGAATAAAATTGCGGGTGAAGATTATCCTATTGTAGTTTTAGATCGAGTTATTGATAATCCTTATATTAAGAGTGTTGTAGTCAATAACTATGCTCCTATGAGTGAACTGGTGCAGGGCTTAGTAGATCGAGGGTATCGTCGGTTTGGTTTCGTAGGAGGACCTGAGCATACTGCAGATAACAAAGAACGGTATAGAGCATTCCGTGATGTATTGGAAACGAGTAACATAGATTTTCAACAAAAGAGTTATTTTGCAGGTGATTACCGTGAAAAAAGTGGATATACAGCAGCAAAAATACTGATGCTTAGTCAAGAGTTACCAGATGCGTTAGTTTGCGCAAATGACAACATGGCAATTGGAGCGATAAAAGCATTTCAAGATAATGGGGTTAGGGTTCCTGAGGATATAGCGGTTACTGGTTTTGATAATTGTGATTTAGCAGACCATATGGGATTAACTACAGTTTCTATACCGAATTATGAAAGAGGATATATCGCAGCACAATATTTGATTGAGAATATTAGAGGAAATAGAAATGTCGAACCGTTTAAAATATCAGCAAAAATTAAGTGGAGAAACAGTGTTTCAGTAAAAAAGAGTAAAATTTAGTAAAATACATAGAAACAATTTACTACAATTTAATAAAATAGTTGGCAAATGTAATAAAACAATCATTTTCATAAGGGCAATTTGGTAATATTTATGTACAAAATATTCAAACATATGCAAAGTAGACATATAATAGCAAAATATAGTTGACGAATTCGTGAAAACGCCATATTATATTAGTATAACGATTTATTAAATTTCCAACAAAAAAAGGAGAGCTATTATGAAAATGAAAAAAATGCTTAGTGTTTTACTAGGAATCATGTTAATTGCAAGTATGATTCTTACAGGTTGTAAAACAAAGGAAACAAACAACAACAAAGATGAAGAAACAAAAACAGCAACAGAAACTGGTACAGAAACAGCAACAGAAGAACCAGTAGTAGAATCAGCAAAGAAAATCGTTGTATTCCAATCAAAAGTTGAAATAATTGATCAACTTGAAGCAGCAGCAGCAGAATATAAAGCTGAAACTGGTGTAGAAGTTGAAGTTTGGGGAACTACAGGCGATGATTATTTACAACAACTTAAATTAAAATTGAACAACAATGAAGGACCAACAGTATTTTCACTTGCTCCTGGTTCTGAATCAGACGAATTAGCAGCTTACTTAGCAGACTTAAGTGATGTATCATTTGTTGGCGATATAGCAGCAAATATGGCAGACGAAAGTGAAGGAAAAGTAGTTGGTATTCCTTACACAGTAGAAGGTTTTGGAGTTGTATATAACAAAGATTTAATCGATGCATCAAAAATGACATCAACTGAAGCTTTTGCAACAATGTTAAAAGACCAAAAAGCAGCAGGAATTAATGGATTTAGTTTATCACAAGAAAGCTATTTCTTAATCGGTCATATACTTAATACACCATTCGCATTACAAGCTGATGCAAAGACATATGTTGAAGATTTAATAGCAGGAAAAGTTAAAATGCAAGATACAAAAGAATTTGTGGAATTTGCTCAAGTTATGGAAGCAGTAAGAGAAAATACACAAAATCCTTTAGAAGTAAACTATGATAAAGAAACAGGCGATTTTGCAACTGGAAAATCTGCATCAATCCACCAAGGAAACTGGGCATATGGAATGTTCAAAGATTACAATGTTGGATTTGAAATGGGAATGATGGGATTACCACTTAACGGAAATCAAAGTATTGCTGTAAGTGTTCCAACTTGTTGGTATGTAAATTCACAAGCATCAGAAGCAGAAATTCAAGCAGGTAAAGAATTCCTTGAATGGATGTACACAAGTAAAACTGGACAAAGATACCTTACTGAAGAATTTGGTTTCATTCCAGTATTAACTACAATGGTAAGTACAAGCTTAGATCCACTTTCACAAGAAGTTGCTAGATTAACAGCAGAAGGCAAAACAATTGGATGGCCAATGAATGCTTACTGGCCAGCAGGTATTGTTGATGTTTACTTAGTACCAGTAGCTCAAGAATTCTTTACTACTGATATGACTGGGGAAGAATTCCTAGCAGCATTAACAGATGCATTCGTACAAGCAGGCAAATAATTAATAAAAATAAATCGAAGTAAAATATAAAGTTCAAACATAGAGATCTAACATCTTCTTAATAATGAATTTAAGCGGTGTTAGATTTCTTTAATTAAATTATTAATTTTAATGATTTAATTGTAAAAGATAGGAGGAATTAGAATGAAGAAGAAGGCAAATATAGCATGGTATTTACTATTTGTATTACCTCTTGTATTAATTTTTACAACAGTTGTCATTATTCCATTTATAATCGGGATTGGTTATTCTTTCTTTGAATGGGATGGTATGCGTTTAAATGAGAAAATTTTTATAGGGTTTGATAATTTTGCAAAATTACTTACGGATGCGAATTTTCTAACATCTGCAGGTAAAACAATATTATTTACATTATTTGCAATTGTAGCAATTAATATATTAGGGCTTGCATTTGCTTTGATTGTTACAAGTAAATTAAAGGTACGCAATGTAGCAAGAACAATGTTATTTATGCCATATTTAATCGGTGGACTAATCTTAGGATATGTATGGAAATTTATTTTTTCAGATGTATTCTCATCCTTAGGAGAGAGTACAGGGATTACAGGAGTGTTCTTTAATTGGCTTCTGAATTCAAAATTCGCATTGGTAGCACTTATTATTGTAGCAACTTGGCAGATGGCTGGATACATAATGATAATTTATATTACAGGTATTCAAGGAATACCAGAAGAAGTTACAGAAGCAGCAAAGGTTGACGGAGCAGGATTTTGGCAAACATTACTTAAGATTAAGTTCCCGCTAATTATGCCATCATTTACAATCTGTTTATTTTTGACAGTATCAAACTGTTTCAAGATTTACGATGTTAACTTAGCTTTAACAGCTGGAGGACCAGCAAGATCAACTGAAATGTTTGCTATGAATATATATAACGAGATTTTTTCACTCAGCAATTATGGATATGGTCAAGCAAAAGCGATTGTATTCTTTATAGTAGTAGCGATAATCACATTAATTCAAGTTTCTATAACCAAGAAGAAAGAGGTGGTAATGTAATGAAAAAAACGGGAAAATGGGTCGGAGAAATACTTTTTCTTGCAGTTTGTGCATTATACTTATTCCCTATTTTTATTGTGTTTGTTAATTCTTTTAAGAATCGGGCAGAACTTTATGAAAGTATGGTAGCTCTTCCTAAAAAATTCGATTTTAAATATTATATTCAAGCGATGACAAAGATGAATTTTTTAAAGGCATTAAGTAATTCATTGATTGTAACAATAATCTCGATATTGATTATTGTTGTATTAGCATCGATGACAGCTTGGATGTTAGTAAGAGTAGATAATAAAATTAGTAAAGTTATATTTATGGTATTCGTAGCAACGATGCTAATTCCTTTTCAAACTTTAATGATGCCTTTAATGCAAGTAATGGGTTGGGCAAGAGATACACTACATATCCCTATGTTAAATACATTAGGTGGGCTGATTTATATGAATGTTGGGTTTGGAGCAGGAATGGCAGTATTTTTATATCATGGATTTGTTAAATCAATTCCAATCGCACTAGAAGAAGCAGCAACGATCGATGGATGTACTAAGTTTGGTGTATTTTGGAGAATAGTGTTTCCAATGCTAAAACCAGTTACAGCAACTGTAATAATTCTTGATGTAATTTGGATCTGGAATGATTATTTATTACCATCAATGGTAATTTCAGACAAGGCATTACGTACAATACCATTATCAACAGCTTCCTTCTTTGGACAATTTACAATACAATGGAATATGGCAATGGCAGGATTAATGTTAACAATTATTCCAGTAATTATTTTCTACTTGTGTGCTCAAAAATACATTATCAAGGGCGTGGCAGCGGGGGCGGTTAAATAGCCGATAAGGTAGGCCGATAAGGAGAGAACTCTATGAAAGAGAAACAACTAATATATGAAATCAAATATTTAAGTACAAACAAAGACGAATTAGTGCTTAATGAAACAGTATTTCATAATGCAAATGGATATATAGGAATAAGGTCAAACTTTGAAGAAGGTTATCCTGAAGGATTTGATTCAATAAGGGGCTCCTATATTAATGGATTTTATGATTTTGCTGAAATGAAACAAGCAGAAAAATTATTTGGCTTGGTAGAAGAAAAGCAAACTATGTTAAATGTTGCTGATTCTCAAACGATTCGAATCATACTTGATGATGAAGAGTTCAACATGTTTGAGGGAACAACACTTGAAAGCAAGCGCTGGTTAGATATGGCGAATGGATATACAGGTAGAAAAATAGTATGGCGTTCACCAAATGGAAAGATTGTTGAAATAGTAATAAAAAGAATGACATCCTTTTATCAATTGTCTCTTTTTACGATAGAATACTCAGTAACAGCCCTGAATTTTGATGGAGAAGTACGTTTTGTTTCATCACATATAGGAGAGGTCATGAATTACAGTAATCCGAATGACCCAAGAGTAGCAGGGGAAAGTTTTAAACATTTACTACCAACTGTAGCAAAGATAGAAGAGGGTGCATCTTATCTTACTTCTCATACATCAAGGTCTGGCTTATCTGTTTGCACAGGTGTTAAGAATATATTGTCAAAAGAATGTAGCATGCATACAAGTATAGAGGAACATAGTTCAACAAGTACATTCGATACTTCTATAGTAAAGAATGAGACTATTGTGTTAACCAAATATACAGTATTTAGTGATTCCATTCGACACAAAGACTGCGAAAGCCATGCAATGAAAGAGATGGAAATGGCATTATCCGTTTCACTTGCTACAATATATGGATATCAAACAGAATATTTGAATAAGTACTGGGATAATTGCTTTTTAGATATCGATGGAGATGATGATTTAAGCCTTGCAGTTAGCTATAATATGTATCAGCTGATTCAATCGGTAGGTAAGGATGAATACAGTAACATAGCAGCTAAAGGTCTTAGTGGTGAAGGCTATGAAGGACACTACTTTTGGGATACGGAAATGTACATACAACCGTTTTTTACATTAACTAATCCGAGTGTTGCAAAAAACTTAATCGAACATCGTTATACAATTCTTGAAGCTGCAAGAGATAATGCGAAAATACTGGGTCACAAAAAAGGTGCTTTATATCCATGGAGAACTATTATGGGAAAAGAGTGTTCTGGATATTTCCCATCAGGATCAGCTCAATATCATATTAATGGTGATATTGCATATTCCGTTATTAGTTACTACTTGGCTACTAAGGATATAGATTTTATTGCAAGTAAAGGTGCAGAAATTATATTTGAAACAGCTAGATTATGGATAGATGCAGGAAACTTTTATAATGGCCGTTTTAGGATAAATGAAGTTACGGGACCAGATGAATATACTTGTATGGTGGATAATAATTACTATACAAATGCTTCTGCACAGTATAACTTACAATGGGCATCTAATTTTTATTATTTATTAAAAAGTACTGGTAAATTATGTGCAATAGAGAGTAAAATAAATCTAACAGAGTATGAAGTCAAAGAATTTGAAAGAGCTGCTAATTTTATGTATTTACCATTTGATGATAAGTTAAAAATTAATCCTCAAGACGATTCCTTCCTTTCAAAAGCAGTATGGGATATTGAAAATACTCCAAAAGATAAATTCCCATTGTTATTACATTATCATCCTCTCTATTTATATAGGCACCAAGTATGCAAACAGGCTGATACCGTATTAGCACATTTTATATTTGAAGATGCACAGTCACTTGATACAATTCATAATTCATTTAAATATTATGAAAAAGTTACAACACATGACTCATCCTTATCAACCTGTATATTTAGTATTGTTGCTTCAAAATTAGGTTTAGAAGATGAAGCATATGGTTATTTTGGAGATTCTGCAAAATTAGATCTATTCAATACGCATAAGAATACAAAAGACGGAATTCACACAGCTAATATGGGTGGTAGTTATATGGCAATCGTTTACGGCTTTGCTGGATTACGATTAAAAGAAAGTGGATTATATTTTGCGCCAACACTTCCGAAAATATGGACTGGATACCGATTCAAAGTTAATTTTGAAGGTAGCCAAATTAACGTACAGGTTAAAGAAAATCAAAGTACATTTACGCTAATAAATGGAAGTAAAAAGCAAATTTATGTATATGGAAAAGAATATGAACTCAAAGATACAATTACAATCATGAAGTAAAATTAGTTACTATTTGCGACTGCATAAGTATTATGATTCTATTTTCACGGTATGAAAGAAAGGTGTTATTATGAAATACAAAGCTATTATTTTTGATTTAGATGGGGTTATCTGTCATACGGATAAATTTCATTACCTTGCTTGGAAAGTACTTGCAGATAAATTAGGGGTTTATTTTGACGAGGAGATTAACAATAGACTACGTGGTGTTGGACGTATGGATAGCCTTGGTATAATTTTGGAAAGATATGAAGGAACACCGTTATCCGAAGAATTAAAGCTTGCTTATTCAGAAGAAAAAAACGAAATCTATAAGGAATTATTAAAGAATATGTCTACGGACGATTTAACAAAAGAAGTAAAAGATACACTAGATAAACTAAGAGCAGAAGGTCTAAAGCTAGCGATTGGATCTTCAAGTAAAAATGCAAAAATCATATTGAAACAAATAGGTTTAGAAGGTTACTTTGATGAAATTTCTGATGGAAATAATATAACTAATTCAAAACCTGATCCAGAAGTATTTGTAAAAGCGAGTGATTTATTATCACTTCAACCAATAGATTGTTTAGTCGTAGAAGATGCCAAAGCAGGCCTTGAAGCTGCATTAGCTTGCGGAATGGACTGTGCAGCAATTGGTGATGCAGTTAATTGTAATCTAGCTACGTATAATTTACAAAGTTTTTCAAACTTATTAAGCTTATAACCTTCCACTCCCCCCTTTTATAAAACTGCCGATAGATAATATCTATTCGGCAGTTTTTAATTAAAAATTATTCGCTATTTCTTTTGCTTTGGTAATTGAATTACCTAAAATAGTATCTACATCTTTACCCATAACATCCAATTCTTCTGCAGAGATTGTTGTAAAATCAGTAATTCCTAAAAAGCCTAATATTGTTCTCAAATAGCGATCGCCCATCTCATATGATGAGTATGGTGCTTCTGCGTATAAACCACCTCTAGAAGTGATATTAACTGCTTTTTTTTCCGTACACAAACCGACTGGACCGTTCTCAGTATATTTAAATGTGACCCCAGTTACACAAATATAGTCAATATAAGCCTTTAATATGGCTGGGACACTTAAGTTCCACATTGGTTCAGCGATTACATATTTATCAGCCTCGATAAATTGAAAAGCATATTTTAGAATCGGGTGATTCTTACTTTCATCAGTCTTTGGTCCGAATACGGTATTAACATCATCAACAGACAAAAACCTTATGCCTTCATTATATAAATCAAGAGTTATAACCTCATCTTCAGGATGACTTTGCTTGTATGCTTCTATAAAACTATCAGAAATTTTGTAAGTTCTAGATGTTCCTTCGGGCTTTGCATTCGCCTTTATATATAGTAATTTTCCCAATTGTTATTCCTCCTATTATTTTATTATTCTTTATCTAATTTAGGATAACATTTATTGAAGAAATTATTCAGTTAATTAACTTTAATAGATGAATACCTTTTAAAAAATTAACACATATTAAGTAAGCATAAATTAATCAAAGGAGGCTTTCAATATGGCTAAAGCAGGGATGAGACGACCAGATCCACAAGAACCACATGGAACAGAAAGTAATCATAAAATGCATATTCCTAAAAATGATGCAGCTCCAGTTAAAGAAATACAAGGAAAAGCAAAAGCAGGACATGAAAAAGCAAGACCAATTAATTTTGACGGTAAAAACTAGCAGTAAAAATAGATCGAGGGTAATATCAATATAAGATATTACCCTCGATATTGTTTAAATATCAATTAATTCAATACTAAAACAGAGTATTATAAGATAATGGAAATTAATGGTAATATAAACAATTATATCAAATAATCCAAATAAACTATATGAATTTAATAAGTATAGTTAATAAGTCGAACATAATTGCAAAACTTAATAAGCAACTTTAATAAGTGGCATAAATAAGCAAAATTCAACAAATATTATCAAAAAAAAGATTGTAAATAAATTAACAATATGTTATAATTACGAAGTAAATCATTGTTTAATATTTATCAATCTAACATTGAAATTTAAAGGAGATCTAAAATGAAAAAATTATTATCAGTAGTATTAGTAATGGGAATGGTATTATCCCTAGCAGCTTGTGGGTCAAAATCTTCTGATTTAAAATTCGGTCAAGTTGAATATGCAGCACATGGAACAAAATCATTTGCAGTAACAACAGTTGTTATGGACGGCGACAAAATAGCAATCGCTTATATTGATGAATTCCAAGTAATGGCTAAAGCTGATACTGTAGGTGTTCCAAACAGCGATTCAGATTTTGGTGCAGCATTTGCAGATGCAGAAACTCAATTAGCTTCTAAAAGAGTAAATAATGAATATTACAGTAACAATATGGCTACAAAAGCTGGATCAACAGTTAAGCTTGCAGACAGTTACGATGCAATTCAAAAATATGCAGTTGGAAAAACAATTGCTGAATTAGAAAAAGCAATCGAAGGCAAAGAAAGTGCAGATATGGTTGATGCAGTTTCAGGAGCAACTCTTGCTGATACATTAGGATATATCCAATCAATTATTGAAGCAGCTAAGGCAGCTAAATAAGAACATAGAATTTAAGTATTCAAAAATAGTTGTTACTTTCTAATGAAGTAACAACTATTTTTTTTATTAAAAATATTATTAATGTATATACTAATATATAAAAGGTAGGGATATTAATGATAAAACATAATAAAAAAAGATTTCTATTAATAGGCTTTTTAGTTGCAGTTATTACTTTTGTTTTATTGCTTGTAGGTATTAAATATGTACTGAATAATAATTTAACGAATGAGAATATTATCGCATTTTTAGTACTAGCAATTATATTCGGGGTACTTTCGTCAGGATTATATTATTATAAGATGTGGGTAGCATTTACTATATTTATTATTGGAATTACAATTGGATATTTCGAAATGTATCGAATGTTTATAAATGGTATGGGTGGATGGGGAGATTTAACTGGACTAATGTCATTGTTTGTATGGGCAACAGCTGGATTCGTAACAGGCCTTATTATAGAATTTCTTGTATATTTATATATCAAGTATAAGGATAAAAGGAACAGATTGTAAGAAGAGACACTTAATGTGTCTCTTTTTTTAAGAAAAGTTAGGAGGTACCCCAAAATTTTAAAGGACAAGTACGAAAGTATATAATAGCAAAACATAATAAAAACTTTTCGAAAAGAATAATTTATAAAATGCGATACATAAGAGAGAGGGGATGTAATAATGAAAGCAGTAATCTTAGAAATAAATGATGGATTTGTAGCAGCTTTATCAGATGATGGAAGCATAACAAAAGAGAAAAATAAAAACTATAAGATTGGACAGGTGATAAATATGAAGAATAATAAATCAAATAAATTTAATAAAATAGCAATGTGGGCTTCTTCAGCTGCAGCATTTGTATTAGTGTGTGGTGTAGGAGCTTGGGCATATGTTTCTCCGTATACATATGTTAGCTTAGATGTTAATCCATCAATTGAATATTCAGTTAATAGATTTGATCGAGTGTTAAATGTTAAAGCAGTAAATGATGATGGCGAAGAATTATTAAAAGAAATCAATCTTGATGACTTAACAAATAAATCGATTGAAGATGCCCTTAAAATCACAGTTAATGAAATTTCAGAAGCAGGTTATTTTAGTGGAGATATCGTTGGTGGTATTATCATTGCTACATCAGCAGACAATACTGAGAAAGCAGAAGAACTAGCAGAAGAGTTGAAAACTGCTGTTGAGGAACAAGTTATTGAAAACGAAGATGTAGTTGAAGTTGAAGCAATTACAGTTGAGAATGAACGTGTACTTCAAGCGAAGGAACTTGGGGTAACACCTGGTAAACTTAATTTAGTTGAAAAACTACAAGCTAGTGCAGTAGATCCATCTAGTATAAATATTCAAGAATGGTTAAATAAACCAGTTAAAGATATAATGAAAGCTACAAAAGAAAATAAAAAAGCAGCAAAAGAAGAAGCAAAGAAAACTGAGACAGATACAGCAACAAAAACAACAACAGAAGCTGAAATAGATAAAGATTTAACTGCAGAACAACAAAAAGAGTTAGAAAAAATAGCGGAAAAATTGGAAAATGAAAAAGTGAAAGCAGCTGAAAAAGCAGCGAAAGATGCAGAAAAAGTCGCAAAAGATGCAGAAAAAGCTGCAAACGAAGCAGCAAAAGAAGCCGAAAAAGTAGCAAAAGAAGCAGAAAAAGCAGCGAAGGAAGCGCAAAAGGCTGTTAAGAATAAGACTGAAGCTGACGATACTATATCAAATGATGTTGATGATGATAATGTAGATACAGAAGAAGATTCTACAGATGAAAAAAAAGATGATAAAGTAAATGGTAAAGATAATTCTAACAATGGGAAAAATAGCGATAAAAAGAATTAGTATAGATATATTGTAACTTAATAAAGTAAAAAAGGCTGTTGCTAAGTTCTTTGCTAATAATGGATAAAGTATTTATAATAATACTCGATCCATTATTGGCATGTCCCATGAATTAATTATTAGAATATAATGTAATTATAGGAATTGCATAATATTGACGAATCTGGATATTATAATGGAGATAAAAACCATATAAAAAAAGGAGACGTCAAATGAAAAAAACAATTACTATATTACTTAGTATAATAGTATCATTATCAATACTTCTTTCAGGATGTGCTGATAATGCTGATAATGAAGATGCTACTGGTGTAAAAGCAGGGAAGTATTCTGCAACGGAAAAAGGCTATAAGGGAGATGTAACGGTTGAAGTAACGGTAGACGCAGCAGGTAAAATTACTGATGTAAGTTATACAGCAAAAGATGAAACAACCGAAATCGGTGGAGCTGCAGCAGAGAGTTTAGCCGAGGCGATGGAAGAACAAAATACACCAAACGTAGATAGTATTTCTGGTGCAACAGTAACAAGTAAAGCATTTATTGATGCGGCAAGAGCAGCGGTCAGTGAAGCTGGGGTAGATATAGATTAGATTTTGATTTAGATTTGATAGGTTGATGCAAGAAATTTGCATCAACCTGGATAATGGAGGTGTAGGCATTGAGAGAAATAGATAATATGGCAGTAAAAGCAGCTTCCGATGATCTAGCTTTGAACCAACTTATTCAGCAAAATGAGTTTTTTATCATAAAATGTGCATATTCAGTAACACATCACTATATTACGAAAAGTGATGATGAATGGTCAATTGCTATAATTGCCTTTACCCAAGCAGTGAAGAATTATAACCTAGATAAAGGTAGTTTCCTTAGTTTTGCTGAACTTCTTATGAAACGAAGATTAGTCGATTATTTTAGAACACAAATAAAACATAATGTAGAGATTTCTGTAAATCCAACTGTTTTTGAAATAGAGCCTGAAGAAGAAGACGAAGATCTAGCTATGAAACTCGCGGTAGCAAAACAAGTTTCAAAAGAAAATAATGACACAATTAAGCTAGAGATTGAATCTGCAAATGAAATGATTTCAACTTATGGTTTTTCTTTTTTTGATTTAGTAGATTGTTCTCCCAAAAGTAGTAAAACAAAATCAGCATGTGCGAAAGCGGTAGCATTTATTATTAATAACCCATTACTATTGAAGGAAATGCATAATATAAAGCAACTTCCTTTAAAAATAATTGAAAAAAATGTTAATGTAAATCGAAAAATATTAGAACGACACAGGAAATATATTATAGCAGCAGTAGAAATACTTTCAGGAGATTATCCACATTTAGCTGAATATATGCAATACATAAAAAAAGAGATTATTTAGGTAATATAGAAAGGCCTAACCCCACTTACTAAATAAGTATGGATTAGGACTTTTTTATGTTATTAAATCACAAGCGAAGGGGCTGTGAATATTCTTGTACTTAATTCATTATCTAACATATATAACCCCTTGGAATCGCTTCCAAATAAGTCATATTTTTTAATTAAATCATTCGAGTTCTTTTCTTCTTCGCCTTGCTCCTTAACAAACCAATCTAAGAATTGCATAGTTTGAAAATCCTTACTTTGGTATGCTTTGTCATAAATGTTATTGATGGAAGCAGTTACAAATTTTTCATGTTCAAGTGTATCTAATAGTGGTTCTTTAAAATCTTTATATTGTTTTGTAGGTGCGTCAATTGAAGTTAATTTAACAATTTGTTCAAGATTAAGTAAATATTTTCTGAATAACATTGCATGAGCAAATTCCTCTTGCATCTGAACGTAAAACCAATTTTCAAAACCTGCCAATCCTTGATCAGAATAGTAATTTGCAATATCTAAATAAAGATAAGCGGAATAAAGTTCTTTGTTAATTTGTTCATTTAATAGTATTGCTACTTCTTGATTTAACATAATCTATCATCCTTTCATAGAATATAGCTTTTTTATAGGTGTGCTATATTATTTAAGTATATCAAAGTTGCTTTAATTCATCTATAATTTTTATTAAAAATCTTTATTGATGAATTACTTACTATTATACCATGAATTATCTTATATGGAACCATCGAAATACAAATATTTACCACCTGCGATTATTTTTTCATAATTGTAAATTCTATTTACTCCTTGAAGTAAAAGGCTTTATTTGATAGAATAAAACGAATTAGCAAATAGAGGCTAGAATCTGAGTACATTATCAAAACTAAAAAGATGGATAAATAATAGATAAACGTTTAGGGAGATTATAATGAAAATTTATAAAAATGGTTTAGAAAGTCTTTTTTCAAAGAAAATTGTCATTTATTTAATTGTATTAACTTTATCAATTGTAGTAACAGGTTGTAAAGATAATAAGAAAAAAGATCCAGTTGAATCCATCAGTACCACATCGATTGAGAATAAGGTTGAGCAGCCACCTGATATCCAAGATGTAAAGGAAGAATTATTGGAGGAGGTATTGAATCTGCAAGATGATGAGCACAGTTGGCTTATACAAGGGCTTATTAAATATGCAAAATATCAAATTGACAGTAATGTAGATGCAGAGCTACCAAAATATGATGAAATGCAAAGTTTTAAGGATGGAAATGAAATAACAGCAGCCTTCTTACTATGGATAGAAAAGAATGTAAGTGCAAATATAATCCAGGATTTAGTATCAAGTTTACAAGAGAATAAATATACGGATAATATATGGTATGAATTTACCGGTAATACGGTTAAAGTTTTATGGGATATGTATGCAGGGAAACTAGATAGTGACGAAATCGCAGCTCAAAACAATATATATCTTATAGAAGCGGCTAATGAAGAGGTGATAAATCTTACGTTTGCAGGCGATATTAACTTTGATGAAAATTGGAGCACGATGCAGTTCTATGATAAACAGGAAAATGGTAGCTTTGATTGTTTGTCAGAAAACTTGATTAATGAAATGGTTTCTGCGGATATTATGATGTTAAATAATGAATTTACCTATAGTAGTAGAGGCGAATCTTTACCTGGTAAAGCCTATACGTTCCGAGCGAATCCGAATAGAGTAAATATTTTACGAGATTGGGGGGTGGATATTGTTTCTCTTGCAAATAATCATACCTTTGATTATGGGGCAGATTCATTTTATGATACCCTTTCTACTTTAGATGGTGCAAATATTAATTATGTAGGAGCCGGTAAAGACATTAATGAGGCGATGAAACCAGTATATTATGTGGTTAATGGAAAAAAGATAGCTTTTGTTTCGGCTACACGAGCAGAAAAAAATATTCTTACACCAGAAGCTACGAAGGACGAACCTGGTGTTCTTCGCACTTATGATTCTTCACTATTTCTTGAAGTAATAAAGAAAGCGAAAGAAAATAGTGATTATGTTGTTGCATATGTACACTGGGGGACTGAATATAGCATTTATGCTGATAATGATCAAAAAACACAAGGGAAAGAATATATTGATGCGGGAGCAGATATCGTATTGGGAGGGCACTCGCATTGTCTTCAAGGTATTGAATATTACGAGGGTAAACCTATTATATATAGCTTGAGTGACTTTTGGTTTAATGACTGGACAACGGATACAGCATTACTTAAAGTAAATATTGGTAATAACAATGAAACTCAATTAGAATATTTACCTTGTATTCAAACTGAATTAAAAACGACACTAATTACAGATGAGTCCGAAAGAGTCCGAATATTAAATCACGTAGAAGAAATCTCATATGATGTAAATATAGATGAAGGTGGAATCGTTACACCGAGACAAGAATAGAATAAGATAGAGCAAGGGGTAAGTGGATAACGTGATTCACTTCAACGTATTTGCGATGAGGTATTTATATGATGGATATGCTACAAAACAACATTTTATTTAAGAATATGTCAAAAGAGGAGATAGAAGTCTGCATAAAGTGTTCTCAATCAAAAACAAGAGAATTCGTAAAAGATGAAATGATTTTTGAACAAACAGATGTCCCTAGTGCATTATATGTACTTATTAAGGGTTCAATTATTGTTTGTAAAGATTCGATTGAGGGGAAACGATATATAGCCACACACATACATGAAAATGATATATTTGGTGAGGTTTTTGTATTCTTAGATAACGTCACCTATACTTACTATGGAATTGCAACGAGTGATTCGGTCGTATTAGAGATTCCCAAAGAGTTTTTTTATATTACTTGCAATAATTCGTGTGCTGGGCATCATACATTAATAAATAATTTGCTAAGAATTCTAGCCCAGAAGGCATATTTCTTAAATAATAAAGTTCAATTGCTCACGAGCGGGACTCTTAGGCAAAAAATAGCAAAACTAGTATTGGAAAGTTGCAATAAGGATAAAGTTATAAAACTTAACATGAACCGA
Organism: Clostridiales bacterium; assembly: GCA_029256575.1. Classification (GTDB taxonomy): domain Bacteria; phylum Bacillota; class Clostridia; order Lachnospirales; family JAQSXR01; genus JAQSXR01. The sequence continues at coordinate 70,791 of JAQSXR010000004.1, read as the reverse complement.
GAACAATTGGCAGATTACCTTAATGTAGCAAGACCCTCTTTGTCTAGAGAGTTAATTAATATGCAAAAAGATTTATTAATTGAGGTAGATCAAGACGTGATTCGGATATTAGATTATAAGAGATTGCAAGACCAAATATAAAATTTTAAAATTTTATTTATGTCCGTAACATTTGTTACGGACATTCTTCGTTTATTGTTATATTATTAATCCGAAGATAAAAACAATATGGAGGAACGAAAATGGAAAATAAAATGTTTTGTTACCAATGTCAAGAGGCAGCAGGATGTACAGGATGTACTCAAGTTGGAGTATGTGGAAAATCACCAGAACTATCAAAAATTCAAGACTTATTAATATATGTTTCAAAAGGGTTATCAGAAGTAACTACTAAACTAAGAGCTGAGGGAGAAGTAATTACTTCAGACGTAAATCACCTAATCACATTAAACTTATTTACAACAATTACAAATGCAAACTTTGACGATAAGGTATTTTATGATAGAGTTAAAATGACTTTAAATGTAAAAAGAGAATTATTACAAAAGCTTGCTAATAAAAATGATTTATCAGAAGCAGCAGCATGGGATGTAATGCCAGTTGAAAATATCGATACAATACTTGAAGAAAAATCAGCTACAGTAGGAATTCTAAATACCAAAGATGAAGATGTAAGAAGTTTAAGAGAGCTTATCATATATGGTCTAAAAGGTTTATCCGCTTATGTAAAACACGGTAATGCTTTGGGATTTGATGATGAATCTGTAAATATATTTATGCAAAGTACATTAGCGAAAACATTAAATGATGAACTTTCAGTTGCTGAATTAGTAGCTTTAACATTAGAAACAGGTAAAGCAGGCGTTGACGGAATGGCTCTACTTGATAAGGCGAATACAACATCTTACGGTAATCCAGAAATAACAAAAGTAAATATAGGGGTAGGAACTAACCCAGGTATTTTAGTTTCAGGCCATGATTTAAAAGATCTCGAAGCACTTCTTAAGCAAACGCAAGGAACTGGAATTGATGTTTATACACATTCAGAAATGCTTCCAGCTCATTACTACCCTGCATTTAAGAAGTACAGCAACTTTGTAGGTAACTACGGAAATGCTTGGTGGAAACAAAAAGAAGAATTCGAAAGCTTCAATGGACCAATTCTTATGACAACAAACTGTATCGTTCCTCCAAATGCTAGTTATAAAGCTAGATTATTTACAACAGGAGCAGCAGGATTTGCTGGATGTACTCATATTGAAGGCGAAAATGGAGATGTAAAAGATTTTTCAGAATTAATTGAACTTGCTAAGAACTGTGCAGCTCCAACAGAAATTGAAACAGGCGAAATTATTGGTGGATTTGCTCACAATCAAGTATTTGCTTTAGCGGATAAGGTTGTAGATGCCGTTAAATCTGGCGCTATAAAGAAATTCTTCGTAATGGCTGGCTGTGATGGTAGAGCGAAATCAAGAAATTACTATACAGACTTTGCGAAAGCTTTACCAGAAGATACTGTTATATTAACTGCAGGTTGTGCGAAATACAAATATAACAAACTTCAATTAGGAGATATTGGTGGAATACCAAGAGTTCTAGATGCAGGACAATGTAATGATTCATATTCATTAGCATTAATAGCATTGAAATTGAAAGAAGTATTTGAACTTAATGACATAAATGAATTACCTATCGCTTATAATATTGCTTGGTATGAACAAAAAGCAGTTATCGTACTTTTATCATTATTATACCTAGGGGTAAAGAAAATACATTTAGGACCAACATTACCAGCATTCCTATCACCAAATGTAGTAAACGTATTAGTTGAGAACTTTGGAATTAGTGGTATTGGAACAGTAGAAGAAGATATGAAAATATTTTTAGCATAATATAAAAAAGCAATTAGCTATTAGGCTAATTGCTTTTTTTACATTTACTATTCGTCTAAACTAATTGCACTAGTTGGACAACCATCTCTAGCGTCCTCAGCTTCTTTGAAAAGTTCATCTGGAACCTCGTCAACATAAGCTTCTGCTAAATCATCATCATTCATTTGGAAAACTTCAGGACAAACGCTTGGACATAGTCCGCAACCGATACAAAGATCTGGATCTACACTTGCTTTCATATTAATAATCCTCCTTTTTATTTCTTTGTAGTATTATAAACAAAACAGGAAAATGTATGTATGGAATGGTAATAAGATTATAATACTACACTTATTATAACTTATTTAATTGTAATTGGTACAATTTTTTATATATTCCATCTAAATTAAGTAGTTCTTGATGTGTACCAGCTTCTCTTATTTTACCCTTATGCATTACGATAATGTTATCTGCATGTTGGATGGTAGAGAGACGATGTGCAACCATGATTGTAGTGCGATCATCCATAAGCTTTTGAATCGCCTCTTGAATTAAAAGTTCAGTTTCGGTATCTATATTTGCAGTCGCTTCATCCATAACTAATATTCGAGGATGAAAGGCAAGTGTTCTTGCAAAAGAAAGTAATTGACGTTGACCTTGTGATAGGGTAGAGCCTCTTTCGGTAACTTTTTCATTATAAGCATTTGGGAGCTTTTCAATAAAAGTCTTTGCATTTACATAAGAAGCTGCTTGTTTTATTTGAGTTTCTGTTATTTCATCGTTTCTTAATCGTATATTACTTTTGATATCCCCAGTGAATATAAAAACGTCTTGCTGTACTTGACCAATTGAACCACGAAGTTGATCTTTATCTAAATCTTTTATATTGATACCGTCAATTAAGATCTCGCCTTTTTGAATATCGTAATAGCGTCCAATTAGATTTAAAATGGAAGATTTTCCAGCACCAGTAGCACCAACAAAAGCAACTTTCTCACCTGGATTTATTGTAAAACTAACATCCCGTAAAATATACTCTTCATTTTCATATGCAAACCATACATTTTTAAATTCAATTTTTCCGGATATTACATCTAATTTCGTAGGGTTTTCTTTTTGCACGATTTGTGGTTCTTCATCTAATACAGTAAATATCTTTTCAGCAGAAGCCATCGCTGATTGTAAAGTACCAAGTTGTTCAGCAAGTTCTTGGATAGGTTCAAAAAATGAACCAATGTATTGAATGAAAATAAATAATGTACCCATTGAAAGTGCCCCTTGTAAGACGGAAGCGCTTCCAGAAATAATAATAATAATAAGTGATACGATAGAAAGCATATATATAATAGGTCTAAATATTGCAAAAACCATCATTTCTTTAAAGTTGGCATGAAAGAGTTCCTTACTTTTGACTTCAAAGTCCTTATACTTTTCATTTTCTCTTGCAAATATTTGTATTAATTTCATTCCAGAAATGTTTTCGGATAAGAAAGTATTGATTGTAGTAATTTTTGTTCTCGTAATTCTGTAGGTGGCTCTTGATATTCTCTTAAATATAAAAGTAAGGAAAATAATAAGTGGGAGTAGAATAAATGCATACATAGACATTTTAAAATTAATAGATATCATTACAATAGCAAGTCCAATAATTTTTATTGTATTTTTAAACAATTTCACTAAAATACCTGAGTACATTTCACTGAGTGATTCAACATCATTTGTAATCCTTGTTACTATTTTACCAACAGGATTAATATCAAAAAATCTAAGCGATAGTGAATGAACATGTTGAAAAACCTCTTGCCGTATATTGTATATTATTTTTTGTCCAGTAAGCTGTAACATCCAAGTTTGTAGAAAGTTACATAGAAAGCTTAGTCCAAGTACCAATAAATATATTAATGAGACAAACTTAATTCCAGAAAAATCACCAGTTCTTAAGATTTTAAGATCATCCTTATGCATAAGGGTTCCAGTCAATGTTTCATTATTGATATTTAATTTGAGTACGCTCTCGGTAGGAACTATATCGTGAATAACGGACTCATCAAATTTTTTCAGTATTATTTGCTCATTTAAATCCAAATCATCGAACAAATAGTACTTGTTGTCATAAATTATAAGTTGAAGTAGATTGTTTTTTGTAGTGGAGGGAAAGGTTTTACTTATGTATTTGTTATTATAGAATATAGCATCTTTACTATATTCGCCAACTTCAGCATAAGGTTGACTATACCCGTTAATATATTGATCGATTGCACCTCCAATTAATACAGGTCTATATAATTCTAAGCCAGTAATAAAAAGGACTAGTAAAAAAGACAGAACCATCGTTTTCCAACAAGGCTTAATATATTTTAACAACCTTTTTAGAACATTTACTTTAAAAGTTTTTTGCATATTAATATGTTTTTGTTTTGTCATTTTACCCCTCCTACTCATTTTCAAGCTGTTTTTCAAGTTGTTGAGTTTCATAAATAGTAGAATACGTTCCCTTAAGTGACAATAAATACTCGTGAGTTCCGTATTCGACTATTTTCCCATCATCAAGAACAAGTATATGATCCGCATTTTGTATAGTAGAGATTCTGTGTGCTATTATTATTGTTGTTTTATTAATTCTATTTTTCTTTAAATTTGCAAGAATCTTTTCTTCCGTGTCTGTATCAACAGCAGATAAGGCATCGTCAAGAATTAAGATTGGAGAATTTTTCATAAGTGCTCGTGCAATTGAACTTCTTTGTTTTTGGCCACCAGATAAGGTAACGCCTCTTTCGCCAACCATGGTATCATAGTTTTCTGGAAAATCCATTATATTATCATGTATGTTTGCAAGTTTTGCTGCATCATAGACTAAATTAATATCATTTGTATTCGCACCAAACGCAATATTATTTTGTAATGTATCGGAAAATAAAAAATTGTCTTGAGGAACATAAGCAATGTTTTCTCTAAGTGTATTAAGAGGGATTTCGCAGATATCATTGCCATCGATATGTATTGAGTTTTGATCGGTATTGTATAAGTGCAATAAGAGATTAGCAAAAGTTGTTTTTCCACTGCCAGTTCTTCCTAATATAGCTAGAGTGGATCCTTTTTCTACTTTCAATGTAATATTTTGCAAAGCGGGGTAACTTGATTCTGGATAAAAGAAAGTTAAATCTTTAAATTCTATTGTCCCCTCTATAGATTGAATATCTTTGACATTATCATTGTCAAATACATCAGATTGTTCATTAAATATATCTTTAATTCGATTGAGTGAAGCATGCCCTTGTGAGAATAGGGTTATACTTTCACCAGCTGCAATCATGGGCCAAACGAGCATACCGATATATTGATTAAAAGCAATAAATTTACCTAAGGTTATTTCCCCGATAATAGCTAAATAACCGCCATATAGTAAAGTAATTAGACTACTAATACCAATAACGATATCTAACAAAGGCATGACGATAGCTTGCAATTTAACGACCCTCATGTTTTTATCCATGTTATTTCTGTTAGCGATTGCAAAAGCTTTTAGCTCTTTTCTTTCTTGAACAAATGCTTTAATAACTCGAACCCCAGAAATGCTTTCTTGTACCTGGTCTGTTAAATCTGAAAACGCTTGCTGTTTTGCTTCAAAGCGTGCTTCGGCTGCTTTACCATATAAAATGCTGCCAAACGCAATGAAAAAAAGTGGAATAACTGCGACAAAGGTTAATTTCATATCGATATGAGTTATCATTTTTACTAAAACCATTATTGTCATGATAGTTGCATCAAAAGACGTTATCACGGCAGGACCGATAGACATACGAATAGCACTCATATCATTTGTAAAATGTGCCATTAAATCACCAGTTTTATTATTATTGAAGTAACGAGTGGATAATCCTGACAAGTGTTTAAACATGTTATTTCTTATTTCAAATTCTATTAGTCTAGCTGAACCAAAAATAAAGTATCTCCAAAAGAATCTACCAATTGCAATAACGAGTCCAACGAATAAAATCTTAAGTACAATAGATAGAACTCCACCCATATCTAAAGAGTGGGTCTGCAAGCCATCTGTAATTTCTCCGGTTAACTGTGGGATAAATAAGTTGAAGATATCTACAATGAAAAGTGTTATTATCCCAAAAAGATACTTCCATTTATATTTATTAATATAGTGAATTAAAAAATGTTTTCTTTTCATTGATGACTCCTTATATATACGAGATTGTTCGTGCATTTCTTATTATGATATAAATAGACATATATTTCAATATTTATTTTCTCTTGAATATAAAAGAATAATTATAGTGTCAAAAGTAAGTTTTACATTATAACACACTACAAATAGTGTTCGTTGAAACGTCGAGACACTATTTGTAGTTGTTATAGTAAAAACTATTTACTTTTGACGCTATAATTCAAGAATGAAGTACAAAAAATAATAGATTATTTACACCCCTTTTATAGGAGTTTGCATATTATAAAGTGATAATAACTAATTATAATATTGTGAAGGAGTATATTTATGGCTTGTAAAGATTGTTCTAGAGCAAATACTATTAAAACTAGTAAACATTACCCCAAATTAGATGAGAAACAAGTACAAGAAACAAACAAAGCTACTAATGCGCAACAGGTAGTTTGGCCAATACCTTTGCCAGAATGGGGATCGAGAGACCTGCCAAGGATAATAGTTGACCGTATCGATGATAGATGGGATAGGGATAGATGGGATAGAGACAGATGGGATAGAGACAGATGGGATAGAGACAGGGACGAAAGAGATAGATGGGATAGAGATAGATGGGATAGAGGTAGATGGGATAGAGATAGATGGGATAGAGACAGATGGAACAGAGGAAGATGGGATGGAGGAAGATGGGACAGAGACGATAAAGACAGAGATGATAAAGATAAAGATGGAAGAGATAGAGATAGAGATAGGGATAGAGACAGAGACAGAGATAGAGATTGGGATAGAGACGGAAGAGACGGCAGAAATGAAGGAGATAGATGGGATAGAAGTAGATGGGGAAGCAACGTAGAAACAAGACCTACTATGAACTATAATGGTATGAATAATTTTAATAGGAATGGTATGGATGATATAAACAAAAATATGAATCGCAATGGGATGGATAATGGTAATATGAATAATGAAAACCATATGAATAATGGTTATATGAATAATGGGAGCAATGGAATGCCAATGACACCAGGGATGCCGCCGAGAACAAATGGAATGCCAATGACACCAGGAATGCCGAGAACAAATGGAATGCCAATGACACCAGGGATGCCAGGAACCCAAGGAATGCCGATGACACCAGGGATGCCGAGAACAAATGGAATGCCAATGACACCAGGAATGCCAGGAACGCAAGGAATGCCAATGACTCCAGGTACTCCAGGAACACCAGGAATGCCGATGACTCCAGGAATGCCGATGACTCCAGGAATGCCGATGACTCCAGGAATGCCGATGACTCCAGGAATGCCGATGACTCCAGGAATGCCTAGAACTCCAGGAATGCCGATGACTCCAGGTACGCCTAGAACACCAGGAATGCCGATGACTCCAGGTACACCAGGAACACCGATGACACCAGGTATGCCAATTAGACCTGATATGCCCGTTAGGCCTGATATGCAAACTAGGCAAGAAAGACCAGTAAGATCTGGTATGACTCAAAGACGCTAATAGGTTATAACCATAAATTAATCGGTAAATAAATAAAATAAGAATCAAATAAATAAATCAATAAGAAAATAGAAAACCAGCATTATTGATAATTATAATGAACTGACCCATGTCTGCTTGACAGGGGTCAGTTTATTATGCTGGTTTATTTGTATTCTAGAAATACATCAATATAGTCGCAAATAGAGACCAAATATATATTTTCACTATTTCAATGCTATTTTTTCTAATAATACCTCAACGAAATTTGGTTGTTGCATGATAGGTCTTGCAAGGGCAATAAAGTCTATCTCACCCTGTTCAACCATGTATTCTGCGATTTCAATCTCTTCCAACTCACCCGCTCCGATAACAGGAATATTTACGTGTTCTTTAACTGTCTTTAGAGTTTTTCTTAGCATAGCAGGTCCGGGTAACCCGAGAGGAGGAACAAGTCCAGTAGAGACATCAAGAATATCAATACCAGCTTTTTCAAGCATTGCTGATACGATGCATCCTTCTTCTAAAGTTAAACCACCTGATATTAAGTCATCCACTCCTAAACGAACAAGAAGAAGAGAATCATCTCCAATTGCTTTACGTACAGCACAAGTTATCTCCATAAGAAGGCGACTTCTGTTTTCTAGACTACCTCCATATTCATCTGTTCTTAGGTTTGTTATCGGGGAAAGAAATTGTGTTAATAAAAATCCGTGGCAGTTATGGATCTCAACTCCATCAAAACCTGCCTTCTTAGCACGTAAAGCTGCATCAACAAATTTATCTTTGATATCTTGGATCTCAGATAAGGTCAAAGCTTTAGGTAAAGAACGATTCAATATAGGATGTATTACTGCAGAAGGGGCTACTGCTTCTAATTTAGTTAATTCAGTGTTAGCAGCACTTCCTGCGTGATTTATTTGCAAAACTGCAACCTGATTGTTATTATGTATAACAGATACCAGTTTCGATAATCCATCAATACATCCATCACGGTCTACAAAGATTAGTTTTTCTCTAATTGACCTGCTAGTGTAATAGCCGCTTGCTCTACTACGATTAAAGATGGTCCCTTGCGTTGCTCATATATAGATAAAAGTTCTTCTGTAACTAAACCAGTCACAGAAGCAGTTGCTATATCAAAAGGAGCACATACATATCGATTACTAAAAGTAAAATCTTTAACAGTCAGTATATCTAATAAAACAGATGCTTTTTTCATTCCTATTCCTACTTTCTTTCTATTGTGTTAAGGTACAAGTGAAAATTTGAATATCGATTTAATGAATTAGTACCTTGCTGAATAAAATTCCAAGTTTCATTATAATCCCCACTTACTGCAAATTCAGGATTATTAAAAAAGTCTATAAAACTATATGGATTTTTAACAAACTTATTTTCAAACATCTGAGAATACTCACTCTTCTCGTGATCAATTACTTCTTGATTATTATGAAGTACGTGTTCTAGATTGGTAGAGAAGAAGTAAGTTCGATATGGGAGGTTAGTATATACAGTATCTGTTTCAATCAGTTTATTTAAATTGCCAGCTTTTTGCTCATTTCGATTTCTAATGTTTTCTACGTTTTTAGTAAAAATATATTGTGTATCATAATCAGTAAATTTAATATCTTTTTGCACGATAGAGTTATCGTTTATAAATGCACCATCCGTATCTACTAAATGAACTACTTGTAGAATATCTTTTTTTTCATATACATCTCTCGCAATAAATTCACTAATAATCTTAGTTATTTTGTTGAGGATATTGCTTGGATTCGAACCGGTTTTGGTTGTAATATCTCCATTAATCACTTTGAATTTTACAATTTTATCACCTTCAATTATTTTAGAAAGAACTAATGATAATGAAATTTCATCTGTTATTCCTTCAACAATAAATAGTACAATCTTTTTACTCAAAAAATTCACCTGCTTTTCTAAATGCATGAGCGATTTCAAAACTATTTGTTTCTTCGTAGATAGATTCACTTAAGCCACCTAGATCAATTCCACGCAAATAAACATTCCTCAAATTATTATTCATCTTTATATTCCTAATTCGAATGAATCTATTTCGTGAATTTGTAGTACTAAAGACTAAAGAATCTTTGTCTAACATTTCTAGAGCACGAAGATTATGTGAAGTAAATAAAAACTGACCTTTACCTTTTTGTTCTATTATTTTTAGTAGTTCGCCTAATAAATATTCAAATATTCCTGAATCAAGCTCGTCAACAATTAAGCAGATTGAAGGATTATTATACATAGATATTAAGGTGCTTAGTATAGAAATAATCTTTATTATTCCTTCAGATTCATATTTAAGTGGAATCCGAATTTCATTCTTCACCGACAGTAATTCGAATTTTAATAATTTATCTCCACTATGTGATAGCTCATTTCCTAAATCGACTACTTCTAAATGTAAATGCGGGATTATTGTAGTTAATACTATATTGATTTGTTCAATAATAGTTAGAACAAGATTATAACGATTTCTGTCAATTATGGAAGAGTCTAATAATTTAATGGAGATATAATCATTACTGTTTTCTAATCTATAATTTGAAGGAATTAAATTTAGACTAATAGGTGATGGATTACGAGTAGTAATGACAAATAAATTAATCACTGCAAAATGCTTAATAGAAGAGATAATGTCGTAACCGAGTTCATTTGGGTGTTGATGAAATAGTTCAATTAAATCATCATTAAAAATAAATGACCTTCTTCTTTCTCTCGTTAACTTCTTTATTACTTTTAAATTAACATCATTTTCTTTATTTTGCTTAATCAATTCTTTGTAGCGAGCAATAGGAAGAATCGGTGAACCAATATAGTCAATATCGTATTCTACGATATCATATTTGTGTTTTTTAGTATTTTCTAATATCTCAGAACTACTTAATTTTTCATTCACTATTTCTGCTTGATTATTATTTTTTCTTCTGATAGAAAATTCATAATATACTAAGAACTTATAATTCGTTTTTTCAATATAAAATACAAATTTTAACTTAGCAGTGTCTTCAAGTTCGTAAATATAATTCTGAATATCATCAGGAATCTTTTCACCACTTGCTATAATTTTAAATAATCGATAGGCTTCTACTACAGCTGTTTTACCAGAACCATTTTGTCCATAAATTCCAATGATATCAGATTTACCAGTATAGTAGCTTTTTTGTCTGTAGCTTGTTAAATCAATAATTCCTTTTTGTATATTTTTAAAATTCTCTAATTCAATACTTTGTATTCTAATGATTGTATCCGCCATAATTTAATCCTCCTTTATTTGATGATATAACACTTAATAATGAATGACCCACATTAAGATTCAGTATGTAAAAAAAAGAAATTTACAATTTGGAATTGTTTATTTATGATATAATGTGAACATAAAAAAGATAGAGGGGTATAAGACAATTTTAGTAGTTGATGACGAAAAAGAAATTGTAGATTTAGCCGAACTATATTTGACAAATGAAATATATCTCCTCATTTTTTGCAATAATATATAGTAACTATATTATCACTAGTAATTATATTCTGGCTTGGAAGTGAAACACTAGAAGAAGGAATCGTTTCAATACAGGACAAGCAGAATAATCGTGTGATAACTATCACCCAGGAAATTCAAGATGTTAATATTGATAATACAATACCAGGATTTGCTGATAAAATAATCGAGCCAAAGGATTCATTTCAATTGTCGATTGATAAACTTTATAGTTCGAATGCCATTCTAATCCGATTAGATGATTCTAAGGTTATTTTTGATAAAAAAAGTGAGGAACAGATATTTCCTGCATCTTTAACTAAAATAATGACAGCAATCGTAGCAATTGAAAATATTACAGACTTGCAACAATACATTACTTTACCAACCACTATGTTTGAAATATTATATGGAGAGAATGCATCGATGGCAGGTTTTTTACCCGAGGAGGAAGTTCAAGTTATTGACCTACTATATGGGGCTCTACTTCCGTCTGGGGCGGAATGTTGCATCGGATTAGCTGATATGGTCGCGGGTTCTGAACAGGAATTTACCCAACTTATGAACAATAAAGCGAAGGAACTTGGAATGGATAATTCGAATTTTACAAATTCTACAGGGTTGCATAATTCGAAACATTACACAACCGTAATGGATCTTGCGAAATTACTGCAGTATGCATTGAATAATGAAACTTTTATGGAGATATTTACTTCAGTAAAACATACCACAGCATCTACTAATCTTCATCCAGATGGGATTACACTCTATAGCTCCATGTTTAGCAAAATGGATAGTGCTGAACTTGTTATGGAAGAAATATTGGGAGGTAAGACTGGTTATACGGAACCAGCGGGTCTATGTCTTGCAAGTTATGCGTATATAAATAATAAGAGATATATATTAGTTACAACGGGAGCAGAAGGAAATACGAAGACGGAACAAAAGAATATTTTTGATGCTTATGAAGTGTATAAAGAGCTTAAAGCGAATTAACAGGTTTGGAATATTAATATATAAAATAAGTTTGCTAGGTGATAGCAAACTTGTTTTTTTTACTCTAAAATCTCTCCATTTGAAGAAATCACTTTTTTATACCAATCAAAACTCTTTTTTTTGCTCCTTGCAAGAGATCCTTCTCCTTCATTATTCTTATCAACATAAATAAACCCATATCTCTTCTTCATTTCACCGGTAGTTGCACTCACTAAATCAATACAGCCCCAAGGTGTATATCCAATTAAATCAACTCCATCAGCGATTGCTTCTTTCATTTCTTTGATGTGTTCTCTTAAAAATTCAATTCTGTAATCGTCATTAATATTACCTTCAGAATCCACAATATCAGCTGCACCAAGACCATTTTCAACTACCATTATTGGAATTTGGTATCTATTATAGATGTTATTGAGAGTCCATCTTAAACCTTTTGGATCAATCTGCCATCCCCAATCACTAGATTCTAAAAAAGGATTTGATAAACCACCAATTATATTTCCAGTAGTTTGTGAGTTGTCGGATTCATGGCTTACACAGTTAGACATATAATAACTAAACGTATAAAAATCCACACAACCATCCTTTAGAACTTCGAAGTCTGTTTCTTGCGCATCTAATTTAATATTATTTTCTTTGAAAAATCTCATCGCAAAGCCAGGATACTTACCTCGAACTTGGACATCCGAACATAAGAAATTCCGTAAGTTATCACTTTGCTGAGCCAAAAGCATATCTTCTGGGTGACATGTAAGAGGGTAAAGAGTGAAATATCCTATCATACAACCTATTTTGAAATCTTTGTTAATCTCATGGCCTAATTTTACAGCTTTTGCACTTGCAATAAACTGATGATGTAATGCTTGATATCTAAATTGTTCATTATCAGATTGCGTGTTATTAAATACACCACTCTCATCTAATAAGATGCCACCCGAAATAAAACTACCCAGAGGCATAGTTGAAATTGTTACGATAGGTTCAATTTTATATTTTTTTAACTCAGCAAATACTTTGTCATAGAATTTGAGACCAGCTTCATTTGGCTGATCTTCATCCCCGTTAGGGAAAATCCTAGACCAAGCGATAGACATTCGAAAGACTTTGAACCCCATTTCGGCAAATAACTTAATATCTTTTTTGTACTGATGATAAAAATCAATCGCATCATGACTTGGATAATAAGTGTTTTCTTCTAATATTGGGGTAATTCTTCTAGGTATTGTATGAGTTCCACCAGTAGTAACATCTGCTGTGCTTAACCCCTTTCCGCCTTCGGCGTAGCCCCCTTCAAACTGATTTGCAGCAGTAGCGCCTCCCCATAAAAAGTCTTTTGGAAATTTAGTTGTAATCATATTTTTTCTCCCTTACATAATATAATAAATAAAAATACGGAGTTAAACTAGGTTTGCAGAATACTTCTTTTTATTTTGGTATATTATATCCAAAAAAAAACATGCTATGTTCAAAATGAAAATTCAATTTATTGTATTTTGAATCGATATTGTATATTTAATCAGCGTTTTGAATATTGTACCAAATAATGTATTCATTGACAGTTATGTGGAGAAAGCTATATAATAACTGTATAAAGTTGTATATAAGTGATGACATAAGTTCGATTTTTTATTCGTATAAAAAGGTAAATAGTAGTACATATAAATCATAAATATTATAATTAATAGGGGGAAATAAAAGTGGATAGAAATTATATGAGAAATAAGGCGTTTATTTGGACAATTATCATAATTGTTCTTGTTGGGTATGGTTTAAGTAAAGTGGGAGATATAGGAATTTGGGGTAGCGCTAAATTACAATCCACATTTTCAGTGGAAGCGAATGAAGTATATAAGATTAGTGTGGATTTAACCTCATCTGATTTAGAAATTGAAGAATATAAGGGTGATAAAGTAAAAGTTGAGGTATATAGTAATAGAGATTTAGAAGATATTCCTACCGTAGAACAAAGTGGAACAACAATGGTAATTAAAGAAAATAAAAAACTAAATATTACCATAGGAATAAGTTTTGGGAATAATAGAGTGCAAATATACATACCAGAAGGTACAAGTTTAGAGTATGAATTAGAAGCATCTTCAGGAAATATTGAAATCAAATCTATACAAGCACTTCAAATCGATGCAAAAACATCATCTGGTAATATAAAAACTGACATTGATGATACTAGCTCAATGCAGTTAAAAGCATCAAGTGGTAATATAAAAGTAAAAGGAAATATATTAAAATTAAAAGCAGAAGCTTCCTCAGGAAATATTGACCTAGATCGTGTTAAATCAAATGAAATATATACAGAAGCAAGTTCAGGTAATATTAAAGGCGAAGTGGAAGCAAATAAATTTACTGCAGATACGTCAAGTGGTAATATTGACATTGATTTTCTAGAAATGCCAAAGATCTCGGTAATAACAGAAGCAAGTTCAGGGAATATTGAATTAGGATTACCGGATAATGATGGCTTTGAATTAAAATACTCAACATCTTCGGGCTATGTTAAAAATGAATTTACAGATATGAAGGAAGAAGATTCAGGAACAGATATTTATGAAGGTGGTTCTGTCATTATACAGGCTTCTACAACAAGTGGAAACATTAAAATAGAAGATTAACAGTATAAATTGTTATTTAGATAGCACTTGATTTATTTGTTTAATAAGAGTAAAATAATAAAAAAGGAAATTAATTTCCAAAGTGAATTATTACACATTATACGAATTGAGAGTACACATTAAAGATAATTATGAACGGAAAATGTTAACTTTGCGTATTTTGTGTAATATATTAAATATTGAATTTATATATAAGGTATGATAATATAGTTATAAGTTATATATAATAAATAAGTAACTTATAATCATTAAGACATATTGTAAAAGGAGATTTCAAATGAATAAAGTAGATATATTGCATTATGTTGACCACACTCAATTAAAAGCGGTTGCATCATGGGAAGATATTCAGATACTATGTGAGGAGGCACTTGAATACGGAACAGCATCTGTATGTGTGCCTCCTTGCTACATTGAACGAATTAATAGCAAATACGGTGAGAAGATTAATATCTGCACAGTAGTTGGATTTCCACTAGGTTATAGTGTTACAGCAGCTAAAGTTGCAGAGACAAAACAAGCTCTACTTGATGGAGCAAATGAAGTAGATATGGTTATTAATATTACAGATGTTAAGAATGGACTTTTCAAAAAAGTAGAAGAAGAAATAGCTGAATTAAAAAATGTTGTAGGAAATAAAATATTAAAAGTAATTATTGAAACATGCTATTTAACGAAAGAAGAAAAAATTAAAATGTGTGAAGCAGTAACCAATGCTGGAGCAGATTATATAAAGACATCGACTGGATTTGGCACAGCGGGAGCAACCATTGAAGATATTAAGCTATTCAAAGAACACATCGGACCAAATGTAAAGATTAAAGCAGCAGGTGGAGTTAAGAGTATAGCAGATTTAGAAATGTTTATTAACGAAGGTTGTAGTAGAATTGGAACAAGTTCAGCAATCAATATGGTTAGAGATCAAGAAGTAAAAGGATATTAAAAAACGATAGGAGATTTATAATATGAGTATTCCAACACCACATATAGCGGCAAAAGAGGGCGAGTTTGCAAAAACAGTTTTAATGCCAGGAGATCCACTAAGAGCGAAGTTTATTGCTGAGACTTTTTTAGAAGACGCAGTTTTAGTTAATCAAGTAAGAGGAATTAATGGATATACAGGAACTTACAAAGGAAAGAAAGTATCTGTCATGGCGAGCGGAATGGGAATGCCATCTATCGGTATTTATTCCTATGAATTATTTAATATGTATAATGTAGATAATATAATCAGAATTGGTACTGCTGGTGCATTACATGCCAACTTACATGTTAGAGATGTTGTTTTCGGTATGGGCGCTTGTACGAATTCCAGCTTTGCAAAGCAATTTGAATTGCCAGGAACATTTGCACCAATTGCTTCCTATGAACTTTTACAAAAAGGAATTGATGTTGCAAAGAGTATGGGAAATATAAATTATAGAGTAGGAAACTTATTATCCTCTGATACATTCTATGATGATTCAATGGGTGGTATGAAGTGGCAGAAGATGGGTGTTATGGCTGTTGAAATGGAAGCAGCTGCATTATATATGAACGCTGCGAGAGCAGGCAAAAATGCATTAGCAATTTGTACTATTTCTGATTCATTAGTAACAGGCGAGTGTTCATCATCAGAAGAAAGACAAAGTAGTTTTAATGATATGGTAAAGATAGCATTAGAAATAGCATGACCGAATATATTATTATAGGTAGATAATTACCTTATGGAGGTACAGATGAATATCAAAAGAGTATTTTTAATTGTACTTGATAGTTACGGGATCGGAGAAGCTCCTGATGCTGATAAATATGGTGATGTAGGAAGTAACACTTTAGGCTCAATCACAAAATCACCCTTATATAATACACCTAATATGAAAAAAATGGGATTGTTTAATATTGATGGAGTTAATTGTGGCGAGAAAGAAGACGCTACAATAGGCTCTTATGGAAGATTACAAGAGGCTTCAAGAGGAAAAGATACAACAATAGGTCATTGGGAAATCTCAGGAATTATATCAGATAAACCACTTCCAACCTATCCAAATGGTTTTCCAAAAGAAGTGATTGATGAATTTGTAAAACAAACGGGTAAGGGTGTTATTTGCAATAAACCTTATTCTGGAACTGAAGTTCTTGCAGATTATGCGAAAGAACATATTGAAACTGGAAAATTAATCGTATATACTTCAGCGGATAGTGTTTTCCAAATAGCGGCTCATGAGGAAATAGTTCCACTTGAAGATTTATATCAATACTGTAGAATAGCAAGAGAAATATTAACTGGAGATCACAGTGTAGGCAGAGTAATTGCACGCCCTTTTATCGGAAGTGAACCTGAATATAAGAGAACTCCACATAGACACGATTTTTCATTATTACCACCAAAAACAACAATGTTGGATTGCCTATCGGAAAATGGCTATGATACGATAGGGATTGGCAAGATTTATGATATTTTTGCAGGTAAAAATATAGCAAAAACAACTTCCATTATAAGCAATGTTGATGGAATGGAAAAAACACTAGAAACAATGGATGAAGATTTTAAAGGATTGTGTTTCGTTAATCTAGTTGATTTTGATATGTTATATGGACATAGAAATGATATAGATGGTTATGCCAACGCAGCAACTGTTTTTGATAAACAACTTAGTGAATTTATGGACAAAATGAAAGAAGATGACTTGCTAATTATTACAGCAGATCATGGTTGTGACCCTGGATTCCCAGGTTCTGATCATTCAAGAGAATATACTCCAATGTTAGCTTATGGAGCGATGATAAAAGAAAATAATTCAATTGGTACAAGGCCAACATTTGCAGATATTGCAGCAACAATATTAGATGCATTTAATGTCAATGGAGACATTTCAGGCGAAAGTTTTTTACCAAATATTATAAAATAATATAAAGGTGGAGATAAAATGACTGATTATAAAGAATTAGTAAAAAAAGCCTTTGAGGCTCAAAAGTCTTCCTATTCACCATATTCACATTTTAAAGTTGGAGCGGCGCTACTAAGTGAAGAAGGTAAAGTTTACCTCGGATGTAATATCGAAAATGCTACATTTACACCAACAAATTGTGCGGAAAGAACTGCATTTTTTAAAGCAGTTTCAGAAGGTGTTAAAGATTTTACTGCAATTGCAATAGTAGGTAATACAGATAGTGTTGAAGCGGGAAGTGGAGATTATTGTGCTCCTTGTGGTGTTTGCCGTCAAGTTATGGCTGAATTTTGCGACCCTGAAACTTTTAGCATTATTTTAGCTAAGAGTGAAAATGATTACGTAGTTTTATCCTTAAAGGAGTTATTACCTTTGGGATTTACTAATAAAAATTTATCAAAATAAAACATGCGAACAAGTAGGAGGAAAGAAAATGAAAAAATTCAACAAAATTATCACACTTCTTTTAATAGCTGCTATGGTGTTATCAATGGCTGCTTGTAAAAAAGAAAAATCAAATTATGAAATTGCTTTAATCACTGATGTAGGTACTATCGATGACAAGTCATTCAATCAAGGTGCTTGGGAAGGCGTTGTAGAATACGCTAAAGAAAACAAGATTACACATAAGTATTACAAACCAACTGAGAAATCAGATGATGCGTACTTAGCTTCTTTCGATTTAGCTGTAAAAAATGGAGCAAAGATTATTGTTTGTCCAGGATTTTTATTCGAAGTTCCTGTATTTAAAGCTCAAACAACTTATCCAGATGTAAAGTTTATTATTCTTGATGGTGCCCCTCACGCAGGTGATTGGAATCCAGTTATCAATGATAACGTTCTTTCAATTTTCTATGCAGAACAAGAAGCAGGTTTCTTAGCTGGTTATGCAGCTGTTAAAGACGGTTACAGACAATTAGGATTCACAGGCGGAATAGCAGTTCCTGCAGTTATTAGATTTGGATACGGATTCATTCAAGGTGCTGACTTAGCTGCTCAAGAGCTTGGACTAAGCGCAGGAGAAGTAAATGTTAAATATACTTACTTTGGTAACTTTGATGCAACTCCAGACAACATGGCAAAAGCAGCAGCTTGGTACAATGAAGGTACAGAACTTATCTTTGCTTGTGGTGGAGCATCAGGAAACTCAGTTATGAAAGCAGCTGAAACAGCTGGAACAAAAGTAATTGGTGTTGACGTTGACCAATACAATGAATCAGATACAGTTATTACTTCATCAATGAAGAACCTTGGTAAATCAGTAGTTGATGCATTAACTTCAATCTATGATAAAACATTTGAAGGTGGAAAATCAATCACTCTTGACGCAGCTGTTGAAGGTGTTCAATTACCAATGAAAAATTCAAGATTTGAAACATTTACACAAGCTGACTATGATTCAATCTATTCAAGAGTAGTTAACAAAGATTTTGATATTAAAGGTGACCAAGATGTAACAAGTGCTGCTGAATTAGCAACTGATCTTGTAACTGTAACTGTAATTGAATAATTCATAAATTCAAATATTACAATATTACTTTATTTACAAGCCCCTGGCATATTGCTGGGGGACTTGTAAGTTATTCAGAGAAAAAGAAGCGGACTAATAATCCGCTTAATTAAATCTCGAGGAGGATATGCCGTGGAATATGTTATAGAAATGAATAACATTACCAAAGAATTTACGGGTATAATCGCCAATGATAACATAACATTACAAGTCAAAAAAGGTGAAGTTCACGCTCTTCTAGGCGAGAATGGTGCTGGTAAATCGACATTAATGAGTGTATTGTTTGGTTTATATCAACCTGAAAAAGGTGAAATAAAGATTAATGGTAAATCAGTAAATATTAATAACCCAAATGATGCTAATGCATTAGGCATAGGCATGGTTCACCAACATTTTAAATTAGTTCATAATTTTACAGTACTAGAAAGTATAGTATTAGGTAGAGAAACTACCAAAAATGGTTTTCTCAAAAAAGATGATGCACGTAAGAAAGTAATGGAACTAAGTCAAAAATACAAATTAATGGTAGATCCAGATGAATATATTTCAGATATTACAGTAGGAATGCAACAAAGGGTTGAGATCTTAAAGATGTTATATTGTGATAATAATATTCTAATCTTTGATGAGCCAACTGCAGTTTTAACACCTCAAGAAATTGATGAACTCATGAAAATAATGAAACAATTAGTTAGTGAGGGAAAATCTATTATTTTTATAACGCATAAACTAAATGAAATCAAAGAAGTAGCGGATAGATGTACTGTGCTTAGAAAAGGTAAATATATTGGCACAATAGACGTTGAAAGCGCTTCAAAAGAAGAAATGTCAGAAATGATGGTAGGACGTAAAGTTAGTTTTGCTGTAGAAAAACAAGAACAAAATTTAGGTGAAGTAGTTTTCGAAGTAAAAGATCTTACAATTAAATCAAAGCATACATCTAAAAATGCTGTTTCAGATGTTTCATTTAAAGTAAGAAAAGGTGAAATAGTATGTATTGCTGGTATTGATGGGAATGGTCAATCAGAGTTGGTATATGGATTAACTGGCTTAACCCACATTGATTGTGGTAATGTATTTATAAATGGAAAAGATATAACAAAAGAATCAATTAGAAAAAGATGTAAGGACGGAATGGCGCATATTCCAGAAGACCGCCATAAAGATGGACTAGTATTAGATTATACTTTGAAAGAAAATTTAGTATTACAAACATATTATTTGCCGAAATATCAAAATCATGGATTTATTAAATTTAATGAAGTAAGAGAATTTGCAAGGAAATTAATAGATCAATATGATATTCGTAGCGGTCAGGATGAAGATTCACTTGTAAGAGATATGTCTGGTGGAAATCAACAAAAGGCAATCGTAGCAAGAGAAATAGATAGGAATCCCGAAATAATTATAGCAGTTCAACCAACACGTGGGTTAGATGTTGGGGCGATTGAATATATTCATAAACAATTAGTAGCTCAAAGAGATGCTGGAAAAGGTGTTTTATTAGTTTCATTAGAGTTAGATGAAGTTATGAATGTAAGTGACCGAATTTTAGTAATGTATGAAGGTGAAATAGTTGGAGATCTTGATCCAAATCAAACTACAGTACAAGAATTAGGGTTATACATGTCGGGTTCCAAAAGGAGTGTGAAAAATGAGAACTAAACTTAGTAAAATGTTGGGAAATAGTGCAGTTGCAAGTTTTTCATCTTCTATATTAGCTATTGTAGTAGGGCTGATATTTGGATTACTTATACTCTTGTTTAGTAATCCGAGTCAAGCATTTCAAGGATTTGGAACGATTTTATTAGGCGGTCTTCAAGATGGTTTGGCAGGAATGGGAAATGTAATTTATTTTGCTGTCCCAATTATTATGACAGGACTTTCAGTTGGATTTGCTTTTAAAACAGGACTTTTTAACATAGGTGCTTCCGGTCAATTTACAGTAGGTACATTTGTTGCAATCTATATTGGGGTAAATTGGACTTGGCTTCCAGGATATTCACATTGGATCGTTGCATTATTTGCAGCAGCATTAGCAGGTGCACTTTGGGGCTTTGTACCGGGTATCTTAAAAGCGGTAGCAAATGTTAATGAGGTAATTTCTTCTATCATTATGAACTACATTGGAATGTACTTAACAAATATGCTTATCGTTAAAACAGTATTTGATCAATTAAAGAATCAAACATTACCAGTTGCTGCTTCCGCACAAATTCCAAAATGGGGAATCGATAAAATATTCCCTTATAGAAGTGTTAATGGTGCGATATTAATCGTTATATTCGTTGTTTTTATCATGTATATAGTTATTAATAAAACAACATTTGGCTTTGAGTTAAAAGCCTGTGGTAAGAATCCAAATGCAAGTAAATATGCAGGTATAAATGCAAAGAAAAACATTGTATTATCAATGGTTATAGCTGGTGCAATATCTGGACTTGGTGGAGCTTTATTCTACTTATCTGGAGCAGGGAAATATATGCAAGTACAAGATATAATTGCAATTGAAGGGTTCAATGGTATTCCAGTAGCATTACTTGGATTATCGAATCCAATCGGTATTTTATTTGCAGGACTCTTTATTGGATATATTACAGTTGGTGGATTCAATCTTCAATCCTTTGATTTTGCTCCGCAAGTAATCGATATTATTATTGCGGCTATTATTTATTTTAGCGCCTTTGCATTAGTATTTAAGAACTTACTTGGAAGAGTAGGTAAAAAACTAGCTAAGAGGGAGGATGAAAAAGATGAATGAAATTAACTTTATTGCTCAACAGGCCATGTATTTCTCGATTCCTCTTCTAATAGTAGCACTTGGTGGAATGTTTTCTGAACGGAGTGGTGTAGTAAATATAGCATTAGAAGGTATAATGGTTATGGGTGCATTTATCGGAGTAGCCTTCTTAAATATCACTGGGGATTCTATTCCTGGTCAATGGCAATTAATCTTGGCGCTACTTGTTGCTGGATTATCAGGGGCTATTTTTTCGCTGCTTCATGCCTTTGCTTCTATCAATATGAAAGCAGATCAAACGATAAGTGGTACCGCACTTAATATGTTTGCACCTGCATTTGCAATTTTCGTTGCAAGAATGGTTCAAAATTCTCAAAATGTAATATTTAATGGAACTAAGTTCTATATAGAGAAGATACCAGTACTTGGTGATATTCCTGTAATTGGACCAATGTTTTTCCAAAAAGCATATATTACAACATTTTTGGGTTTTGGAATCTTAATCGTTTCATCCATTGTATTATATCGAACTAGATTTGGTCTTAGATTACGTGCTTGTGGAGAACATCCACATGCTGCGGATTCAGTTGGTATAAATGTGTATAAAATAAGATATGCTGGGGTTGTAATCTCAGGTGCATTAGCAGGTATTGGTGGGTTAGTATTTATATTACCTACTTCAACTCAATTTAGTGCTAGTGTTGCAGGATACGGATTCCTTGCACTTGCTGTTCTTATTTTTGGACAATGGAAACCAAAAAGAATTTTATTTGCAGCTTTCTTCTTTGGTATTATGAAGACATTAGCAAATAGTTACACAGGAATTTCATTACTTAAAAATCTACCTATATCGAGTGAAGTATATAAGATGATACCTTATGTTGCTACATTAATTGTACTAGCTTTTTCATCTAAGAATTCACAAGCACCAAGAGCATCCGGTATTCCATACGATAAGAGTAGTAGATAGTAAATGGTAGT
Source organism: Clostridiales bacterium (assembly GCA_029256575.1). GTDB lineage: Bacteria > Bacillota > Clostridia > Lachnospirales > JAQSXR01 > JAQSXR01. The sequence continues at coordinate 47,972 of JAQSXR010000004.1, read as the reverse complement.
TTTAAACAACTGTTTATTATTTAAATAACCATATAACCGAGTAATTATAGTAAGTTAAATATTAGAAAATATAAGAGGGGCTGTCTCAAATCTTGGGCCAGTCCTCTTAATATTAATTGGAGGGTTAATTTATGAGAATGGTTGATCTAATTACGAATAAGAGAAACGGGAATTGTTTAAGCCCAGAAGAAATAAATTTTATGATATCGGAATATGTTTTAGGAAAAATTCCTGATTATCAAATGTCAGCAATGTTAATGGCTATATGCTTTCAAGGGATGAGCGATGAAGAAACATCAATTATGACAAATGCAGTTGCACACTCAGGGGATGTAGTTGATTTATCTAGAATTGAAGGCGTAAAAGTTGATAAACATTCTACAGGTGGAGTCGGTGATAAAACAACTCTTATAATCGCACCAATTGTAGCAGCCTGCGGTGTTAAAGTTGCAAAGATGTCAGGCAGAGGGCTTGGACATACTGGTGGAACGGTAGATAAGATGGAATCAATTCCAAATATGAGGACTTCATTATCACAAGAAGAATTTTTTGATGTTGTAAATAAAACTGGTTTAAGTGTAATTGGTCAATCAGGGAATATGACACCTGCCGATAAAAAACTTTATGCGCTTAGAGATGTTACTGGAACGGTAAGCAGCATTCCACTTATAGCAGTATCTATTATGAGTAAGAAAATAGCAGCCGGAAATGATTGTATCTTATTAGACGTAAAAACTGGTAGTGGGGCATTTATGAAAACACTTGATGATTCAATTGAATTATCCAAAAAGATGGTTGCAATTGGAGAAAATGCAGGGAAAAGAACGGTAGCTTTAATAACAGATATGGATATTCCGTTAGGTCACGCAATTGGTAACTCTCTCGAAGTTATTGAAGCAGTTAATACGTTAAAAGGAAATGGACCTGAAGATTTAACAGAAGTTTGCCTTAATTTAGCAGGAAATATGTTGTATTTGGCAGGCAAAGGTGATTTAGACACTTGTAAGAAGATGGCGCAAGAAGTTATCGATAATGGGAAAGCGTTTGAACGTCTTATTGCAATGGTTGAGGCACAAGGTGGAGACACATCTGTAATTAAAGATACGAATGCTTTTGCAAAGGCTCCATATAGTTTTGAAGTAGTATCAGATAAAGAAGGATATATAACACATATGAATACAGAGTTATGTGGTATTTCTTCATCAATGCTTGGTGCGGGTAGAGAAACTACTGCTAGTACAATTGATTATGCAGCTGGTATTATCCTTAAAAATAAGGTTGGTGACTACGTAAAGGTTGGAGACTCCTTCGCTACGATGTATGCCTCACAAGAATCTTTATTTGAAGCAGCCTCAAATAAATTCAAACAAGCCATAACAGTTGGAACTACAAAACCAGAATTAGTACCATTAATATTTGCACGTGTAGAAAAAAACAAAGTTGAAAAATTCTAACTTAAGGATATAATTTGTGATATAGTAAAATATATAGGATTAACTATAATAAAAAGGATAGAGATAGGAGAAGATAATATGATACAAGACGATTATATTAAATTTACAATTGGTAAACAAAAACACATTGCTTTAATTGCACATGACAGTAAGAAACCTCAGTTGGTAGAATGGGTTGATGCAAATAAGAAAATTTTAAGCCAACATTTTCTGTGTGGGACAGGAACAACAGCTCGACTGATTGCAGATAAGACTGGATTACCTGTAAAAGGATATAATAGTGGACCATTAGGTGGTGATCAACAAATCGGAGCACGAATTGTTGAAGGTGGAGTTGACTTTGTTGTATTTTTCTGGGATCCTCTCGAATCACAACCACATGATCCAGATGTAAAAGCATTGCTTCGAATTGCGGTTGTATATGATATCCCAATTGCTAATAACCAAGCAACTGCTGATTTTTTATTAACATCGAGTTACATGAATAGTAATTATGAAAGAGAAGTTCTAAATTATAATAAAACAATTCACAGTAGATTAGAAAGTTTTAAGACAGAGTAATGTCTGGAGGCAAAATATGAATGTAAGTGTTTTTGAAGCAATTGGCCCTATCATGATAGGACCTTCAAGTTCGCATACTGCTGGAGCAGCAAAACTTGCTCGAATAGCAAGAGTTATTGCAGGGAAAGAGTTTAGTCATGTTTCGTTTGGGTTGCATGGGTCATTTGCAAAAACTTACAAAGGCCACGGTACAGACAGAGCATTAGTAGCTGGTATTTTAGGAATATTAGAGGATGATGAAGATTTAGTAAAATCATTTGAAATAGCTAAAATATATGATATAACTTTTGATTTTTATGAACTTGAATTAGAGGGAATGCACGAAAATTCAGTAAAGATTACATTTTTTATGAAAGATGGTACTTATAACGATATTATTGGCTCCTCAATTGGAGGGGGACAAATTATTGTTAAGAGAATAAATAAATTTGATACAGAAATAACAGCTCAAGCATGTACTCTTGTAATTAATCAATATGATAAAAAGGGTGTAATTAGCGATATCGCTAGAGTTCTTGCTAACAATAACATTAATATTGGTATTATGAAGGTGAATCGGACTGCAAAGGGCGAGATGGCTTGTTGTATAATAGAAACGGATAGTATAATTACAAGTGAAGTTGTTGAAAGCTTGAAGGAAGTAAATAATGTAATTAGTGTACACTCAATTATAATAACGGATAAATAGAGGTGTTTTTAAATGTATAATAATTTTGATGAATTATTGGAATTAGCAACAATACGTAATGTTTCGCTTTCACAGATTATATTAGAAGCTGAAATGAAACTCTCTGATCTATCTGAAAGTCAAATATATGAAAAATTAGAATTAAATTATAATGTAATGCTAGAATCAACTAGGAAAGCACTGCACACACCATTGGTGACACCTGGTGCATTGATACAAGGTATCAGTATGGATCAATACAACTATTCAAAAGGTGAAAATAGTATATGTGGTAGTTTTATTAATTCTGTAATGGCTAGAGCACTTTCTTGCAGTGAGACGAATGCTTCGATGGGAAGAGTCTGTGCAGCACCAACTGCTGGGGCTTGTGGAATTGTGCCTGCGGTTGTAAGTTCATTATCGGATAAATATAATTCATCAAAGAAAGAAGTCTTGGATGCATTACTTACTGCATCGGGTGTTGGAGCGGTAATAATGCAGAATGCAACAGTTTCAGGTGCAGAAGGTGCCTGTCAAGCTGAAACAGGGGTAGGGGCGACTATGGCAACAGCAGCAGCGGTACAGCTAGCTGGAGGAACTCCGGATATGGCAATTAATGCGTGCTGTTTTGTATTAATGAATGTATTAGGGCTAGTATGTGATCCAGTTGCAGGCTTAGTTCAAGTTCCTTGTGCTCAAAGAAATGCAATTCAGTCAATTAATGCTATGCTATGTGCAGACTTAGCAATGGCAGGTATGAAAAGTGTAGTTCCTCTCGATCAAATGGTTGATGCAATGCATAAAGTAGGAAAGGCTTTGCCACCTTCACTAAAAGAAACTTCAATTGGTGGAATGGCTGGGACGGAAGCAGCAAAAGAAATAAGTAGAAGAATATTTGGATAGATGGATTGAACTCTTATAAAAAGATCGTATAATAATGTGAATATTTTTAAAATATTATTTAGAATTATGATAATAGAATCATTTGGAGGGAAAAGAAATGCTTCAAATTCAAAACTTTTCTAAAACATATAAAGGCGGTAAAAAAGCGGTAGATAATTTAACACTTGAAGTCAAAGCAGGAGATATTTATGGATTTATTGGACACAATGGAGCAGGAAAAACAACAACGATTCGAGCTATTGTAGGAGCTCAAGAATTTGAGTCTGGTGATATTTTTATTAATGGAATATCAATAAAAGATAATCCGTTAGAATGTAAAAAAATACTTGCCTTTATACCTGATAATCCAGATATATACGAATATTTAACGGGAATACAATATCTTAACTTTATTGCTGATATATTTATGGTGGATGTAAAAGAAAGAGAAACATTAATTAAGGAATATGCTGATCGATTTGAATTAACTGTAAATCTAGGAGATTTAGTTGCTTCTTATTCGCATGGAATGAAGCAGAAGCTCGTTATTATTTCTGCGTTAATACATAAACCCAAATTACTTATACTAGATGAACCATTTGTGGGTCTTGATCCTAAGGCTGCTCATACATTGAAAACTATAATGAGAGAAATCTGCGCGAATGGCAGTGCAATATTTTTTTCAACTCATGTTTTAGATGTGGCAGAGAAACTATGTACGAAGATTGCAATAATTAAAGCAGGAAAGTTGATTACATATGGAGAAACCAATAAGGTTAAGGGTGATAATTCACTTGAAAATCTGTTTATGGAGTTGATCGATAATGACTAAAATTTGGATACTTTTAAAAATACAATTGTTGAACTTCTTTGGTGTTAATAAAATGTTACATACAAAGGACATAAAAGAAAAACAAAAGTTCATATTTTTTGCTATTTCTGCTACGATTGGTTTAGTAGGATGTAGCTTATTGTCTTATCTTTATAGCAATTCTATGGCATCAGCTTTTGTTATGCTTGGTGACATTGGAATGCTACTTCCTATTATGTTAGTGTCAACGAGTGCAATGGTATTATTTACAACTATTTATAAGGTAAGTGGAATTTTGTTCGGTTACAAGGATTATGACATGATTATTGCTTTACCAGTCACCGTAAGACAAATTGTAGGGAGCAGAATATTATTGTTATATTCAATGAATATAGTATTTACTTTTTTAATTATGGTCCCAGCAGGAGCAGTATTTGCAATACATACAGCGCCAGGGCTTGCCTTTTACTTAATATTTATACTTACAATCCTTTTAATACCACTAGTACCAATCATAATTGCAACTGTAATTGGTGCTATTATTACAATGATTGCGGCTAAGTTTAAACATATAAGTTTTATTTCTATTATTTTAAGCTTAGCTTTTTTATTTGGAATAATGTATTTAAGCATGAATTCAAGTAAAGTAACGGAAGCACAAATTATAGATATGGCAAAGTCACTTAGTGAGAAGATTTATCGGGTATATCCATTATCAAAGTTGTTTAGCGAAGCATTAGTGGATTATAATTTAAACTCGTTATTATTATATGTTTTAATATCTTTGGGGTCTTTTATAATTTTCACTATGTTTATTTCAATTAACTATCGAGCTATCAATACACTTTTAACAACGACTAGGTCAAAGTCAAATTATAAAATGAAAGCTTTGGTGAGTTCTAGTCAATTTGGAGCATTATACAAAAGAGAAATAAAAAGATATTTTAATTCTTCTTTTTATGTCATGAATACTTCAATAGGTATGATAATGTTGTTAATACTTTCGATAACGTTTCTTGTTGTAGGGGCTGGACCACTAGAGCAAATTCTCGAAATGCCAGGGTTTGCAGAGTTGATTACAAAAGCAGCACCACTTGTAGTTTCTGTGTTTCTTGGAATGAGTTGTACTACCGGATCTTCTATTTCTCTTGAAGGAAAGCATATTTGGATAGCAAAATCAATTCCAGTTCATGCAATAACAATATTCTTAAGTAAGATTGCAGTTAATTTAACATTAACAGTACCTGTCATTTTAGTAAGCAGTACTTTATTAATTATTAAATTACACCCTAGTTTATTTGAAATAATAATGCTATATATAACACCGCTTGTGTATGCTGTATTTTCCGCAACAGTTGGAATTATAATTAATTTGTTATTCCCAATCCTTGAGTGGAAATCAGAAGTAACAGTTCTAAAACAAAGTATTGCATCTATACTTTCAATGCTGGTAGGCTTGGCAAGTGTTGCTATTCCAATCATGATTGCTATATTTTTGAAAGACATTTCGATTTCATTTATAGTGTTAGGAACAACAGTAATTATAGCGTTGATAAATATGGCAATGTATGGATATCTAAAGACAAAGGGAGAAATAAAATTTAGAGCACTTTAACTAAAATATTTGTATTGTTTTGAAGTTGTTTTGTGAAAATTTATAATTTATTTAGCAAAGGTAAGAATTATATGTGTAAATTGAGCAATGTAGTTAAGTTCTGAAAGAGAGAATTTAGCTACATTGCTCATCTGTTTTATACAAAAAACAGCAAATTATTATAAGACAAAAATTATTTGCAATAAATAAGATTGACAAAATATTAACAATGACTTATAATTCGAATTGTTAAAACATTATCAATCTTTATTGATTGGCTCTAAAAACAGGAGGATAATAGTATGGCAAATAAAGATCTTAAATTAGGAAAACAAAACAGTAGTTTAGTTGTAGATAGCGTTGAAGCTTTAGTAACAAAGATGAATGAAATCAGAGAAGCACAAAAAATATTTGCTACTTTTACACAAGAACAAGTAGATAAAATATTCTTAGCTGCAGCAACAGCAGCAAATAAACAAAGAATTCCTCTAGCAAAAATGGCTGTAAAAGAAACAGGTATGGGTATCGTTGAGGATAAAGTTATTAAAAATCATTATGCTTCTGAATATATATATAATGCGTACAAAGATACAAAAACTTGTGGTGTTTTAGAAGAAGATGCAGCATTTGGTATTAAGAAAATTGCGGAACCAATCGGTTTAATCGCTGCAGTTATTCCAACTACAAATCCAACTTCTACTGCAATTTTTAAATCTTTAATAGCATTAAAGACAAGAAATGCAATTATCTTTAGTCCTCACCCAAGAGCAAAAGATTCAACAATAGCAGCTGCGAAAATAGTACTTGATGCAGCAGTTGCAGCTGGAGCTCCAGAAGGAATTATTGGTTGGATTGATGTTCCTTCACTTGAACTTACAAACGAAGTAATGAGAAGTGCAGATATTATCTTAGCAACAGGTGGTCCAGGTATGGTTAAGGCAGCTTACTCATCAGGTAAACCAGCACTAGGCGTTGGAGCAGGTAACACTCCAGCAATTATTGATGACACAGCTGACATCAAGCTTGCAGTAAGCTCAATTATTGTATCTAAGACATTTGACAATGGTATGATTTGTGCATCAGAACAATCAATCATAGTTTTAGATAAAATATATGCAGAAGTTAAAAAAGAACTTATTCTTCGTGGATGTTATTTATTAAATAAAGAAGAGACACAAAAAGTAAGAGAAGTAATCATAATTAACGGAGCATTAAATGCGAAGATAGTTGGACAAAGTGCTTATACAATTGCTAAATTAGCAGGCTTTGAAGTTCCAGAAGCAGCTAAGATATTAATTGGTGAAGTTGAATCAGTTGAACTTGACGAACAATTCGCTCACGAAAAATTATCTCCAGTTCTTGCAATGTACAAAGCTAAAAACTTTAACGATGCAGTTGAAAAAGCAGCTACACTTGTTGCAGACGGCGGATATGGACATACATCATCAATCTATTTAAATGCAATTACTGAAAAAGATAAAATAGATCAATTTTCTGCAGCAATGAAAACTTGTAGAATATTAATTAATACACCTTCATCACACGGTGGAATCGGAGACCTTTATAACTTCAAACTTGCACCATCACTAACATTAGGTTGTGGATCATGGGGTGGAAATTCAGTTTCTGAAAACGTTGGAGTAAAACATTTAATAAATATTAAAACGGTTGCTGAAAGGAGAGAAAATATGCTTTGGTTTAGAACACCTCAAAAGGTTTATTTTAAAAAAGGTTGTTTAGGTGTTGCTCTTCAAGAAGTAAAAGACGTATTAGGTAAGAAAAGAGCATTTATCGTTACTGACTCTTATCTTTACAATAATGGATATACAAAAGCAATTACAGATCAATTAGATACAATGGGCGTTAAACATTATACATTTTATGATGTAGCTCCAGATCCAACATTAGCTTGTGCAAAAGAAGGCGCAAAAGCTATGACTGATTTCCAACCTGATTGTATTATCGCAGTTGGTGGTGGTAGTGCAATGGATGCTGCTAAGATTATGTGGACACTATATGAACATCCAGAAGTAGATTTTATGGACATTGCAATGAGATTTATGGATATTAGAAAGAGAGTATATACTTTCCCTAAAATGGGCGAAAAAGCATACTTTATAGCTATCCCTACATCAGCAGGTACTGGTTCAGAAGTAACTCCATTCGCAGTAATAACAGATGAAACTTCAGGAGTTAAATATCCACTAGCTGATTATGAATTAATGCCTAATATGGCAATTGTTGATGCAAACTTAATGATGAATATGCCAAAAGGATTAACATCTGCTTCTGGAATTGATGCTATGACTCACGCATTAGAAGCTTATGCAGCAATGCTTGCAACTGATTACACAGACGGCCTTGCACTAAAAGCATTAAAGAATATTTTTGAATATCTTCCAAGAGCTTATGAAAATGGTGCAAATGACTCAATCGCTAGAGAAAAAATGGCAGATGCTTCAACAATGGCTGGTATGGCTTTCGCAAATGCTTTCCTTGGAGTTTGTCACTCAATGGCTCATAAATTAGGTGCTTTCCACCACTTACCTCACGGTGTAGCAAATGCATTACTTATAAAAGAAGTTATGTTATTTAATGCAGATGAATGTCCAAAGAAGATGGGTACATTCTCACAATACCAATACCCACATACACTTGAAAGATATGCTGAGTGTGCTTCATTCCTTAACATTGAAGGAAAAACAGATAAAGAAAAATTTGATAAATTATTAGTAAAAATAGATGAATTAAAAGCGAAAATCAACATTCCAAATACGATTAAGGATGCAGGAGTTGATGAAAAGAAATTCTTAGATACACTTGATGAAATGGTTGAACAAGCATTTGATGACCAATGTACAGGCGCTAATCCAAGATACCCATTAATGAGTGAAATTAAGGCAATGTACCTTAAGGCTTATTACGGGAAATAGGTTGAAATAAAGGGGAATTAAGTGAAAGAGTTAGTGTGTCGACTAACTCTTTCTTTTTTTAATGACAAATGGACAAGGAACTGATAAGATAAATAAAGATTAAATATTTTTAAAGGATGATGAGTTAAACATGAAGAAGATATTACTAATAACTACTGGGGGGACTATAGCCTCAATATCTACCGAAGAGGGATTGGTTCCTGAAAGCAATAACAGCGAGTTAAGAAATCGCTTGAGCGGAATAAATGCGAACTATATAATAACAGTACAAGAATTATTTAGCTTAGACAGTTCTAATATACAGCCAGAGGAATGGATACAAATAGGAAATAATATTGCACTAAGTTATATGAAGTATGATGGAATCGTGCTTACTCATGGTACTGATACTATGGCATATACGTCTTCAATTTTATCTTTTATGCTACAAAACATTCCAATTCCAGTTGTTATTACGGGATCTCAATTACCATTATCTGACCCATTAACGGATGGAATGGAAAACTTAAGATGTGCATTTGCCATGGCTTCTTCCGGTAATGCGGGTGTTTTCGTAGCTTTTAATAGAAAAGTAATGTTAGGAACTAGAGCTGTTAAAGTTCGAACAACAGGATTTGATGCATTCGAGAGTGTAAATGTTCCGTATGTCGCTACAATTGACTCAACAGGTTTTAAGGTGAACTATGATATACTTCCAAAATTATCTGGAGATTTTAGCTTTGAAAATAAAATATGCAAGGATGTTTTTCTAATAAAATTAACTCCTGGATTAAATCCTGAGATATTTGATATGTTACTTCAAATGAATTATAAGGGAATCGTAATTGAAGCCTTTGGAGCGGGTGGTTTGCACTTTATTAGAAGGGACCTAATATCAAAACTACAAAAAATAGTAGATAATGGGATTAGCGTTGTTGTATGCAGTCAATGTTTGTATGAACGAAGTGATTTTTCAATTTATCAAACAGGGAAGAAAGCTTTGGATACAGGTGTAATTCAAGGGTATGATATGACGACAGAGGCTGCTGTTACAAAGTTGATGTGGACGTTAGGGATGACCCAGGACCCTAATAAGGTTAGAGATATTTTTCAGAGTAATTATGTAGGAGAGATATCATTATAGATTTTTTCATATAAAATAAAAGATATAATAAAGAACTGCTATAGAGCAGCCCTTTATTATATCTTTTCTATTTTAAATATAGAATTTAGTATTTCCCAGAACTGTGGAATAACTCGTTCTATATTCCAAATTGCAATACCACCTAAATTGTATTCATTTACTAGGTTTAATTTAGCTTCAATGCTCCTAACATCCTCAAACCATACTATATGAGTACGATCAGTATTATCATTATAAGTAAAGTATGGTGCCTGTGCAGTGGTATCATAATTTATTATGCTTCCATACCTTTTTGCAATATCAAGGGCATCTTGATTTGATAATGATTTTGCGGCAGTATATAGTTTGTACGGAAGGATCCAATCATTCCCTGTATTTTGAATTCCTAGGCTTGTTTTGGATGGAGGTAATAAAGTTAATGCATAGTCTGTGACTTTTTGAAGCTTCGTAATTGGACAAACTGCTTTGGGTGGTCCATATGTGTGACCCCATTCATATTCTAATATACTAAATATATTTGCTATATTATCAATTCTAGTATAATTTTGGTTGTTGAAAATAATATTAGTTTGTTGAATAATAGTCCTAGGGGGAATGCCTACAATCACTTCGTAATCTAATGGTTCTAGAGCATTTTTGAGATTTATAATAAAATCTATGTAGTTTTGTCGGTAAAAAGTAGGTATAAAACCAAAATCTATATTGAGGGCACGATATCCTTTGATTATCATTTTATTAATAACAGATTCAATTAAATTATTCTGTATACTTAGATCATTTAATAGAATACTTGCACTTTTACTACTGAAAGAGCCAGTTGCGTTTATTGTACTAAGAAACATGATTGGAGCGACTCCATTTTCTTTGCATAACATGATGAGTTCTTCATCATCGACATTGGATACAGAACCATCCGAGGTAATTCGATATCCGAATATAGTTAAGTAAGTTAAATAGGGTAACGTTTTATTTATTATAGATTTATCATATTTTGAATAGCTATATCCATTGATTTGAAGAGAAGGAAGCTTATCCGCTGATATGGAAGAAGTCTGAATTAGTAGTGCTTGACCAGTTATAAGCTTGTTTGGTGGTCTAATTGAATTTAGTTCTATAATCGTACTTTCAGGTATCGTATAAATTTGAGATATTGAACTTAGTGTTTCTCCGGATTTGACAATATGTATAATCATTTCATCACCTACACGTTTATTATATATATAGAGTATGCGAGAAAGTTGTACATATTCTAAAAATATAAATTCATGAGATAAAACTGATTGACAAAGTAGGCAAAACTAATAAAAATAATAGTGTATATACTATTTTTTGGACACTATATATTGTGTGTTGATGTAGACAAACCACAATAGAAATGGTATTATTAAGATAATGAACTTAAAATGAAAGAAAATAAAATGGTAGGCAGGTAATAAAAGATGAACATAATTAAAAGAGATGGTAATGTAGTTGAGTTTAATGAAAGAAAAATTTACAATGCAATTGTAAAGGCAATGAGATATGGAAGTGGATCAGTTGATGAGCAGATAGCTGATAAAATTGCAAATGAAATAAAGGATATTGTATCGAAATTAAACGCTAGGCCGACCATTTTTCAAATTGAAACTTATGTATATTTGAAATTAATTGAGAATGGACATGAACTTACAGCAAGAGCTTATGAAGGATATCGATCAATTCAGTCATTTAAAAGAGAAACAAATACTACGGATGATAGTATTTTAGGCTTGATTGATATGACAAATGAAGATGTTATAAGAGAAAATTCAAATAAAAATGCAATGATGGCTTCAACGCAAAGAGATTTAATAGCAGGAGAAGTATCGAAGGATATAACGAGAAGAAAACTATTGCCAGCTAGAATTGTACAAGCCCATGATGAGGGGGTACTACATTTTCACGATATGGATTATTTTATGCAGTCAATGTTTAACTGTTGCCTTATTAACATGAAAGATATGCTTGATAACGGAACAGTAATTAATAAACGTATGATTGAGAGTCCAAAGAGCTTTCAAGTAGCGTGTACAGTAGTGACTCAAATAATTGCACAAGTTGCTAGTAGTCAATATGGTGGTCAATCAGTTGACATCAGACATCTTGGAAAGTATTTAAGAAGAAGTAGAGAAAAATACTACAACATGTTAAAGGAAACAATATCTGATAAGGCTGAACTAGATAAAGCAGTTGATCGACTCACGAAAAAGGAGTTAGAGTCAGGTGTTCAAACAATTCAATATCAAATTAATACATTACTTACGACAAACGGACAAAGCCCATTTGTAACACTTTTCTTAAATATAGCTGAAAATGATGAGTATGTTGAAGAGGTTGCAGCTATTGTTGAAGAGATTCTTAAACAAAGAATCACGGGCATAAAGAATGAAGTAGGAGTGTTTACAACACCAACTTTCCCTAAGCTTATCTATGTACTTCATGAGTATAATAACTTAGAGGGTGGGAAGTATGACTATGTAACTGAGATGGCAGTACAATGTAGTGCTAAGAGACTTTATCCAGATTATATATCAGCTAAAGAGATGGCAAAGATATATGAGGGAAATATTTTTTCGTGTATGGGATGCAGAAGTTTCTTATCGCCATGGAAAGATGAAAACGGAAATTATAAGTTTGAGGGTAGATTTAATCAAGGAGTAGTAAGTATTAACCTACCTCAAATAGGAATAATAGCAAAAGGCAATGAAGATAAGTTTTGGGAATTGCTTGAGAATCGATTAGACCTTTGTTATGAAGCTTTAATGTGCAGACATAATGCTTTAAAAGGAACATTATCAGATGAAGCACCAATCCATTGGCAACATGGTGCAATTGCACGACTTGAAAAAGGTGAAGTAATAGACAAACTTTTAATGGATGGTTATTCAACGATATCTTTAGGATATATTGGTGTTTATGAAGTTACGAAACTTATGACAGGAGAATCTCATGTTGGAGGTAAGGGCGAAGAATTTGCACTACAGGTAATGAATAAGTTAAAAGAAGTAACGAAAAAGTGGAAAGCTGAAACAGGGATTGGATTTGCGGTATACGGTAGTCCAGCAGAATCACTTTGCTATAGATTTGCTAAGATAGATAAGGCAAAGTTTGGTGATATAGAAGATATTACAGACAAGGGATATTATACAAATAGTTATCATGTTGATGTACGTGAACAAATTGATGCGTTTACAAAGTTAAAATTTGAAAGTCAATTCCAACCAATATCTACCGGAGGTTGTATATCTTATATTGAGATTCCCAATATGAACCATAACATTGAAGCACTTAGACAAATAGTAAATTATATTTATCACAATATTCAATATGCTGAATTTAATACAAAATCAGATAATTGCCATGAATGTGGATATGATGGTGAAATACTAATCAATGATGATCTTGAGTGGGAATGTCCAGTTTGTCATAATAAAGATCAAGACAAAATGAATGTTATAAGAAGAACATGTGGTTATTTAGGAGACAATTATTGGAATAAAGGAAAGACACAAGAAATTAAGAGTAGAGTTCTACATCTATAAAGATTGTAATTTAAGACTTACCTTGATTGTTGGGAAGAAGGATTTATATGCGTTATGCTCAAATGAGAAAATATGATATAGCAAATGGTACCGGAGTTAGAACATCTTTATTTGTATCGGGCTGTACTCACAACTGTGAGGGATGCTTCAATAAGGAATATCAAGATTTTACATATGGGATAAAGTGGACGAATGAAGTGGAAAATGAATTCATGCAATATGTATTAGATGATAATGTTCGAGGAGTGACTATACTAGGTGGTGAGCCGATGCAACAAGTTCAAGATGATGATCTTCTCAATTTATTAAAGAGAGTAAGAACAGAGTCGGGCAAAACAGTATGGTTATATTCAGGCTACACATTTGAAGAAATAGTGGAAGATAATAAACGAAGAAAGTTAATAGAACAAGTAGATGTACTAGTTGATGGAAGATTTGTTGAGGAACTGAAAGATATAAGATTACAATTTAGAGGTAGTAGCAATCAAAGAATTATAGATGTTCAAAAGTCACTTCAAAACAAAGAAGTTATTTTATTAAAAGGATAAAAAACGAACCATTTGATATTCACGTAATTTAACCCACTATACTTCCGTTAAGGGAAAGTATTAGTGGGATTATTATTTGATACTATAGAAAATTTATTATGAACCTGTTATAATTTTAGTTATTGATTTGAAAGAAAGAGAGTGAACATAAGATGAGTAAGACGAAAAAAACAAGCAGTGTTAAATTGATAAAACACTTTATCCCATACTTTAAACCGTATAAATGGATACTAGTTTTTGATCTTTTTTGTGCAGCATTAACGACCATCTGTGAATTGATTTTACCCCTTATAGTTAGATATATTACCGATATGGGAATGAATAATTTAGAGGGGTTAACAGTAAGGATTATATTAACGATAGGTATGGTATATGTAGTGTTAAGAATAATTGATATGGCCGCAAATTACTACATGAGTTCAGTTGGACATATTATGGGTAGTAGAATTGAAACGGATATGAGAACTGCATTATTCGGGCACTTACAAAAATTATCATATTCATATTATGATAATGCTAAAGTAGGGCAAGTAATGGCTAGAATTACGAGCGACTTATTTGAGGTAACAGAATTTGCACATCATTGCCCAGAAGAATTTTTTATTGCAGGGATTAAGATAGTTGCATCATTTATTATTTTATCAACTATGAATATTTGGTTAACTTTAATTGTATTTGCAATATTACCATTAATGTTAATATCATCAAGGCTCTTTAACAAGAGGATGAGGGATGCGTTTAAGGATTCTAGGCATCAAGTAGGGGAAATAAATGCACAAGTTGAAGACAATTTACTTGGAATAAGAGTTGTAAAATCATTTGCAAATGAAAGCATTGAAGAAGAGAAATTTAAAAAAGGAAATCTTGGTTTCCTAAATATTAAAAAGAGAGCATATAGAGCTATGGCAGGATTCCATAGTACTACTAGAATATTTGATGGAGTTATGTATATAGCGGTTGTGGTTGCAGGTGCATTATTTATGAAAGAGAAGAAAATAACACCAGCAGAACTAATAGCATATTTGCTATACATTACAACATTGCTTAATTCAATTCGTAGAATTGTAGAATTTACAGAACAATTTCAACGTGGAATGACAGGAATTGAAAGATTTCAAGAAATTATGGAAGTACCAATTGATATAAAGAATGCGGATGATGCAATTGATCTCAAAGATGTTAAGGGAGATATTGAATTTGATAATGTTAGTTTTCACTATAATGAAGATGATGTAAATGTTCTATCAGAAATCAAACTAAAAGTAAAAGCAGGAGATAATATAGCTTTAGTAGGTCCTTCTGGTGGAGGTAAAACAACCCTATGTAGCTTGATTCCACGTTTTTACGATGTAACAGAGGGAGCAATTAAAGTTGATAATATAGATATTAGACATTTGACACTAGAATCTCTAAGAAAAAATATTGGAGTAGTACAACAGGACGTTTATCTATTTGCTGGAACAGTCTATGAAAATATAGAATATGGAATGCCAGGGGCTTCGATGGAAGATATAATAAAATCTGCAAAACTTGCAGGGGCACATGAGTTCATAATGCAACTACCAGATGGATATGATACGTATGTTGGCGAGCGAGGGGTACGATTATCCGGTGGCCAAAAACAACGTATTAGTATAGCGAGAGTTTTCCTGAAAAACCCACCTATCTTAATCTTAGATGAGGCAACGTCAGCACTTGACAACGAAAGTGAACGTATCGTTCAACAATCACTTGAAGATTTAGCAAAGGGAAGAACAACATTTACGATCGCACATAGATTAACAACCATTAGAAATGCAGATATAATATTAGTACTTACCGAAAAAGGAATTGAAGAACAAGGTAGCCATAAAGAATTATTTGAAAAACAAGGAATATACCATGCTCTTTATAGTATGTATAATGAAAACATGGAATAAATAAAACAAGTGATACAATGGGGACGGTTCTTTTTGTATCACTATGATACAATGGGGACGGTCCTTCTTATATCACGATATTATAATGGGGACGGACCTTATGAAAGGACCGTCCCCGTAATATTGCTTATTTTAAAGTATCGAGTTCTGCTAACCAAAGGGCTGCACTTGCATCACTTGGCATTCTCCAATCACCGCGTGGTGATAATGTTGAAGAACCAACCTTAGGGCCGTCAGGTAAACAAGAACGTTTAAATTGTTGAGAGAAAAAGCGTCTATAGAAAACTTTTAGCCACTTTAAAATCACTTCTTTATCATACACAGTATGAAAAGAGTAGCAAGCTAGATAAAAAACTTTCGCCGGAGAAAAACACCATCGAATACCATAATATAAGAAGAAGTCATGCAGTTCGTAAGGGCCTACAAGATCTTCTGTAATCTGTGACATTTCACCGTTTGTCGTAGGGAGTAATTCAGGGCTTACAGGTGTATCTAGAATATCAAGTAACACCTTTTTTAATTTGTTATCAGTAGAAATAGAAGCACAATAGTTAACAATATGGCGAATTAAAGTTTTAGGGATTGAAGAATTTACACCATACATTGACATATGATCACCATTATAGGTTGCCCAACCCAATGCTAACTCGGATAAATCTCCAGTACCAATTACTAAACCGTTTGTTTGATTTGCTATATCCATAAGGATTTGAGTACGTTCCCTTGCTTGTGCATTTTCATAAACAACATTATGATTATTTAAATCGTGATCAATGTCAGTAAAGTGAGTGATAACGGATTCGGATATATCGATGCATTTAAGAGTAACGCCTAGCGCTTCACACATTTTTTCAGCATTACCCTTTGTTCGACTAGTAGTTCCAAATCCAGGCATTGTAACTGCTATGATATCACTGTGGGGCCTTTTTAGTAAGTCCATTGTACGAACAGTAACTAATAATGCAAGGCAAGAATCTAATCCGCCTGAAATACCAATTACAGCTGTATTAGCACAAGCATGGGATATTCTTTTCTTTAATCCATAGGATTGAATGGAAAGAATTATTTCAGATCTTTCATTTACCTGATTGATATCGGTTGGAATAAAAGGATGCATAGGAATTGACCTTGTGAGAGCAGTAGGAGCAATATCTGAGGTAAAATATATTTTTTCATATTTATTATCCTCACTTTGCATAAAGGTAGTATGTCTGCGTCTCTCAAAATTTAACTTCTCGATATCAATCTCACTAAAAATTAATGAATTTTCGAATAGTTTACTTTCTGCAAGAATTGATCCGTATTCAGAAATAAGGTTATGCCCTGAAAATACTAAATCAGTTGTAGATTCGCCTTCGCCAGCAGAAGAATATATATAACTGCAAATTAGACTTGCAGACTGAGACTTAACTAATTCTCGGCGATAGGTATCTTTACCAACAGCTTCATTACTAGCCGATAAATTAACAATTACAGTTGCCCCAGCCAATGCATGCAAAGTTGATGGAGGATTAGGAACCCAAATGTCTTCGCATATTTCAACACCAATACAGAAGGTGCTCATATTTGTACATTCAAATAATAATTTTGTACCAAAAGGATACTCTTTACCATTTATTAAAATGGAAGAATTAGTTAGTGGTGCTGGTGTAAAATGTCGGTTTTCATAAAATTCACCATAGTTTGGAATGTGTGTTTTTGGAATAACACCTAGAATATCACCATCTTTTACAACAACAGCACAATTATATAGTTTGGATCCTTTCACTAAAGGAATTCCAATAATAGTAACAAGGTCATATAAACTGCTTTCTCCTACGATTGAATTTAGTGCATTTAGAGCTCCGTTCAGTAACGTGCTTTGCAAGAATAAATCACCACAAGTATAGCCCGAAATACAAAGTTCAGGTAAAACTAATAATTTTGCCCCGATGTTATTTGCTTCTTTCATTAATATAGTAATTTGATTTGCATTATAATCACAATCTGCAACACGAATTTCTGGTGTTGCTGCAGATACTTTTATAAAACCATTTTTCATAAGAACCTCCACGTAGCATAAGAAATATAAAAAAACTCATACTCAAATATTTTATATAAGAGTTTGAGTTTATTTTATACTTTTAATACATAAATTGCAACTTGTTAATTATTAACTTTGTCAATAACTGGGTGATAAGGGGTTGGGTCAACACCAATGCCCAGACAAAGACAGTCAAAAATATTAGTTTGCTTTATATCTAATTCAAGCTGCTCTTCAATCATTAACAATGCATCATCATATGAAGGAAATAAGCTAGTATCAACACCTGTATTAGATAATAAAGAAAACATAGTATCAAGTTTCATGTATCTTTCTTCAGGAAGTAATATGCCCCAATCATATATATCGGTATTTACAATATCATTTTCATATGTATTATCTTCATTTGCATTATCTTCAGATGTAGTTGAAGTTAATTTATCTTCAGGAAGTTTGTTCGATTTTGAACAACTAGTTAATGAGATTGCTAAAAAACAGTAAATAATAATATTGAAAATAATTTTCTTGCTCATGGATTTTCCTCCTAGGGGAACAAAAGGTAGTATCAATTAAAAATTAAAGCCTAACAAATTATTAATTTGCAAGGCTTTTTATCTTTTGTAAATGCACGCTACAGGACTTGAACCCACAACCCTCTGATCCGAAGTCAGATGCTCTATCCAGTTGAGCTAAGCGTGCATGTTTCCACACACTAGTATATTACATTTATATTCATATGTAAATAGAAATAATTCTAAATAATTATTGTAATCGAATATCATCCCCATAAACTCTTAAAAACTGATAGTTACCATATAATCTTGAAAATGAACGTTCAGAATAATCAGAAGCTAATTGCTTTATTGCTAAGTTAGTAGATATAATAGTAGCTTTTTTCTTAAGTATACGTTCATTTATACATAAGAAAAATTGCGAAGTAGTAAAGCTATTAGTAAGTTCTGTCCCTAAGTCATCTATAATTAATAAATCACAATTGAGAATATATTCATATAAATTATTATCAGAGGTATCATAATTGCGATTAAAGGTAATGTCAGCAAGACTTTCGAATAGTTGATATGCAGTTAAATAAATGACTGTATTACCTCGATCAAGCAATTCCTTTGCGATACAATTTGATAAAAATGTTTTTCCAACGCCTGGATTACCATAAAATAATAAATTTTGAAAATTACTAGAGAAATTATTAATAAAATCTTTCGATAAGTTAACGAGAGCTTCCATATTTGCACGTGGAGAAGGCTGACCATTATTTTCTTGTTTGGAATATAAATCAAAGTTAAAGGTAGAAAAATTTTCTTTATGAAGAGTATGCTTTAGATTCGATTGTTGATAAAGCATATCAACGATTGCCTGTTTAAAACAAGTGCACTTTTTATTGCGAATATATCCTGTATCTTTACAATGAGGACAGATGAATTTCTCAACTAAGTAGTCCTCAGGAAAACCATTGGCCACTAGAAGAGATCTTTTTTTATCTTCGATTAATAAAACAGATTCGCTAATATCTTGAGATTTATCTTTTGAAGGTGAATTAATAGCAGATTTCGCAGTCTTTATTGCTTCAGAAATAAGTTCATCTTCAAGTTCTTTAAATTTTGGTATTTTAAGTAGAACCTCACGTTTTCTATTGTCAAGAATAAATTTTCTATTTACTTGACGTTTTTCATATTCACGCATTATTTTTGAATATTCAATATTTGATAAACCCAAAGTCATACCTACTTTCATTAGTTAATTTGCATTTGTTTCTGAGCCAACTTCTTCTCAAGAGCATCATAATCATATTCTCTTTGTTGAAAATTATTAAATTTATTAGTGGATTTAGCTTTACCTTTAATGCTATTAGATTCTACTGTAGTAGTTTTGTTTTTATTATAGTCTTGGTCTAGAATATTGATATCTGATAGTGTCTTAACGGATTTATTATACCATGCAGTTAATATAGAATCAGAATAATCAAAACTAGGTTGGTGTGTTAGTTTAATAGTTCTGGTACAAGCCTCAAGTACGATGTCAATCTCAAAATTATATTGTTTAAACCATTTTTTAAGAAATGTTAATTCATAATCAGAAGGATTTCGATTAATAATACCAAAAGCTTTCATGACAGCAAAATAATTTTTGTTAAATATACTAGCATTATGTTTGGCTTTTTCAACTGTATCAATTCCGTCTTCGGCCCAATTCAAGGCTGTAGTGGATATGTAACTTAATTTTCTATGATTATTAGAAACACAATATTCTATTAAATATTCAATTACGTCAAATGGTAACTTGAGGCCATCATATATAAAAACTATTTCTTCCATATCTTTTGGACTTAATGGTTTTCCAATTCCCATTTCAACCATATATAAAAGTTCCCTTATTTCATCAGTACTTGCTAATGATTCTAACTGATTTAGAGAATATTTTGTTTTAACAAAGGTTTTTGGAGTGAGATTAAGGGAATCTATTTTTATAGTTGTATCAACTAATGGTAATTTGGGTTCTGTTTCTATCTTAGGGTCAATAATAATTATTGAGCTTAATTCTTTCGTAGAGGAGAATGTAAGAGTTAACATTTTCTTGTCTTGCCAGAAGTTTAGTGCACGAATAATATCACCCTCAGTCATACTGAATTTATCAGCAGTTGCTGATACAGTAAACTCTGATGATGTTTGAGAAGCTTTAAGTAAATAAAGATAAACTTTAACAAACTCACCATTCGCAGTGGGCATAATCGAATCTATAAAAATATTTGAAATTGTAGTTGTGCTAGTATTATTGCTTAATTGAACTGTTCCCATGGTATCCCCTTAATGTAGTACGACAATTTTTAACTTATACTATTATAACATGATGACCAGAAAAATTAAATGTGGAAATAGTACTAAAAAATTCTCAATTACTTACAGTAAGTTTTCAACATAATGTGCTTAAAAAATTTTTATATAATTGTGGAAATGTTGATAGTTTTAATAATAATTCTGAGACAGCTAAAAAATAGTACAAGTTATCATATTGGTTTTCCACAAATTATATGGGTGCAAATTGAGGATAACTATGTGGATAATGTGTATAAGTTTTGAACATTGTTAATTTTCACTAAAATGGAAAATTTAAGTAATAAATATAAATATTAAAAATGTATGTTGAAGAATGATTACTAAAAAGGTATAATTGTTTATTGTGGGGAATTGGCATTACGGAGGGTATACATGAGAGTAGCCATATGCAGGAAGACTGAACAAAAGGACGATCATATACAAAATTGCATGGAAATGTATAAGGATAAGGATAAAGAGATAACGTTTTCCTTCCAACAAGCTGAGCAGTTAGCTCACGAATACATTAGTGGGAAGAAATATAACATTATAATTATTGAAATAATAATGAATGAGGTAAACGAACTAGAGATTGTGAAACTTATAAGAAGTATAGATAAATATGTTAGTATTATATTTATTTGTTCAAATTATAAATATATACAGGAAGCATTTAGATTGGGAATATTTCAATATTTTACAAAACCTGTAAATAATTATGAGTTTTGTTTGGAATTTCAGAGAGCACTAGAATGTTATCAATATGATCACGTACGATTTGTCGTGAAAGATAAGGAAGAAATTGTAGTTCTTGAAGTAAATGAAATTGTCTATATTGAAGGCTATATGAGACAAGTAACCTTTGTAACATATATGGGTGATAAATATTCGGTTAAGGGGAAAATAAAAGATCAAGAAATTAAACTTCTTTCAAGGGGGTTTGTAAGAACACATCAAGGATTTATTGTTAATATGTCATATATTAAAGAAATAGATTGTGATGAACTAATAACTTGTAATGGGATAAGAATTCCTATGAGTGTTAGAAGAAAACAAAGGGTAATACGAGAATTTAATAAATTTATAGCAAAAGAGTTCATATAAAATAGAGAAAGACTTATTAAAAGAGACAAAACTTTTAAAAGAGACAATACTTATTAAAAGAGACAATACTTATTAATAGAGACAATACTTATTAATAGAAACAATACATATTAATAAAGACAAGGCAGATTAGAAAAAATATCTAATCTGCCTTTTATCACTTGAATATTAATGAAGTGATAATAAATCTTCACCTATTTTATAAACATCTCCGGCACCCATAGTGATTAATAGGTCGCCATCTAAAATATTATTTATAATATACTCTTCAATCTTGGAAAAGGAATCAAAATATAATGTGTTATGACCAGATTGAACTAATTTATTTTGCAAGTCTTTGGAATGAATAACATCGGTAAACTTTTCTCTAGCGGCATATATATCACATAAAATAACGGTATCAGCAACAGATAAAGCGGTTGCAAAATCATCTAGCAATAGTCTGGTTCTTGTATACGTATGAGGTTGAAATATACACCATATATGTTTAGATGTACATAGTTTAGCAGTTTCTAATGTAGTCTTAACTTCGGTAGGATGGTGTGCATAATCATCGATTACCGATACATCTTTAATTTGCAAAGTTCCTTTATATTCAAAACGCCTATGTGCATTTTTAAAAGATAAAATGCTTTGTTTAATTATTGCGAGTGGGATATTTGAATAATAACCAGCAGCAATCATAGCAAGGGAATTATACACATTATGAAGTCCGTTAGCAGATAAATCTATCTTATCAACAAATTCATTGTTTATAAATAAATCGTATGAAGCCTGAGCCTTGTCATTAAAGGAAATATTATCCGCTCGGAAAGTACTTTCTTTTCGCGTTCCAAATGTTATAATTTTACTTTTACTATCTTCAACAATATATTCGTAATTGTCAATGTCAGAGTTAATTATTATTGCACCATTATCAGGAACTTGACAAGCAAATTTCTTAAATGACGCTCTGATATCATCGATATCCTTAAAGAAATCAAGATGATCTTCTTCTATATTCAGTATTATGGCAACCTTTGCATTAAAGCTTAAAAAACTATTGCAATACTCACAGGCTTCCGTTACAAAATACTCCGATTTACCGACTCTTATATTACCGTTTATTGAATCAAGCATCCCACCTACTGTAATCGTTGGATCGAGTTGAGCATTAATTAATAGCTCTGATACCATAGAAGTTGTAGTTGTTTTACCGTGAGTTCCTGAAACAGCAAAAGAATAAGTATAATTATCCATAATTTGACCAAGTAATTGAGCCCTAGATAGTATTGGGATTTGTTTTTCGATAGCAGTAGCATATTCAGGATTCGTTGGTTTTACTGCAGCAGAAAAAACAACGAGATCAATGTTAGATGTAATATTTTGTCCTTGATGTGAATAGTTTATGTTGATACCAAGAGTTTCTAAAATCTCAGTTGTTGGAGAATGTTTTTCATCTGAACCAGAAACCGTAAAATTTTCGAAATGAAGTATTTGTGCTAAGCCACTCATGCTTATGCCACCAATTCCAATGAAATATACTGATAAAGGTTTTTTAAAATCTATTTTGTACATCGTAACTCTCCTTATTAATAGTTTGCGTTCTATTCATTATAACCATTTATACTACAATATGAAAGAAAAAATGTAAAATATTTTAAAATAAATAACAATCCAAAGATATACATATATGTTTAGTAAAAATTGGGTTTATATAAGTGATGTTACTTGAAGATATACAAGAAAAAATGTATAATTAGTATAATATACAAATGGAAGGGGAATAGCCATGTTAAGAAAAGAAACAGTTGCTATGCTATTAGCTGGAGGACAGGGTAGTAGGCTTGGGGTTCTCACCAATAAACTTGCAAAACCGGCCGTATCGTTCGGTGGAAAATATAAAATAATTGATTTTACATTGAGTAATTGTATTAATTCAGGAATAGATACAGTAGGAGTTCTAACGCAATACCAGCCACTCAGACTTAATAGGCATATAGGAATTGGGATTCCTTGGGACTTAGACAGGAATTATGGTGGAGTATCAATATTACCTCCATATATAAAGGCAACTGTTGGAGAGTGGTATTCAGGGACTGCAAATGCAATCTATCAAAACAAAGAATTTATTGATTATTATAATCCAGAGTATGTAATTATACTTTCGGCAGACCATGTATATAAAATGGATTATGAGATGATGTTGAACTTTCATAAGGAAAGAAAGGCAGATTTAACAATTGCAGCCATTCAAATCCCGATTGAAGAAGCACATCGATATGGTGTTATCATAGAAGATGTACAAAATAAAATTATTGACTTTGAAGAAAAACCACAAAATCCTAAAAATAATTTAATATCAATGGGTATTTATATTTTTAACTGGAAGCTATTAAAAAGTGCATTAGCAAGTAATGATTTGCTACATAGGAAGAGTGATTTTGGAAAGCACATAATACCATATTGTAAACATATTGGATGTAATATTTACGCATATCATTTTGATGGGTTTTGGAGAGATGTAGGAACATTACAATCATATTGGGAAACAAATATGGAATTGGTAAAAATCGTTCCAGACTTTAATTTGTACGAAGAATTCTGGCAAATATATTCTAATAATGGATCTTTGCCGCCACAATATACAGCCGAAACTGCAGAAGTAAAAACCTGTATAATTAGTGAGGCGGCTGAGGTATATGGAAAAGTCTACAACTCTGTTATTGGAAATAGTGTACATATAGGGAAGGATTCAATTATCTGGAATTCAATTGTTATGGATAATTGTCAGGTAGGCGAGGGTTGTGTAATAAGAAACTCAATTTTAGCAGAAGAAGTAATAATAGGAAATGGCGTTGAAATGGGGACAGGGGAATGGAAAGAAAATATTGTTGACCCAGAAATATACAATTCGGATCTAATTGTTATTGGTGAGAGTAGCGTTATTCCGGATGGAGTAAAGATAGGTAAAAATTCTGCTATTTCAGGTATTACAGATTATGAAGATTACGAAGGTGGGATACTTCCTCCTGGTAGTTATTTAGTTAAGGATGGTGTAATATAATGAGAGCATTGGGAGTTATATTTGCAGGAAAAGGTAATGATGAATTACAGGGACTTACAAACAAAAGAGCAGTTGCTGCCATGCCAATAGCTGGTAAGTACAGAGCAATAGATTTTGCATTAAGTAATATGACTAATTCGCATATTCAAAATGTTGCAATTATTACTCAAAATAATGCTAGATCATTAATTGAACATGTAAATTCATCAAAATGGTGGGATTTTGGACGTAAACAAGGAGGCTTATTTGTGTTTTCCTCAGCTACCTTGGGGGATAGTAGCTACTTCTATAGCGGAACTGCAGACATGCTTTATCAAAATATCGAGTATCTCAAGAAGAGTCATGAACCGTATGTAATACTTACTAGTGGGGACTCAGTGTATAAAATGGATTATAATAAATTACTTGAATATCATATAAGTAAAAAGGCAGATATTACTATTGTATGTAAAGATATCGGCAGTAGCGATAATCCAACCAGATTTGGTGTCGTTGAAGTTGACTCTGATAACAAGATAATTCAATTTGAAGAAAAACCTCTAGAAACAGAAAATACATATGTATCAACAGGTATTTACGTAATAAGA
Source organism: Clostridiales bacterium (assembly GCA_029256575.1). Taxonomy (GTDB): domain Bacteria; phylum Bacillota; class Clostridia; order Lachnospirales; family JAQSXR01; genus JAQSXR01. The sequence goes on along the minus strand of JAQSXR010000004.1, from coordinate 22,329 downwards.
AGAAGACAGTTAATTGATATGTTAGAAGAACTTTCAGCTGATAAAAGACAAGATATAGCAACAAGTATAGTAATGAGATATTTAAAGAAAAAGAGAATGTATGCCTATGACATGAAAGATTACTGGAAAAATATTTCTTCTGTAGAAGCATATTATGAAGCTAATATGGATTTTTTAAACAAGGATATAAGGAATCATTTCTTTAAAGATGATCCAATTATATATTCAAAAGTCTATGATTTACCTCCTGCAAAATACAACGTAGGCTCAGCTGTTAAGAATAGCCTTATTTCAAGTGGTAGTATTATTAATGGAACAGTTGAGAATTCGATTTTATTTAAAACTGTATTTGTAGGGGAAGGATCAGTTATTAAAAACTCGATAATATTAGATGATGTTTACGTTGGGAAAGACGTAATTATAGAAAATTGTATTATTGAAAGTAGAGATACTTTGCGAGATAAGAGTATTTATGTCGAAAATGGCAGAAATATTAACGTAATTATCGAAAAAAATGAAAGATATATAATGTAGGAGAAATTAATAAAATATTATATTGATAAAGTGGCAAAATGTGGTATAATAATAAAGCAACATACAAGTACAAGCTGTGTCTACAGAAGATAAATAGAGAGAGAAAAATAAACTTTAGATGCTGTATATTGCGGGTATAAATAAGCTTTGACAACAAAGTATACATGAGGAGGGAAAATGATGGTAATTACAGAAGTAAGGCTACGTAGAGTATTAAATGGAGCAAGACTAAAGGCTGTTGCAACAGTAACATTTGATGATGTATTTGTTGTACATGACATTAAAGTGATTGAAGGGGATAACGGTGACTTTATAGCAATGCCTAGCAGAAAAACACCGGATGGCGTATATAGGGATATTGCACATCCAATTGATAGCCAACTAAGAGAAATTCTTCAAGAGGCTATATTAGAAGAATTTGCGAAAGAAGCAGAGGCTGAAGTTGAAGCAAATGAAAAGGCTGTAGTTTAGTTTTAACTTAATTAAAATAAAATTTGAGATGGCTTATGCCATCTTTTTTTTTGAATGAAAGGTGGATGGGTTTGCTAGGGCTTGGGTTAGTACGGTAGCTGTTTGCAAATCAAATTCGGACAGCGCGTATATCTAATAGTATTTAAATTGCTAAGGGCAGTGGCTAAAATGGGGAACTCGCTTTTAGGGGGTTTTGATTATGGGGGTTTTTGCTCAGACACCCCCATTTTAGCCACTTTACGCAATTTAAATGCTATAAGATATTCGGGCAGTCCTTCATAATGTTTGCAAACAGCTACCGTACTAACCCAAGCCCTAGCAAACTTTAAAGTTTATAAAACATAAAACATAAAACATAAAACATAAAACATAAAACATAAAACATAAAACATAAAACATAAAGCATAAAACATAAAATAAAATATAAAACTAAAACTAAAACTAAAACTAAAACTAAAACTAAAACTAAAACTAAAACTAAAACAAAAACTAAAACTAAAACAAAAACTAAAACTAAAACTAAAACTAAAACTAAAACATAAAACATAAAACATACGAACATAAAAACAGACTACGTATTAAGTATAGAATAGAAGATACATATCGTATCGAAACTAAAAGAATATAAAACAAAGATTATAAGTTGCAAAGGTTGATTAACTGGAGTAAAATGTATTCAATAATATTATGAATATATGGGGGAATATAATTTTGAATATAAAGGCAGTTATTTTGGCAGCAGGTAAAGGGACAAGAATGAAATCGGATTTACCAAAGGTAGTACACCAAATTCAAGGAAAACCACTTGTGGAATATGTAATTGAAGCTTCCATGGAAGCAGGCGCAGTAGAGATATGTGTGGTAGTTGGATATCAAGCCGATGTTGTAAAAGAGTCGATTCATCATAAAGTTGTATATGTTAATCAATATGAACAATTAGGAACTGGACATGCTGTAATGCAAGCAGCAGATTTTATTGGGAATGATGGAATGGTTATAGTGTTATGTGGAGATACTCCTCTGATAACTGGAAATACACTTCGAAAATTAGTTGAATTTCATATGAAGAGTGGTAATGCTGCTTCAGTTTTAACAGCAATGGTTGATGATCCTACTGGATATGGCAGAATTATTAGAGATGAAAATGGGAAGTTTGTTAAGAATGTAGAGCAAAAAGATGCTGTTGGAAATGAGTTGCTTTCGAAAGAAATAAATTCAGGTATGTATCTATTTAATTCAGAAGCACTTCAAGATGCATTTGGAAAGATGACATTAAATAATTCACAAGGTGAATACTATTTACCTGACACTTTAGTTGCGATTAAAGAAAAAGGTTTGTTGGTAGATACATTACCAATAGATATATATGAAGAAATGTTAGGCGTAAATACACCGGAGCAATTGGAAGAGGCAAATCAAATTATCATAAAAAGATAATAGTTAGGTAGGAGATAAAAGATGTTCTTAATAATGGGACTTGGGAATCCAGGGAAACAATATACAAAAACGAGACATAATATTGGATTTGAGGCAGTTAGGAAGATTTCTGAAAAATATAAAATATCATTAGATCAAAAAAAACATAAAGCATTACTTGGTAGTGGATATATGGAAGGCCAAAAAGTATTACTTGCACAGCCGCAAACATTTATGAATCTTAGTGGGGAAAGCTTACAAGAAATTTTAACTTTTTATAAGTTGAGTATGGAAGATTTAATATTAATATATGATGATGTATCTCTTTCTCTAGGAGACATAAGAATAAGAAAGCAAGGAAGTGCTGGTGGGCATAATGGAGTAAAAAGTATTATACAACTTAGTGGTACTTCTGAATTTGTTAGAATTAAAGTTGGTGTCGATGAAAAACCAAAGGAATGGGATTTAGCTGATTATGTGCTATCAGCATTCGCAAAAGCAGACGAAAAATTAGTAGAAGAATCTTTGGACAATGTTGTAAACGCAGTTACAACAATAGTAGTAGAGGACCTAAATAAAGCCATGAATATATACAATCAAAAAAAATCACAGGATATCTAGTACTGATATCCTTTCTTGCTTTTTAATAATTCAAATATTTTGAAGTGTATTTCTAAATGCTTTAAGAATTCCCACGACCTAAGTCGTGGGAATTCTTCGCCACAAAATAAAGAAAAATTTATTTATCGGTATTTTGTTTACTGGATTTAGAGATATTATATATTGACCAATTCAAATTCTCGCAAAGTATATGAATTTGCTACAAATATATCAAGTTGGCAGGCCTGACTTATAATTAGCATGATTTAAGCTATAGCAAATTAATAACACTACAGTAGAAATTCCATATTAAGGTTGTATTGCCATAAAAATAATAATATAATTACATGAATTAGGAGGTGTTTGAATGTTAGCTGTTACGCAACCGTTAAGTGAATTAGAAGAGATAAGTATTTGTAAGAAGAATATAGCCGATGGAAATACTCCTATATATATAACAGGATCAATAGATAGCCAAAAATGTCATTTGTTTTATGACTTAGCACAAAACTATAAGACTAAGCTTATTGTGACATATAACGAAATAAAGGCAAAAGAAATATATGAAGATTATCTTTTCTTTGATAAGAATGTATATTTATATCCTGCGAGAGATCTTATATTTTTTAATGCGGATATCCATAGTAATGATATCACGGCTCAAAGGCTAGAGATTATTAGAAGAATCTCAAATGGTGAAAATATTACAGTAATTGCAACAATAGATGGATGCCTAGATAAGCTAATACCAATTGATGTCTATGAGAAAAATACACTGGAAATAACCCTTGGTGAAATTATAAAATTAGATCAACTAAAAAGCAAATTAATTGATATAGGATATGAAAGAACATCTCAGGTTGAGGCAAAAGGGCAATTTTCTATACGGGGTGGAATAATTGATATATTCTCACTAACTGAAGAATGTGCATTTAGAATTGAACTTTGGGATGAAGAAGTTGACTCTATCAGAACAATAGATATTGAGAGTCAAAGATCAATTGAAAAATTAGAAAAAATTCTTATTTTCCCAGCAGTCGAAATAATAATTAATGAAGAAATTAGGGCAAAAAGCATTATTGATTTAAAAAATGATATGGATACATTTGTTGACTCATTATCAAAACAAAAGAATCATGAAGCAATTAACAGAATAAAACCAATATACAAGCAAACATATGAAAAACTGACACAAACAGTTGAATATAGAGGTTTGGAAAGTTATATAAATTATTTTTACAAAAAATTAGTATGCTTTGTTGAATACTTTAAATCCGAGGACTCAATCGTAATATTGGACGAACCTACCAGGATAGCGGAAAAAGCATCCTTTACCTACGAAGAATTTAGAGACAATATGCTTACTAGACTAGAGAAGGGGTATATACTACCTGGACAAATTGAAGTTTTATATGATTATAATACCGTTGTTCATATGCTAACAAAGCAAAAAATTGTTTTAAGTAGTATGATGCCACAAGTAACAAAGGAATTTCAAGTTAAAGACACATATAACATAACTGCGAGGGCAACTTCAGCCTATAATGGTAGTTTCGAATTATTACTTAAAGACTTAATTCAGTGGAAAAGTAAAAAGAACAAAGTTTTGCTACTAGCAGCTTCAAAAACAAGAGCAGAAAGATTAGCAAAGGAATTGATGAATGAGGGGCTTAATGCTTTTTATAGTGAAAATCTTGATAGACCAATTCTACCGGGAGAGGTAATCATTTCAAATGGAAGTTTGCACAAGGGATTTGAGTATCCTCTTCTTAAATTTATCATAATTTCTGAAACAGATGTTTTTGGAAAGAGTCTTAAGAAAAATAAACATAAAAAAACCTACACAGGCAAGAAAATCCAGAGTTTTACAGATTTATTAGTGGGTGATTATGTTGTTCATGAAAAACATGGATTAGGTATTTATAAAGGGATTGATAAGATTGAGATAGATACTATCTCAAAAGATTACATTAAAATAGAGTATAGTAATAATGGTAATTTGTTTGTTCCGACTACGCAATTAGATGCAATTCAAAAATATATAGGAGCAGAAAATAGAAAGCCAAAATTAAATAAATTAGGTTCCGCGGAATGGGAAAAGACGAAAACAAAAGTAAAAATAGCTGTTAAGCAATTAGCATTTAATTTAGTTGAATTATATGCTAAGAGGCAGGCTAGATTAGGATTTCGATATACGAAAGATAGCGTATGGCAACAAGAGTTTGAAGAAATGTTCCCGTATGATGAAACAGATGATCAACTTTCAGCGATTAGTGAGACAAAAAAAGATATGGAAAGTGCTAAGATAATGGATAGACTGATTTGTGGAGATGTTGGGTACGGTAAAACGGAAGTAGCTATTCGTGCAGCTTTCAAAGCAGTACAAGATGGCAAGCAAGTAGCCTATCTTGTTCCTACAACTATTCTAGCACAGCAACACTATAATACATTTGTACAAAGAATGAAAGACTTTCCAATCAGAGTTGATATGCTTTCTAGGTTTAGAACGGCAAAAGAACAAAAGAAGACCTTAGAAGGAATAAGTTCTGGAATGGTTGATATCGTAATAGGAACGCATAGGATTCTATCAAAAGATTTGAAGTTTAAAGATCTAGGGTTATTAGTTATTGATGAAGAGCAGCGATTTGGAGTTGGGCATAAGGAAAAAATGAAAGATATTAAATCTGATGTTGACGTTTTAACATTAACTGCTACACCAATACCAAGGACACTTCATATGAGCTTAATTGGTATTAGAGATATGAGTGTTCTTGAAGAGCCACCTGAAGAGAGGATGCCGATTCAGACTTATGTATTAGAACAAAATGATGAGCTTATACGTGAAGCAATTAATCGAGAACTCGCAAGAGAAGGACAGGTTTATTATGTATATAATAGAGTAAATAAAATAGTTGAAGTTGCTAATAGTATTAGTAAATTGGTTCCTGAAGCTAATGTTGCCTTCGCACATGGCCAAATGAAGGAAAGTGAATTAGAAAAGATTATGTTCGACTTCATTAATGGTGAGATTGATGTGTTAGTAAGTACCACCATAATTGAAACAGGATTAGATATTTCAAATGTAAACACAATGATCATACATGATGCCGATCAATTAGGTCTTGCACAGTTGTATCAATTAAGGGGTCGAGTTGGTAGATCAAATAGAACTGCATATGCTTATTTAATGTATAAGAGAGATAAGATGTTAAAAGAAATAGCAGAGAAGAGACTACAAGCTATTAGAGAATTTACAGAACTCGGATCAGGATTTAAAATAGCAATGAGAGACTTGGAAATAAGAGGAACAGGGAATCTGTTAGGAGCCGAGCAACATGGGAACATGGAAGCGGTTGGTTATGATATGTATTGTAAAATGTTAGATGAGGCAGTTAGAGCACTAAAAGATGAGCCTGTTGAGGAATATTTTGAAACAACCGTAGATCTTAATTATGATGCCTATATACCATCTGAGTATATTAAAAATGAGTTTCAAAAACTTGATGTATACAAAAGAATTGCAACAATTGAAAATGACGAAGATTATAATGATATGCAAGAGGAGTTAGAAGATCGATTTGGGACACTTCCTACATGCGTACAAAATTTATTGGAAATTGCATTAATGAAAGCAAATGCGAATAAAGCAGAAATAATTGGGGTAGAACAAGTTAAGGAAGTAGTAAAATTATTTATGAAACCATCAGCAAATATTGATGCATCAAAAATTCCAGAACTAATTGCTCGATATAAAAATAAGCTTGAATTTACAGTAATAGGAAAACCTTTTTTTGCTCTGTCTCTTAGAAAGATAAGTAAAAAAGATGCTTTTATTCAGATAAATACACTTATCGAAGAAATAAAATGTTTGAAACTTTGAAAGTTATCAACTATAATAGAAACATGGTGGCTGAAACACTAATTATTTTTAGGAGGAAAAGAAATGAAGTTGATTTATAAAAAGGTTATCGTGCTCATGTTGTCCCTATCTTTAGTGGCAAGTATTACAGTGGGCTGTAAAAATAATGATGACAAAAAAGATAAAGAGAAAGAAAATCTAGCTAGTACAGTAGCGGCAAGTATTAATGATACAAAAATATATAAAGACGAAGTTCTGTTATGGCAGGCTGTATTTGAAGATAATGCTGGAGTTACAGAATGGACTGAAGATCAAAAAACACAATTATTAGTATCCTTAAAAGACAGAATTAAGGAAATAGCGATTTTATCAGAGATGGCCAAAAATGATGGAATGGTATTAACGGATGAAGAAAAGATAGATATTGATACACAAGCTCAAGAATTTTTTGATGGAGTACCAGAAGAGATTAAAACTCTTGGTGTTACATTAGAAACTGCAAAGAGAGCATTTTATAATGATGCGCTAGTTGGAAAAGTTTTTGATAAAACTGTTGGTGATTATGTACCGACTGATGAAGAAATAAATACTGCATTAAACAATGACCAAACTTATGTTGAAAGTGTTACTAAAGATCCAGAATATTTCATGCAACAAGTAACTGTTAAACATATTTTAATAAAAACTATTAATGAAGATGGAACCCCTAAGACAGATGAAGATAAAGCAGCAGCTAAGACAAAAGCAGATGATATTTTTGCCAAAGTACAAAGTGGTGAAGATTTTGTAGCTCTTGTAAAAGAGTTCTCAGAAGATACTGGCTCAGTTGAGGCTAATGGTGAAATTACATTTGGAAGAGATGAAATGGTTCCTCAGTTTGAAGAAGCAGCATATGACATGGAAGTAGGAGAAACTCGATTAGTTGAAACTGAGTATGGTTATCATATTATGAGACTTGAAGCTATTCCTGAGATTACTACTGAAGACTATCAGGCATATCAAGATTCTTTAGTAAAATACAAAGAAGAAGCTTGGACTGCAATGTTAGAGTACTTACAATCAGAATATTTCTGGGGTATTTTTGAAAAAGAATCAGAAAAATACACAGTAAATTATGTTGATGAAGTATGGGATAAACTTGAAATTGGCACTATATTCAGCTAGGTGAGGTAGACAAATGGGGAAAATAATTAAAAGGTTAACTATAATTTTTCTTATGATTTCAACACTAACAATGTTACTATCAGGATGTGGGAAGAATAATTATGAAAAAATAAAGGTAATGGAATATAAAGATACTGTTTTAAATTTAGATGAAGTTTCTTTGTGGCAAGCTATTCTTGAAGCTGAATTTGAAGAAGCAGCAGGTTCAAGTAATGTGTGGCTTGAAGATGGAGCAAAAGAACAAGCTAAGACAGAATTAGAATTTAGATTAAAACAAGTACTTGTATTAACACAAAAATCGAAAGAAGAAAATATTACTCTAAGTAATGAAGAGCTGGAAACTGTTAAAGAAGATGCTAAAACTTTTTTTGATCAGCTAGAAGAATCGGAAATTGAGACATTAGGATTAACCCTATCGACGGTTGAGATAGTTTATGAGAAAAATGCTTTATTTTCAAAACTATTAGATTTAAAAACAAAAGATATGGAAGTTGATGAAGAAAAAATTTATTCAACATTAGAAGAAAATAGTGAATATATATATTTTTTAAATACACCAATAGAAGAAATTATAACAAAAGCTAGAGTTAAGCATTTACTTATAAAGACATTTACTGGTGAACAACCAACTGAAACAACTAATTACTCAGCGGAAGATAAGAAAGCTGCTAAAATAGAAGCGGAACAACTTTTTGAACGAGTAAAAGATGGTGAAGATTTTGTGAAATTGATTACAGAATATTCGGAAGATGAAGCTTCGTTGGCAAACGAAGGAGAATATACATTTACCTATAAAGAGATGACCCATGAATTCTCAGATGCAGCTTTTGATATGGAAATTGGAGAAATACGTTTAGTTGAATCAATATTCGGATATCATATTATGAGATTAGAAGAAATTATTAAACCGACTCCAGAAGAAATAACAGAATTTGAAAAAGTTATAAAAGATTACGATGAATATTTGAGGAATAATTTACTCCAAGTGCAAAAACAAGAATTTTATACACCTATATATGCTGAATGGGAAAAAGAAGCAGAAAAAGATATAAAAGTTGTTCAAAAACAGTGGAATAAAATAGAAATGGGAAAAGGAATAGGAAATTAATTTGTATAAAAATCACAGGAATACAAATACTATCTCCAGAGGTTAACTCTTTTAATATTACAAAATAGGGTAAACGGAGGAAATATATAATGAAAGCAACAGGAATCGTAAGGCGTATTGATGACTTAGGAAGAGTGGTTATACCAAAAGAAATTCGTAGAACCTTGAGAATAAGAGAGGGAGATCCACTTGAAATATTCACAGACAAAGATGGAGAAATCGTTTTAAAGAAATATTCACCTATTGGAGAGTTAGGGACATTTGCAAAACAATATGCAGAAGCTCTTGCTCAAACTACAGGACATACTATATGTATCGTAGATAAAGATCAAGTAATTGCTGTATCAGGTGGTTCTAAAAAAGATTTATTTTCTAAAGCCATAAGTAAAGGTCTTGAGACTGCTATCTCTGAACGTGAAACAATAATTGCGACAAAAGAAGAGAAAAAATTTGTTAATGTAATAAATGAAGAAATGGATGATTATACTGCACAGGTTATTACACCTATTATTTGTGAGGGTGATGCTGTAGGAGCTGTAATTTTTCTTACAAAAGGTCCTAAGGCTAAAATGGGAGACGTTGAACATAAGCTAGCAGCATCAGCAGCAGGATTTTTAGGAAAACAAATGGAACAATAAGTTATTTATAGGCGAATTCAGTAAGGATTCGCCTGTTTTATGGACGAAAATTTTGGCTTATGTGTAAATGTTTACGAATTTGGCACGGATTAGGCTTTTAACAAGATTTTTCAACATAAAATGCTTAATATTCCTTGACAAATACTGTATAAACAGTTATAACTAAACTTAGAGGTGCTGGTGTTGCTAATTTGTGGCAAGAGCTTGGCATCAGTGAACATACCTAGGAAAATATAACAGGCTTTGGGGTCAGTTTTAGGGAGCTAGGAAAAAAACATAATATAAGAGGAGGAGTTAAAAATGAACAAATCTGAATTAGTAGCTGCTATGGCAGAAAAAACAGAATTGTCTAAAAAAGACTCAGAAAAAGCTTTAAAAGCATTCATCGACGTAGTGACAGAAGAACTTACAAAAGGTGAAAAAATTCAATTAGTTGGATTCGGAACTTTCAGCGTTGCAGAACGTGCAGCAAGAGAAGGAAGAAATCCTCAAACTAATGAAACAATGAAAATTGATGCGTCAAAAGCACCAAAATTTAAAGCAGGTAAAGCTCTTAAAGATGCTGTAAACTAATTTGAATTTAGTAAGGCATAAAATCTACACTGATAAGGTGTAGATTTTTTTTATAAATAGAGAAGGTTGTTTTGCTCGCAAGAGCCCAAACTTTCCTGTTTCACTAGTGCGGCGTAGCCGCTTACATGTAAATAGAGAAGGTTGTCTTGCTCGCAAGAGACCCAAGCTTTCCTGTTACACTAATACAGAGTCAGCCGCTTGTTTTTGTATAGCAAAGGAGTGTAGAATATTATGAGATTAGATAAATATTTAAAAGTATCAAGATTAATAAAAAGAAGAACAGTTGCAAATGACGCCTGTGGTGGGGAAAGAGTTTTTCTAAATGGGAAACTTGCGAAACCATCTACACAAGTTAAAGTAGGAGATATAATTGAAATTGCTTTCGGAGCTAAATCTGTTAAAGTAGAAGTTCTGAATATACAAGATACCACTAAAAAAGAAGAGTCAAAAGAGCTATATAAATATTTGTAATATAAGATTATTAAAGTAATGAAATAGAAATTCAATTGATAGCGACTTTTTGAACTTTTAAGTGGTTGTTGTTTGATTTCCATATATGCCCTTTTGATAGGAATAATAGATATTCTACATTAATATACTTAATGTAAGAATAGTATATCGGGGGGCTTTTTTATGGATGAAAAACAACAACCACTTAAAGGTCATAGAGTTACCTTGAATAATCGTAAAATATGTCAAATTACAGGTGTAGATGATGTTTTGGCTTTTGATGCAGAAGAGATAATTCTTGATACAGAACAGGGGATTCTGACAATAAAAGGTTCAGATTTACACGTGAATAGAGTAACAGTAGAAAAAGGCGAAGTTGACATTGAAGGTGACATTAATAATTTTAGCTATAGTGCAACAGGGCCTAATTCAAAAAACTCCGGATCTGTTTTTGGCAGATTGTTTAAGTAGGGTGATAATATGAGCGATTTTATCCCAATACAAGCAAGCATTTTTGGAGCTACTATTTTATGTGGTATAGGAATGGGAGTTATCTATGACAGTATTAGAATATTTAGAAGAATTGTTCCACATAACAATTTTGTTATTGCTATAGAAGATTTGATATATTGGATATGCTGCAGTATATTTCTTTTTTATGTGCTTTATAGTAAAGATGATGGGGTAATAAGGGGTTTTTCTATTCTAGGAGTAATGGTAGGTTTGTGTATATATTACATAAGTATTAGTAAGGCATATGTGAAGGCGACAGTTTGGACTATAAATAAAATTAAGAACTTTATATTGGCGCTTATAAAGCTATTAACTGCTCCAATAAGGTTTATTTATAACTTCCTAAAAAAATTTACCCGCAAACCGAGAAAATATGTAGTAAAACAATTGAAAAAACCTATAAAACAGGTTAAAATAAGTAAGGGTAGATATAAGTTAAAGAAGCAATTAATAAAGTATGAAAAAAAATTAATGAAAGAAAAAAAGATTGAACAAAAAAGGCTTGAAGTAATAAAGATTGAGCAAAAAAGACTTGAACAAAAAAGTGTGAACAAAAAAGACTTAAGAAAAAAGACTAAAAATCCTAAAGATTAAGAAATTTAATCGAAGTTTATACATATGAGTAAAGGGGAGATATGCTTGGTTAGAAGAAATCGCAAGATAAGAAAGATTAATATAATATTAATGTATAGCGTTTTAATAGCATTAATTATTGTTATGACAGTGCAAACTTCCAAGCTTACAGCACAAACTCGGACATTAGAAGATAGGGAAAAAATGATAGATGCAAGTATAGCTGAGCAAGAGAATGAAAAATTAAGTTTACAAGATGAGATTGACTTCATAAACACAAGAGAATATATAGAAGAGCAAGCAAGAGAAAAATTAGGATTATTATATCCAAATGAGACGATTATTAAAGAAAAACATTAAAAGTAGGTTGACAAAACATTGTCTGTCGTGTATAATTACGAATCGTAAGCTCTTGGCGGAGTAGCTCAGCTGGCTAGAGCGTCCGGTTCATACCCGGCAGGTCGGCGGTTCAAATCCGTTCTCCGCTACTTAACGAAACACACTGGAATTCCAGTGTGTTTTTTTTATGCATGTATTTAATATGAGATTAAGTTATCGTGCGTTTCGAAGTTATTTTTGTCTAGAAGTTTTTAAAAATCCTTACACATTATGACAAACATTTCTCCGGGAGTGACCTATAATCACTGCTTGTAGATAGATTTTGGGAGGAGAGTATGTAATGGAACAGTTAGAGAAAATTAATAGTAATGCAAAAAGTACTACAAAACAGACGTTAAAAATATGGGACGGGGTGCTAATAAAGAAAATTCTAATTTGCATTGTTGCTTGCTTCTTGGGGAGAGCAACTATTGGCAGTTTTAATCCAATAGGAATAGCGTATTTCGCAGCCGTTTATAGAAACAAGTCTACAAGAATTATTGCGATACTAGCATCCGTTGTGGGAGTAGCGACAAAAATGCCGTTATTAGATGCGACTAAATATATACTAATTATTTTGATGATAATATGTATTGTAGGTGTCTATGAAGGGAAAAAGAAAACAGCAAGTCAAGGAATTATATGTGCGATTGCCGGTACATGTGTACTGATGTTGGGAATAGCAAGTGCTGCAGTACAGATGAATACGATTGTGTTATATCAACTTGCTGTTGTAGAGGGATTAACGGTTATAGCATTAGGACTAGTATTTACGAAGGGCACTGAATATTTTGTTAGTGAAGAAAAAGATCGTATATTAAGCAATGAAGTTGTCATAAGTATAGTTTTACTTGGGGTATCTCTCATAATTGGAATATCAGATATGGTAGTGTTTGATTATCCGATATATGAAGTGGTAGCATATTTGATGACTTTAGTATTTTGCTATAGATATGGAATTGGATTAGGAGCTGCTACAGGAATTATTACTGGTTTTGTATTATCAAGTTTGGGATTGTTAAGTACAGATACTGTAATTATAATGGCGATATCTGCTGTTGCAGCTAGTATATTTTCAGAAATAGGAAAGATTCCGTGTGGTATAGGTTATTTGATGACAACTATAATAGTTTCTAGCTATAGCTTAAAACTTGAGATTGATTATTCCATGTTGAGGTCATTGCTAACAGCGGAGGTAATTTTTATTACCATGCCGAAAAGTTTTATTTCCAGGATATCCAGAAAAGTTAATAATGAGATTACATCAAGTGGAAGCTTACACAACGATAAATTAGAAGAAATAACAAGAGAAAAATTAAAAGGTTTCGCAGGTTGCTTTGATAGATTAGGTATCACATTTAATTCTTTAGCAGAACGGAGAACAAGTTTAAGTAAAACTGAAGTTGGTCAAATTTTTGATGAGCTTGCCAATACTGTCTGTGGAGACTGTAGTTTGTGCAATGCATGTTGGAAAAACGAATTCTATGAAACGTATAAAGCTGCATATTCAATATTAGGGTCGGCTGAAAAAAATGGGAGGGTAAGGCAAATGGATATACCAAATGATTTTAAGAATAAATGTGTAAAACTTGATGAATTTATTGTTGCGACTAACTCTTATTTTGATCTATTTAAAAACAACCTAGTATGGAATAATAAAATGGCAGAAGGAAGAGAATTAATTGCAGAACAATTACAAGCAGTAGCGAAAGTTATAGATAAGTTCGCAAATCAGTTAAGTTCAGACTTAGAAGGTAATCGCTTTCTTGAAAAACGTATAGAAAAAGAATTAAAAAGAAGGCAAATCAATTTTGATGAAGTATTAATTATTGAAAGATACAGTAAAAGAAAAGAGATATATATAACATTAAATATCAATAAAGTGAATAAACAGTATAGTGATGAAATTTTAGATATACTTACCATAGTTTTGGATAAACATATACAATTGGATCAAGAGATTACTAATATTACAAGTCCGGATACTGTAACGTTGAGATATTCAGAAATCAAACAATTTAGAACAGTTTACGGAATGGCCAGAGAAAGTAAGGAAGGGAATAACTGTTCGGGGGATAATTATTCATTCTTAGAACTTGATAGTGGACAAACTGTAATGGCTTTGTCGGACGGTATGGGATCGGGTGCAAAAGCATGCAAAGAAAGTGAAGCGGCAATAGAACTTTTGGAACAATTTTTAGAAACAGGCTTCGATAGAGAAACAGCAATTAAAATGATAAATTCAGTTCTTGTATTAAAATCAACAGAACAGTCATTTTCTACACTTGATTTAAGTATTATTGATTTATATTCCGGAACATGTGAAATTATAAAAGTTGGAGCATCTTCTACTTTTATAAAAAAAGGAAAAACAGTTGAAGTAGTAAGGTCAACAAATTTACCTATTGGTGTCATGAATGATATAGAATTAGACGAGGTATCAGTTGACTTGGATGAGAACGATCTTGTAATTATGGTTACAGATGGAGTTCTTGATGCTGAGAAAAATTTTAATAAAGAACATTTTATAAAGAATATCTTAGAGGATAACATGCAAAAAAGTCCGCAAGGAATTGCAGATGCAATACTTTCAATCGCTAAACAAAAGTCAGGTAATGATTTACAGGATGATATGACAGTTTTAGTTGTTCGGATTTGTAAGAACTAGGACTTGATTTATTTGTGTATATTTAGTAATATTCCTTTTATAGGGGGAATATGAATGCTGGATAAGGTTTACAACTATATTATTAAAAATAATATGATTTCAAAAGGAGACAGCGTTATCGTAGGAATATCAGGTGGCGCTGACTCTGTATGTCTACTCTTGATGCTTATTGAATTAAGAGAAAAATTGATGATTACGATTCATTGTGTACACATTAATCATGGAGTAAGAGGATTAGAAGCCAAAGATGATGAAAATTACGTAATTGAATTATGTGAAAAAAACAATATTAGTATTTCAATTTATCAATATGATATAAATGAGTACGCTAGGGAAAACAAGCTGTCTTCTGAGGAAGCAGGAAGAATATTAAGGTATAGAAGTTTTGAGGAAGAACTAAATAAAACAAATTCGAATAAAATAGCAGTCGCACATAATGCGAATGACCAAGCAGAAACAGTTTTGCTTAATTTATTTCGAGGAACAGGATTAACTGGGCTTACTGGAATGCAGGCAATAAGAGATAATATAATAAGGCCATTATTATGTTTGACGAGAGAAGAAATTGAAATATATTGCATGAGTAAACAAACGGAATATAAAACAGATCGAACTAATTTGGAAGATGTATATACAAGAAATAAAATAAGACTAAACGTATTCCCATATATTAAAAATGAAATAAATGAAAAGGTAATAATGCACATAAATAATACTGCTAGGATCTTGAATGAAGAGGAAGAATATATTTCATATATGACAGATTTAGCTTTTGATAGAATATGTGAAATAAAAAAGAATGAAATAAATATATTAGTAAATAATTTTATGGTAGAGAAAATTGCAATAAAACGACGTATTATTAGATTAGCGGTAAAGAAGTTAATCACTAAGTTGAAAGATATTGATTTGGTGCATATAGATGATATATGCGAATTGGAAAATAAACAAGTAGGTAAGAAAATATGCTTGCCGCATAACATTGTTGCAATAAGAACGTATGATGCGATAGTTTTAAAGAAAAAAGAAAGAAACATAGATAGTATTAATCAAATATGTTATGATATTGAACCAGGTAGTAAGATAACGATTGATGATAATGTTGCACAGGTGGAAATGACATTAATTAATTGTGAATTAAATGTGAACATCCCAAAAAAATCGTATACGAAATGGTTTGATTATGATACAATTAAGGATAAATTGCGATTTAGAACAAGAAAGCCTGGCGATTTTATTCGTTTAGCTGGAATAAACGGCAAAAAGAAATTAAGTGATTTCTTTATTGATAATAAAATTCCTAGTGAAAAAAGGGATAAAATACTTTTGTTAGCAGAAGGCAATGAAATAATTTGGATTGCAGGTTATAGAATTAGTGAAAAATATAAGGTAACTAGTGCCACAAAGAGAATACTTGTTGTTGAGATTAATGGCAGATATACACTGGATGTGCAGGAGGAAAGTTAGATGGAAAGAGTAAAAACGTTGATTAGTGAAGAAGAGATTTGTAGAAAGCTTGATGAGCTTGCAGATCAAATCAACAAAGATTATGAAGGAAAAGAACTTCACTTGATTTGTATTCTTAAAGGTGGAGTTATGTTTATGAGTGAATTAGCAAAGAGATTAAAAGTAACAGTAACTATGGATTTTATGGCAGTCGCTAGTTATTGGGGTGACACAAGTAGTAGTGGAAGCGTCAAATTTATTAAAGATTTAGACGATCCAATTGAAGGAAAGAATGTTTTAATAGTGGAAGATATTATAGATACTGGAAGAACTTTGAGTTTCCTTGTAAAAACTCTTGAGAATAAAGCTCCTCAAGAAATTAAACTTTGTACATTGCTTGATAAGCCACACAGAAGAGTTGTAAATGATGTAATCGTTGATTATGTAGCTTTTACAATACCAGATGAATTTGTTGTTGGGTTTGGCTTAGACTATGACCAAAGATATAGAAATTTACCTTATATCGGGGTAGTTGAATTTGTAGATTAATATTAATAACTCGCTAAAGCGTGAGGAGGAAGAAGATGAAGAAAAAGCAATTTAGAGGCATTGCATTTTACCTACTGTTAGCACTTATTGTTGCAGTCGGAGCAATGGTTTTATCAAACAATACACAAAAACCAGATTCTCAAAAATATAAAAATAGTGATTTTATATCTGACTTAGAAAATGGGGAAGTACAAAGTGTAGTTTTGGATCAAAATAAAGAAATACCTACAGGAATAGCGACTGTTACTTTAACGGATAATTCGGTTAAACAAATATATGTACCTGATATTGCGATGGCTGAAGAGATGATAAAAGAAGCTGGTGTACAATATAATATTTCAGACATTCCTACAGAAGGAAGCCCTTGGCTTAGTATATTACCATACATTTTAATATTTGGTGTTTCTATTTTATTATTTATATTTTTGATTAATCAAGCTCAAGGTGGTGGAGCAAACAAAGCAATGAGCTTCACAAAAAGTAGAGCAAAGAAGATGACAGATGATAAGAAAAAAATGTCATTCAAAGATGTTGCAGGACTTGATGAAGAAAAACAAGAACTACAAGAATTTGTAGACTTCTTAAAATCTCCAAGAAAGTACACTGACTTAGGTGCTAGAATACCAAAAGGCGTATTGCTTGATGGCCCTCCAGGAACAGGTAAAACATTACTTGCGAGAGCAGTTGCAGGGGAAGCTGGAGTTGCGTTTTATAGTATTTCAGGTTCGGATTTTGTTGAGATGTTTGTTGGTGTTGGTGCATCTAGAGTAAGAGATTTATTTGAACAAGCCAAGAAAGACTCACCTTGTATTGTATTTATCGATGAAATTGATGCGGTAGGTAGAAGAAGAGGGGCAGGCCTTGGAGGCGGACATGATGAAAGAGAACAAACATTAAATCAATTATTAGTTGAAATGGATGGTTTTGGTGCGAATGAAGGAATTATTGTAATGGCTGCAACTAACCGTGTAGACATTCTAGATCCTGCTATTTTAAGACCAGGACGTTTTGATAGAAAAGTTCATATCGGAAGACCAGATATGAAGGGCAGAGTAGAAATCTTGAAAGTTCATTCAAAGGGAAAACCTTTGGGAGACGATGTAGATTTGAAAGATGTTGCTAGAACAACTTCTGGATTTACAGGAGCTGACCTCGAAAATTTAATGAATGAATCAGCTTTAATAGCCGCAAGAGAAAACAAAAAATATATTACACAAGAGCATATTAAAAAGGCTTGGGTTAAAGTAGGTATTGGTACTGAGAAAACAAGTAAAGTTGTATCAGAAAAAGATAAGAGATTAACAGCATATCATGAAGCTGGTCATGCTATATTATTTCAAGTTTTACCTGATATGGGACCAGTGTATAGTGTTTCTATAATACCAACAGGACGTGCTGGCGGATATACAATGCCTTTACCAAAAAGTGATGAAATGTATAGAACAAAAAGCGAAATGGAACAAGATCTTATCGTTGCATTTGGTGGTAGAGTTGCTGAGAAACTGATTTGTGGTGATATATCAACAGGTGCTTCTAATGACATAAAACAAGCTTCTGAAACAGCTCGCCAAATGGTTACAACATTTGGTATGTCAGATACTTTGGGGCCTATCTTATTTAGTGATGATGAAGAAGTATTTGTAGGTAGAGACTGGGGCCATTCAAGAAAATATGGTGAGAGTACTGCAGAGAAAATTGATAATGAAGTTAAAAAGTTGATTGATATGGCATATACAGAAGCAGAGAGATTAATAAAAGAACACATGGAAGAATTACATGCATGTGCTAAATTATTAATTGAAAAAGAAAAAATTAATAGAAGTGAATTTGAAGCAATTTTTGGTGTGGTTACACCGGTAAATGATACTGAATTACCAGGAGTAGCTGTTGAACCGGAAGAAATAACAGTTCATGAAGTTAAAAACGAAGAGAAAACAGATATAGAATAAAGTACGAATAACCTCTCGCCTAGATAATAGGTGTGAGGTTATTACTTATTAGAAGAGCTAAGAATAATATTTGTAAAACCAGGAAGAACAAGGGAAAAATAGCATGTCAAAAATATCGAGAAAAATCTTGTTTTTTAGTTAAAAATCACGAAATGTGTCATTGTAGTGATTTTGGGCAAGAAAAAGCTGCACAAAAAATAATTCTAAATAAGATAAAGATTATGCACACTTATTTTCCATACGATGCTATAATAATACTTGTAACCCCCCCCCAATACATTATATAAAAGTTTTGCTACACCCCAAAGAAACAAATACCTTCTCCAAAAAGGACAGCGATCGGAAGCTGTCCTTTTTACATGTTTTAAAGAGGAGAAAGTGGTTAATCAGTTAACACTATAAGTTTAAGTTGTATTTTGAGTAGAACTATTATAGAATATACACATATATTTACTGAGAAGGAGGTAGTTGGCATTTTATTCAGCCGACAGTTATTATGAATCTTCACATACCATTTGCAGATTTCACAAATACGGAAAAGTTACTATTTTATGCAAGAATGAGACAACCAATTCTTAATGAGAGAGCTATTTTTAGTGATGAAACTAGGAATTTCAGAAATCCAGTAGAGCCTACCTCAATGGAGAGTACTTCAATAAAATTAAGAACTGAGAAAGATAATGTTGAAAAGGTATATTTAAGATATAAGGAAGAAAAGCAATTAATGATAAAAGTTGAAAGTGATGAACTTTTTGACTATTATGAAGGGGTTATTCCACCTACAGAGAATATATTAGGATATTGGTTTGAACTATGTCTAGGAAAAATCAAGAGTTTCTATAGCAAAAAAGGGGTTACTAGAACCCGCGATCCATATTTTGATTTTAGAATTGCACCAAATTTTCATACGCCAGACTGGGCTAAGGGTGCTGTTATGTATCAAATATATGTTGATAGGTTTTATAATGGAGATCCCTCAAATGACGTACTTGATAATGAATATTCCTATATTGGCGAACATTCAAAACAAGTAAAGGAGTGGGAAGAGTACCCTTCATCATTTAGTGTTCACGAATTTTATGGTGGAGACTTGCTTGGAGTAATTAAAAAACTTGATTATTTGGAAAGCTTAGGTATTGAGGCGATATATTTTAATCCTCTTTTTGTATCTCCCTCAAATCATAAATATGATATACAAGACTATGATTATATTGATCCTCATTTTGGTGTTATTTTGGAAGACGATGGAGAATTATTAGAGAAAGATGACCATAATAATCAGCATGCTACTAAGTACATCAAAAGAGTTACTATGATGAAGAACTTAGAGGCAAGCAATAAACTATTTGCTAATGTAGTTGAGGAAGCCCATAAAAGGGGAATAAAAGTAATTTTAGATGGTGTATTTAATCATTGTGGATCTTTTAATAAATGGATGGATAAAGAACGCTTTTATTCAAATGAAGCGGGTTATGAAAAGGGAGCACATGTTGATAAAGAGAGCCCTTATAAATCGTTTTTTAGATTCTATGATGAAAATGCTTGGCCTTATAATTGCAGGTACGATGGCTGGTGGGGACATGAGACACTACCGAAATTAAATTACGAAGGATCAGAAATGCTATATGAATATGTTATGAAAATAGCAAAAAAATGGGTATCACCACCTTATAACATTGATGGGTGGAGGCTTGATGTTGCTGCAGACTTAGGGTTTTCGAAAGAATTTAATCATAAATTCTGGAGAGACTTTAGAAAAGCTGTAAAAGAGATTAATCCAGAAGCGATTATATTAGCTGAACATTACGGAGATCCTAGTGAATGGTTAAAGGGAGATCAATGGGATACAGTTATGAACTATGACGCTTTTATGGAACCGGTAACATGGTTTCTAACAGGAATGGAAAAGCACAGTGATGAATTTAGAGGAGATTTACTTGGTAATCACCGTGCCTTCTTTGATGGTATGACTTATAACATGTCAAGGTTTATTATGCCATCACTTCAGGTTGCGATGAATGAGCTTTCAAACCATGATCACTCACGTTTTTTAACAAGAACGAATCATAAATCAGGAAGAACACATACACTCGGATCAAAAGCTGCAGATGAAGGTGTAAATATCGGTATAATGAGAGAAGCTGTTGTAATTCAAATGACATGGCCTGGAGCACCAACTGTATATTATGGTGATGAAGCAGGTGTAACAGGATGGACTGACCCAGATAATAGAAGAACATATCCATGGGGAAATGAGGACAAAGCACTCATACAACTTCATAAAGAATTAATCAAGATTCATAAATCTAGCAATGCTTTTCGGACAGGTTCAATAAAATATCTTCACGGAGAATATCAATTAATTTCATATGGAAGATTTGATGAAAAAGATAAGTATGTTATAGTTGTGAACAATTCAATAGAGGATAAAGAAGTAAGAATTCCGGTATGGGAAATTGGTATTAAACAGAATGAAAAAATGGTAAGGATAATACAGACAACAGCTGAGGGATTTTATCAAGATAATGCTACAGTAAGTGTTAGAAAAGGCAAGATTATGGTTAAAATGCCTAAATTCTCAGCGGCAATCTATAAAAATGCTTAAATTTTCAGCGGCAATCTTAAAAATACTTAGAGGTTGTGCTTGTAAGTAGGTGTTCATAACTATAAATCCTTAATAGAAAATGTCATAATATTACATTTAAAAACTTATTGACAGATTGGACAACGCATGATAAGATGTCATAGTTACGGTTTTGATGAACTTTGAAAACAAAATAAGTGTATATGAATAAACTACTCGTTAATACAATTAGTGGCGGACGGGTGAGTAACGCGTGGGTAACCTGCCTTATACTGGGGGATAACACCGAGAAATCGGTGCTAACACCGCATAAGCGCACACTATCACATGATAGAGTGTGAAAATATTTATAGGTATAAGATGGACCCGCGTCTGATTAGCTAGTTGGTGAGGTAATGGCTCACCAAGGCGACGATCAGTAGCCGACTTGAGAGAGTGATCGGCCACATTGGGACTGAGACACGGCCCAAACTCCTACGGGAGGCAGCAGTGGGGAATATTGCGCAATGGGGGAAACCCTGACGCAGCGACGCCGCGTGAAGGATGAAGATTTTCGGATTGTAAACTTCTATCAGCAGGGAAGATGATGACAGTACCTGACTAAGAAGCCCCGGCTAACTACGTGCCAGCAGCCGCGGTAATACGTAGGGGGCAAGCGTTATCCGGATTTACTGGGTGTAAAGGGTGCGTAGGTGGCCAAATAAGTCAGATGTGAAAGCCCGGGGCTCAACTCCGGGACTGCATTTGAAACTGTATGGCTAGAGTGCAGGAGAGGTAAGTGGAATTCCTAGTGTAGCGGTGAAATGCGTAGATATTAGGAGGAACACCAGTGGCGAAGGCGGCTTACTGGACTGTA